>JBGSQW010000146.1:0-24435 GCA_041737885.1 Pyrinomonadaceae bacterium | reverse complement strand
GGCGGTTATCATTCTTCGCCTCGTCCTCGAAACTCGCTAAATTCCTTCAGGAATTCTTCCATGCCCTGATCCTGACCCGTGGCAAAGATACCCCGGTACTTCGCAAACGGGTTTCTGTCCCTAACAGGGCGTACGACTATGTCGTCTCCTACTTGCTCAAACGAGATACGATCGCCAGTTTTGACGCCAAGCATATTCCGAACTCGAAGGGGTACGGTTATCTGACCTTTGCTTGTAAGTTTTGCTTGATCGCTCATATTCCTTACAATATCACAAGGTTCCTTACATTAGAAGGTTTTTATTCTGAGGTTAATCAGGCTTGGGTCGCTCGATGTCGAGGCTTAGGGCGGTGCGGTAGACCATTGGGGAATCGACCTCGACGTCTTTAACGGCTTTTCCGTCTTTGAAAGCGGCTTTGATGCGGATCTTTGCGAGGCCTTCGGGTTGGCTGAAGTTGAATTCGCCTTGTGCATCTGTGCCCGTTTCACCGAGCTTCTTGACCGAACCGTCGCCGTTTACGCGTTCGATAATGATCTTGGCCCCGTTCGCGATGTAGCCATCCTTAAAGAAGACGCTGCCGCGAATTATCACACGTGAACCGCGATCTACCATCAGAATGAGCCGGTCACCGAGATCGCGGATGTTTCCTTTCTTGATCTCGACATTATACTGGACCGCCGCAGAATAACCGCGAGCCTCAAAGGCGAGGTTGTAAATTCCGGGTTCGAGTCCGTCGAGAACGAAGGTTCCCTTGGCATCTGACTTAGTTGACTTGATATCGACGCCTTTCTGCCGGGCTGAGATCGTTGCGTTGGGAATGCCTTGATCATTGAGATTGCGAACCTTGCCCTTTGCCCCGCCAGTTGATTGGGCCGAGGCTGACGACAGAAGCAGGAAGCCAGCGGACAACAAAAAAAAGCCCGTGACCAGAAGGTGGCGAGCAACTCTTGTCCTTAACGGTTCAACATTTGTCCGGATCATTCCGGGATTCTCACTTCTCATAACATCAAGCATGCATTTTCGATTCTGACGGGGCTCCGCGAAGCTCGTTTGCTACATCATTGATGATGTCATCGAGCGTTCGGGTTGGCTGGTAACCGATCAAACGTTTTGCTTTCTCGAGGTTTGGAACACGACGCTGCATATCCTCGAATCCCTGACCGTAGACCTCATCATAGGACAGATACTTTATCTGGCTCGCACTGCCGGTCAACGCGATCGCACGTTTGGCAAGATCGTTGATCGAAACCTCCTCACTATTTCCAAGGTTTACCACCGTTCCGAAGCAAGCCGGAGTCTCGATAAGCCGTGTCAACCCCTCGACGACATCTAAAACGTGTCCAAAGCAACGCGACTGAGTGCCATCGCCATGAACCTCGATAGTCTCGTTTTTCATAGCCGATTGAACAAATCGAGGGACTACCATTCCATACTGGCCGGTCTGACGCGGCCCAACGGTGTTGAAGAGGCGGCATACGACCACTGGAAGCTGTGTCTCTTTCCAATGAGCGAGGGCGAGGAATTCGTCGAGTGTTTTTGCACAGGCGTACGCCCATCGATGTTTGTCGGTCGCTCCGGTCAGCAAATCGTCATCTTCGTTAAAGGGAACTGAGATACCTTTCCCATATACTTCAGATGTACTCGGGATGAGAACACGCTTGCGGTAACGCGAGCAGAATTTTAGGACGGTGTCAGTACCGTGAAAGATCGTTTCGATCGTTTTCACCGGCTGCTCCATAATGAGCCGGACGCCAACGGCACTCGCCATGTGATAGACACGATCGGTCTCACGGATCAGATCTTCCATCAGTTGAGCATTGAGGACCGTGTCGATGATCAGGCGGAAATTCGGGTTTTCCTCAAGATGAGCAATGTTCGAATATCGTCCGGTCGAAAGGTCGTCGATGACCGTGATCTGATGCCCTTCGGCGATGAGCTTGTCGGAAAGATGGCTGCCGATAAACCCGGCTCCGCCCGTGATAAGAATTTTCATACTTACCGCATTATATCGCGTTTAGAGCCGGAAAGGCAGGAGATCTAGTCTTTACCGACGACGGATGCAAAATAAGCGGATGCTAATTTCAATCCTTCGGCCAGCGGAACCTTGGGTTCCCAGCCTAAAAGTGACTTCGCACGCTCGATATTTGGTTTTCGCTGTTTCGGGTCATCCTGCGGCAGCGGCAGATTGCGGATGCTGATGTCTTTGCCAGTTGCCTTGCCGACCTCGTCGGCGAGTTCCTTCATCGTGAATTCGCCCGGGTTACCCAGGTTGACCGGCATATGAACGTCATCGCCTTCGACATTCATCAGTTTTATGATGCCATCCACCAGATCGCTGACGTAGCAGAACGAACGTGTCTGTGATCCGTCACCATAGATGGTCAATTCTTCACCGCGTAACGCCTGAACGATGAAATTGGAGACAACACGGCCGTCGTTCTCGAGCATACGCGTGCCGTAAGTGTTGAAAATACGCACGATACGCGTATCAACACCACTCTGGCGATGGTAATCCATCATCAGGGTCTCGGCGACTCGTTTGCCTTCATCGTAGCAGCTTCGTAGGCCGATCGGGTTGACGTTGCCCCAATAGGCTTCGGTTTGCGGATGTTCGATCGGGTCGCCGTAAACTTCGCTCGTCGATGCCTGCAGTATCCGTGCTCTGACCCGTTTTGCGAGTCCGAGCATGTTGATCATTCCCATCACGTTGGTTTTGACGGTTTTGACCGGATTGTACTGGTAATGGACCGGAGATGCGGGACACGCAAAGTTATAGATCTGATCGACCTCGACAAAGATCGGCTCCGTTACGTCGTGACGAATTACCTCAAACTGTTTGTTGTCCAGGAGATGAGAAATATTCGCCTTTCGTCCCGTAAAGAAATTATCGAGACAAATAACCTCATTGCCTTCGTTCAAAAGCCTCTCGCAAAGGTGCGAGCCAATAAATCCGGCACCGCCGGTGACGAGTATTCGCATAAAATTCTATTTTGATCTCAAAGTCGGTTTTACAACCAATTAAAAAGAAAGTAGCGATGGATCACTATTTCTTCTTTTTTGTAATATCCGGTTGTGCCGGTGCCTTGAGATTATTCTCGAAAAGCTTGTAGATACGCTTGTATTCGTCAGCCCAACTCGTCGGCTGCACAAAGCCGTGATCCTCGACCGGATAGCCGGCCAATTCCCAATTTTCCTTTCGCAGCTCTATCAATTTTTGAGCGAGCCGCACGCTGTCCTGGTAATGCACGTTAACGTCCACCATGCCGTGACAGATGAGCAATGCTCCTTTCAGGCCTGCAGCGTGATAGATCGGCGAACTCTTGCGGTACGCTTCCTGATCGCTTTGGGGCAGGTTCAGGATGTTCGAGGTGTAGCCGTTATTGTAGTGTGCCCAGTCCGTCACCGGTCGGAGAGCCGCTCCGGCGGCAAATACATCCGGCGTCGTAAACATTGCCATCAGCGTAATAAAACCGCCATAAGAACCACCGTAAAGGCCAATGCGTTTGGCGTCGACTCCATGTTCCTTGACCAGATAATCTGCCGCATCGACGTGGTCGGTCAGATCTTTACCGCCCATGTGGCGATAAATCCCGGTTCGCCAATCACGGCCATAGCCCGCAGAGCCGCGATAATCGATATCCAACACCGCGTAGCCTTTTTCCATAAGCAGGTGATGGAACATGTATTCACGATAATATGTGCTCCACCAATTATGGACGTTCTGCAAATAACCGGCACCGTGAACGAACATCACCGCAGGACCGCCTTTCTTGAAGTTCGCGGGCTTGTAGAGTCGTCCGTAAACCGTTGCACCGTCGCGGGCCTTGAGATTGACGATCGGCGGGGCGATCCAGTTATAGGTTTTCCATTCGTCGGACGGAGAATTTGTGATCTGCTTGATCTCGCCTTCGGTAGTGCCGGCTTTATTTGGAGCAATGTAAAGTTCGGGCGGTTTATTTGCAAAGGAGCGAATGATCGCCAACTTTGACTGGTCTGGCGAAATGGTCGCCTGATTATTCCCCGGCATTGAGGTCAGGCGTGTGCGAACTCCGCCATCGAGCGACATCGAGTAGAGATTTCTCTCAAAAAAACTGACCTCACTGGTCGTGAGATAGAATTTGGTCTTGTCCTCTGAGATGCGAACATCGAAGACCTCGAAATTTCCCGAAGTAAGCTGAACCGGTGAGCCACCATCGATCGAAACCGTGTAGAGGTGCGAAAACCCGTCGCGTTCTGCTTGATAATAGATCCGCTTGTTGTCAGGCAGCCAGGCGAGCGAAAATCCACCGGGCCCGCCAACCCAGGCATCGTCATGGATCGTTGCGAGGATCTTCGTCTTGCCGGTCGCCGCGTCGAGCTGCATGATCCAGCGATCTTTGTTATCGGCGGAGCGTGCCTGCATAACCGCATTTTTGCCGTCTTCAGACCAGACTGGCGGCGACATTTGAACCTCGCGGTCACGCGGCTGCTGCGATCCGGCCTGGCCGCGGCCTGCACCTTGTCCGGCTGCACGTTCGGTTTGACCCGTCGTTGCCGCATTTCCCTCGGTTCTTTGAATAGGAGGAACCGCCGCGAGACGCTGGCCGTGATCGACCCATTTTGATTCGCCGGTTTCGACGTTAATGATCGCGACACGTCCCCGACCCTGATTATCGCCCACCTTTGACCTGCTGGGAATGCTCTCGGTATAGGCGGATTCGGTCACGTAGTTCGGGACGATCGTGTTTTTCGCTCCGGTTGCAGCCTCATTAATGCTGACAATGACGGACTTGCCGTCCGGCGAAAGAGACATGTTGCCGGCATTCTGGCCTGCCGTCAGTTGAAACGGTTTGCGTCTGTCTTTTTCTCGTTCGGTACGTTTCTTTTCATCGGATTCCCGCTTCTCGGCACGTTCACGAATCACTTGGAGCAGGTCGCGTTCTTCTTTCTTGATGAAGTCCTGGCTATCGGTCCCGCGTCGTGCTGCATCCTGATTCTGACCGCCGGCGGCTCCACCGCCAAATCCGCCGCCGCCCGGCCCGCCACCGGGTGCACCACCAGCCGCTCCTGCCGCACGAATATCAGTAAGCTGTTCTAACAGCCCTCCATCGAGCGACATTGTGTAGAGATTGTTTTGCCTGGTAAATGAGATATGCCGTTGATCGCCTATGAATCTGGGATTTCCCTCGGCATCTGCTGTCTTCGTGATCTGTCGCCGGACACCGGTCGCAACGGTATATAGAAAGATATCGCCAGCGTCGGCGTAAACGATCGATCTTTTGTCATCTGAAACGTCCCCGTTTGGCGGTACTTGTTTCACTTCTTCCTCGGAAAGCTTTCTTAGTCCTGTGCCGTCAGCGTTGACCGTGTAGGTCGCGGTTTCGCCAAGTAGAGGTTCATTGGCTCGTTTCCACGTGAAATATATCTTGCTGCCATCGGGCGACCAGCGAACGCCGGTGGGCTCATAACCGACGAGTTCGGGGCCGCGCATGATATTGTCGATCGAGAGATCGAATTTCTTAGCGGGCACCGCCTGCTGAGCAGTCGCGGCGATAGGGTTAAGGCAAAAAGCGACTACAAAAATGAACGAGAAGATCGATTTCATTAGTTTTCTTCCAGAGGTTTGGTTTTTAAGATTTGGTCAGTAGCCAATAGTATAATCGTCGAGGGACATTTAGTCATTTCTGATCTTATTGCGAGTTCATAGCAATTCCGAACAAACCAAATGGCCTTCGAGGTTGATATATTATCTTCAGATTTGTAACGATTATAGCTGATATGCCGCCAACGCCGAAAACCAGATCTGACACAGCTAATGACGGTGAGCCAGGATCGTGGGAAGTGGATCAGCTCGAGCGTTCGTATTATTACGATGATTCGCACGGCTACGAGGTCTATGTGCCGGAGGACGAATGCGAAGAGGACGAAGATGAAGCAGAAAAGGCTGGATGACCACTTTCGATCATCCAACCTTTTTGTTTTTGTTCTGCGATTTAGAAATTGTCCGCCATTCCCGCGTTGAAAGCCTGGACGATGTTGCGAGTGAGCCGGTTCGATCCGCCTTCGACGTTGGATTTATCGGGCAGGGCAATGTCGGAATTTACGATACCGATCGCGTAGTAGCCATTTGGCAGAGCCGCGATAGTTGCGTGAGCACCGCCGTGGTCGCCGCCCATGTATGGCGTCGTATCCCAACCAAAGTTCTTGGCGAGCGACGAGTCGCCGACCGTGAACGACCACAGTAGACGGTCGCTCGGGCTGTTGTCGTTGAACATTCTGTTTCGAGTCGCTGACGAAATTATGTTCTCAGAAGCTGTGACGTTGGCGACGTAAGCGGCGAGTTCGCGGCCGGAAATGTACCATCCGCCTGCACCGTGACATGCTTTAGAAGCCCCCGCCTTGGATGATGCTTCGGAGCCTTTCGCGATGTCGTTGTAAACGCGGTAGGTTTTGGCGTAGATGATGTTCTTCGCCGCAAATTCTTTCGGTGCGTCACAGCTTGGGGCGATGGACGGCTTTGAAAGCTTGAATATCCCGGTCTCAACCTGTATCTCAAACAGATTCCCCAGATATTGCTGGATCCTCATGTCCTCCGGCTGCATGTTGTTCTTGATGACAAGGTCGTTGATTGTTTTAAGCGCCGTCGGATTGTCGATCGCTGCGAGGACGTAACCGATCGTGGTGATGTTCGCGTTGGCATACTTGCTCTTGCCGTAGTAAAAATCCTTGGTTTTGTCATTGCTGACGCCTTTTTTCAAATATTCAAAAAAAGTGTCTGCCGTCGGATCGTTGTGAATAAATCCGGCTTTGTGCTGCAGCAGATCTTTGAACGTGATCTGCTTGATGCTCGGGTGCATGTTGTCCTGATAGATCTTTGGCAGATATTTATAGAATGGTTGAGCCAGCCACGAATCCATTCCGCCGCCGATCGGCGATGGCTGCTCGAATTTTCTGAGAAGTGCCGTTCCTGCAAAGAATTTCGCAGTACTGCCAATGTTTGCCGGTGTGTTGACGGTCATTTTTGCTGAACCGTCGTTGTTGACACGGGCCCAACCGCCCGCCGTTTCGGATACGATCTGGCCATTTTTAAGCAAGATCACCTGATAGCCCATGGCATTTCCGTCAAAGAGCTCCTTGATCTCGGCCTCGAATTTTGCCTTGTTCAGTTGTACGGCTTTGCCGCCGCCTCTGACGCCGCCCTGGGCAAATGCGGCACTTGGAATGATGAGCGCAATTACGAATAACGATAAAACGATATGTTTGATATTTTTCATGATCTCTCCTGCAAATTAAATAAAAACTTTTCAGTCTTCATCTACTAATGCGGACAGATCGGCGAAAAACTATCATCAAGAATGAAAAAAAAGCCGGAAAGCTGTAAAAACTTTCCGGCCGTGTCATTCATTTGCATTTTGGTAACTATTTCTTAGGCCTTTCGTTCGCTTTCAATACGCGTTTACGTAGGCGGATGGCTTTTGGCGTGACCTCGATCAGTTCGTCGTCGGCGATGAACTCCAACGCACGTTCGAGCGACATTTCACGCTGCGGGACGAGGCGCATGGCTTCATCGGCGGACGTTGTACGCATGTTCGAGAGTTTCTTTTCCTTGATCGGGTTGACGTCGAGGTCGACCGCACGGGCGTTTTCGCCGACGATCATTCCCTCGTAAACCTTGATCTGCGGTTTAACGAAGAGTGTTCCGCGTTCCTGAAGGTTGTAGAGAGCGTAGGTGTTTGTCTCGCCCATTCGGTCGCTGACGAGCGAGCCGGTCTGACGATTTTTCATGTCGCCCTGGTACTTGTCAAAACGAAGGAAAAGCGTATTGAGCAGCCCGGTTCCTTTCGTCTCCGTCAGGAATTCACCACGGAATCCGATCAGGCCACGCGAAGGAACTTCAAATTCCAAACGCACACGACCGCTGCCGTTGTTGATCATCTTGGTCATCTGGCCCTTGCGGCGGCCCATAGCTTCGGTGACGACGCCGATGAATTCTTCAGGAACGTCGATGACGACGAGTTCGATAGGCTCAAGCGTTTCACCCGTTGTCTCATCTTTTTTCGTGATGACCTGCGGTTTAGAAACCTGAAGTTCGTAGCCCTCGCGGCGCATCATTTCGATGAGGATGGCGAGCTGGAGTTCGCCGCGGCCCGAGACTTTGAACTGCTCAGCAGCCTCGGTCTGTTCGACACGCAATGCCACGTTGCCAAGCAATTCGCGGTCGAGGCGTTCCTTGATCTGGCGTGAAGTGACGAATTTGCCGTCAATGCCGGAGAACGGCGACGTATTAACACCGAAGATCATCGCGATCGTTGGTTCGTCAACGTTGATAACTGGCAAAGCCTTAGGATTTTCGATCGTTGTGATCGTCTCGCCGATCTCGATCTCGTCAAATCCCGCGAGTGCGACGATCTCGCCAGTTCCGGCGTCGGTGACTGTGGTTCTCTCAAGGCCTTCGAAAACGAAAAGCTCTTTAACGCGGGTCTTGCCGACGGTGCCGTCACGTTTGGCGACTGCAACTTCCTGATTCTTAGCGATCGAACCCGAGAAAATACGTCCGATCGCGAGGCGTCCAACGAAGGGATTGTAGTCGATGTTGGCGACGAGCAACTGCAGCGAATCGTCACGCAAAGCATGAGGTGCCGGAATGCTTTCGATGATCTGATCGAACAGCGGGATCAGGTTTTTCGATTCGTCAGCCAGGTTTTTCTTGGCGATGCCGTCACGTGAGATCGAGTAGAGTACGGGGAATTCGATCTGGGTGTCATTTGCGCCGAGATCGATAAAGAGGTCGTAGATCTCGTCCAAAACTTCTTCAGGACGCGAATCCTGACGGTCGATCTTGTTCACGCAGGCGATGCAGGGAAGTTTGAGTTCGAGAGCTTTACGCAAAACAAAACGTGTCTGGGGCAAACAGCCTTCAGCAGCGTCAACCAGCAGGACGATACCATCGACCATTTTCAAAACCCGCTCGACCTCACCGCCAAAATCGGCGTGGCCCGGTGTGTCCAAAATGTTAATTTTGTAGTCGCCATAACGGACCGAGGTGTTCTTCGCCATGATCGTGATCCCGCGTTCGCGTTCCAGATCCATGGAGTCCATCACGCGGTCAACGACGGCTTCGTTGTCACGGTGCGTACCTGATTGAGCCAGCATCGCATCAACAAGCGTGGTCTTGCCGTGGTCAACGTGTGCGATAATTGCGATGTTACGAATCTTTTCTGCTGCGATCATAGTTATAATTCCCCGCCCGAAGGCAAACGAGTATAATGACTGATTGAGAGCAGAAAGGCAATGTGGGCTAGTTATGAGGGAAATATTCCGAAGATTTATCCCGCTTTGGGTCTCGCTGATTGCGTATCCAATTCTTCTTATTGTTGCCTCCTTGCAGGCTAGCTTATCCCCTCCAAATATGCTTTGGGCACAGGCATTTTTTCCATTTCCGTTTTTGATAGGAGTGGTCTGGGAGTATTTCCGACCTGGCGAGTACACAGCAGTCGGGTTTGTTTCGATGCTGACCTTCACTATCCTGCAGATATCTACTTACGGTCTTGCTCTTAGTCTGTCGCAAAACAAATGGCGAACCGCCGCAATAGTGTTCGGCATACACGTATTCGTACTAGCACTTGCCGTCGTCTTAGATTTGATTATTTTGTAATGAGAGTTTTTCTACATGGGTTTTGCTGCAACGCGGACATATAATGTGCTAGCTCCACACGTTTCTTTTTTCATTGATACACTTGGCTGATTAAAATAAAATGTCCACGATAGGATTCCACTCTTTGATTGGGTATCGTGTGTTCCACACTTCAACATTGAGTAATTTCCATAGGAGATGTTTATGCACGGGTTGAAAAAACTGATCACCATAGCTGTGGCTGTGCTGGTCGTAACCAGCTCCGCCTTGATGGTATCTTTCCGAACCGCAGGACAGGCCAGTAAGATTGAACCTGATATCGAACAAAAGCGAAAAGAATTCAGAAAGCAGTTCCCAACCGCACGATATGACGCACCGGAGGAGCAGGATATCGCCCGAAGAGCGAGGAGGCAGCTTGCAGGTAAAAGGTATGAAAATGGAGGGGGATTGGTAGAATCCACGATTCCGATAGCTGAAGACGAAGAACGGATGCTCATCAATGATGAGTACCTTTCGGTTCCAGCAATACCTGTAAACGAAAGCGAATTGATTGTAATTGGACAGGTCTTGGGCGCTGCTGCGCACCTTTCAAACAATAAAAAGAACGTCTACTCGGAATTTACGGTTCAAATCGATGAGATCTTAAGGGATACAACCGGCAATGCCAAAAAAGAAGGTTTTGTCACCCTGGACCGAGAGGGAGGGTTCGTCAAATATAGAAAAGGTCTGAGGCGATTACATCGTATTGGAGGACTATTAATGCCGCAGGTCGGCGGCAAATACATTCTTTTTTTGAAGAACCGCGAAAAAGGGCCGAACTACGAGATTATAAACGGCTATGAATTGCGGGATGGCGGTGTCCGAAATCTCACTGGTTCCATTGAATCGAGATCTTATTCCGGGATAAACCAAGCGATACTTTTATCAACGGTACGTAAGGCACTTTCTGAAGCATCGCAGTCCAAATCAGAGAAAGAGAACTAAGCAATGGTATACCCCAAGAGTCGGGTTTTTTGATTCTCATGTATTTTGATAGAAATCCAGCTATCGTAGCTAGAATGATCGTTCCCAGGTCGTTCAGCGTCCTATGAGACTCTACAGCCGTCTTAAAGGCAATTTCCACAGTCACCGAGAGTTCAAAGAGGGGAAATCATGAAGCGAAATAAGGTCATTTGGTTACATCTATTCTTCCTCATGCTCACTACGTTGTACCTTGGTTCGAGCAAAAGCTTAAGCCAACGTGCTGGTGGCGACAATGTGCGGGATGAATCTTACCGTCGACCGGATAGTAGTAGCTATCCCGTCTTTGATTTGGGTGCGAGCCGCCCAGCTCTTAGCCCCGAGGAGACGGATCTCAGACGAAAAAAGGGACTGCTTTTCGACGGTCAACGACTTGTTACTCTTAGACCTCACCCGGAAGACTCTGCCGCAGGTGTGGTAGATGAGGAAGACGCCGGAATTCCCGCTCTCCCCACAAAAGAAAGTGATTTGATCGTGATTGGTAAAGTAGTGTCAGCATCTGCCCATCTTTCAAATGATCAAAAGGGGATCTATTCAGAATTTGATATCACTGTTAGCGAAGTTCTGAAATCCGGGTCTTCATTTCGAAACACCAAGGTCTTGACTATGGATAGGCGAGGAGGCACCGTACGGTATCCATCCGGCCAAACTATCGTCTACTTTTTCGAAGGGAAGGGGCTTCCACGTTTGCAGAAGGAATATTTGCTATTCCTCCAGGGTGATAAGGTATCTCCTAATCATCATATTATTCGTGCTTTTGAGCTAAAAGGGGACAATAGTTTTGCCGCAGTAGACCACCCGTTGAATTTTGTTTCTGACGGAATTACTGGAAATTCAAAAGCGGGTTTGCTGGCAGATCTTCGCATGAAGCTATCGAAAAAAGTACCGGATGTATTCCCGATAAAAGAGATGCCATAGAACCGATCCGACTGGAAAACAAAAAAAGCCGAGCATCGCTGCCCGGCTTTTTTGTTGGTTAAGTTAAAGGGTTACGATCTTCGCGAGTCGCGGCCGACGACGAGGTTATTGGTTACCTCGAAAACGCCGGGAATGCCGCGGGCGAGGATGTTTAGCAGGTTTGAGTCGCTCTGGCTCGAAACGAAACCTTCGAGCGTCATGCGTCCGTTTTCGACTATGATCCTGACGTCAGGATTGATCTCGTTGAAGTACTGAGCCGGACCACGATTTACGAAGCTTACATACGCTGCACGCCGGATGCGGTTGTCGAATGAACCTAAAGGCAGCTCATCGATGTTATTGATAACACTCGAAACGCCCTTGATCGACTTGACCGACCTGGCGGCTTCGTCCTTGGTTCCGAGCGTTATGGTCTTACCGCTAAGGGTCACGGTATCGCCGCTGACAGAGTAAGTGATGTTGTCAAATACGCCGTAGCGAAGAAGGCCGCGGATCTTTGAGTTGACCTGCTGCTCGATCGTTTTCGCCGGCTTCTCGACCGGTGCCGCGATCGTCTCGGCATTGAACCCAACAATAGAAAACGCGATAACTGCAAATGAAAGTGCGAAATATTTCTTTATTCTGTTCATAACTTAAGTCTCCCTCCTAAAAGAGATGTGTCACATCATGTTGACGGTTATATGACGCAGACTTTTGGTTATGAGGTGTCCGGGAAGTGATGTCGAAGTGTAAAAAAATGTAAACGCGGCAATCACCTATTGTGACGTTTGCCGCAAGGCTTCGTAGAGGACGATAGCGACGCTGTTTGCGAGATTCAGGCTACGAACGTTTGGGTTAGGCATCGGGATGGTAAGACACCGGTCGGCGTTCTCAGCAAGCAGCGTTTCAGGCAGGCCGCGGGTTTCCGGGCCGAAAACGAGACAGTCATTCGGCTGAAATTCCCATTCCGTATATATGCGGTCGGTTTTGGTCGTCAGATATACGAACCTGGAATCGGGCAACGTAGCGGCCAGGTCATTGAGATCTATGTGACGATGCAGGTTCACATTATCCCAATAATCGAGCCCCGAACGTTTCAGCGTTCGGTCATCCATTCGAAACCCCGTGACGCCAACGATATGGAGATCGGTATTGGTCGCGGCACAAAGGCGGGCAATATTGCCCGTGTTCGGCGGTATCTCGGGTTCGAATAGTGCGATGTGAAACATACAACGTCCGACTTCAGAGAAATGAGTTTAGTTCGCGGAGCAGCCGGTTTCAAGCTCTCAGCGTTCGAGTGAGCGCTGGATCCGTTGAAGAAGAGGTCACGGCGTGCATCTTTTCCGCAAATAGAATCATCAATGAGATACGGTTTGGAACGCTCGACTGGTGCCTCTACTGGTTGTTTGTGTTACAATTCGCCCTTGAATTACTAACAGGTTCGTAGGAGAAGTTTTTAGTGTCTTTGCGTTTTAGATCGATCTTTTTCATCACGTTGCTGACGTTGGTCGGTGCCTATTCGTCTGTTGCTCAGACTGAAACGGCGGCATCACCTACGCCGACACCTTCCGCTACGCCACCGAGCGTCACGGCAAAGCCATCTGCGAGCACCGCCAAATTTGACCCCAAATCCATCTCGGCCGATCAGGTGATCGAAACATCCTTGATCGCGGCTTACGGATATGGCGCGGGCCGCCCGCTGCTTAACCAGATCAGAAAGACCACAACCGAACGCGGCCGTGCAACCTATACAGCGGCTGACGGCAAGATAGAGCAGGCGACGTATCAGAAATTCGTCATCAGATCAGAAACGCTTGAAAAAGAAAAGATCCGCCTCGATCAGGAATTCCCAAACGCTCGTTACTCGTTGGTATTTAACGACAACATCTTTGGTATCTACAACAATACTGTTTTCACCCCGCGTGAGGATGCAGCAAAAGGGTTTGAGAATCAGATAGTTCGCGGCCTCGAAGCATTTCTCCGATATAAAGAAAACGGTTCGACCGTGGAAATGGGCCCGCGTGAAAAGATAATGGGCGTCGATTATTACCTGATCGACATCACCGACAAACAGGCACGGAAAACACGCTTCTACGTCAGTGCAAAGTCGTTCCGAGTTTTGATGCTGACCTATGAAGAAGCAGGCGTGAAATACCGCCGAAAATTCTACGATTACAACTACGCTCAGGGAACGCTCGTCCCATTTCGCACGGTTCTATGGGCCGACGAGAAGATGGTCGAGGAGACCGATGTAGGAACGATAACCTTCGGCCAAAAGGTCGACGAAGAACTTTTCAAGGTCGGCTAGGTCTTAGATAATAGGTTAAGCCCCAGACATCGTTTCTGGGGCTTTTTTGATTTTAGACAGCCCAATATTGGTTAGCTCCGCAATTTTTGCAACTTTCTGACGCCCGATCTGTTTAACGGATTGCTACTCCCCGAAAACTATTTCAGGAGATTATTGATGAATAAGATCAAATTATTGATTGCAGGTATATGTGTGTCCGGCGTGCTGTTTTTATTACCGGTGATGGGTTTGGGGCAGACTGCGGTGGAGCCCAGTTATGAGGTTTCATTGCAGCTTTTGATGGGTTCGAATGACGCAGGACCAAAGGGAAGTCTTCCTTCATCGCTCTCCGGCATATCGCAGCGTTTGAAGGCGAATTATTCGTATTCAAATTACCGACTTTCAGACACGCTCTTTGGACGAATATCCAATAGGGGCAAGTTCGAATACAGGAGTATAGCGAATTTTGGACGGGACGTTGTAATCCAGCAGCCGAGCTTTGTTGAGATGACGGCTAACGAGCTTAAGACAGGTCTGACCGCGAAAGGCGGTCAAGCATTTCTGTTAGAGTCGTTTAGATTTGGAGCCAAAGTGCCCGTTGTCACGAGTGTTTCCAAGGACGAATCGGGCAAAGAGCGTTCTGTCGTTAGCTACGAGCAGATAGGCATCACGCTGAACAAAGTCGGGCTATCAGAAAATGTTCCGACGCTGATCGGCACTCTGAATATGCCCGGGGTCAATGACACGCTTTTCGTCGTAATGACAGTAAAGACGGTGGATCAATGATATTGGTTACGCCGGCCGCCGAATTTTTCGCAACAATTTCGGCGGCTGGGCGTGATCATTACCAGAGGCGATTTTGTTTTATACAAAAGTACGTTTTAATAGTATGAATGTATGGCTCTCGACAGCACAGGAACATTTGGCGTGGGGGTTCAGCGTAACCGTATGGCTGAAGGTAAGCTCTCCGACCACGAACTCGTCGACGCCACTCGTGGTGGTGACGAATCCGCCTTTAACGAGATCATGTCCCGTTACCGGAATCCGTTAACGAACTATCTCTATAGATTTTTGAATGATTATGAAGAGGCGGTCGACCTCGCTCAGGAGACATTTGTCAGGGTTTATTTTGCCCTCGACAGATATCATACCCAGTACGCGTTCTCGACCTACATCTATCGTATAGCGACAAACCTTGCTATTAGTGAGATCCGCAGGCGAAAAAGGAGAAAGCTGCTTTCGCTGACCGGATTGTTTCAAGGCGAGGACGACAGCGACGTCGAGTTTCAACCGACGGACGGCAAGATGCTGGCTGACGAGGAACTCGTCGAAGATGAACGCAGCCGTACCATCGCCAAGGCGATCGCAGCCTTGCCTGAGAAATACCGTGTGCCCGTTATTCTCCGCGATGTCGAGGGTAAATCCTACGACGAGGTCGCCGAGATCATGGAACTGGGCCTTGGCACAACCAAATCACGCATCAGCCGCGGGCGGGCGTTGTTAAAAGAGAAATTGCAGAATTATTTATAAATGGTCAACGAACACAACAACTTACCGGAAACAGAACACATCGAGGTCGGCCGTCTGATCGGTACGCTCGGACGGGTTCAGGCTCCAAAGGATTTTGACTTTCAAGTAAGGGCTCGTATTGCTATAGGCAAACCGCAGGAAAAGCGAGCATCGTGGTTTCCTGCTACCGTGAGATTTGCCGCTCCACTCGGGCTGCTGCTAGCAGTTGGCGGATATGTGGGTTATAACTCGGTCTACTCGACCGATGTCGCGAGTGTCCCGGTGGTCGCCTATGCTCCGGCCGAACCGGGTTCGCCCGTAAACAATCCGGTGGCTCAGGATCAGCCGGTCGTAAACACCGAGGTGATCGCAGATCAGACTCTCGCGGAAGCCAAACCTGAGACTACGCCAGATCGAATTCTCAAAACCGGGCAGAAAACGCCAGCTGTGACAGAGCCAAAGAATGAAAAGCCCGGTGGCGGTTCATATGACACAGCCGCGACAGATTCGAAAAAGATAAATGCTCCGGATATCGACGACCTTGCTCCGGCTCCCAAAAGAGTATTGATCTCCGCGAAAGACTTTCTTTCCTCGATCGGTGTAAGCGCGAGTTCGACCGGTACTGGGGGACGCATTCAGTCGGTTGGTGGTTCGGCAGCGGCGGTGGGGATAATGGTCGGCGATGTCATTGAATCCATCTCGGTCCAGACCCGTACGATCCGTGTAACCCGTGATGGAAAGTCGCTGGCATTCTCGATCCGGTAGTCACTATTGTCTCGGCTGTCGTGGTAGGAGATACAGACCGATCAAGTAGAACGAAAGTGCGAAAAACTGAATATAGCCCGTTCCAGCCGAGTATTGCGGCAGTTCGAGCAGCCATGTAAAGGCTTCTTTACCTGGGTTTTCAAATAACCGCTGCCACCAGCTACCAGTTGGGGCGGCGGTTATGTTTGCAAGGACGAGATATTTGACCACGAACGCCAAGCCGAACAAGGCGATCATGCTCCGGAGCAACCGTTTGGGGTCAAAATCCGCAAACAGGTTGTTCCAAATAGTCCAAAAGAAGCAAAATCCAATGACCCAAAACGTTAATCCCTGCTCGGGCAACAGTGAGTTATAAAGCTGTACCGTTGCAGTAAACAGCGTGAGCAAAACGGCTATATTCCCGGCGTTTTCCAGCATCGGACGATCTTCTGAGATCCAGCCCTCGATCGTGATCATCCTCGACCTTACGAATAAAACAAAGGTCAAAGCTGCAAAGACCAAACAAATCAACGCGGGCTTTAGAAAGAGAAACGCATTGTCCACCGCTCCGAGACGCAAGCCTCCGAGAAGCGTGACGGTTAGAAAGACGGCGGGCAAAAGAATATAGGTCGCATAAGACCCGCTAGAGGTTTGAGACTGTTTTCGCGTGGGAAACCTGACGATCGTTTTTTCTTCGACCGTATCCAGTTCACCTTTGTCGATCACCTCGACTGCTTCTATCTCTTTGTCGGTTTCCTGCATTTACTTTCGTTCGCGAGTTAGCTTGAATGGATTAAAATCCGACGGCGTGATCTTTAAGCCGTCTTCGAATTCGGTCTTGAGTTCCGTTGCTGTCTTGATACCCAACGATCCATCGGACGTTCGGAAATTCGGATCGATCGCTAAAACCCGATCTGACGCGGCGAGACCGCTTTGAAATAATGCGTCGTCGTTTGATACGCGTCCCCAGCCTTGCCTATAAAAGCTGTATGCGATGTAAAATTGCGTGGCCGGATCACGCTTTTCCGGATCGGCACGCTCAAATGCTAAACGGGCTCCGCCGTAATCTTCCGCTCGAAATGCAGCTAGACCACGACCAAACTCCTCTTTATTTATCTCATAAGTTCCGATCGCGACCTGGCTTTTGGTCGCGACTTCAGCCAGTGTTCGCGGTTCAGAGACGTACAGGAAACCAATGAAAACAAAGCCAACTATCGTAATCAACAGGCTTGAAATGTGGATATACTTTTCTTTCATTGGTATAATCGGCTCAATTCCAAGGATACACTTTCTACACCGCGAACTAATATGAAAAAGTTTACTGTCTTTGCTGCCCTCGCTCTTTTATCAGCTTTGGCTGGTGCTAATATATTTGCCCAGTCGATCAAAGCGGATCTGGTCGTGACTAACGCGAACATTCGAACAATGGACGCCAAACGGACGATCGCGAAATCCATTGCCGTTCTCAACGGCAAGATTATTGCCATCGGTTCAGATGCCGACACGCGACCGCTGGTTGGAGCTAATACGAAGGTCGTGGATGCAGGCGGTAAGACGATCATTCCGGGGTTTAACGACGCTCATGTCCATTTTATGGAGACGGGCCAGCAGCTTTCGAGCGTTGACCTGCGTGATGCTAAAACCCCTGAGGAGTTTGTCGCACGTATCAAAGCGTTTGCCGCGAAACTGCCAAAAGGCCGTTGGATACTCGGCGGGAAGTGGGACCACGAGAACTGGAAACCAGCAAGTTTGCCGACTGCCGCGATGATCGATGCGGCCTCCCCGGACAATCCGGTTTTTATCGACCGTCTTGACGGCCACATGGCTCTCGCGAACAGTCTGGCGATGCGAATGGCCGGCGTAAATAAAGATACAAAAGAAGTTGACGGCGGGCTGATCGTTCGCGACGCGGCCGGAAATCCGACTGGTGTTTTGAAAGACGCGGCGATGTCGTACATCTACAAGGTGGTTCCGGAATCGTCCTGGGACGAGAAAATGGAGTTTGCCGCCGCCGCTACCGAACACGCCGCGAGCCTAGGCATCACGAGCGTGACGGACGTTTCAGCGGGCACCGATGTCGGTGTGTATCAGGAATTGATCCGTCAGGGCAAGATGAAAACCCGAATTTACGGATGTTCTACTTTGGCGGATTACAAACGATGGCAAAACACCGGCGTGAGATACGCTTTTGGAACCCCGATGCTGCGTGTTGGCTGTTTGAAGGGCTACGCTGACGGCAGTCTTGGTTCGACGACGGCGTGGCTGTTCGAACCGTATCTTGATGACCCAAAAACGTCGGGCTTGGCTGGCGAGGACATTCCTAAAACGCCCGAACTCGTTCTCGGAGCAGACAAAGCGGGGCTGCAGATCAACATTCACGCGATCGGCGATCGGGCCAATGCGACCATTCTTGATATCTACGACCAGACCGTCAAAACGAACGGTGTCCGCGATCGCCGATTTAGAATCGAGCACGCTCAACATCTTCGGCTCGATGACATCAAGCGTTTTGGAGCAATGAAAGTCGTCGCATCGATGCAGCCTTTCCACATTATCGATGACGGGCGTTGGGCATGGAAGCGTCTGGATGAGCCACGCCTAAAAGGAACCTACGCCTTTCGCACGATCCTGGATACTGGCGGAGTTCTGGCATTCGGCTCAGATTCACCCGTGGCTCCGCTAAATCCGCTCTGGGGCGTATTTTCTGCTGTGACGCGGCGGACAATGGACGACAAGAATCCCAATGGCTGGATACCTGAGCAAAAGATTTCGGTAGACGAAACCGTGCGAGCCTTCACCTGGGGCTCTGCTTACGGCGAATTTCAGGAAGGCGTGAAGGGAACGCTCGAGGTCGGAAAACTCGCCGACATGGTCATACTTTCCGACGATATTTTCACGATCGATGCACCCAAGATCTGGGATGTTAAGGTTCTGAAAACTATCGTTGAAGGCAATGTGGTATACGAACGCAAGTGAGGTATCTAATTTCCGTTTTTCTCTTGTTTTCGATCGCTGGCTCAGCAAGAGGGCAGAGATCGGCGGATCTGATCATAGTTAATGCAAATGTTCGAACGATAGACGACAAAAAGCCGATTGCCCAGGCGGTTGCTGTGTCGAACGGACGCATTATCGCTGTTGGATCAAACCTAGAGGTACGATCTTTGGCGACGACTTCTACACGAACCATCGACGCCGAAGGAAAACTTGTCATTCCCGGATTTAACGATGCTCACGTTCATTTCACCGGCGTTGGGAACTGGTTCTCGCATCTGGACGCTTCCGCTATCAAAAGCTCTCAGGAACTCCTTGCCCGCATCGCTCACTTCACTAAATTTTTGCCTAAGGGCCGTTGGGCGCTCGGTGCGAGGTTGGATGCCGCTCAATTTCAGGACGCCAAACTGCCAACTGTGGCTGAGATCGATGCAGTAAGCCCTGACAATCCTGTCTTTATCTATTTTAGCGATCCGACCAAGGCTCTCGTGAATTCATCTGCCCTTCGAGCGGCTGGAATCGAGTTGGTTACTCCAACTAATCGAGATCCTAATATCGAACGTGACGAAGCCGGACGGGCAACGGGTGTGGTTCATCGTTCGGTTCTTACTCGTGTTCGAAACTCGGTGCCCAAAAACAACGCGACAAACTGGGCCGAGATCGCTGAGGCGGCGAGCAACTATGCTGCTTCGCGTGGCGTGACGAGTGTTCAGGATGTCCATTCGGACAACCTCTTTGCGACCTATCGCGAGATGTCGAAAGCCGGAAAGCTGAAAACGCGTATCTATGAATGCGTCGGCCTCGGTGATTGGGAAAAAGATAATTCGATCGGCATGCCTGCCGCAACCGGTGATGCGATGGTTCGCGGAGGATGCGTGAAATGGTTTGCGGACGGGACGATGGAGGAACGCGGCGAACTTGGCGAGCGAGTTGCAAAGGCGGACAAAGCCGGATTGCAGGTCATGATCCACGCTATCGGTAGCTCCGAAAACAAAAATACTATCGACGCTTTTGAGTTTGCGGCATCAAAGAATGGAAGGCGTGACCGTCGGTTTAGGATCGAGCATACGCACAGTATCGCTACTCGCGACATCGCCCGGCTCTCGCGATCTTCGATCATTGCCTCGATGCAGCCGGCATTGTTTTATCGCGGAGAGGACGTCGGCGATGATCTCGCCTACATATTTCGAACGGGCTCAAGGGTGGCTTTTGGCTCGGACGCTTCGATGATCGACATAGATCCGCTGATGGGTATCCATGCGGCGATAAATTCAGGTAAGAAGAGTGTCTCTGTCGAGACGGCGGTTCGTGCATACACGCTGGGATCGGCATACGCCGAGTTTCAGGAAAACGAAAAAGGAAGTCTGGCGCTTGGAAAACTGGCCGATATGGTGATTCTTTCACACGATATTTTCACCGGTGAAACCCGCAGAATAAAAGACGCAACGGTTATTACAACGATCATGGGCGGACGCATTGTTTATGAAAGGATGAAGTAATGCTGGCGACCTGGTACGGCGGCTCTTATTTCATCTTGCCCGCTGGGCTTGCAACGTTATGCTGTATGTGCAACTATTTCGACGATCTTTTCGTTAATCAAGCGTCGCGATAGTTGGCCTGAGGGATACAGTGCGCGCGTCGAGGTCGTGGGACATGGGACAAAGGCATTTGCCTGCAAAGTGGACTAACCTTTGCTGTGTCAATGGTTTACGTGCTCTTGTTCGTGTGACAGAGTATGACATTGTCGGACAGGGATGTTTAGTTTCGATTATCGGGGGGATTTTTGGTCACTTTGGTATGGAGCAACCCGAAGATGATCGCCGAAAAGCCGCCGAACTTGGAATCACGACGATAGCCTAAAATTTTATACCGATGTATAATTGGATGGTTAGAGAGTCAACTAATATCTAGTAGCTTTTGTAAAAACAGAATTATGAAAAAACTTATCGTATCCGCAACATTTATTTTTGCACTTGGCCTGGTCACCTTCGCCCAGGATACTGCCAGCAAGCCGGAACTGAACAGTAAAGGCGAACCGGTTGTTAAGAGCAAAGACAACGCTCCGGTTGATTTGAAACCCGGTGAGACCATCACTCGCGGTGATGCTCTCGTTGCAAGTGTCAAAAAGGTCAAGGTTGAAAAGGTCCTCGCATCGCCCGACAAATTTGCGGATAAAACCGTAGCTGTCGAAGGCGTAATTGTCCGTTCGTGCAAAAAAGAAGGCTGCTGGATGGAAATGGCTGACAAGGTCGATGGCAAATCGGTCCGAGTCACGTTCGGCGATCACAAGTTCTTTATTCCTTTGAATTCGGCTGGTATGAAGGTCAAGGCTCAGGGTACTTTCAAAACAAAAGTTTTACCTAAAGATCACGTTGACCACCTGATCAATGACGACGGTGCCAAATTCGACAAACGCAACGCTGACGGAACTGTCACCGAGGTTTCATTCGACGCTACCGGCGTTGTTTTGACCAAGCAGTAGGTCGATAGGAAAAGAGAAAAACTATGTTCGCAAAGATCGTTCTCGTAATTGGAATTCTGGGTATTTTGCTTGGTATTGCGGTCGCGGGAATCTCAGCGGCACTCGTGCCTCTGACTGACGGGAGAACGAGCATAGAAGAAGCAATGCTGGGCATCATTCCAGGCGTTTTAGTTCTAATAGTTTCTTTTTTCCTTGCTTTAGTCGGTCTTATTCTGGTTATCAAAGGTAAGAAGAAGGGCTGAATCAGAGTAATGAGGATTGATAGACAACTTGTCGAGGCGGCTCCGAGCCGTCTCGCTTGTTTTCGAAAGTAGTTGTAAATGAAGCCGTTTAAGATCAGAGATATCGAGATCAACCCGCCGCTGATTCTGTCGCCGATGGCTGGTGTGACGGACTATACCTTTCGCCATTTGATCAAACGGCGGGGCGGTGTGGGCCTTGTTGTCTCGGAGTTTATCTCTGTCGAAGGGCTGACGCGTGGTAATCCCAAATCGAAGCGGCAAATGCGTTTTGATGAGGAAGAACGTCCGTATGCGGTTCAGATCTTCGGTGGAAAGGCTGACAGAATGGCGATGGGAGCCGAGATGGCCCAAGAGGTCGGTGCTGACATTCTCGACGTAAACTGTGGCTGTCCTGCCCCGAAAGTCGTTAAGAATGGAGGCGGTTCCGGACTTTTGCGAGATCCGCAGTTGCTTGAGAACATTCTCAAAGAGATAAAGAAAACCATCACGATCCCGTTAACGCTTAAGGTACGTACGGGCTATTCTGAAGCGTCGATCAATGTCGTTGACATCGCTAAAATGGCGGAGCAGTGCGGTGTTGAGCATATTCAGGTGCACGGACGCACGCGGGAACAAGGCTATAAGGGGCTTGCAAACTGGGATCTGATCAGACAGGTGAAGGAAGCGGTGAGTATCCCCGTTTCGGGAAACGGTGACATCACCACGATCGAATACGGCATGACGAAATGGCGTGAAACCGGCACAGATGGAATACTGATCGGCCGGGGAGCCATGCAAAATCCCTGGATCTTTCGCCAGTTTCACGATGTTATACAAGGCCGCGAAGCCTATCAACCGGACCTTGCGGAGAAAAAGGATGTTTTACTCGAATTCTTCTCGATGTGTCGTGAAGAGATGCCTGAGATCGTTTCACTTGGCAAGATGAAGCAGCTAGCGGGTCAGTTCACCAAAGGACTCGTTGGCGGAGCGCAGTTTCGGCAAACGCTTTACCATTCGCATTCAGCAACCGAGATCCTGGACAATATTACGACGTATTTCGAAGCACTTGAAGAAAGGCAAACATTCGGAGACGGTCACGTTGAGGCTGATCAGGACGCTGATCTGATTCTGTCGTCCTGTGATGCTCCGGATGTTTCGAATACGTTGGCGGCAACTTCGTTATCCTGATGGTCTGAATATACCATCCTGGCCTAAAAGGAGATCTGTATGAAAACCTTCGATCGTTTGACCCTTTTCTTTGTTACATTCTTACTGCTCACCACAGGTGCAACCGCTCAGAACCTAAAACCTGAAGAGATCATCGCCAAGCATCTCGACGCTATTGGAGCAAAGGACAAACGCGATGCCGTAAAAAGCCTGATGGCTCTCGGAGCAAGCGAATTTGAGTCGAATGTTCCTGTGGTAAAGGGCGGTGGGAAAGCGGTGGTCGTGTCAGATCCGAATAACCTTTTTTTCATCATCAGTTTGAATTCGAAGGAGTATCCCTTCGAAAAGATCGGGTATTTTAACGGAAGTCCGAGTCTGCCGTTTTCGACCGCAGGCAACCGCTCACTTTTAGGATCTTTTCTTTCAGAGCACCAAAAGATACTTAGCGAAGGGTTGTATGGCGGAGTCGCCTCGCTCCGTTGGCCGATGTGGGACTTTGAAAAAAGAAAGCCCAGATTGACGGGCGGCGGCACCAAAAAGATCGATGGCCGGAAACTCTACATGCTCGACTATGTCCCTTCGAGCGGAGGATCGTCAGAGTTTTCGATCAAGATATATTTTGATGCCGAGAATTTTAATCATGTTCGGACGGAATACCGATACGAGGTAAAACCCTCGGACGCTACCTTTGGTCAGCAAAATCGCCGGGCGAGTGCAGTTGCGATCTTGACCGAAACATTCTCCGACTTTAAGCCGGTGGAAGGCGTCGTGCTTCCTCATTACCATCGAGCAGAACTCTCGAACAACGGAAATAGCGGTGCGTATCAAAACATTTGGGGAGTTAAGGTTGCTGAATACAGGGTCAATCAAAAACTCGCTCCCGACTTTTTTACCTTCGATGCTAAGTAAACAAAAATTAGTTTGGTCACTCGCTTCCATCGTGATCCTGTTTTCGATTCCCGCGATATCCAGAGCACAGGCGGCCACCGACAGCGTGAGGGCGACCTCGGCATACGCAGAACTCTTGCTGAAGCGTACAGAACTCAAGGCTGATCTTGAATCTGTGACAGGCGACTATACGGAAACGAATCCTAAGTTATTAGACCTGCGATTTGAGCTTGCCGGAGCCGACCGAGCTCTCGCCCGATTGTTATCTGTAAAGGCAAATGATGTCGGAAAGCTTACGCTTGCGTTGGGCAAGATGATGCTGAGAAAGCTGGAACTCGAAACGGAACAGGCTAGGTTGCTACGCAGATATAGCAAAGACCATCCGGAGGTAAGGCGATTGAATAAACGGATCGAAATATATGAACTCTCGATCAGTGAGATCCTGAAATAAAAAAAGCCGGCGAATTTCGCCGGCTCGAGGGTGTAAATTATTTTGTGTAAATGGTCATTGAAAGCCGAATGAGATAGGTTTGGCGGAGGAGAAAAAATGACCAAAGAAAAAGAGTTGTTGGACAACGAGCTGATTGACAATTTATTGAAGGGCTATCAGAAGCCG
>JBGSQW010000124.1:0-5303 GCA_041737885.1 Pyrinomonadaceae bacterium | reverse complement strand
GACGAAAATCTGACGTCAAAAATCTATGTTCATTAAAGAATATTTTTGTAGTTTAGCACTAAAATCGTGCCATGTTCTATTGAGTTTTAAGGAGGAGAAAAAGTATGAACCCTAAATTAAACATGCAGCTTCTCGCGATAGCGATTATCGTGCTTGTGTTTTCCGCAGCCGATGCATCTGCCCAATCTACGATCAATCTAAATTCTAGCGGAAGATCATAGCTAAAAGCGACGGTCGGAGCGAATGGAAAGTACACGTGGCAAATTTCAGGAAAAAAGTTCACGAAACTGGATATCAGGCAAACAAGTGGGAACGAGCTGAGATACGAGATCAGACAAGGCAGTCGAGTAGTGTTGGCCGGTCGAACTAGAACGTCAGGTGTTCTGATGACGAGCGACGGGAAAAGCATGTATACCTGGACGGTCGTCAATAATACGTCAAAACCAGAAAATATCGCGTTTGCCGTAACTAATAAAGATTGAATTCGCAATAAAACTGTTTCAAGAAAGGAGAAGGAATTATGAGGTTAATGATCAAATTATTTGTGTTAATGATGGTGTTGGGTACCGTAGCTCTGGCTCAAACGGGGATCGCACCCAAGGTAACACAACTGACGATGCCTGCCGATCCGGTTGCCGGTGGCGAGATCGTCGGCAACATCAAAGATGGGCAGGTCATTCCGCTGCGATGGGCAGAGAGCAGCCAGGTCGCCTGTTTTCCGGGAACACGTTTTGAGATGTTTTCGGGCAATCACGTTCTTTATCGCGTCACGATGCCGGCGGCTTCGTCGATGACGATCACGCTAACGCCAAAAGACGATGCTCAGATCAATCTGTACGCCTTGCGACAGGGCAGCAAGCCCATCGACCAGAGCGTTCCGCCAAACGTTCAACGAGCGATCTCGTGCGAGGCCAAGTATCCGATCTATGCGAATCTTCCCGGTGGCCGAACTGTAAAAAACAAAGACGACGGCATCAGAAAGATCGAGTTCATCTCTGTCGGTTCGCCATACAGCATCCTCATCGGCGTCGCCGGGGCCAAAGGCCTGACCGCGGGAGACTTCAAACTCAACGTCTCGATAAAACCAAGATAGTTCAATACCCGTTTATTCGCTTTCAAAACCCGAGAGTTTAAGGACGAACTCAGGGACCATCGGCTCACTCGGCAGCAGGAATTCCCTTCCTCTGTCGAGTGTCCAGCGGTGGAGCCAGGAAATTCCGGCGGCACCGATAAACCTGTCGGGAAGTCGATATGCTTCGTCCTCCAGGGCTGTTTCCAGATCAACGAACTTATGCCCCTGTTTCTTGAACATCGCGGCCAGGTCGTCAAAGTAATCCGAATTGATAAAATTGGCGTGGATCAGCAGCGTCTGAGCTATCTCGCGGCCGAACAGCTTTACCGACTGGCGTTCCCAATACTCGAGTTTCTTCTCCATATACGGCACGTACGCATCGCCGACCCGCTTCATCAGCGTCGTATCCTTACGGTCAAACGCAACGTCATAGGCCCGCGAGAAAATGTAATCGGCATTGTCATGCGTGATCGGAGCTATCGTGTACCCATGCTCTTTGAGAAAAACGTCAAATCCGGCCTTCACCTCCATCGTCCTGCCAGTCTGCAGGAAAGGATGCCGAAAGAATCGTATTTTCTTTCCTTTTGTCGCCAGCAACTCCTTCGTTATCGTTTCGCCCTTCAAAACATCCGCCTGATATTCGGTTAATTCGATGCGATTCAAGCTACGGTGTGAAAACGAATGATTTCCCAGTTCCAGCCCCGCGTTGAGCCAAATTCTTAGGAGGTCGACCTGGTTTTCGTCGCGCTTGTCGCCGACGTACAGCTTGTTCTCGTTAACAAACCCGATCGCCGGAACTTTGGCCTTTTTGATATGTCCGACGAGTTTTTTAGTGATCTCACGCCTGTTCTTCAGATCGGTGCGAGTGGATACAACCGGCAGATCGTCTATGGTGATCGCCACCGAACGCCTAGCCTGTTGTCCTAAAAGTGAGATCGCGGCAAACGCCGCGATAAAAATAGCTCCGATTAACTTCATAAACCCGTTATCAGTTCGCCGCTATCAGTTTTCAGTCATTCCGAAAATGCTTCTACTTCGCGAAAACCTGCGAAAAGTCACTAAACGCCTTGAATTCCAACGCATTGCCGCTCGGATCCATAAAGAACATCGTCGCCTGCTCGCCGACCTGTCCCTCGAACCTGATCCTCGGCTCGATAACAAATTTCACGCCTTTGGAGCGCAAACGTTCCGCTAATGCACGCCAGTCATCCATCGGCAGGATCACACCAAAGTGCGGAACGGGAACATCGTTTCCATCGACCGGATTTGTCATCTTTACGCCAGCGAGTGCCGGGTCAAGGTGTGTAACGATCTGGTGGCCATAAAGGTCAAAGTCGATCCAGCGATCAGAACTTCGGCCTTCTCCGCAGCCCAAAACCCCGCCGTAAAACTCACGTGCGGCATCGAGATCGTTAACCGGAAATGCAAGGTGAAATAGATTTTTCATTTGTTTTTGCCACGAATCACACGAATGTCACGAATAAATGCAATGCTCATTCGTGTAATTCGTGAAATTCGTGGCTAAATATCCTTAGTTCCAAATGTCTGAAAACCTCGACAAATTTATCGCGGCCCTCGCCAACTCGCTCGAAAAACAGTCTTTCGTAAAGCTGACCCTCGGCAAGTATAAAGGCCCGGAAGAGCATCTGCAAAAATTGCTGGTGCGCGAGATCTCGACGAAGAAAGGCAAGCGGCTTTATTTTCTTTATCGCGGGGAAACGCGTGATACGGCGAAGAATTTTGATATTCACACGGGCGTCGCGTTGATCGGCGATGCTCTCGATAACGGATTTCACAGCGGTCATCTGTTCACGACAACGAACGATTTCCAACTTGAGGTCGGCAAGAAAGGTAAATCCCGCTTAAACATTGGAAAGCCAACGTTTACGGCCGCCCCTGCGGCAGCCCACAACCGCGAGAAGACGGAACAGATCGACCCAAACAGCTTCTACATGCGGGCTCTCGGCATTACCGACGACAATGGCTGGGTCCGCGATCGCGAGCAGCACAAATGGAAGCAGATCAATAAGTTCGTCGAGGTGCTGGCGAGTTTGGTCGATAGATCCGAGCTGAAGGATCGAAAAGAACTGAAGATCGTCGACATGGGAGCTGGTAAGGGTTATCTCACATTCGCCGCGTACGATCACTTCAAAAATACGCGCGGAGTCGATGTGCGCCTGACCGGTGTCGACACAAAGCGAGAACTCGTCGACCTCAGCAACGGCATCGCCGCAGCCGCCGGATTTGACGGACTGAATTTTGTTGTCGGCAGCATTGCCGATTACGAGGTCGGCGAAGTCGATATCCTCATCGCCCTCCACGCCTGCAACACCGCTACCGACGATGCGATCTTCAAGGGGATCAAGGCAAAAGCCGACCTCATCGTCGCCGCCCCATGCTGTCATCAGGAGATCCGCCCACAGATCCAGCCGCCCGAGATGCTCCGCGACATCCTAAAACACGGCGTCATGCTCGAACGCACCGCCGAAACCCTCACCGACGGCCTCCGCTCCTTGATCCTCGAACGCGAAGGCTACGCTACCAAACTCTTCGAATTCGTCTCCACCGAACACACACCAAAAAATAACATGCTCGTCGGCACGCGGCTCGCCACGCCGATCGACCCCACCCGCTTCGATCATCAGATCGCAGCGATCAAGCATGAATATTGCATCCGAGAGCAACACCTCGAAAAACTCCTCCAAGAGCTCAGATCTGGCTAACGCGGTGGGGCCGCATGACCTTAGCCTTTCAGCTCTTAAAATATAGTTGAAACCCGCCTATAATCTCAACGCTTTATGTGATATAAAGCACCGACCCCAAAATCCGTCGGAAAGGAGGCTTTATGTTGAGGATCGTTCGGTCTAGTTTGGTCGTATGCGCGCTATTTGTGTGCCTTTTCTCGGTTGGCAACGCTCAGTCCACCGCCCTTACCTTTCAAGGTCAGCTGCAAAACAACGGGTCGCCCGCCAACGGCAATTTCGATTTTGAGTTTGCTCTGTTTGACAGCGGCGGCTCGCAGATCGGTCCCGTCCTGACGCGTACGGCCGTGCCCGTTGCTAACGGGATATTCGCTGTCAATCTCGATTTCGGATCGAGCTTTCCGGGAGCGACCCGGTTCCTCGAGATCCGTGTGCGGCAAGGTAGTTTTGGAGGAAGAACAAAATGACCAAAACCCCGCGCCCCTTTCGTTTCGTATCTCTAGGCCTTGCCGCGATCGCATTTAGCCTGATCACATTGATCGCCCTCAATTCCGACGCCATCGATCCATTCCAAGCGTTCGCCGCTCCGGAAGCGGGAATAATTCCATCTCCGCAGACCGATGACGATCGACCGGAGGCAACCAACGGGAAGATCGCCTTTCAAAGAGGTTCAAATGGCAGCTCGTTCATACATCTGCTTACACCTGGTGTCTCCGGTACCCAGGAACTGCGCCGCGGCTATCACCCTGCTTTTTCTCCTGATGGGACAAAGATCGCATTTGTCGATAACACATCTGGTGCAACCAATGGCCAGATCATGCTGATGAATGCCGATGGAACGAATCCTCGACCTCTGGCGCAGCCAAGAGAGGGCTTTAGTCCAACCTGGTCACCTGACGGTCGGCTAGCCTTTGTGAGGGGCGACTTCGTCAGCACTGGCAATACCGGCAGCGGCGGCATCTATGTGATCAACATGGCGGAGGGAAACGAAGGAGCAAATGAAGTACTCATACCCGGCACACTCCGGGCTTCGAAACCTTCCTGGGGTGCAAACAACCGGATCGTCTATCAATGCCGGGTGCAGACCGGGACCTTCTTTCAAAATCCACTGGGAATATGTGTAACCGGCGACATTCCTGCAACTCATACCCTGATAACATCAAATCCGCCTGCGATTTCCCTAATATTAGGCGGAGCGAACTTCAATGATCGCGACCCTGCCTGGTCCTTCGACGGAACGCAGATCGCTTTCCTAAGTACACGAAACTTCCCACAACTCAACGGATCCGAGATCTATGTCATGGACGCGCAGGGCGGTAATGTACGACGCGTAACCAACGCATCTAACTTTAAGAGCGCTCCGGCCTGGGCACCTGACGGAACCAGGATCGTGTTTGCAAGGGAAAACGGCCAGCCTTCCTTTATCAACGAGCTGAGAATGGTCAACGCCGATGGCAGCAACGGCACAAATCCAGAAGTTCTAACAAACCTCGGCCTTGCCGATTCCTTTCCGAGTTGGGGCGTCGGAT
>JBGSQW010000091.1:0-4620 GCA_041737885.1 Pyrinomonadaceae bacterium | reverse complement strand
GCTAGGAATTTGGGAGCGAAAGCGATCTATATCAGGAACCCGTCGTTTCCGCTCGAAGGTGATGATGCATTTTCGGTCGATGACTGGAGCGAGATCTATGAACTGCTGCGTGCTCCGGATCGACGCATTGAGCACACGCGTAAGACAAAAGAAACCGCCATTACGGTTGACCTGAACCTCGACGGCGGCGGGAATTCATCGATCTCGACGGGCATTTCATTTTTTGATCACATGCTCGAACAGCTTGCTCGTCACGGCGGGCTTGATCTGAATATTTTCGCGAATGGCGACCTGCATATCGACGAGCATCACACGATCGAGGACGTTGCGATCACGCTTGGTGAGGCTTTTTCGCTGGCGTTGGCAGATAAACGCGGGATGGAGCGTTATGGGTTTTGTTTGCCAATGGATGATTGTCTGGCTCAGGTAGCGATCGATTTTGGCGGGCGGAATTGGATCGTTTGGGATGCTGAGTTTAAACGCGAGATGATCGGCGAGATGCCGACCGAAATGTTCTTTCATTTCTTTAAGTCATTCTCCGATAAGGCTTTGTGCAATCTGAATATCAAGGCCGAGGGGACGATCGAGCACCACAAGATCGAAGCGATCTTCAAGGCATTTGCGAAAGCGATCAAAATGGCGGTCCGTCGCGAAGGCACCCAATTACCGACCACAAAGGGAGTTTTGTGAGAGTTGCAATTGTGAAATACAACGCCGGAAATACGGCTTCGGTCGCGAATGCGCTTATCCGTCTCGGCGTCGAGCCAGTGGTGACCGACGATGCCGATGAATTGCGCGCTTCGGATAAAGTTATCTTTCCAGGCGTTGGCGAGGCTTCGACAGCGATGAAGTATTTGCGTGAACGCGGTCTTGATTCGGTTATCCGTTCACTGACCCAACCGGTTTTAGGAATTTGCCTCGGAATGCAGCTGATGTGCGAAACGTCGGAGGAAAATGATACGGAATGCCTCGGCATCATGCCGTATCGTGTGAGGCGATTTGAGTCGGACACACTTAAAATACCGCATACGGGATGGAACCAGGTGAAGGAGCTTGATTCACCCTTATTTAACGGCGTTGCGGATGGCGAGCGTGTATATTTCGTTCACGGGTACTATGCCGAAACGGGCGAGAGTACGACCGCCACCTGTGAATACGGTCAAAAATTCAGTGCGTCGATTGGGCGTGATAATTTTCATGCGATACAGTTTCACCCTGAGAAATCGGGTTCGGTAGGCGAACGGATTATAAAGAACTTTTTAGAGTTTTAAGCACCCTTTTTACTATTTACTGTCCACTGTTCACTAACCAATATGATCGAAATAATCCCAGCAATGGATCTGATAGGCGGCAAATGCGTGCGGCTGACGCAGGGAGATTTTGCGCGAAAGACCGTCTATTCCGACGACCCGCTTGAAACGGCGAAACGTTTTGAGGATGCGGGTCTGCGGCGACTGCACATGGTCGATCTGGATGGAGCTCGGACTGGAGCACCGGCCAATCTGCACGTGTTGAAAAAGGTCGCAAGTGGGACGAACCTCTCAATAGATTTCAGCGGTGGGCTGAAAACGGAATCGGATGTCGCGGCGGTTTTTGAGACCGGAGCAGCGATCGCGACGGTTGGAAGTGTTGCGGTAAAACAGCCTGAACTATTTCTGTCGTGGGTCGAGAAATTCGGTGGCGAAAAGATCCTGCTAGGTGCGGATTCACGGGGCGGCAGAGTTGCGGTTGATGGCTGGCAGACGGACACCTCGATACCTGTTCTCGCATTTCTCCGCAACTTCGGCGAAAGGGGCGTGACCAATGCTTTCGTAACCGACATCGCGAGCGACGGAGCGATGAAAGGGCCCGCGTTTAAGCTCTATCGGCAGATCAGGGCGGCGATCCAGGAGATCGATCTGATCGCGAGTGGCGGCGTCACGTCGATCGCTGATATCGATGAACTCGACCGCATCGGGTGCGCAGGCGTGATCGTTGGTAAGGCCCTTTACGAGCAGAACATCAAACTGGAGGACCTCGCCAAATATGCTGGCTAAACGCATCGTCCCGTGCCTCGACGTGAAGGATGGACGAACTGTTAAAGGCACAAATTTCCTCGGGCTCCGCGATGCCGGCGATCCGGTCGAGCTGGCGGCGAGGTATTCGGCTGAGGGGGCCGACGAACTTGTTTTGCTCGATATCTCGGCGACGAACGAACGCCGCAAGACTTTTGCAGACATCGTCAGGCGCGTGGCGGCGGAGATCAATATTCCGTTCACCGTCGGCGGCGGCATCTCGACCGTGGATGACATTGGGACATTGCTCGATTGCGGGGCGGATAAAGTATCAATCAACACGTCGGCGGTTAAAGATCCGGAGATCTTAAGCCAAGCTGCTGCGAATTTTGGTTCCCAATGTGTGGTTCTTGCGATCGATGCGAAAGAGACTGATGAAGGCTGGAAGGTCTTTCTTAATGGCGGCCGAGTAGCGACCGATCTTGATGCAGTCGAATGGGCAAAACGCGGTGTTGAACTCGGTGCCGGTGAGATTCTGCTTACGTCAATGAACGCCGACGGCACAAAAGACGGTTTTGAGATCGGGCTGACGCGCGACATTTCAAATGCCGTTCGCGTTCCCGTAATCGCTTCTGGAGGAGCCGGAACGATGGATGATTTTGCCGATGTTTTTGCTATCGGAAATGCGGATGCGGCTCTTGCGGCGAGTGTTTTTCACTATGGCGAGATAGCGATACCGGCATTGAAAGCATTCCTCGAAATGCGTGGAATTGAGGTGCGGATATGAATTTGAATTACGAAAAGTACGCCGACGGACTGATACCGGCGATCGTTCAGGATCCCAATACGCAAGCGGTTCTGATGCTTGGGTTTATGAATGCCGAGTCTCTGAAGATCACCCAGGAAACGGGCCGCGTTACCTTTTACTCGCGTTCCCGGAACGAGTTATGGACAAAGGGCGAGAATAGCGGGAATTATCTCGATGTTGTTTCCATAAAGGCTGATTGTGATGAGGATACGCTTCTTATAGTGGCAAGGCCTGTTGGGCCTGTTTGTCATACAGGATCGGCGACCTGTTTTGGGGCAAAGAATGCCGAGCCAATTCCGACCGATCTGCTGATAGAGCTTGAAAACGTTATAGATCAACGGCGAAGTGAAAAGACCGATGGTTCGTATGTTGCGAGCCTGTTCGAAAAGGGAATCAATAAGATCGCCCAAAAGGTTGGTGAGGAAGCGGTGGAATTGGTTATCGAGGCGAAGGACGACGACCTCGGTAAATTTACGTCAGAGGCGGCGGACCTGCTGTTTCACTACTTGATCTTGCTGCGGGCGAAAGAGGTTTCGATCGCAAATGTGCTCGACGAGTTGGAAACGAGGCGAAAATAAGCTGGCGAGCGATCACCCTTCTCGCGCTCGAGCTATTTCACCACTCCGCGTTTAGCGTTTTCGATAAAATCAACGAGCAGATCGACCTCTTTGCACCCTATGATCTCTTCACGGATCTTTTCGACAGCTTGCGTCGTGTTCAGTTTTGAGGCGAGCAGTAGGTGAAATGCGTGAGCAAGTTGCTCGACGGTTTCTTTTGAGTAGCCTCGCCGTTTTGCGCCTACTCGGTTCAGGCCGTAGCATTTGGCGTGGTTTCCCTGGATGGTCGCGAACGGCATCGCATCCTTTACCACGACTGAATATCCACCGATAAATGCCTCAACGCCGACACGGCAGAACTGGTGAACGCCTGAATACGCCCCGACGCTCGCACGGTCCGCGACCTCGACGTGCCCGGCGAGCGTTGCTGCATTTGCCATGATGATATCGTTTCCGAGTTGACAGTCATGAGCAACGTGAGCCTGAGCCATTAGCAGATTGCGGTCGCCGATGCGAGTAATTCCGCCGCCGCCCTCGGTGCCGCGGTGTATGGTGACGAATTCGCGGATGTGATTCTTCTTCCCGATCTCGGTTCCGGTCGGTTCGCCCGCGTATTTCAGATCCTGCGGGGCCAGCCCGATGGAAACGAAAGGGAAAACATGGGTCTCGTCTCCGATCTTTGTTCTGCCATCGACAACTACGTGCGAATCGAGTCTAACGCCGGGACCTAATTCAACCTCCGCTCCAACACTGCAGAACGGCCCGATGTAACAGTCGTAACCGATATTCGCCCCATCCGCGATCACCGCCGTTTCGTGCCTAAAAAAACTCATATCTTTAGAGCCGGGAAGACACCTCGGAGCTGTCCTCGGATTCAATAGCCGGTTTTGACCGTAGAACTATTACTAGAAAGAGCACTGCGACGACAATGGCAACGAGCGGGGAAACGGCTCCCGCGAGGCCCGAAAGAATGAAGCCTAGAAGGCCGAGATTTTTTTTCTTTCGCTTGATCCCGAAGATTAGCGGTAAGAGTCCAAAGAAAAGTCCGATCAGAACTCCGGCGGCCAGAATGTAATAAAAATACTGCTCGTACAAGACCTGCATTTGTGCCTGATCCATATTTCCTCCTATGATGAATTTCTACTCCATTAGCAAAGTTTTCACTCTGCCAATTCAAAATTGTTAAAGTCTGCGAACACCCAGTTGTTTGTGAGGGTGCTGTAGATTATTTTCAAGTACTTTCGTGCCAATGCGATTTTGG
>JBGSQW010000067.1:0-14313 GCA_041737885.1 Pyrinomonadaceae bacterium | reverse complement strand
GCGAGAAGCGGGATCGGAGTTAGTCTCCTTTACGCGGTCAAATAGCCGCATGAAAAAATTCAGCTTCAAGCCTCTCTACTCCAACGTATTTCAACATCAGAGTACATCGCCACCGTTTAATTCATCATGCCATCTCCTTTTACTACTTACTACCGATTTCGTGCCTGCCACCATGAATCATGGGCCTCTTTCGCCCAGCCCCACAATCGTCCCTTTTTCAGTCGGTACATCGAATTATCCCAAATGCCATAGTGCAGGTAAATGGAATCTGGGCCGACGGCATCGATCACGGTTGCAATTTCATGGTAGTAAGCTCTTTTCGGCTTTTCGTTGTTTATCTCCGAGACTAAGTTTGCGGCCGCTACCTCGGCCTGTCTTACTGCCATGTGGGCAAATTTTGGACCCGAAAACGCAACGAGATCGCCTACCGCATAGGCATTCTCGATTCCGTCTACCTTCATAGTCCCGTCGACCCTTACAAAATCCGAATCATCGACTATTCCTTGACTACGGAGAGCGGCATTTCCGCTAAATGGCGGAATTAGCATGAGAAGGTCATAGTCGATCTTGTGATTTAAAGATGACAGAATATGCTGATCCGTAATCTCACTGATAGGGATATTGTAGTGAACGCTTATTTGATTTCTTGCGAATGCGGATTCGAGCTCATTGTGAAGTGAAGCCCCCCCAAATGCAGCCTCAAGCGAGTCAGGGAAAATGACGGATATCTGAATATCACCGCTAGCGACTTCATTCTTGAAGATCTTTGCGAGGGCAAACGCCGTTTCACAGACGGGTACGGGCAAACGAGCTTCGGGACAGAGCCCGACGACGATCCTTCCTTGGCGGAAATTGCTAACCGCATTTTTGAATTTTAATGCGGCGCCCGTTCCGAGCAGGTGATGTGAATACTCAAAGAAGCCAGGAATTCTTTCGGTTGCAAGGCGCCTACCTGTCGCGATCACAAGAAAGTCATAACTGATGGTGCCTGTGATATCGCTACCCGCGACGCGTACAGTTTTGTTTTCCCCATCCACCTCTATCATTTCAGATTCAATAAATCTGACCCCAATATTCTTAAGTTTTAAGGCAAGGTCGAAGGTGATGTCGTCGGGGGAGCAATAGTCGAATGCCAGCTGAACTAAGGCCGGGTAAAACGTGAACTTTCGCCGTGGGGCGACAAGAGTTATCTCGTGTCCAAGGGTTAAGGCTGCTGCCAACCGTTCAGCCGTTATCAAACCGCCGAAACCGCCCCCTAGAATCAATATCTTTGCCATACTTCAATACCTCGACTTTGAAATTATGCAAAGAACGTTCCTGAGAATTCTGTGTGTATAATAGGCTTATCGTAGATAGCGGTGCCGAATGTGGTTAAAATTCGCACTTCGGCTGTGAAAAATAACTACATTTGATGGGAAGATAGAGCTGATTCGAGCGTCGTCAAGAGCGTTTCAGCCGTGAACGGTTTTGACATTACTGCGGTTACATTGAGGTTTGCCAGTTCTGCAGTCTGTCCATCACTAAAAAGCCCGCTCATCGCAATAACTTTGACGTCAGCTCTCATTTTCTTCAAGGCCCTGATCAGTGACGCACCATCCATATAGGGCATCGCCATATCCGTCAATACAAGTGAAATACTTTCTTGCTTTTGCACAAACACCGACAGAGCATCTGTGCCATCTGTGGCGGAAATAGCTTTGTAGCCGAATCGTAAGAGCGTTGCGACTGTGACGTCCCGGATGTTCATCTCGTCATCAACGACAAGTATCAGTTCGCCATTGCCCGTTGGAAGTTGTCTCACTGGCATAGACGAGACTCCTTCGGTGGCGGATCCTGATGCAGGAAAATAGATAGAGAATTTTGTACCCTTCGCCGGCTCACTATAGACGTTGATAAAGCCAGTGTGGCTTTTAACAATGGTCATCGTGGTCGCAAGGCCTAGTCCAGTGCCTTTACCAATCTCTTTTGTGGTGAAAAAGGGGTCAAAGATTCGTTTTAGAACGTCTAGTGTCATCCCCGTTCCGGTATCGGAAACGTTGACCAATACATAATTGCCCGGTTCGGCATCAATATTCATACGAGCGTAATTCTCGTCGATGAATACATTTGATGCGTTAACCTTGAGCGTTCCTCCCATCGGCATCGCATCTCGTGCATTTATACAGACGTTCATTAAAACTTGATGCATCTGTGTTGCGTCCGCCGAAACTGTCCAAAGATCGGGTGCAATGTCGTATTTTACCGCTATTGATCGAGGAAGGGTTTCCGTAAGCACTGCAATAACTTCCTTCACGATGTGCTTTAGCTGTACCGTGACACGTTCTCCGGCCATTCCTCTAGCGAATGTTAGAACCTGTTTAACCAGTTCGGTTCCTCGTTCCGCGTTCTCCTTGATCATACCGAGCCAACGAGAGGTTTCTGTGTCGTTTTCGTTGAGCTGAAGCATATCGACCGACATCATTATCGGTGAAAGGATGTTGTTCAAATCGTGGGCAATACCGCCGGCGAGTGTGCCGATCGACTCCATTCGCTGGGCACGGAAAAGGTGTTCCTGAGTGCGCTTTTGTTCGGTTATGTCGGTGTTAATGATCAGATAGTAGTCGGGAACGCCTTTTTCGTCGCGTACAAGGGTCCAACGGCTCTCGATAATGATGGGTTCGCCAGCTTTCTTATTTTGGGTTGTTTCGGATTTCCACTCATCAGAATTTTCGAGTGCAGCGCTTGCCTGAAGCAGGTGTTCGCGGTCATTCTCCCCGATCAGATCGACTATATTTCTTCCCTGAGCTGCCTCGGCGGTCCAACCATAAACGCGCTCCGCACCCTTATTCCAATACAGAATGTCGTAATTTAAATCGCAGACCAGGATCGCATCTTGAGCCTTATCAAGTAGCGACGCCTGCTGTCGGATACGATCCTCGCCGAGCTTCCGCTCAGTGATCTCATATCTAATAGCAACGTACTGAAATGGCTTGTTATCGTGGTCGAGAAACGGAATGATCGTTGTATCCACCCAGTAGATAGAGCCATCCTTTGCCCGGTTACGTATTTCACCCCGCCAAATATTGCCGTTTGCGATCGTTCGCCATAGTTCCTGGATGAACTCTTTTGTGTGATAACTCGAATTAATGAGCCGGTGATCCTGCCCTAGAAGTTCCTCGCGGCTATATTTTGAGATCTCGCAGAATTTGTCGTTGATGTACGTTATTCGTCCGCGCTGATCAGTCATGGCGACAATCGCAGATTCGTCGAGAGCGTGTTTCAGATCCGTGAGTTCCTTCAGTAGATACTGATCTACATTGGAACCGTCCGGGGCCGCTATGTATTTGTTTGACCCGCTATTCTGCATCAGCCTCATATCCTGCTTTGCGGAGCTTGTAGCGAAGTTGGTCGCGAGAGATGTCGAGTAGTTTTGCAGCTCGGGTCATATTGCCGTTTGTTCTTTCGAAAGCCTGTTTAACCAATTCAAATTCAACAGATTCCAGTGGGATGCCGTCTGCCGGGAGCTTAAATAACGCCGTTCCGCCATTCTGTTCGGCCAAGGTGCCAAGCATATCGTTTGGTAAAATTACGGATGTAACGGTGTCGCCATCCTCGAGGATCGATGCCCGTTCAATGACGTTTCGCAGCTCCCGGACATTTCCGCTCCATCGATAATTTCTGAAGATCCTCTCAACCTCGGGCGAAAGGCCCAAAAGAGCCTTGCCGCGACGCTTAAGATTCGCTCGGTCGATGTAATATTTTGCGAGAAGCAAAACATCCTTCCCACGATCCCTGAGCGGCGGAATGTCGACCTGAATGACGGAGAGCCGAAAATAGAGGTCGAGCCGGAAATTCCCCGCTTCACTTTCCTGTTTTAGATTGCGGTTCGAGGCAGCAATGATTCGGGCGTTAAGATTAATGTCTTTCAGGCCACCGACTCGTCGAAAATTGCCCTCTTCCAGCACACGAAGCAGTTTTGCCTGCAGAGCAAGTTCCATCTCGCCGATCTCATCAAGAAATATTGTCCCACCGTGTGCCTGTTCGAAAAGCCCTTCCTTTTTCTGCTTAGCGTCGGTAAAGGCGCCTTTCTCGTAACCGAAAAGCTCGGATTCGATGAGATTCGCAGGGAGAGCGGCGCAATTGATCGCGAGATACGGGGCGTTTGCACGTTCGGAGGCATAATGGATCGCTCTCGCAAAAAGGTCTTTTCCGGTACCCGTTTCCCCATTCAGCAATATTGATCCAACATCCGATGCCGCGACCCGTCGGGCGAGGTCGATGGCTTTTTTCATCGCTTCGGAATCACCTACGATCTCTTCAAAACTAAATCCTCGTTTGTTAGCCGTTCGAACGCGGGCTACTTCGCGGCGTAGTTCGCGGGTTTCGGTTGCGTTTCGGAGAGTTACGCGCAATTCCTCGATTCGAACCGGTTTGCCTATGAAATCGTGCGCTCCGCCACGAAGCGCAGCAACAGTGTTACCGACGTCTACATTTCCCGTGATCATCACGGCGATGGTTCCGGGGCATTTTTCCTTAATATACGTAAGAACATCGAGCCCGGAGCCGTCTGGTAGGTCAATGTCGAGCAGCACGATCGCCGGATCCTCATCGGAGTGTGCCTTTTTGGCGGACGAAACGCTGTCAGCCTCTACAGTCTCATACTGCCAGCTCTTAAGAGCCTCGCACAGAGCCATTCGTACGAAGCGGTCGTCATCAACGATCAGTACTTTTCCCAACTTGTCCATATTCACAGGTAACTAGAGCCTCATTATAGCGACTCTCATCTGAAAAGTAACAGTTACTGCGAAAATATCCGCATTAATCGTTGTAGCTTCGGGCATTTAAGGTATAAATCGAACATTTGAACCTAATTCCAAGTGGCACGCCCGTTGCTTTTCTAAATGTTCATGAAAATCCTCATCGCTTATGACGGATCGCATTGTGCTGAATCGGCCCTCGATGATCTCGTTCGGGCAGGATTGCCGCATCAAGGTGATGTTCTCATCGTAACCGTAGCCGAAGTCTGGCTTCCACCACCTAATTCACACGAGCAGATGGACGAATTCCTCGAGAATGCGGTCGCAAAACATCGAGAGAAAGGAAAGCACCTCTTGAACGAAGCGGATATCATGGCTAAACATGCAGTCGCCCGCGTAAAGAGAACTCTGCCTAACTGGAATGTAAACCACATGGCAACGTACGGATCACCTGGTTGGGAGATCCTGAGTGCAGCTGAAGACCTAGATCCGGATCTCATCATTGTCGGTTCTCAGGGGCATTCGGTCTTGAGCCGATTGCTTCTAGGCAGCATTTCGCAAAAGGTGCTGACGGAGGCGCGTTCATCCGTTCGAATCGCCCGCGGCAAGGTCGAGGTCGATCCCGGTCCCGGCCGGATCATACTAGGCTATGACGGCTCACGCGGAGCAAATGCTGCTGTTCAGATCGTAAGCGGCCGAAACTGGCCCACTGGAACAGAGGTAAGGCTGATAGCGGTGACGGATTCCGTTGTGCCAACCGCTATCGGGCGGTTCATTCCGTCAGTTGCTGACTGGGCCGAAAGGGAATCGAAAGAAGAACAGATGTGGATCGAACATCTTCTGGATAAGGCCACACAATCGCTGGTTACCAGCAATCTCATCGTAACTACCCAGGTACTCGAAGGAAACCCGAACGACATCCTTACCCGGGAAGCCGAAAACTGGCATGCCGACTGCATTTTCCTCGGTGCAAATGCATATGGCAGCCGTTTGGAACGATTCCTTCTCGGCAGTACCTCGGCCGCGGTGGCTGCTCGGGCAGGCTGCTCTGTTGAGGTAGTACGGATTCCCGCAGAATAGATTATTACGAGTTACTTCGAGACGATCTCTTTTATCCCTGCTTTTAGCTGTGTGAGAGCGACATTCTTGGCATCGATGCTCTCTAGTTTGTCCAGAGTCTCTGTCGCTTTCGCCGCGTCATTCTTCTTTGTGTAGGCCACCGTCAAGTTTTGAAGTGTCTGGACGTGATTCGGATCGATCGCGAGCGAGCGGTTAAATTCCTGGATCGCCCGGTCGTAGTTTGGCGGATCGCGGAAAACAAAGATCAGGCCGAGATCGGTTCGGACGTTTGCATCGTCTGCTTTTTTGGCGAGGGCGGCTGTGTACCATTTCTCGGCTTCCTCGTATTTTTCCGCATCGAAATATGCGTTCCCCAGATTCACGAGCAGCTCGCGGTCCTCTGGCTTGAGCTTATTGGCGATCGTGAGATATTTGATCGCGTCGTCATACCGGCCGATCTGATAGTAGACCTCGGCCGCCTTTAACTGAGCCTCGAAATCGCCGGGCGATGCTTTCGCGGCGTCGATCGTTTCCTGAACCGCTGGCTGCATGGGGCCGGAAGCATTTCCAGTGGTTTGCCCGATGTCGGGATGTCCGGCCGGGATATTTGAATTGGTAGAGATCGCAGGCGACGCGGACGCTGTGACGCCAGTTTGATTGACGGAATTGGCGAACCAAAATCCCACCAGGAGGCCGACGATCAGTCCAGCCACGCCGAATAAGATGTTTTCTTTCTTCATAGTCGTTTAAGCGTATGAGTGCAGTCCGGGGAGCAGATAGCTGACCCCGAGATATGTAAATATGACAAAAAGGAATGCAACGATCGCGAAGTACGCAGATCGGTTGCCACGCCATCCGTACGCGATCCTGGAATGTAGGAATCCCGCATAAGTCAGCCATGCGACGAGAGCTCCAACCTCTTTTGCGTCCCAACCCCAGTAACGTCCCCACGATTCATTTGCCCAAACGGCGCCGGTCATCAGGAGTAAGGCGAGGCCAGCAAATGTAATTCCGGCCAGCTTATACATCAATCCATCGAGAGTATCGGCCGAGGGTAGCATCGATCGGATCTTATCTGTTTTAATGCCGAAGAGCACCACGAAGAACGTTCCCGCAAATGCTGTGATCAATGCTGCAAGCTCGACCGGATTTGCATTGAGGCTAAGGTGAAGCTGCGCGGCGTTCTCCGTGATCCATTTATTAGCGATGTCGTAGAGCTGCTGCTGGCCCAGGAGATTGATCTGTGCCTGAGGCATTTCCTGCTGCTGGAGCATCCAGACCGCATATTTCGAATACTGTGAAGGGTTGATCGCGGCGACGACATTCTCCAGATTCTTTAGCTGATACACGAGCATTGCAATGCCCGCACCTTGTACGAGCAGAGCGGCGTAAAGGAGACGATTTCCCCAAAGACGTGCCTTTTCGTCGGCCTTAGAGATATATCCGGCGTGGCCCGCGATCGACGCTAGCAATAAGAATCCTGCTATCACGATCATCCATCCTACGTACGGAATATCAGCCCGCAGGCCGAGCGACATGCGGTTGGTGCCGACGAATGTGGAGGCTGTATAAGTTCCAAAGGTTGCCGGGGCAAAGACGCTGAACTTGCTGATGGTCGCAAAGACGGCGAGGGCAAAAAGGCTGGTCCAGATCGCCATTTTTTCCACCTTTAACCCGTCCTTCAGCAGGTAGAGAACGGCGACGGCGAAACAGACGAGTGCGATACCGTAGCTGAGAGATGCGATGCCAACGTGGATCGGACGCCAGTATGAATCGAGAACAGGCGGCAGGTCGAGGATCTCGCTGCCGATAAACCTGGCAAGTACCAGAATGATCGCCGCCATCGGCAGGGACAGTGCGGCCACTACCCGAAACTGGTTTCGCCGCATAACGAGAAGCGTTGTGATACCAGCGCCGAACGCGAATGCAAGGCTGAGATCGTACAGATTTGCGAATGGAACGTAGCGAAACAGCCAGGGCATGTCTGCGGCACTCAACCCCTGGGAATTAAAGATGGCAAGTTCGCGGTCATACGCCGCGACCCAGCGTACCAGCCAGCTCGAGAGGTTAAACAAAACGCCGATGGTTGCCGCCCACATCCCCAGCTTCTCGGCAAACTTGAACGGCGCGTAGATGTTGGTCAGATGAAAAACTGCCGCGATCAGATATGAGGCCAACGCGAGCATCATCAGTGCTCCATCCGAAATAAATCGGTCACCGCCCACATTTATCCGTAGAAAGACGATGGCGATCGATCCAAATATTGCGATCGCTGCTGGAGCATATGTCATTAACGCTGCCGTTGAAGAATATGCCGGCGATTGTTCCGCGACCAACAATGGTCGGTCTAATAGTTCCTGATTCATATTTTCTTCGCCTCCAGATCATTCACAAATCGTTTGAATTTCTCATCGAATGCACCGAGGCTGCGATTGGAATTGCCGCCTAGTACCAGCTTACTGATCCCGCCTTCACCGGATTCGATCGCCACCCAGACACGCTGGTGCGAGAATAGAAATACGGCACTCAGGGTTAAAAACAATAGAATGAAACCGATGTACACGACCGTTGCTCCGGGATCACGCTGAACTGACAGAACATGCTGATCTGCAACCTTCTCAAAATCCTTTAACTGAAATGTGTAACCGGCGACAGGCTTGCCCGCGACAGGAATGTTTGTCATCTGAGGGCCAAAGGCATACGCGGTCTGAGGAGGGGTTCCAGGTTGCGTTACCTGCAGCACTGCCGCCGGATTCGGGTACGCGGATGTATCTTCGTTCGGGTCTTCGGGCCCGATTCGAAAGTTGCCGCGAAACTCACTAAATTTTATTTGCGTATTATCGGTTAAGGTAGCAGATCCGTTGCGAGGGATATTTACTACCTGCTCTTCGCTGCCGCTCGCGGGTTTTGCAATCACAGTAATGTTTCTGGCACGTCCCACCGGGATGAAACTCGCCTGAAAGAAACGATATCCACGATAGTCAAACGGCTTGTTCATCTGAGCTAAAGCCTGATGCGTTCCCGTTTCGTCGGTAATTGTGAACGTCGTGATCCAGTCGATCGTGTTCATCGCGGAGATCGATTCGTCCTTCTTGATCAATTTCTGTTGAACGTCGCTACAGTAGATATCAAAGGGCAGCCGTTTTGTGACCTCCCTGGCTTCATCAAGCAGAACGACGGTGTCAGACATTAGATTGGTGGTTTCTCCTGGTGCGAGAGGCATCTGTCCGGTCGAACCAAGCTGCGCCGTGAGAAAACCGCCGGTGAATATAGTCAACAACCCGACATGAACCGCATATGCGCCGAACCGATTCCACACGCCGGATTGGCCGAATACGAATATATTCCCGCCTTTTTCGGCAGTTGCGACTTTTCGCCAGCCGATCCGTTTCATGGCAGCCGCCGCTTTTTCGGCTATCTCGGTGGTCGTTCCGTTCATTTCGATCTCAGCCGTTTGTTTCTGATCACGCAGCCATCTGACCGGAACGGTTAGATTCGGTTTTGAGACATAAAGCCAGGTCTTGGGGAAACGATCGATCGAGGCGAGGATGATATTCAATGAAACAATGCACAAGAGCGCGTTGAAGTACCAGGCGTGATATATGTCGAACAAGCCGAGCTTGCCGTAAACCATCCGTTGGGCGGGCGTTAAAGCCGCAAAATAACGGGCGAAGCCCTCGACATTCTGCTGCATGACAAGCATTCCGATAAGACACGCCAGAGCAAGCAGCACGAGCAGCGTCACACCTAGGCGAACGGAGCACAAGAGCTTGAGGAATCGAGAGAAAAGCGACTCTCCATGTGCCGGCTTTGCATTATCCTTCGCCACAACTTTCGTTACAGTCTGTTCAAGTGTCGCCATAATTCACGGATCCTTACCGTCAATATGGCAAACGGTATGCCCGACGGCGTGCAGTGCGGGATAGTGAATTTTTCACCACAATAAGCTTAATTCGCGAATTCCCAGCAATACTGGGTCGCGGTACCGCGAATTCTTACCCGACAAGGCGTGTATTATTCCGCGAACACCTTGTCGCATTGCAAGCCTGTGATAGCCGTCACATCAATCGACCTTACAATCGAATAAAATCTGCAACGGGAAAGTCTGTAAAAATGAGCCGCTTTAGCAAAACAAACAATACGCGAGCCCTGGTAGGCGTCATTTTTGCGTTCGTTTTCGTCGCTGGTTCTCTTTACCGGGCGACGGCGTCGGTTGATGCATCGTTCACCGCCGAGCCAAAACCGACACCGCAGCGGGCACGGAAGTATTCCGAATTTCCGCACGACACAAAAGCCCACAAGCTAGATTGTGCGAGCTGTCACAAGTTCCCGTCAGATAACTGGAAAAAAGCCCGTGCCGCGGACGTTGCTTTTGCGGACGTTACGGAATACCCGAAACACGATTCGTGCATTCGCTGCCACACGCAGCAGTTTTTCAAGGGGGCTCAGCCCCAGATCTGCTCGATCTGTCACGTAAATGCCACGCCCCGCAATGGTGTGCGGCACCCGTTTCCGAACCCGCGAGAGATCTTTGACCTGTCGCCGAAAGGTAAGAAAGCAGAATCGGATTTTGTCGTCAGCTTTCCGCACGATAAACATATCGAGATCGTTTCCTCACACAGTTCGCAGCCGGTCTCGTTCGTAAACGCGAGATTCGAAGGAAATAAGCGAGCTGGCGAAGAGAGCTGTGCTGTTTGCCACCAGACCCAAATGCCGCAGGGCAAGTCTGAGGACGAATTTGTCACCCCGCCTCCCGACAAGATCGACGACGCATTTTGGCTGAAGAAGGGGACGTTCAAGTCCGGCCCGAATGGCCACACTACCTGTTTCACTTGCCATGCGGCGGATACGGGAATGCTGCCGGCACCGCAAACTTGTGCGACTTGCCACCAGCTGAAGCCGTCGGTATTAGCAGTAGATTTTGACGCGAAGATCGCCGCTCCGATGAAGATCAAGAACAAGCGAATGATGGACGCGTGGAAGCGCCGGGGTTCGTCCGGGACATTCAGGCACGAGTTTTTTGGCCACGTTGAGCTGAGCTGCTCGACGTGTCATAACGTGCTGACGATGAAAACGGCGGATCCCAAAACGACGAGAGTGCAGGTGGCATCGTGTGCGACCTGCCACGCCACGCCGACCTCGGACGACGGCGGAGCACTGAATTATGAAGCGGATATGAGAAAGACAAATGCTTCCTTTCAGTGTGCAAAATGTCACATAACGTTGGGGAAATTGCCGATTCCCGAATCGCATACAAAAGCTATAGCGGCGGCGGCAGGAAAATAGGATGAGCGAGAACATAAGCAGGACAAAAAGCAGATTGCGCCCGAAACGCCTTGAAATGGCGGTTCTTCTGCTTTTTTGCGTGGCTGCGGGTTATGCGTTCTCGTTATCAGCTTTTTCGGCGTCGGCTGAAACAGCCTCGGAAAGCGTTGAACCTGCTCAGTCGTACACAAAGTTTCAGCATTCCGAACCTCAGCACGCTCGAATGCCTTGCCTCGTATGCCATAAACGTCAGGAAGGGTTGACGAAACCGAAGTTTCCAGGCCATCTGCCGTGTTCCGGCTGTCACGTGCAGCAATTTGCCGACAACAAGAATCCGATATGCTCGATCTGCCACACGCCGACCGACGTCAAGCCATTTCCGGCTCTTCGGAGTTTCAACATTAAATTTGATCACGGTAAACACCTGAAACAAACCAGTTGTGCTACATGTCACAAACCCTCGCGACGCGGTGTGGCATTATCTGTTCCGTCGGGTGCCACGGCTCACCAAACCTGCTTTCAGTGTCACGGACCACGGACTGAGGTTGGCGGCAGGAATATCGGTTCATGCAGCACGTGTCATGAGCCGGGACGGCCGGTTCGCGGTTCGGATTGGTCGCGGGCGTATGCCATCAACTTCAGCCACCAGGAGCACGAGCGAAGAGGCAATCTGAATTGTGCTTCGTGTCACACGGTTCTCGCAGGGTCGGCACGCGGACGACAGGTTACAGCCCCGATCCCGTCCATGCATTTTGCTTCGGCCGGAAAGCAAAGCTGCCTGGCGTGTCATAACGACAAACGAGCCTTTGGGATCAAGGAACCCACGAGCTGCAAGCGCTGTCATGATGGGAAAAGCTTTAAGTTTTGAGTGGGAAGTGCGGAAAAATTCGCGGTGGCAGGTAAGGTCGTGGTTTTTGAAGATGCCGCCGGGTGCAAAAGTGTCGTAAATACAGTGGTTTGAAGATGATCGGAGCTGGCACGATGGTTGCGATATGAATAGGTAGGAACCGTAACGGGTTCTATGAGTTATTCGAGGAGTCGAACATGAAAACCAATCGTACAAAATTGATCGCAATAATATTTTTCGCAATTCCACTTTTTCTTTTGACGGTGTTCAATGTAACGCCGGTCACGGTAGGGGCAGCGGTTGACGAACCTGCGGCAGCGTACAAAGCAAAATGTGCAGCATGCCATTTGCCGAACGCCAGCAAATTCTACGACGCGGCTAAGCCGGATGAGCAGCACGTTGAAGTGATCATGAAAGGAAAGAAAGGCGAGAAACCGCCATTTATGCCGGGATTTGAAGCAAAGGGCATGACAGAAGGTGAAGCCAAGGGATTGGCTGCTTATATGAGAGGCTTAAAGACGCCTAAGTAACGAACTGATCTTCTGTTATGTCATTTGGCCCGGGCCGTTTGGACAAAAATTCGAATTCTATGAATCGAGTTTTGTTCGGACGGCCTTGGTACATTTTGGAATCGATCTAATCGACCAGCATTGAGGTAAAAGACAGATGAAAGAAGAAGAAGTAGCGAATGACGTGTCGGCTTCCAAGAATTTGGCTCCCAGTCTGTTGCGGAATTATATTAGCTTTATCGGTTTTGCCGTAGTAGCCGCAAGTCTGACGAGTTTTCTGTTATTGCTGCTGATCGAATTTTCGAGCGGCAGTGACAATCCGTATACGGACCTGATCACCTTCATCTTGGTTCCGAGCGTGCTTCTATTCGGTTTATTCATCGTGCTGGTCGGGGCTCTGTACGAACGCCGCCGCCGTCGCAGCATGTCCGTCGCCGAGATCGCAGCGTATCCGATCCTCGATCTGAACGACCCGCGAAGGCGGCGATCGCTCATCGTCTTCATGTGCCTTTCGTTCATGTTCCTGTTCATGACCGCCTATGGCAGCTATCGGGCGTTTGAATATACCGAATCTGTAACATTTTGCGGGCAGGCATGTCACGACGTAATGAAGCCCGAGTTTGTCGCTTACAACGCTTCGCCGCATGCAAAGATCCGCTGCGTAGAATGCCACGTCGGCGGCGGCGCCGATGCATATGTTCGAGCGAAGATGGGCGGAATGCGGCAATTGTACGGAGTTGTTACGGGTCACTATAACCGTCCGATCCAGACGCCGGTACATAACATGCGCGAGGCGACCGAGACCTGCCAGAAATGCCATTGGTCGGAGAAGTTTCACGGTGACCAGATCAAGGTTTTCAATCACTATGGCTACGACGAGCAGAATTCACTGGACCAAACACGAATGCTGATCAAGGTCGGCGGCGGAAATCCGAACTCAGGCCCGGTCGGCGGGATCCACTGGCATATGAACGTGTCGAATGAGGTCACATTCATATCCACCGACGACAAACGGGAGACGATACCATGGATCCGAACAAAGGATTCTTCCGGGAATATCGTGGAATATACCGCCCAAGGCGCGTCATTTACTGAGCAGCAGATCGCCAATGCGTCGAAACGCAAAATGGACTGTATCGATTGTCACAATCGCCCCGCTCACATCTATCTTTCGCCGAATCAGGCAGTCGACCGTTCGTTAGAGGCTGGAAGGCTAGACATTTCGCTCCCTTTCATAAAGGCTAAAGCGGTCGAGACGCTGGCAAAGCCATATCTGACCAACGATGAAGCTGTCGCAACCATCGCAAGAGATATCGACGACTTTTATCGCTCAAACCATCCGGGGATCTATGCCTCACACGGCCCGGCCGTGGCTGGTGCAGTTAAAGAGATACAACAGATCTACCAAACCTATTTCTTCCCCGAGATGAAGACGGATTGGAAGGCGTCGCCTAATAATATCGGCCACCTTAATGCACAGGGCTGCTTCCGCTGCCACGACGGCCAGCACGCAAGCAAGGAAGGGAAGGTCATTCGAAACGACTGCAATCTCTGTCACACGACGATCGACCGAACGTTTGGCGGACAGACCGTGCCCGCGACAGATGGGGTTTTCAAACATCCTGTCAATCTCGGCGACAAGAACACATGGCAATGTGCCTCCTGTCACAAGGGCGACCAGACATTCAAACATCCCATCAACCTCGGCGATATTTCACAGTTTCAGTGTGCTGAATGTCACAAGCCAAACACTAATTTCAAAGGGTTCTAGGTTCAAGATAAACAGAAAAGGAAGGCTGTCGGATACTGAGTTATCGGGCGGCCTTTTATGGCTTGAGCGTAAAACATTCGCTGACGGGCCGCCACCAGTCCTCGGCCGGCGGCCACCAGTCGCTGA
>JBGSQW010000047.1:0-74989 GCA_041737885.1 Pyrinomonadaceae bacterium | reverse complement strand
AACCGTGGAAAAATGAGGAACATTTTCCCACCGTTCCCACAGCCCCTACTACTAACAAAATGACATGAAAGAGAAAGAAGAGAAAAACCAAAACCGATCATTTACACAAAAGATTTGACACTACCCAGCAGAGCACTATTCTAATCGTTTTCTTCTATCTGCGGAGCCCCGGTTTTTACGTCGCCGTTGCGTGTGTAGGTGATGCAGATGTTGCCGTTTGGTGAGATGAGGCTGTCGGTCACCTTGAAGGACGCCGGGATCGTGCCGTCCTGGAAGAGGCGTTTGCCCTCACCAAGCGTTATCGGCATTATCATCAGCTCCAACTCATCGACAAGATCATTTTTGAAAAGCGTCTGAAGCAGGTCCGCGCTTCCGAATACATATATATCCGGCCCGTCTGTTTGCTTGAGTTCGCGTACTTTCTCCGCGATGTCTCCGCCCAAAAAGACCGTCGGCTGCCAATCGCTCGAGGTGCGTGTGTTCGAGGCGACGTACTTTGTCGCGGTCATCACATTCGGCCAGAAATGCGAGTGCGTCGGCCAATAAGGCTCCCACATATCAAACGTCCTCCGCCCCAACAGCAGGTCGACAGGCTTAGCCAGCCGCCTCTGTATCACTTCCCCGGATTCCTCGTCCGTATATCCGAAAAACCACCCTTCATACATAAACCCGTCCTCCGGGCTCGACTGTATGACACCATCGATCGTCATGAATTCTGCTGCAATTATTTTTCTCATGTTTCTCCTCTTGGGTAATAACTATCTGGCGAGCCGTAGTCCTTCCCGTACTTTCTTGTCCAACCAGATTTTTCTATTCTCGACCAGTCCCAAGCGCTTTTTCCTCGGATTCCAAAGGGTGTTCGTGTTGGCCGTAGCATTACCCTCTGCAATGTCAGCGTAGTATCTTGCTTTGACCGCATCACCTCTCGAGGAGTAGATGACGGACAGGACGCTTGACATGATGTACCACTCAAACGGAAATGGGAGCCCTTCGGTCTCTATTTTTGCGAGCAAGCTTTCTTCCACTGCGTCGTAACATGCGCTCCGATCCTCCTCTATAACAGTTTCCGCGAAATTCAAACGAGCATTGGTGATGACGTTAGGAAACTCTTTCTCGAATTCAAAGGCCATTTTGAAATAACTGAGTGCTTTATCATTGTCACCACGCAATCGGTGAATGACGCCAAGTTGATTGAGAGTCTCGCTTTTTTCAAGTCGGTCGTCTGGAAAATCGGTAAGGATCGTGTTCAAAAGAGACTCGGCAGCTTGCAGACGCCTTGAATCTCCAACTTCGATAAGTTCTACCGCCTGAATTTTCAGGTACTGGGCTCGCCCATCTTTTCTTGCGCGACTCAGCTTTGCAAAGAAATGTTCTTCTTCTGCCTTTGACCACACCTTACATCGATACCATTCCGTCGCCATTATTGTTATCAGCCCGCCGTTCGTGGATTCTCAACCCCAAACCGTATCGCCGCTTCGAGAACGTCGGTGTTTACATCTTTTAGAGTTTTGAACCTGATGCAATAGCCGGTCACGGTCGCTTTGCCGAGGGTGCTGGCGTACGTTTCGGCCAGGTATTTTTTGTCTTCGATACCGAGGATATAGACGGAGATCCCGGTTTGTTTGGGCTCAGGCCGATCTGATAGAACTCGCTGATCGTCCCGTCGGCGTATTTGTGAGGGCGAGACCCGTAGCCGATATCCGGATTAGAAACGACCTTGCCTTCGCTGTTTTTGCCGTCGAGGAACCACAATTTACATCCCGGATCTACACGCTGGATCATGTCGTGCAATGCCTGTATGTCGGTGCGTTTTGGTTCGGGGTGGCTTGCGATAAAATCGTTGATTTGATTTTGTACGTTCATCAGATTCTTGAGATCGCGTAGCGATTAGTTGATTTTAGCCGTGGACGTTTGTCCACGGAAATCGAACGAAATATGTTGTTGTCGCGTCAGCGACAATTGAATTGATCGCCACGTTTGATTCAATCGTCGCTACGCGACGCGGTTTATTTACCATTGTTCCGTGGGTTGAAACCCACGGCTAAATTCAATCATCGCTACGCGATGTAAATCCCCTATTACTTTTGAGCTTTCGCATCGAGAAACGCATTGATCATGGGAACGATCGTTTGTGTGTGATTCATCAGCGTAACGTGTGTCGCTCCCGGCAAAATGGCTAATCTCGATTCGGAACGCGGCTGCATGTCGCCGTGGATGTTGCCGCCGCCTTTTAGGCGGTACATTTCGGCGATGTGTTCGAACCGCACGCCGTCGGCGTCGCCGTGGATGAAGAAGAACGGAGCTTTGGTCGCTTTGAATTTGGCGGCGCCGAAATCGTACGGTTTCGAAGCCATCGCGACGACGTGCTTGATGAAGTCCGGGAATTTGTCAGGTGTCGGGCTAAGCCTTTTGTACTCAGATTCCATGGGTGTGCCTTTGAACACTTCTGCTGTGAGGTTGGGGAGAGCCTCGCGTCCTTCTTTGACCCAGCCGTCGAGGCGGAACGGGGCCGAAATGCTGACGACCTTTCGCACTTTTTCGGGATGGCGGATCGCACAATTCATCGCGGCTCCGGCTCCAAGGCTATAACCGACTAGGTCCGCCTGGGCGATCTTGAGATAGTCGAGCAGCCCGGCGACATCGTCTGCGAGGTTATCGTAACTAATTTCGCGTTTGATGTCAGCCGTCCGCCCGTGGCCCTGCATTTCGACGGCGATAACCTTGCGGGTTTTGGCGAGTTCATTTATCCAATCACGCCAGTCGTCCGTAATCGTCATGAACGCCCCATGGAGGAGCACCACCGGCTCGCCACTTCCGTGGACCTCGTAATACATCTTCAGCCCGTTAACCGGTGCGTAGCCCGTCGTTGGTTTTTGCTGTCCCGACGCGATACCGGCGAGAAACATCATCATGAGCATCGTCAGGAAAAAGGCTGGCGTATTCCAATTCATATATTTTTTCTCATTTCGAATCTCTGTCAAACTTAATTGATTCGATGATTTGTAGGGCTAGTTGCTCGTCCTCGCGCCTCTCAAAACGGACTTGAAAGGACAACTCTGCAAGTTTCCCGTCGGGCATGTCGAAACGTGCGGTAATACAATTTCTTTTCGACGGGTCGATCAGTCCTGTTTGGTCAGGGATCTCGTACAACGCGATTTTGGCTAGTTCGCCGTCGATTGTTTTCCGAGCGTCCGGAAAGTTGATGTAGCCGTAGTCTTTAGCGTCCGCCCCGTACGGCCCAGACTCCGAATATATTGTCATCTGTTGGCTCTTGAACGACCATCCTGATGAATCGTCCCCTTGCCACGGAGCCGTCTTAAAAGAAGATGGGACAATAACGGAATAACCGTCAGCCTGCACCCTTTTAGTTTCAAGGGACGCGAGTATTGCTGGCGTCGGCGTCGGTGCAGGGGGAGCCGTGTCCGGAGATGAACACGTTGAGACCAATAGCGGTGTCAGCAAGCACGCGACCGTTAGTAATAACAGCCTCGGCAAGTTGATTTGTCGAATTGTAGTAAACATAGTTCATTCAACGCAGAACTGGGCAGTTAGATCAAACGCTACGCGACGGGTCGATTATCGCAACTGACCGTGGACAAACGTCCACGGCTAAGTTCAAATATCGCTACGCGATTTAATCAATCGAACAAATACCGTTCATCGTAATCAATACCGCTCAGTTTCAACATCGAAATGTATTCGTCCTCGAATGTTTGCGTAGCATGATGTTCACGTTGATTTTTGATGTACTGGACGACACGCGGCACATTCTGCTTGCTCACACTAAATACTCCGTAACCGTCTTGCCACTCGAACGTCCGCATGTCCGGGAAGGTCTCATGTATCCATCTGGACGATTCGCCTTTAAGCCATTGGACTATTTGACTGGGGGCGAACTTCGGTTTAGCCAATACAAGCAAGTGTACGTGATTCTCGATGCCGCCCACTTGAACGGCGATGATATCGTGTTTTCTCGCGATGCCGCCGATGTATGCCCAGACACGCTCTTCGATTTCAGAGCTGATGAGATTCTTGCGGCCTTTTGTCGAGAAGACAATGTGGTAGAACAAATTCGAATATGTATTCGCCATATGGTTTTGACCGCGTAGCGGTAATTGGAATTTAGCCGTGGACGTTTGTCCACGGTAAAATCGAATAAAGACATTTTGTCGCGTCAGCGACAATTGAATGATTCGCCACGTTTGATTCAGTCGTCGCTACGCGACGGGATCGGTTTTACATCTCACCGTGGACAAACGTCCACGGCTAAATTCGACTGCCGCTACGCGGCGATCAAGTTACTCGTGCCGATCTATTCGATAACGTCACAAGCAGGTCTTCCAAATTCTTCAACTGCGCCTTTGTTCCTTCGACGAAGCCGAATTCGATCATCCGCTCGAGGCGTTCGAGCGATTCGTTGTAGATAGAAGCGTGAACCGTCGTCTTTCCGGCCTGCTCGCTGAAATTCAGGTTCCAATCGGAGCCGGGCAATTCCACATTCTCGTCTGCGTCGGCGAATGTGTTGAAGAGTTTGAAATTCGACTTAGGCGTGATCGAAGTATATTTCTGCAAAACCCAACGCTCGGCGCCCTCAGGGCTGACCATTGCGTAAAATCTCTTGCCGCCGACGGTAAAGTCCATGACCTTTGTCCGCGAAGCGAAAGGTTTCGGTGCCCACCACTGGTCGAGCAGTTCGGGCTTTGTATATGCGTCCCACACAAGCGACAGCCCGGCATCAAACTCTTTGGTTATCGTGACCGTTTTTGTTTCTTTATTGACTATAAAATCCATATTCGTCTCTATTTCATCTAACGATGCGGAAGCCCGCGCGTGAGCAAGGGCGTAATACGAACGTTGAGTGTTACGCCCTTACTTACGTGCGGGCTTCTGCACTTAATATTTCGTCGAGCCGTGCATAGCTTGTTTCCATGCCTTCGGTCATGCCGGTTTCGAGGGCCGCATCGCGGTCAGCCTGCGACGCATATTTTATCGTGGTCGCGACGTTGGTGATGCCGTCGACCTCGTCGAATGTCACGGTGATGATCGACGGTTCGCCGCCCATGGAAATGCCCATGTTGCCCGGATCGAAAGCTTGTGTGTGAACGATCTTCGCGTACGGAACGACCTCCAATACCTCGCCGGTAAATCCGAACTCCATGCCGTCTTCGTCATTGCGCCAACGCCATTGATACTCGCCGCCGACACGCATATCCATATCGCAGACAGGCATCGACCAATTGGGCGGACCTGTACACCAACGACGCAATAGATCCGGTTCCATGTAGGCCCGCCACACCAAAGTGGCAGGGGCATCAAAGCTCCGTTTGACGAGCACCTCAGTATCTGACGGCAGGCTTGCTTCGGCTGGTTTCATATCTTTCGCTCCTGTTTCTCTTGTTGTTTTAATTCGGAAAGCAAAGTATCTAGCTGCTCGTATCTCGACTCCCAGATCTTCCTATATTGCTCTAACCACTCGTCGATCTCTTTCATTTTGCTGATCTCCAGTTGGTAATAGATCTCTCGCCCTTCTCGCGAAGGTTTGATAACCTCACACTCCGCCAAAATGCGCAGATGTTTCGAAACCGCCTGCCGCGAGGTGTCGAAATGCTCCGCAATCGCATTCGGCGTCATCGCCTGCAGAGCGATCAAAGCAATGATCGCCCGCCGCGTCGGGTCAGCTATGGCTTGGAAAATGTCTCGTTTCATAACTTCGAACACGAGTATGCAACCAGACGGTTGCGGGTGTCAAGTGCAACCGAATGGTTTCGTGAAATTATTTCAGCTTTGTTCTTTAACTGGCCAAATATTTATTGGGGATATTCGTCGGAAAATAGTCTATGCCATACTTTGCGCTTAGCATCAACGACACGACTTCATAGATTTGCATCTCCGTCCTTTGGAATTGTTGCAGTAAGCCCATCATAGAGTAACTTATTGGATTTACATCAGGGATAAATGTTTCCCATTCATATCCTTTTCCCCAGATCAACCCTTTTACAGTTACAGTTAGGTCTGCTTTCTTGGAAAGCAAAAACTTCAAAACGTCCAAACTTTTATTAGAATCCTGGTTCACGGTATGAAAAATCGGGGTATGCCCACCAAAGTTATTCTCGTCAAACCCTGCTTTTGCGTTAATGTCCGCTCCGTGTTTAATAAGAGTCTCTGCACATCTCAGATGATTATATTCCGCACAAATGTGTAACAGCGAAACCTCGTACAGAGGGGTAAATGTACAGTCAAGAGTGTACGTATTTGTTATCGCGCTCGCGTTTTCACTTAGTTGTTCGTTCAGCAACGCTGCATCGTCTAACAAAACGGAAAGTAAGATTTTGTCCTCAAATTCCAGCCCGTGATCTAAAAAAGTTCGAATACAGGATTTGAATAATGGCCCACGGGTATACATATTTATAAGCTCGTAAACCAGAGGTCTGCCGTTAACTAGCGCATTAGGATCGACGCCATTTTCAAAACACTCTCTGATACCTTCAACGGAATGAAGTTCAAAGTCCGTAATGATCTTATGTAAATAATTCATTGGGTCCTCGCGCTATCTCTCATCAAACAAACTTCACCACTCCTTAATTAAATTTCGTCGCGGCAGATCCCTCTGCACCGGCCCGACCTAAAGCCTGGTATAGATCGGAGAAAGTGCAAAACTCGATTACTTTGCCGTCGCGGAATGTGAATACGTCACCGGTGCGGCCTTCGAGCCAGTCGGTTTGGTCTTTTAGCCTGACGCGGACGTGGCAGGACACGACTATCTTATCAGCGACGGTGATGAAGCGTTCGGGCTCGCAAGCATCTTCGGCCCAGGTCGAGCGGCCTTGGGCGACGTGGGCTGTGACGGCTTCGATCCCGCGATAAGTTCCGCCGGTTGGAGTTCCCTCAAACTCGACGCGTAAGATCTGTCGGTCAAAGTCTTTGACGAAACCGTCGATATCGCCGCGATTGAGAGCGGCGTAGGCGTCTTTGACAGTTTCCGTCCAAGCGGTTTTCTCGATCATTTCTTGAATGGTTTCAGCCTCGACGATCTCATATCGACTGATCAGGCCGCCCTCGATCGTGAAGATCTGGCGAACCGTCATATCCGCGAGGACGTTGCCCTGCAGATCCTTGACGACCTGATGAACGGTAACGATATCGCGGCCGTTTTCGTCCGTTTCGAAGCCCAAGGTCTCAAGCTCAGGCAGGATGTTCTGGAATTGAGCAGTCCAATATTCGCGAACGGCATCGCGGCCGTAAACAAAGCCGCCTTCCAAACCGTTTGCCCATTTCACATCGGGCCGCATCAGCGAGATGATCGTCTCGATCTCACGTTGATTGAACGCATCGTACAGACTTTGTAGAAATTCTTGATTCGTATTCATATCAATCCCAATCGTTCTTGAGCAGCAACTGTTCGATCAGGTAAGCGTGATGCATCTCGTGGACGTACAGGTGCCGGAACATGATGAACACCGAATAGTGATCGAACGCCTCGTGGACGGCAGCTTTTTGCCATTCGTCGGACGAGAGTTGTTCAAGTCGTTCAACGAGAGCGGCCCGTTCGCGAACATAACGGTAAAGACTCTCGTCGAGATTAACGTCGAGCATCGCTCCTGCTTCGTCCTCGGCGGAGTTCTCTATCACCTTAATGAACGGTTCCGGCGTCGACAATATCAGATCAAGCCGTGCGCGAAACGCGACATCAGACTGCGACAGATGAACAGCATGCTCATACGCCGACCATTTCGCCGGAGCCGGACGACGCTTCAGTATCTCCGGCGGCACCTCGCGGATCAGTGGAATGATCACGCCGGGAGCTGTCGAGAGAGCGGAGATCAAGGTGCTGGTGTCACTCATAATATTGTTCCGGCAGGACTCGTGTGCCTCAATAGAACTATTAAGTCCCCGGGAGCGCTCTAAGAACCGAGCAAGATCTTTTCCATCTTCCGGCCCTTCGCGAGTTCGTCGACGAGCTTATCTAGATAGCGAACCTTCTGCGTCAAAGGGTTTTCGATCTCTTCGACGCGGTAGCCGCAGATGACGCCGGTGATGAGCGGGGCGTTTGGGTTGAGCGTGGCCTGTTGGAAGAAGGTCTCGAAAGTCGCCTTCGCGTCGATCAGCTCCCGCAGCTTCGCCTCGTCAAAGCCGGTCAGCCACTCGATGACCTCGTGCAATTCGTCCACAGTCCTGCCTTTCTTCTCAACTTTCGCCACATAATGCGGATAAACGGAGGAGAACGTCATCGTGGCGATGCGCTGATTATGTGTGTCAGAAGTGTTCATGCCTTCTATGTTGAACGAATTAATTTATGCTGCCGCGACGCGATTGTATACGGTGTCGCGTTCCACAGCCTCAAAACCGGCGTTTTCGATCATGGTGATGAGTTCGGCTTTGGTCATTTTGGATTCGCCGCCGTCTTCGACGGAGTAGGCGTGGGTCAGTTCGCCGCCGTCGGTGATGGTGCCGTCGACGTCGTTGGCTCCGAAATGGAGGGCGGTCTGGGTGGTGGCTTTGCCGAGCATGACCCAGTAGGCCTTGATGTGGTCGAAGTTGTCGAGCATCAGGCGTGAGACGGCGATGGTCTTAAGATTGTCGATCGCGTCTGGGCCGGGAAGCGATGACAGTGCCGTATCCTTCGGATAAAAAGCGAGCGGGATGAAGCACTGGAAGCCGCCGGTCTTGTCCTGCTGCTCGCGGAGCCGAACGAAGTGATCCACGCGGTCTTCCATCGTTTCGATATGGCCGTAGAGCATCGTCGCATTGGTTTTGAGTCCGGCTTTGTGGACCTTGCCTGCCAATTCCAGCCAGCGGTTGCCGTCGCATTTGTGATCGCAGATGCGGCTTCGGGTCGGCTCCGCAAAGATCTCGGCACCGCCGCCGGGACACGAATCCATTCCGGCTGCGTGTAGTTTTGAGATCACGTCTTCGTCGGACATCTTGTAAAAGCGGGCGAAGAAATCAAGCTCGACCATGGTCAGGGCTTTTAGATGGAGCTTTGGGAATTCGCGTTTGAGCGACGAGAACAGATCGGTGTAATACTCGAACGGCAATTTGCTGTTCAGCCCGCCGACAATGTGCAGCTCCGTCGCACCTTCCTCGACCGCACGGCGAGCGATATCCAGTCCTTCCTGCACGGAATAGGTATAGGCATCATCCTGCCTCGCCCGGCGATAAAAGCCGCAGAATTTGCAATCGGCAACGCAGATATTCGTGTGGTTAAAATGCCGGTTGACGTTGTAATACGTCGTCTTGCCGTGCTTCTTCCGTCGAACGTGATCGGCTAGTTTGCCCAATGCATTGAGATCGTCCGTCGCAAACAGCGACAGCCCGTCCTCAAACGATAACCGCTCGTTATCCTCGACCTTTTCCGCAATGTCTCTTAAGTTTTGATCAAATGAAAACAACATATGTGTATGCTATGATTCTAACAAAAAGCGGTAGGTAACACACTTAATTATGAAGTTCGGACAGGTCGAAAACCCGGAAGAAATCGATTTCACCATCCCGGCGGATCATGCGGATACGGCAGCAGTTTTGGGCGGGTCGGCGGCGGATTCGCTTGAGATCAATGTCGGCTGTGCGAAATGGAACAAAGCTGATCTTAAGGGCTTTTATCCGAAGGGGGTGAAGGACGAACTTGCTTATTATTCGACGCAGTTCAACTGCATCGAGCTGAACGCGACGTTTTACCGCTTGTTTCCGGCAACGCAGTTTGAGAAATGGTATGAGACGACGCCGGAGGGGTTTAAGTTTTTTCCAAAATTGGGGCAGGACATCTCGCATTGGGGGCGGCTGAAAGAGACGGAAGAGTTGGTCGATCGCTTTGTCGAAAATGCGTCGCATCTCAAGGAAAAGCTAGGGATGCCGTTTTTGCAGATGCACAACAATTTCGGGCCGAAGGATTTTGAGCGGGTCGAGGCGTTTGTGGTGGGTTGGAAGTATGACACGCCTGTCGCCGTGGAATTTCGAAAGACGGATTGGTACAACGACCCTGAGGTTTCGTCGCGACTTTACGAACTGCTTGAGAAAAACAACATCACAAACGTCCTCGTTGATACCGCCGGACGCCGCGATCTGATGCATATGCGGCTGACCACGCCGAACGCCTTTATTCGCTGGGTCGGTGCAAATCATCCGGAATCCGACCGTGCGAGGCTCGACGAATGGGTCGACCGAATTGCTGATTGGAAATCGCAAGGCCTGCGGCAGCTTAATTTCTTCGTCCACCAGAACATCGAAAAAGAATCGCCGCTGCTTTCGGCCTATTTCATCGAGAAGCTAAACAAAAAGCTAGGCACCGACCTACAAATACCGAAGACACTCTAATTGATGACGACTGTTGTCAAACGCACTAATGAAGAGGACGTCCAAATTTCGGACAGTACATCGGCGTTGAAAACAACGTCTGCATGAACAAGAAACTCACTTAGAATAACAGCGTCAACAAATTGTTCAGCTCGAAAAAAATATGGATCGAAGGGAATTCGTCGGCATTCTAGGAGCTTTGACATTGCTTGGGGAGGCGCGTGGCTTTGCTCCCGCGAACTTCAGCAAAATAGTTTATCCGGGCAAGGACGGCAGGCTGGTCTATGTTCCGGACGGCGAAGGGAACACGATCCCGGATTTCTCTAATTGCGGCTACATGGGCGGAGGCGTAAAGCTCCCCACTGTGCCGATCCGGGCAACGGTAGAACCTACCTCGGAAAATGCTGGAAAGGCGATCCAGGATGCGATCGATAAGGTCTCCGCGCTTGCGTTGGGTAAAGATGGATTTCGTGGCGCCGTTCTAATTCGGAAAGGCACTTATAAGATCGACCGAACCCTTGTGATCCGAGCGAGTGGGGTTGTATTGCGTGGCGAGGGCGATGATGAAAAAGGTACGGTTCTGGTCGCTACGCAGCGAAAGCAACATACGCTTGTCGAGGTCAAGGGTAAGGGTCCCAGGAAAGCGACGGGAAAGAGGTCTCCGATAAAAGACGCGTACGTGCCTGTCGGATCGCGGTCCTTTAAGGTCGAGTCTGCGGCGGGATTATCCGTCGGTGATGAGATCATTGTCAGGCGTATTGGCAACAAAGAATGGATCCACGAGATCGGGATGGACCGGATAACGCCAAGGTCTACGGGCGGAACGGTTCAGTGGGAGCCATTCGATCTGGATTTTGAGCGGGTGATCAAATCGATCAAGGGCGACACGATAACGATCGACGCTCCTGTGGTTTGTGCGATCGACAGACGTTGGGGCGGCGGCGAGGTCCTGAGGGTAGACAACAGCGGCCGCATCAACCACGTCGGTATCGAAGGCCTGCGTGGCGACTCTGAGTTCGATCCGAAGATCAAGGCGGACTTAGAGCGCGGAAAAGGGAAGTATTACTCGGATGAACAGCATTCATGGGAGTTTCTAACCATAAACTTTGCTGAGAACGTTTGGGTTCGCGATGTGACCGCGATCCACTTTGGCTACACGGGTGTCCATGTCAGTAGAGATGCTAAATGGGTAACGGTGCAGGATAGCAAATGTCTCGATATGATCTCCGAGATCACCGGAAGCCGTCGTTATTGCTTTCACCTCGAGGGGCAGTTGAGCCTTGTGCAACGATGCCTCGCCGACACTGGACGGCATGACTTTGTTGTCGGATCCAAAGTTTGCGGCCCTAACGTGTTCTTGTCCTGTAAGGCGACAAACTCCTACAATACAAGCGAACCCCACCACCGATGGTCGGTCGGCGGCCTGTATGACAACGTCTCGGCCCCGATGGCGATACAGGACCGCCAGTGGATGGGAACCGGCCACGGATGGGCCGGTGCAAATTATGTTGCTTGGAATTGCGAAGGGCCGCTTGTTTGCCAAAAACCGCCGACGGCTCAAAATTGGTCGATCGGGCACGTAGGCGAAAAGAAGCCCGGGGCGTTTGCCCCGCGTCAGGACGGGTATTGGGAGTCTCTGGGCCGGCACGTAGAACCCGCAAGTCTCTACTTACAACAGCTGAAAGACCGACTGGGTGCGACGGCAGTTAAGGCGATCGCGAAGACATAGTATTGCAGCTTGGTGATGCTAGCGAAATTGACCGAGCATCACTGCCCCGCCGAAAGTCATCAGCAATATCACGCTTACAAAGGCGTTGGTTGTAAAGAAAGCAGCGTTCATCCTGCTCAAGTCATTGGCTTTTACCAAGGTGTGCTGGTAAACGAGTAACGCCCCGACAGCTATCACGCCCGTGAGAGCCAGCCAGCCAAGCCCGGTCGCCAAGTAAAGCAAAACCAAAACAACGAAAGCCTGAAAGTGAAAGACACGGGCAATCCGGAGTGAGTTTTTGATGCCGAATCGAGCCGGTATCGATCGTAAACCCGCTTTTCGATCAAATTCGAAATCCTGGCACGCGTACAAGACATCAAATCCGGCCGTCCACATCAAGACCAGCACGGACAACAGGATCGGAATTTCATCAAATAGAGATCCGCGAACCGCTATCCAGGCCGCTGACGGCGAAATCGCGAGAGCGATACCGAGTATGACGTGTGCAAAAGCCGTAAAGCGTTTTGCGTATGAATAGCCGAGAACGAAAAGCAGGGCGACGGGCGAAAGCGCGAAGGTCAGCCAGTTCAGCGAGTAAGACGCTAGAAGGAAGACTCCGATAGAAACATAAAGAAACGCCCAGGCGAACCCGACGGACAACTTGCCGCTCGGGATCTCACGATTGGCGGTACGTGGATTCTTGGCATCAATATCGCGGTCGACAATGCGATTAAAGGTCATTGCCGCTGAGCGAGCTCCGAACATCGCGACTGTGATCCACAGCAATTGCCACCAGGTTGGGAGCCCGCTCGCTGCGAGGATCGCGCCTAAGAACGCAAACGGCAACGCAAAAAGCGTATGCTCAAATTTGATCATCGCAAGCGTCGTCTTTAGTTTTTTAGGGACAGAACTCATCGACTCGGGCAAAGCGTTGATTCTAGCATATACGGCAAGGGCGGCAAATATTGAGCCGTGCTACCGGCAGGCTTGCTTCGGTCGGGCTTGCCTTACTAGACTAGACAGCGATGCCGAGTGGGAGAACACATGATGCGATAACTTTGCTGCTTGCCGCCCCGGCGTTTGCTGTTGGTGGAGCGCTCGGAGGCGAGATCGTTAGCGGAGTGATCGTTTCGGCGGCATTCGTCTTTGGCGGATTGATGTTTGGGCCCGATCTAGACACGGTGTCTCGCCAATACTCGCGCTGGTTCATATTTCGATTTATCTGGTTTCCATACAGGTCATTTTTTAAGCACCGATCGCGATTCTCTCACGGCCTGCTGTTCGGAGCTCTCATCCGGGTAATTTACTTCTTAGGAATGCTCTCGCTGATCGGATTTGTGTTCGCCTTCTTCTGGGCAGCTTACATCGGCATGCAAGTGCCTGTTTTCGGGCAGATATCAAATGTCTGGAGCCCGATCGGCGAGTTCACGCGTGAGAATTTCGGAGCTGGTTTTCCAGTGTTGGTGTTCGCAGGACTTTGGCTCGGCGCCGCGAGCCACACATTCACCGACATGGCGGGGTCATTTATCAAAACTGGCAGGGTCGCTAAGTTTCTCTAGCCTTTGCTGGTGCCGGAGCGGGCAGCGTAAAGACGTCCGGCTTGTTTTCGGACAGCGTCCGAAACGTTGCGGTTTTTAGACAAGGTGACAAGATCGCGAAGCTGCAGCCGGGTCATGATAGTAATAGCATTGGCGATCGGCAACCGTGGATTCTTAACGAGAGCGTGCATGATCGGGTAGCTGCGAGCCCATTGTCGGTTCGTCGCGATCTGACGAAGAATGTCCTCAGAAAGCGAACGCATCGAGGAAATGTTTTCCACCTCTTTTTCGCTGATCCGAGGGTTGTTGACAACTGCGCCCGAGACGAGCTTATTTGGGTCGCGAATTAGAATGTTGCGAGCCTCGCGATCACCTTTCATTCCTAGCTTGACGCGATCTTTCACACCCATTTGCATGATACGGTTGAGCATCGAGATGCGTTCTGTCGATGCCTCATCATCGGCCTGCATTTCACCGAGGATCTTATTGAGAATGGCTTTGCGAGTCTCCTCACTTTCCTCATATATTTCCTCGATATACTCAAGGGCGAGCCATGAATCATCGGTTTCCTGATCCGGAACCTCGATCATTTTAGCGATGAATAGCGCGTCCTCAAGGCTCATGCCGGAATCGCCCGGATTTTCAGCTACCTCGGCCTGTTCAATGAATTGGGCCGCTGCCTCATTGCCCTGAGCTCGAAGCTCATTTGCGATCTGCTGGGCACCGCGTTCTTTCTCAAAAAACTCACGCTTGATCTCAGAAGCCCTTCGTTCGGCATCCGGTGTCTTGCTCGGATTGGCGATGATTGCGTCGAGGATCGCGGGATGCTGGATGAGCAACTGCTGATTGAAAGACAGCAGATCGATCAACGCGCTGTTACCGGTTTTGGCAGCAAATTTCGCAACCGCCTCAGGGGGCGTTCGCGGATTGATCAGAATGGCCTCGTGGATCGATGACGGTAGATCGAGCGAGGCGGAAAAGTGAGCCAGAACATTTGGTGCTAGCTCCGCCGCGCGGATCGTGGCCTCAAGAGCTTCGGGCTGTTGGGCCTTAAGCGTTTCTGTAGCCGCAACCTTTAGCTCACTGTCGGAACCGTCGAAAAAGTTAACCAATATCTCGAGCAGATCTGTTTGCGGCAAGGGTAAAGCTCCGCGGGCGGCTGCGAGCTGAGCAGGGCGCGGAGCGGTGCCTTCGACTATTGCCTTTACGACAGGATTGGATGATGAAATATCGGAACTCATAAAATGTAGGAGAAAACCTACTATTGCGCGTATAACTTATGGAAGAGGTCTGACCACTTTGGTCAGCTTATTCTAGCATAAAATGAATATAATCTTGACTAACGATAAGCGCTTAACATAGTTTAAAGATGGAATCGCTTGTTGCCTCTGCGGGAGCACACCACATACCGCACAATATTAAATAACGTAATGATAAAAGAAGAACTAAAAGGACTTATTTCGGCGAAGAGCGCCCGTATCGGCGTCATTGGGCTTGGCTATGTTGGCCTGCCGCTAATCGTAGAGTTTTGCCTCGAGGGCTTTGAGGCCGTCGGGTTCGAAGTAGATGAGAAAAAGACCAGCGAGATCAATGCCGGTCGCTCATACATCGTTGATGTTACCAGCGAGAATGTAAAAAAATGTGTCGACGGCGGCAAACTGACTGCGACGACCGATTTTTCACAATTGAGCTCCTGCGACGTGATCATTATCTGTGTTCCAACGCCGCTGCGAAAGACGAAGGATCCTGACATGTCGTATATTCTCACCGCCGGCGGCGAGATTCAGAAATACATGCGGCGAGGACAGCTGATAATTCTCGAATCTACCACATATCCTGGTACGACCGACGAGGTTTTGATGCCGATGTTCGAAGAAAAAGGATTCAAGCTCGATGAGGACTTCCTGCTTGCGTTCTCACCCGAACGAGTTGATCCAGGTAACCCGCAATTCCAGACACACAACATTCCAAAGGTGGTCGGCGGTGTTGGCGAGGATTCGACCGATGTTGCCGCTTACCTGTATGGCAAGATCGTCAGCAATATTCACCGCGTTTCGTCCGCCCGTGTAGCGGAAGCGGCGAAACTTTGGGAAAACACATTTCGCGCCATAAACATCGGGATGGCGAATGAAATGGCGAAGGTTTGCAACGCCCTCGGAATCGACACGTGGGAAGTCGTTAATGCCGCAGCGACAAAGCCTTTTGGCTTCATGCCCTTCTATCCGGGGCCGGGGATCGGCGGACACTGTATTCCGCTGGATCCGCACTATTTATCCTGGAAAGCAAGACAGCACGGTTTTGACTCGAAATTCATTTCGCTTGCCGAACAGATCAATTCGACGATGCCGAATTATGTTGTCGAACTTGCGACTGCTGCACTAAATGAAGAGAGAAAGGCCGTAAACGGTTCAAAGATCCTGATCCTCGGCGTCGCGTATAAAAAAGATATCGATGACATGCGTGAGTCGCCCGCCCTTTCGATCATCGACCTCTTGCGGGCTGACGGAGCGGATGTTTATTACCACGATCCGTTTGTCGCAGAGGTGACATTTGACCACGCTTACACCATAGGTGCAGGCGATCCGCTGTTCAACAAAGAGTTGACCGATGAGCTTATTGCCGAGTCGGACTGCGTGATCATTTGCACGGAGCACACGACCGTCGATTATTCAAGAATTTGCAGCCTCGCCAAATTAGTTGTGGATACGAGAAATGCTCTTTCTCCGGAAGTTCGTGGTGCCTGCAATGCCAAGGTTGTGAGGCTCTAGATGCTCAAGGTCCTTCTCATTGCCGGTGCTCGGCCAAATTTCATGAAGGTCGCTCCGATCTACGCCGAAATGAAACGGCGTACGGACGAGTTTGCTCCGATGATCGTTCACACGGGGCAACACTATGATGCGGCGATGTCAGATGCCTTTTTCGAAGATCTCGGGATGCCGAAACCGAATATTTACCTCGGGGTAGGTTCGGGATCACACGCCGTGCAGACGGCGAAGATAATGACGGAATTTGAGCCCGTCGTTCTGGAGCACGAGCCTGATTGGGTTCTGGTCGTTGGTGACGTAAATTCTACGATCGCGTGTGCGCTCGTATGTGCCAAACTTGGCATCAAGATCGCTCATGTTGAGGCTGGTTTGCGTTCGCGTGACCGTGCGATGCCTGAGGAGATCAACCGCATCCTCACCGATGCGATCTCCGACCTACTGCTGACGACGTCGGAAGACGCGGATGTGAATCTGGATCAAGAGGGAATTCGCGGTGAACGAGTTAAGTTCGTAGGGAACGTGATGATCGATTCGCTACTCGAGCACCTGAAGCTTTCAGAGGGCTCTACCGTTCGCAGTAACCTTGGTATTGAGGCGGTTGAATACGGGGTAATGACGCTTCATCGTCCTTCTAATGTCGATGATAGAGACGTATTCGAGGGCGTTTTAGATGCTTTGGTGACCGTTGCTGAGAAGCTTCCCATTATTTTTCCGGTCCATCCACGAACACGCGGGAAGATCACCGAATTTGGATTTGATGTGAAGATCGCGGGATCGAATATCAAGTTGATCGAGCCGCTTGGTTATCTGGATTTCATGAGGCTGTACAGCGGGGCAAAATTAGTTTTGACCGATTCCGGCGGACTACAGGAGGAGACGACGGTTCTTGGCATTCCATGTCTGACGCTCCGACACAATACAGAGCGGCCTATAACCATTGAATTGGGAACAAATGTCCTGGTTGGAACAGACCCAGAGAAGATCAGGCAAGCTGCGTCAAAGGTCCTTGATGGCGGCAACATCCGCGACGATGCAAAGATCCCGCCTTTTTGGGACGGTAAGGCATCAGGCCGGATCTGTGATGAACTGATCCGCTTTAACCGATAATACAAAATGGGCCGAAGCTGCTAGCTCCTGCCCATTTTTCTATTTACCCTTTTCTGTCGGATGTCCCGCAGTCTTCCAATCCTGGAAACCACCCTTCAATGCGTAAACGTTTGCTATGCCTTTTTGGTTCATTTGGAATGCCAGCCTGGCACTCGAATTTTCGGCCGGTCAGGTACAGTAAACTATTATTTTTTTGCCCTTCGGCAAGGATGCGAAGCGATCTTCGGCAGCCCCTTTGATTATAAAAGCTCCCTTTATACGTTCTGCCTCGTAAGCGTCTAGCGAGCGAGAATCGACAAATATAACGCTGCCGTTATCGAAGCCTTTCTTTGCATCTTCGATCGTGATCCGTGGTACTTCGGATTCGCTCGCAAATTTCTTAACATCGGTGCCTTGCCCAAAAGAGATAATGGCCGAGATCACCAATAGGAATAGCGATACAAATACTTTCATAGCTCTCCTTCTATTTTGTGTTATTAATGTCGGTGCTTAGAACGGGATAGCCGGCTGCCTTCCAGGCATTTGGCCCGCCAACGAGGGCGTAGGTTCCGGGAATCTGTTTCTGGTTCATTTTGAGTGCCAAACTGGCACTCGTGTGCTCGCCTCCTCAGGAACAGTAAATGACAATCTTTTTGCCCTTTGGCAACTTGTCATACTCCGATTCCGGATCATTATAGGCGATAGCGATGGCTCCCGGAAGATGCTCAACGTCAAATGCTCCCGTCCCGCGGCTATCAACAAATACGACGTGGCCTGCATCGAAATCCTTCTTTGCTTCCTCGACAGAGATGCGTGGAACAGCTAGATCGTTGTCGTATTTCTTGTACTCAAGAACCAACGGCTGCTGACATGCCATCGCAAAAAGAAATATTGTTACCAAGAAAACCGATCTACGCATATTCTTTTTTAACCGCTTGCTATTCGCCGGACGCCATGGGGTAACCCGCATCCTGCCAGGCTTTTGTTCCACCGGTTAACGCATAAGTATTCGCAATGCCTGCCTGGTTCAACTGGAATGACAGAGCGGCGCTCGTACCCTCAGTCGCACACGAGCAATAGATAATTATCTTTTTATCTTTTGGCAGCTTTGCGATCTTATCGGTCTCGGCGGAGCTTGAAATATTGATCGCTCCTGCTATTCGCTCGGCTTTGAACGCCGACTCGGCACGGCTATCGACTATGATCGCATGCCCGGCGTCGACGTCTTTTCTCGCATCCTGAACGGATATTTTAGGCACCTGTGAAACGTCTGTAAATTTCTTATACTCAGCCAATTGAGCCTTCTGGGCACAAGAAGAGGCAAAGGTGGCGAAAACTGCGACCAGAACACAGACAGCAAACTTTTCAATATTATTTTTCACCGAACGCCTCCAATACTTCATCCGCGTGCTTTGCAACATCTACCTTTTCAAAGATCTTGACGATCTTGCCGTCGTCGATAAGAAAGGTCTTTCGAAATGTTCCCATGTACTTTTTGCCATACATGCTCTTTTCGCCCCAAACGCCATAGTCTTCAACGATCTTCTTCTCGGTGTCTGCGAGCAGGTCGAATGGGAGTTGATACTTTGAAATAAATTTTTGATGCGCTTTTTCGCTATCGGTCGAGACACCAAGGACAGTAATTCCCTTAGAGCGGTATACCTCGTCCGCGTCACGAAATGAGCACGCCTCTTTCGTACAGCCAGGCGTGTCGTCCTTTGGATAAAAGTAAAGAACCACCCGTTTACCCTTAAAGTCAGAGAGACTAACGGTATTACCATCTTGGTTTACAGTTGAAAAATCCGGTGCTATATCGCCTTCTTTCAGCATTAAGAAAAGTCCTCGTTTTGGAAAAAATTCGAATACTCCAATTTTCCATCATCATAAGGTCGGACGCAATAGCCATCGGCTATTTCTTTTTGCCAAAATTCCATTTCATTCCAGTAGTAAAGAGGAAATCATTTCTTTTTGATGTACCCAAAGGGTCGTTGTTGAACCGGTCGCCAACAGAAATGTAAAAGCCGATCTTCTTGGTAACGTCTGCGGAAAGGGTCGCGTCAAAGATGAAACGGTACTCGGCCCTGTCGGTCACGTTTTGGAAGTAGGTCATGGCGTTCTGAAACTTTAGTCGATCATTTAGCTTGTGCTTGAACGTAAAGCCCGCCAACGCTTCGGGTGTGTTTGTGTCGTTATTTGGCTGCCACGTACGATTCCACGCTCCACCGACGATCATTTCGAGTTCAGTTCGGTCGTTCTTAATGGTCCTGTGACCGATCCCGCCGCCGGCGACCGACCGGAACTGTAGCCGTTTCGGTTTATCACGTTCAAAGTCATAGGAAACGAAACCGAACAACCGCTTATCGATCGTCCGGTCATAGCGAGCTCCGCCCCAGAATGCGTTCTGCGTGGTAACGACGTTGGTAGTACCGTGGTTACTATTCCAGAGGCTGCGGGCATAGATAGTGAAGCCATCTTGGGGCCTGATCTTTGACGCACGCAGGCCGGTGGTCATGGTGATGTTGTTTGAGTTGCCGGATGTATAACTAAAGCCCACGTTCGCATTACCTTCCCAACCACCTGCCATACTTCGTAAACGGTTCATCATACCGGACGAGCGGTGTTTGACTAATTCGGGTGTAGATGGAGGGGGCGGCGGTGGCGCAGGTTTCACTGGTTTTGGTGCGGTCGTCGCGGCGACCGGTTTGTCAGTGGGCTTCGCGGCAGCAACGAGATTAACGGCGACGATATAGCTTCGCGCGATCTTGATTTTGCCGGCGTATTCCGTCTCGATAACTACAGTGTCGGGATTTTCTTCGACGATCTTGCCGGTCAATCGGTCACCATTTTTCAGGGTGATCTCTCCGGCAGCGAGATCAAAGATGAACGAAAATACGATCAGCGTTAGCAAGGGCCAGGATATTTTTCTCATCACCCTTATAAAATAACATTATGAAAATCGTATGTGAATTAGTGTGACTGATGGTCTGTGGGTTGACGGGTCTGACCCGATAGTTCAAGAATGTTCTAGAAAGATGAAGTTTCTCTCTGAAAAACAGGCACTCGCTAAGCTGAGAGTTATTCGGGATTCATTCGCCCAACGAATTCGCGACGATTACGAATATAAGGCTCTTTCGTGCCTAACGTGCGCGACGCCTGGGGCCTGCTGTCTGGACGCTCATTTTGTGAACGTACATATCTCCACACTAGAGGCGGTTGCGATCAGGTCCAGACTCGCGGATCTGCCAACTGAACAACAGGCGGCCGTTACGCTGCGTATCGATAGAGCTATCAGCGAATATGGGCTTTCTGCCGATGGCGACACTTTCGAGAAAAAGTTCGCGTGTCCTTTGTTTGAAAAAAGAGTTGGGTGTTTGGTTCATGACGACGGTAAACCTGTAGCATGTACCGTTCACGCCTGCTACGAAAACGAAACTGATCTGCCGCCTGACGAAATGCAGTGTGAGCAGGAAAGGAAGATCGACGATCTCAACGCCCGAACATACGGGCGTCGAGATCAGTGGCTGCCATTGCCTCTCGCTATCAAAAAGTAGTCAGCTTACCTGGCAGCGTTGTTCCAGGTTGTAACGACTGCCCGATATTCGAAGTCTCCCGTATTCTCAAGCCTAAGTTTCCATGTGGCTGCGGTTGTCGGCTTATCGTAAAACAGAGACCTGAACCAACCTCGGGATTCGGGCGAGCCCGAAAGGTTTTTTGCCGCCGCCACACCTGCGGGATCAACGAGAACAGCCGAAATTTTAGGGTCGGTCATAAAAGTAAGACCGAAATTCAAGCTTGCCGTAACCGGAATGTCAATCTCGATGATTTGCTTTGGCCCGATCACTACCGCCTTTGCAAATGGAGATTCAGCTCGAAAAGCATCAGTTTGTTCTGTTGTTTCTGTCGTGGTAAACGCCGCACCGTACGAACGGTTCGAACCGAAGCGTCCGATGTACTGAGACGGATCAGGAGCCTCGGGATTGTGATCGCCACGCGGGCCGATGGCCAAGCGAGGCTTTACGAAGGCTGAGAAGTCAGACGTTCCGGTCAGGTCCGTGTGAATATTTTTTGACTCTGCGTTATCTTTTATTTTCCATTTAGCCGACGGCACCGGAACTACACCATCATTCCAAACCACTGATTTGCACATCGTCGGCAATGGGTTTCCGGCAAGTACTGAGAACTTGACGCCTTTTCGGGCGACGTTTATCCGATTAAATCCTTCCAGATAATCCTGACGGAGCTGTCTGACGGCCTCAACATTTTCGCCAAGAGCCTCAAAAGCCACATTCATAACATCGGCGCAGGGCGAGCCCATATTTGGAGTTCCGAGCATGATAAGCCTCGACACCTTGGGCCGAAAATCGCCTTCAGACGGTTGCTCCATGATCTGCGAAATGTAATACCGTGAGATCAATCCGCCCATTGAATGCGCGACCAGATCGACGTGCCAGGCATTTCTATCTTCCTGGGCATATTTAACATAGGTGTCGAGCTGGCGAGCATTCTCGCCGATCGAGTTCGTCGGCTGCGTTGAGAGGAATGAACCGCCAGTATTCATTACGCCTTTGTCCGGCTTTTCCCCGACCGGAAATGCTTTCCAATCATAAGAGTGCGAAGTGGTCAGGATATTCTGCCAGGCTTCCCAAGCCTTCCAGTTGCTCCACAATCCGTGAACAAGAACTAGCGGCTTCGGGGCGATCTTGATGTTCTTTGTTTCGTCATCGACCATCTTATTCTTTTCCCAGACCTCTGCCTTAACACGTTGGACGAGCCGCGGACGACCGTCGTCGTACCATGCATAACCGGAAGTGTCCCAAAGCATTTCCACCTCGCGTTCCTCGTTTGCGTCGACGCGGATGTTTATGTAATCGAGATGATTTTTGAGCGGCGAATCAGGTCTAGCTCCGTCCCATTTGTCGCCTTTGAAGGTTTCCTTAAATGCGATCTCCGCTTCTTTCGCTTCGCCCGAGGTGTTCAGGATCTTGGCCTTTATCTTTACAAAATTCCCGTCGATCGTCCCCTTTTGTTCACTTATCTCCTGCCAGTCGTTCCACCTCGGCCACTTCATGTCTTCGAATTTAAGATCTGTTATGCGAAGCGGTGCTCCGCATTTTTCGAGGCTCCAGGTGATGGTCTCGGTGACATTTTGCCAGGTTTTAGAATAGGTTCCTGAGATCTTATTTGGGTCCTTTGGGTCAACTCGGTGCGAACCGTCGGATGTTAGCGAATTGCCATCTATCGTCGTCGGCATGGGTGGCATTGTGGTGGTCTTGCCCTCTTTGGGCGTGCATTGCCCGCTGAAGCTTGAAGTTTGTTCGCCCGAGGTTTCCCCTTTTATTTGCGGTATGCCCACACTGACTGAGTAGCTGCCGTCGCTGTTCAAACCAACGTTAACATTGGCCTGCGTTTTGCCGTTTCCGGTTGTGATGGTTTTCGACGTGAAATCACCTTTCATGTCCTTCCAAGTCTTACCGCGATCGCACGAGTTCTTTTCAGTTGCGTTGGTCACTTCCGTTGAGGTTGAGTTCATTGTGACCGTCGCTTTACCTTCGCTATTGCCGTTCATTTCCGACGATTCGACGACGGCGACGCTGGCCTTGTATTCGTACTTCATCCGAAAGCTCGTTTTGTCCTCACCTCGAGTGGAGACGCGCTGTGTGGTCTTATCATCGCTCATCGATTGGGTACGCGAGTACGAGACCGAACCAGTCCATGCGCCGGAGCATTTTGATGAAGCAGGAGCTTTAGCAGTAGCTATTTTGCTTCCCTTAGGGGTTTGAGCAAAAGCAGGAAAACTCGAAACAATAAGTCCAGTGAAGAACATTATGCAGACAATACGTCGACCAATATTATTTTTTTGCATAGCTATAAACCTCGATAAACGGATGGTGGTTTTCCATCCGTTTATTAAGGCGTAGGCTAATGAAAAAAGGTATCAGTTCACGATTGGATTAAGATAAAAATCCTGTGCGGCTTATTTTATCTGGAGGTCAAATGGCATAAAAAGCATAGCTTCGCCACGCTGCATTTTGTCGAACATTGCTGAGTAGCTGAATGCCCGACGGACATCGCGGGGTAACGATTCGAGGAGAGCCGCCTGTGCTTTTTGCTCAGCGGTGAGTGATGCCTCACCGCCGCCGAAATATTGTTCAAGAAATGGACGCGGCTCTGGAAAAACGACGCGGCGGACATCTTTGTCAGCCGGAAGGGACGCGAGCTCTTTTGCGATATCAATTGCTCGTTCCAGGCCGCCAAACTCATCGATCAAGCCATTTGCTTTGGCTTGCGTTCCCGTCCAGACGCGGCCCTGGGCGAGCGTATTTACTTCTTCGACCGTTTTATTTCTTCCCTTCGCTACCTTGGGAAGGAAGTTGTCAAAGTAGATGCTGTTTGTCTGAGCCTCCATTTTTGCACGCTCTTCAGGTGTCCATTTTTCAGTTGCCCGGAATATACCAGCGTTTTTGCCGCGCATGACATATTCATTTGTCACACCAAGCCAATCATACAAGCCTTTTATCACGGGCTTACCCATAAATACACCGATCGAGCCGGTGACCGAGGATGGCTGAGCGACGATGCGATTTGCATTGCAGGCGATATAGTATCCGCCAGACGCCGCAACGTCGCCCATCGAAACCACAAACGGCTTTTTAAGCTTGGCGTTCTCGATCGCGTGCCACATCAGGTCGGATGCGAGAGCTGAACCGCCGGGCGAATCCACCCGAAGCACGATCGCCTTGATCGAACGATCAGCCGCAGCTTCATTTATCGCATCGACGATCGTATCTGATCCTGCCATTTCGCCGCTTAGCGGACCGCCACCAGAGCGGCCAACGTTTATCGCACCTGAGGCATAGATGACCGCAACACGCTCGCCTTTGTTCAAGCCAACGGTGTCTGACGGAATTTCTCGATAATCGCCTCCGCTTATAACCCTCAGGCTCTCTTCTTCCTTGTAGCCAAGCTTCGTTTTGATCTCGGTGTTTACTTGATCGCGATAGATCGCGTCGTCTATCAAGCCGAGAGATTTCGCCTGGACAGCATTGTACGGAGCACCATCAATTAGAGCCTTAACATCCTCAGCAGATTTTTTGCGGGACTCGACGATCGCATTTGTGAATCGCGAATAATACTCATCCAGGATCGCGTTGATGACCTCGCGCTGGCCGTCGCCCATTGAGGTTTTGGTGTACTGGTCGGGAGCATTCTTGTATTTAGGGCCGATCTGAATGACATCGGCTTCAACGCCGAGCTTGTCGAGCGAACCTTTATAAAACATCGCTTCGGCGGCAAACCCGTTTATGTAAATGTCGCCAGACGGTGGTAGATAGATCTTATCGGCTGCGGTGGCTATGTAGTATTCGCGGTTAGTGCCGATCTCCATGTAGGCATAAACTGGCTTACCTGACGCCTTGAGATCTTTGATCGCATCGCGAAGTTCGTCCGCCTTGCCCCAGCCAATGCCGGGAAAATCTATATCAAGAAGAACAGCCCCGATACGAGTATCGGCCTTAGCCTTGCGGAGTTGTGTCAGGAGACCGGTAAACGATTGCGGTTGCCTGATCCCGAAGGCTTTGGCGAGTTGATCCTCGGGAACGTAATCCGGCAAATCGCCGGAAAGGCTCAGAACCAAAACACTATTGCTGGCGACCGAAGGCTGACCCATCGAGCGCGATGCAACGATGATACCGACTATCCCAACGATAAAAAGGGCAAATAATATTACGCCCAGCCACAGAACTATTTTTCCCGTCTTTGACATTGCCATGATTAATTTAAAGAACCCACCTTACTCCGACAAAATACATACTAAATATTACGATATTTTGGGTATCAAAGTTTATTTAATAAAAAGGGAATGGCAGGCTAAAGCTATAACTCCGAACCACTCCTTTCGCTCACAATAATATTGACAACTCCTGCCATGAGCCTTTCAACGCGAACTACATGGAAACCCGCGTTCCGGATCGTCTCGTCCGTCCGCCGATTGAAATGGTCGGCGATCAGGGGAACTGTGACTAGATTGATCAGATCGAAAACGTAACCGAGCAGGCCATTCGGACGAACATGCTCAAGCACGATGAACTTTCCGCCCGGTTTCAGTAAACGCATGATCTCGGCACACGATCTGTCGGGATCGGGGACCGAGCAGAAAACCAACGTCGCAAAAACGGCATCGAAATGATCTGCGGGAAAGGGCAAACATTCGGCATCGGCCTGTACGAGCTCAATGTCGCCCGACTTGGTTCTGGCGATCTTGAGCATCTTTCCAGAGATCTCACTTGCGACGGCATGTTCGCATTGGGGATAAAATTGAAAATTTGCTCCCGTCCCGGCTCCGATCTCCAGCACGTTGCCGTGGACTGGAAGCTGTGCAACGATCTGTTTGCGAAGTCGGCCAAGGAACATCTTTTCGAGCGGGGCGAAGGCTCCGTCGTAATATTTTGCGACTTTATCGTATGGCTGGCCCATAGCTGATAATTCTAACTTGAGCGAGGCTTTCCGGCAGAATTGCCATTTCTTCTCGAGAGCTTCGGGGCATCGTCAAACTTTGGCTTTTGTGGTCTAAGTGATTATAATTCAAATACTTTCGCGATCAGCGAATAAGGTTCTATGGCTAAGAAAGGTTCTGTCCTAATTTGCGACGACGAAGAGATAATGCGCGACGTGCTCGAAACTATACTTTCGGGCGCGGGCTATAAGGTTGAACTCGCAAAAACCGGCGAAGAAGCCATCGAAATCTATACGCAAAGATCTTTCGATGCTGTGTTGATGGATGTTTCGATGCCGGGCATGGGCGGATTGACAGCTCTGGAAAGCCTCATGACGCATGATCCTGAGGCGGTCGTGCTGATGGTGACGGCTTATGCGACCTTTGACACCGCGATCTCGGCCTGGGAAAAAGGTGCCGCGGGCGTCATTCGCAAGCCGTTTCAGAACGAGCAAATAGTCGCACTGGTCGCTAAGGGCATCAAGAAGCGACGTAAGGAAGAAGAACGGCAAACTCTCAGACAGGCGATGGTTAGGTCGGTAAACCGGGAAGGCTTCATCGGCCGGTCTGAGGTGATGGAAAGTGTTTTCCGGCTGGTCGAGCGCGTTGCTCAAGCTCGGTCGACTGTGCTTATCACTGGCGAGAGCGGAACAGGGAAAGAGCTTGTCGCCAAAGCCATTCACGAATCAAGTCCTCGTTCTGAGTCGCCGTTCGTCGCCGTAAATTGTTCAAACATCCCGTCGGAACTCCTGGAATCGGAACTATTTGGCCATACGAAAGGGGCTTTTACTGGTGCCGTTGCTGCGAAGAAGGGGCTGTTTGAGGTTGCCGATACGGGATCGATATTCCTGGACGAGATCGGTGATCTGCGGCCAGAAACTCAAGTTAGGCTTTTGCGGGTTATCCAGGAAAGGGAATTCACGCCGGTTGGTGATACATCTCCCGTAAAGGTTGATGTCAGAATAATCGCAGCGACGAATGTCGATCTAAAAGAAGCGGTTCGCAGCGGTCAATTCCGCGAGGATCTCTACTATCGCTTGTCGGTGGTTCCGCTTGAGCTTCCGCCACTGCGTGAACGGCGTGAGGACATTTTGCCTCTGACGCAGTTTTTCATAAAAAAATATTCGGCTGAGAATGGCCGCGAGATCGCAGAGAATGTTAGCCCTGAGGTTTTATCGCTGCTTGAGAGCTACAATTATCCGGGCAATGTACGCGAACTCGAGAACATTGTGGAGCGTGCAATTGTTATCGCTCCCGGCGACGAGATCACGGTCGAATGCCTGCGTCCCGAGGTTCGTGATCCGGAGTTGGCATTCAAAATGATAGCCGATACAGAGGGCGTTTCCAGTGATATCGACCTTGCCCGCGGAGTTAATTTTTACGACGAGGTAAAGAGGTTTGAGATCGACTTGATCCGCCGGGCACTTGACCAAACAAGCGGCCATCAATCGCGGGCGGCCCGCCTGCTTGGCCTCAACGCCACAACCCTCAATTCCAAGATCAAAAGCTACAACATTCACCCACGACCGGATCACGCCAGTTGAAATCCAATTTCAATTATTTCGGTTTTTATCAAAATTTCGAACTTTTATACGAAAAGTCGGATTAAATCCTCAGCTTTTAACCAATAAACCTTAATTCTGCCCTGCTATTTAGACTGGCATAGTTTTTGACTTGTTTCTTAACGGTTAACTCTACAGTCCGACTCTTGGTAGTTTCTAAGGGTCAAATAATGTTCAATTTTGAGGAGAAATAAGATGAAAAGTTTTTCACTCGTCTTTCTACTGATGCTAATCAGTACGAGTATCCTGCTTGGCCAGGGAACGACCGGCGGATTGACCGGAACCGTTTCCGGGCCCGACGGATTGTTGCCAGGGGCAACTGTCTTGATCAAAGACAATAACTCGAAAAAAGAAGTGACAGTTATCACAAACGGAGATGGATCGTATCAGGCACCCCAGCTGGAATTTGGTACATACACCATCCGAATCTCTGCGTCCGGCTTCAAAACGCTGGTCGGTAATGAGCTAAAGATCGACGTTGGCCGTACCGCGACGTTCGATGCAAAGCTGGAGATCGGTGAGGTTTCAGCTGAGGTTGTCGTTACGGCGGGTGCTGACGTCATAACGGGTAACACCGCACAGGTAAGCAACACGATCAGCCCGCAGCAGATCATGACGCTGCCGTTGCTTACCCGCAGCCCGCTGTCACTTACGCTGCTTCAGGCGGGTACGTCGTCAAACGGCCGGACAACGATCAATGGTATGCGCACGACGATGACAAACATCACGCGTGACGGTATCAACATTCAGGATACATTTATCCGTGCTAACGCAACGGATTTCGCTCCAGGCCGTCCATCAGTTGACGATACGGCGGAATTCACGATCACCACGACCAATCAGGAAGCTGATCAGGGCTCAGGATCGGCACAGATCCGATTGGTTACCCCGCGTGGAACCAAGCAGTTCACGGGTGCCTTGTTTGGCTACAACCGTAACTCGGGTTTCGCAGCGAACAGCTTCTTTAACAACCGCAACTCGTCGCCAACGGTCAATGCGAAGCCTACATTCCGCAACCGCTGGCAGTATGGCGGCAAGGTCAGCGGCCCGATCTGGATCCCTTTTATTGGTGACACCCCAGGCCGTTTCAACCGCTTGAAAGATAAAGCAGTATTTTTCTTCTCGTATGAAGGCATCAAAGATCCTGTTAGCGGCGGCGCAACCCGTACGATCCTGACGCCAACTGCACGAGCAGGTGGATTCTCGTACCTTAGAACAAACAGCACCGCAGTTACGCCGTTCTGCCCATCGCAGACGGTCGGCAGCGTGTGCACGATCCCAAATCTGCTTAGCTACGCTAATGCACAGGGACTGAGTGTTCCAACGACCATCGACCCGCTTGTTCTATCGCGCGTCTTCTCATTAATTCCAACCGAGAGCAATTTCACGGGCGGTGACGGTCTCAATACAGCCGGTTACTTCCTTAATCGCCGCCAGGATCAAACTCGTAATCAGTACTCGACACGCTTTGACGTAGATATCAGTGAAAAGGATTCCGTCCTGTTCATCTATAACTACAACAAAGAAGTCAATCTGCGTCCTGACATCGATACGTCGGGCTTCACTGCTGTTCCGCAGGGCGAGCAGTTCTCGGATAACAAGCAGTACACGGGAGCCTACCGTCGTGTATTCACGAATAACTTCGTGAACGAAATTCGCGGTGGCCTGTTCAAGACCGCAGTGCCGTTCGACGCATCGGGCAACACCCCGGCGTACCATTTGTCGACTACACTTATCACCAACCCCCAAAACCAGTTTATGGACCAGGGGCGATTTACCGAAAACTGGAACATCCAGTCGAACGGTGATTGGATCCGCGGCAACCACAGCTTTAAGTTTGGCGGACAGATGCAGTGGCAGAAAGTTGATGCTTACAACGACGCGGGGATCATTCCTACCGTCAGCCTTGGCACTAACACTACTACTCCGTCATTTGCAACAACCAATTTTGCAAACATCGGTGGTATCAGCAACGCTCAGCTCGGAACCGCTAACGCGGCCTTAGCTCTCTTTGGTGGTATCGTAAGCCAGACAACCCAGTCGTTCAACGTTCTTGATATTAGTCAGGGTTTCGTTGCCGAAAGGGCGAATGAGCCCATTCGTCACGCTGCACACTCGCTTTACCTCGCAGACCGTTGGCAGATCAGACCAAGCTTGACGCTTTCGCTTGGTGTCCGTTGGGAACTGTATCCAGCACTTGAGCTTGCTACGGGTACTGCTCTTGAGCCGCTTATCGAAGATCTCGATAACCCGCTTCCATCGCTTCTTCGCGTAAACGGAAGTTACGTGCCGATCGGTACGAACGTAGGTAAAGAGAATGCGTACTACAAGACGAAGTATGACGACTTCGCACCTAACTTCGGATTTGCCTGGTCACCTTCTTTCAAAGGCGGATTAGGCAAGTTCCTCTTCGGTGAGCGTTCGGTCGTTCGCGGTGGCTACAGCCATGCACTTGGTAACGACTCGATCATCACCTCCATCCGAAATGCTTCGCTTGGTAACCAGGGACTTGCTCGAACGGCAAATACATTGATCAATCAAAACGGTAGGCTTTCAAATGCTTCATCGTTTGTTTTGCCTACGGCTCCGGCGTTTATCGCTCCGCCACGTACATATTTGCAGAACAACACCTCCGCCTTCTCGAACTTTGGGACGGTTTTTGCAATTGACCCGAATATTGAAACAACACGCGTAAAGCAGATGAGTTTTGGTATCCAGCGCGAGTTTTTTGGAAATACTGCGGTTGAAGCCCGATACGTCGGGACCAGCAGTAATAATCTTGTTCGTGGAGTCGACTACAATCAGATTGATATCCGCAGCAATGGTTTTGCGGCTGATTTCAATCGGGCATTGAGCAATGTTCGCCTGTGTGATGCAAGGAATGCGACTGTAGCTAATAGCTGTACAACAGGTGCCGGGTTTAACGCCGGTATTACCGGTAGCCAGCAATTGCCCGTCTTTGGCCTGCTGGGTGGCAATGCTCTTCTGACAAATAGCACCATTCTTGGCCAGATCCGTAATGGAACGCCGGCGGATCTGGCGCTCATTTACATTACGAATAACCTGAACAACCATCCAACGGTTGCGAGCCCAAACAATTCTCCGTTCATCAAGTTCCTTCCGAATCCGGGTTCGGGGGTGGTAGATCTTCTTGAAAATAGTGGATTTTACGATTATCACTCGTTCCAGTTCGAGGTCCGGCGCCGTTTCTCGGCAGGCCTTTATTTCCAGGCGAACTACACGTTCTCCAAAAATATCGGCAACTCAGCAGCGTCGAACGGGTCTCAGTCGCTTTTCGAGCCATTGCTTGATAACTTGCAGCCGGAATTGGAACGAACCCGGGTTGATTTCGATCAAACGCATGCTTTCAAGTTCAATGGTGTTTACCAGCTTCCATTTGGTCAGGGACGACGCTTCATGAATACCAACAGCTGGGTCGATAAGATCTTTGGTGGTTGGGAGCTTTCAGGAATTGTTCAGTGGGATTCAGGTGTGCCTATCAGCTTTGTGGACACTCGTGGAACCTTGAACCGTGCAGGCCGATCAGGTCGTCAGACTGCTAACAGCAGCCTGAATTACAACCAGATCCGTGATCTGTTCGGTTACTACGAACAGAATGGCCGAATCTACTTTATCGATCCGGCGATCCTGTGCCCCAACGGTGCGGCAACGAACGGTTTTGGGCAAACTCCTTGCGCAGGACAGGTGTTCTTTAACGTAGAGCCGGGTCAGACCGGTAATCTGGGACGTGCGATCATCAACGCTCCATCGTTCTTTAACGTCGATGCTGCATTGCTGAAGAATTTCCGATTCACGGAACGCACGAGACTTCAGTTCCGCGTTGAAGCTTTCAATGCTCTGAATCGTGCGAACTTCTTTGGTGCACAGATCCAGAACATTGCAAGCACCACGTTTGGTCAGATCACCGGTGCAAACGGCGGTCGCCAGATGCAGTTGGCTCTTCGCCTCGAGTTCTAATTTGACTGACACTTTATCAACCACTCAACCCGCCGGTCTCACGATCGGCGGGTTTTTTCTTTTTAGGCACAATCGCTAGAAAAGCTAGTAAAATATGGCTTTTAAGTGGTATAATTTCGCATCATCAGGAACAAAAGATGCCGACTTGATCGAAGTCGTAACTGGCTTGTTCCATTGTTTTTCCGAATCCCAAGAGGCCATGCCATCGAAGGGTTTCCACTAAGTTTTACACCCGGGAGATTAAAATGAAAATAGGTATATTGGCACTCGTCTTGTTCGTTCTGGCCGCCCCTTCAATCTACGGCCAGAAATTAAAAGCCGAGGAGATAGTTGCGAAGCATCTCGCTTCCATCGCTTCTGAAGAAAAGCGGGTGGCACTTAAAACCCTGATCGCTTCAAGCGAAGTCGGTGTTGAATTTGTTACGCAGAAAAATCAGCCTGCGGCCGGACGCCTGGTTGTGGCGTCTGCCGGACCTAAGTTGTTTTACGGAATGCTACTGAATGCGGGTGATTATCCGCAAGAGAAGATTATTTTTGACGGGGCAAAGTCAGATGTGGCGATGATCAGGGCAGGAAGCCGGTCGGTGCTCGGTAATTTTATTCAATCAAACAGTACGATCGTTACGCAGGGGCTTCTATCGGGCACACTCGCATCTTCGTGGGTACTACATTCGAGCGCTGTGAACGGCGGCAAGCTTTCAACCAGCGGTACCAAGAAGATCGACGGTAAAGAGACCTATGTATTAAGCTACACCCCAAAAGGCGGAAGTGATCTGGATATCAAAATGTATTTTGATCAGCAAACTTTTCGGCATGTTCGTACCGAATACGCTCGAACATCGTCAGCTGCCATGGGCAGGACGATCGACGAATCAGCCCGCCAGAGTGAGACAAGGATTAAGCTAATTGAAGACTTTGCAGAGCACAAAGAATTCGAAGGAATGACGTTTCCGACCAAGTACAAGCTCAGTTATACAAGCTCGGGACAAAACGGAACGCTAGAGATAGTTTGGACCGCTACTTTTTCAGAGTTTGCAGCCAATCAAAACCTAGATCCTGCGACGTTTTCCACAGGGAAGTAAGATTTAGATCCGACCTGGATTCTCCCGGTTCACTAAGTAATACATCAGGCCTGTCAGTTTCAACTGGCAGGCCTTTTCTATCACCGCACTTATTGTCGGTTCATCTCGCTAGCTTAAGAGCACGAGTTCGAAAATCCAATATTGTGGATTTAAAATCTAATAATGTGCATTTGTATTTTAACGTGACCGATAAGGTGCGAAGTCGTTGTAAGACAATTTCGATGCAACATATAGACTTCTGCCATCCTGCATCGCTGATGATGGTATTGGCATAAAAGTTGCCAAGAAAATTCCGTATATTCATTTCAGAACACAATTTATAGTTAGTCTCAAGGTGGGTAACTCCCTTCGTTTGATCGGCCATTTAATATAGCTGAAGGTACGGCAATACTTCTTCAGGCTAGGATTGTTTTATTTTTTGGTCGGCGACGCGGGGTGATCTTTCAGGCTGGGGTATTTGCACTTATTTTTGAGTGAATCCTGAGTTAATTTTTTGAGGAGGAAAAATGAGAAAGTTTACCAAAATCTTGATAGTCGGCCTCGCGATTTTTATCGCCCAGGTCGCTATCTACGCCCAGAGCACCGGGTCCATTGCTGGACTCGTGACAGATCCTAACGGTGCTGTCGTTCCGGGTGCGTCGATCAAGGTCAAAGGCGAAGGTGGGCAGGAATTCTCGACCGTCACAAATGACGGCGGAGTTTACCGCATCCCATCCGTCCAGAACGGCGTTTACGTAATAACCGTTACGGCAAACGGCTTTAAGACATCCACATTTACCAATGTAAAGGTGGACGTCGGAACGCCGATCACGGTTGACGCTAAGCTCGAGATCGGAAACGTGGGTGAGATCGTCGAGATCTCGAGCGGCGGCGAAGTTCTGCAGACGCAGACTGCGGCCGTTGCAACCACGATCACGGGCAGACAGATCGTTGAGACGCCGATCGCATCGCGCGACGCTCTCGACCTCGTCGGCCTCCTGCCTGGAACCGCTGCTGTTGGAGCACCGCGTAGGTCATCCATCAACGGTCTTCCAAAAGGAGCTCTGTCGATCACGATCGATGGCGTTGACGTACAGGATAACTTGCTTCGTTCGAGCGATGGTTTCTTCACCTACGTTCGTCCGCGTGTTGACGCGATCGAAGAAGTTACGGTCTCGACTGCCAATCCCGGTGCTGAAAGCGGCGGCGATGGTGCGGTTCAGATCAAATTTGTTACCCGTCGCGGTACTAATGACTATAACGGTGGAGTCTTTTGGCAACACCGCAACGATTTCTTAAACGCAAACTACTGGTTCCTGAATCGTAACCCAACGTCTCTCGACGAGAATGGCAAATCGGTCAGACAGAAGCTGCGCCTTAACCAGTACGGTGCCCATTTCGGTGGCCCGATCCCATTTCTTAACTTTGGCGAAGGCGTTGACGCTTTCGATTCGGGTAAAAACAAGCGTTTCTTCTTTGTTAACTACGAAGAATTTCGCCAGCCCGAATCGCTCTCGCGAACTCGCGTAGTTCTGACACCTCAGGCACAGGCCGGTAACTACAGTTATGTGACCGGCGCGGTGACCAACTCGGTCAACGTGTTTAACATCGCTCAGGCAGCTGGACAGTTGTCAACGCCTGATCCGACGGTAGCAGCCGTTTATAACCGCATCCGAAGTTCACTTTCCGGCGGAGCCTTGTCACCTGTGGTGCCTAACCTGCCAAACGTTCAGAACTTTAACTTCACGCCAACCAGCAGCCAGATCCGTAAGTTTTTAGCTCTGCGTTTTGATTTCAACATCACGAAGAATCACAGCCTCGAGGTTGTGCTTAACAGGCAGAAGTTTGACGGAACCAAGGATTTTCTCAACTCGGTTGACGAAAGATTCCCTGGCTTCCCGTTCTATTCGCAGAAGTCGGATCGTAACTCATACTCATATGCAGTTCGCTCGACACTTGCGAAGAACATCGTTAATGAAGCCCGCTATGCGATCGCTTCGGGAGCCTCGGTCTTTTTCCCTGAAGCATCGATCGCAGATTTTAATTACATGGGCGGACGCAGTTTAGGCGTTGCCGTTCTTGGTGCTACTTCACCAACAGTAGGAAACTCAACTAGCGGACGTTCGACGCCGACATACGATCTTACCGATTCGGTAACGTGGGTTCTTGGTTCCCACTCGATCAATTTCGGTGGTCAGTATAAACGTATCGAATCATCTGGCGATGCCATGAACCTCATCGCTCCGACTGTCGGTTTCGGTCTTGATTCGACCGATTCAGCGGCTTTCAACATGTTCAATGCGACGACGATGCCCGGTGCGACTTCCGGTCAGCTGACTGATGCAAGGAACCTGTACGCTGTCCTCGTCGGCCGTGTTTTGAGCTATGGAACGACCGCTTACCTTAACACCCAGACGGGTAAATATGAGGAACGCGGCAATCTGAATCGTCTCGCTGAGCAAAAGAGTTACGGTCTTTTCATCCAGGACAGCTGGAGAATGGCACCTGGTTTCACCGTCAACTATGGTGTGCGGTGGCAGCCGCAGACCGGATTCATCGCTAAGAGCTTTGGTAACTACACCAGACTCGAGAGCTTTGATCAGGTTTACGGCATCTCGGGCCTTGGAAATATCTTCAAGCCTGGAACGCTCACGGGTTCTAATCCACGAGTGGTTCCTCTCCAGATCGGCGAAAAAAGCCTATCCAGATGATATGGACAACCTCGCACCAACGGTCGGCGTCGTCTGGTCGCCAAACTTTGGTGAAAAAGGCTTCTTCCGTAGAATCTTTGGAGCGTCAGGAAAGAGCGTTTTCCGCGGCGGTTACTCGATCTCGTACGTTCGTGAAGGTACTAACCTTCTGGAAAGCATCTATGGTGCAAATCCAGGTGGTTCACAGTCGCTTTCACGCAGCTTGACGGTTGCAGGCAGCTTTACGGTTGGAACGAATCTTCGCGATCCTAACAACCCAAATCTGACCCCGCTTCCGGGCATTGTAGGACAGCCACCGGCTTTCCCGATCGCACTTACCACGTCGAATTCAACGAATGCCTTCAGCCCGGACATCAAGACCGGTGCGGTTCATTCGTACAGCTTCGGCTACCAGCGTGAACTCGACCGCAACACGGTCATCGAACTCCGCTACGTAGGTAATCAGGGACGTGCTTTGCAGCGTCAGTACAACATAAACGAATTCAACACGATCGAAAATGGTTTCGCGAGTGAATTCGTCCTGGCACAGCAGAACCTGTACGCAAACATCGCTGCAGGACGCGGAAATACGTTCGCTTACTTCGGTGCTGGTTCGGGTACAAATCCGCTGCCGATCATGGTTTCGTACTTTAACGGAACCGCAACCAACAACCCTAACATCGGTCAGGGAACTGCTGGTTCGGGCTATACGGCAACCAACTTTGCGAACACAACTCTGGTATCGGCTCTTTCACGAAATGCTCCGAATATCTTCGCCTTCAATGGTACGAGTTTCGAAAATAACGCGACACGCCGTGCTAACGCAGTCGCTAACGGCCGTCCGGTTAACTTCTTTTATGTTAATCCTACAACGGGTGTTAACGGTTCGTTCATCATGGATAACAGCAGCAACACCTGGTATGACTCAGGTGTGATCGAAGTTCGCCGCAGACTTTCGAACGGACTTCGCGTCCAGGCCAACTATGTGTTCTCAAAAGCACAGGCTGACGCGTATGCTTCGAGTTCGGTGAACTTTGCCGGTTACTCACTGCGTCCAGGCGGCATTGAACGTGCTAAAAACGTTCAGGCGTTCGACCTTCGTCACCAGTTCAAGTTTGATGCAACGTACGACCTGCCATTCGGCCGCGGACGTGCTTTCGGTTCAAATTCACACTGGCTGGTCAATGGCGTACTTGGTGGCTGGACCCTCAGCCCAACTCTTCGCTGGCAGAGCGGCTCGCCGTTCTCCTTCGGAAACGTTCAGCTTGTCGGTATGACCGTCAAAGAACTTCAGAAGGCTATCAAGGTTCGTAAAGAAGCATCACTTGTTTTCTTCCTACCGGAAGATATCATTCTGAACACGCAGAAGGCGTTCGATATCAATATCGGAAATACGAATACCAATGGTGGTTACGGAACCACCTTTGGAACGGGCGGCCCATCCGGTCGTTTCATCGCTCCGGCTGGTTACGGCAACTGCCTCCAGCGTTCGGCTGGAACCTGCGGTTTCAATAACCTGATCGTTTACGGTCCTGGATTCTTTAAGCTCGACGCCAGCGTCTCAAAGAGATTCAATTTCTCAGAAAGAGGCAACGTCGAATTTAGAGCAACCTTCCTTGACGCACTCAATCACGCGAACTTCCGTATCGGCGGTTGGGGTGTTGATACCGCAACTGCTGCGGTTGGCGGAGCAGCTTTCGGACAGCTCGGCAACGGAACAGCCTATACGGACGTTTCGACGACGAACGATCCGGGCGGCCGCTTGGTGGACCTTATGCTAAGAATTAACTGGTAATCAGTCTGATCGTTAGATAAACTTCAGGCGTTGCCGTCACATGGCAACGCCTGTTTTTATTGTATCGGGGCAATCTCATCAGCCCCTCGACGGAGTTTTACTATGACATCAAACCTCGCACGTATATTCGTTCTTGCTTCTTTTTTGGTTGGAGTTCAACTATCGGTCGAAGGTCAGATACCGTTCAGCGGTACACAGGGCGAGAATTCGAGACTCGGCGGCAAGAACGTGATAGCAGGGACAGTTCACTGGCCAGACGGCTCGCGAGTCGATCGCCGTATAAGCGTAAAGATCCGCCCGCAAACAGGCGGCGATATCCTTCTGTCAACTGATGAAAGGGGGCAGTTTGTGGTCGTAAACCTCACGTCCGGATTCTACAACGTGATGATAGACCGCGAGGAAGGGTTCGAACCGGTCAATTACCTTGTCGAGATCGTCACTGATGGCGACCGCCTCAAGCCGGTTTACACGGTATCGATCCGCTTGGTCGAAAAGAAGAAACTTGACCTAAAGCCGGCTGCTGTCGTTAAGGTCGAGACCGCCGGTATCCCGGCCCGGGCACGCGAGTTCTATACGAAAGCTCTGGAACAGGCAAAGCTATCCGATCATGCCGGAGCCATTCAAAACCTAAAACTCGCTGTCGCCGAGCACAGTAGCTTTTTAGAGGCGCACAATGAAATGGGTGTTCAATATCAGAAGCTGAACGACCTGAAAAACGCCGAGGCTGCCTTGCGAACGGCGCTTCAGGTCAAGCCTGACGCCTTTGAGCCTTTACTGAATTTAGGGATCGTTCTATTCCGGATGAATACGCTGACCGAAGCCGAGACGACCCTTAGAAAGGTCGTGTCGATCAATGAAGGTTCTGGATTGGGACATTTTTATCTCGGGCGAACACTGGCCAAACTCAAAAGTTATGACGAGGCTGAAAAAGAGCTGAATTTGTCGATAACGCTCGGCGGTGAAGAGTTACGCGAGGCGTATCGCTTGTTGGGAATGATGTTTATTGATAAAGACGATCGTGCGAGGGCGGCTGATGCCCTTGAAAAGTATCTGACCATTGTCCCCATGGCCCCGGATGCCGAAAAACTCAAACTGGCGATCACTCAATTACGGGCGGGAATACCAAAGCCGTGATGCAACTGTAAAACGCTCCAAAATGCCCCACGACGACCGAATATCTTTCTCACCGCCAGCAATGACGCTATACTATTTGTAAGCCATTTGCTGCGGAATGAGTATTACCGATAACCCACAAGTAAACCTCTCCGTTGTTCCACTCGGGCCCGGCGATCTGATCGACCGGGCCGTCAGATTTTACCGAAAGTATTTTTGGACCTTCATTCTGATCGCATCGCCACCTGTCGTGATCGGCACTTTAGTGTCGGTCGCCTGGACTATCGCGGGCCGAAATATCTTTGATCCCGGAGCCGATCCGTATTCGGCTGAAAGCACTTTTTACTATTTATTTGTCTGGCTCGGCAGCGTACTGATCTGGTTTACCGAGACCGTGGCAACGCTGGTCGTTATGGGCGGAGCCTCCAGAAATTTTGTTCGCCATCTGCTGTTTGGCGAATCGATCACCTTCCGCGAAACATACAAGAATACATCGGGGCGTCTCGGCGCACTCGTCTTCGCCTCAACCACGATAACTCTGCTGCTAGCGGCCATCGGAGTGCCGATCTTTTATTTTGGCATGATACTGGCGGCTGTTGGAATCGGAGTAGTTTTTTGGACGGTCGGAACTGCGGTACCGGTTCTTGCCTTCCTGCTATCCTTGGTGATCGCGATCGTCGTCGGATTTGGCACAATGTGGCTTTTTTTCCTGATAGCGTCACGACTGGCTTACGTTCCTCAAGTAATGCTAGTCGAGGGACAAGGGGTTTTTCCGGCAATTGGCCGCAGCGCAACACTGGCAAGCGGAAGCGTTCGGCGGCTGGCGGCTCTTTTTGTTTTCTCGACTGTCGCGACCTACTCCGCCCTTGCGATCTTTTACGTGCCGCTCGCGTGGTATGCTGCGTCGAATGGCGTCAATATCACAGGCTTTGATGGAGATCTGATACCAGCGTGGTACGAGATCGCAAGCAATATGATCTGGCAGATAAGTTTTATTCTCCTTTCGCCGGTTTGGATGATCGGGCTATGTCTGCTCTACGTGGACGAACGTGTAAGAGCCGAGGGCTATGATATCGAATTAATGGCAGCTGCTCGTCTCGGCGATATTCCGGTCGCACCTGAAACGTACGTTTACCCGCTTCAGCCTGCCTTATCGTCAGGCGAAGCCGGCGTTCCGAATCGGACATCGGCGCAGAAAGCGTCGATCACAACTCTTGACCTTTAGATCGAATGAACCATTGGCGTAAACATAGCCTATGTCTTGCGATGATCCTGCGAACCCAGTTCACTGGCTTGCTTTGCTGCGCGGTTGTTGTCTGCCTGACAGTTTGTTCTGCGATCGCGGCCACCCCGGCCGAATATAAGCAGCGTGTCGAATCCGCCAGGATGAGTGTTGAAGAAATGCTCTCAGATCTGGATGAGTCGGACACCGAACTCGAACGTGAGATCGTTGCGGATATCAGAAAAGACGTACCCCCGACCGAGACGATCTCCTGGCCGGGCGGCAGTGTCGAAACGGATAACCGCTGGCTCGAGACGATGCTGAACGATCTTCTCGAACGCCGCGAAACTAAGCCGCGGACGGATCTGCTGATCAATATCAGCGAACGCCTGCTCGCGGTTGCCGAATCTGCGGATAATCTAGCCAAGGCAGTGGAAAGCTCGCGTTCAAAAGACGAGGACAAGCAAAAGCTGGCCGAGATATTGCGCCGGGAGGAGTATCAAAAACCGGAGGTAAGGGAGGAAAGTCTGTTTCAAAAGTGGTGGCGGGAATTCACCGAGTGGCTCTCACGTGTCTTTCCCAAACCTTCCCTGGAACCGGGAACGCCGTCGAGCTTTGGCTCATTGCAGTTTGGGCTGCAGATACTCATTTTCGCGATCGTGATCGCCCTGGTCGGGTTTCTGCTCTACCGATTTCTTCCGGCTATTCGCGGACGATTAGGTTCGAAAACAAAGAAGACAAATGGCGACCGCGTGATCTTGGGCGAGCGGATAGGAGTCGATCAGTCGGCGAACGATCTGTTTAGCGAGGCTGAGCAGCTCGCACGCGACGGCGATCTGAGGGCCGCAATTCGCAAAGGCTATATCGCTCTGCTTTGTGATCTCAGCGATCGGAAGCTCGTTAGATTGGCACGCCACAAGACCAATCGCGACTATCTGCGTGACGTACGAAAAAACGAGGCCGTCTTTGAAAATATGCGGGGAATGACGACGAAATTTGAGGCCAACTGGTATGGTCTGAGACCGGCAGAACAGAACGACTGGGAAGATTTCCGCAGCGGATACCGAAAGACGATCGAGGAAGCACGATAGAAATCGTAAATGAAGCAAAAGCTCTTCATATTTATATTTGTGATCGTAATGGCGGCCGTACTGGTCGGCCTGAATGCTGCATCGTACACGCAGAAGGAAAAGACGCCCGACAGCGAGATCAGCCCCAATAGATCGACTTTTAACGCCGGATCGACCGGCACACAAGCATTTTTTACCCTCTTGAGTGAAACCGGCAGGAAACCCGTTCGCTGGCAGGAACCACCCGCTGCTCTGCTCACGGCCGGAGACAAAGCTCCAAAGGTATTTGTGGTCACAGGGAACATCAAGCGGGACTTCACCCCGGCAGAAAGCGAGGAGCTGCTGCGTTGGGTTTCGAGTGGCGGCAGGCTCGTGGTGATCGATCGTGAGCCGCCGGATGGGCTGGTATCGACCACGGCAAACTGGCGGATCAGCTTTAAGGTAAATGACGACCCCGAGATATTCTCAGTCGATGTGACCGATCCGAAGCAGATGATCGGCGGGCGTGCTGCGGTAAAACCCGTACAGCCGAGCATCTACACTCAGAGTATTAATGCGGTTCAGCCGTCGCGATTTGCCTCCGGGATTCAGTTCGAACGGTTTGTCGATAGTATCACTGCCCCGGCAAAGGTCGATCCCGGATCGGGACCACCGCCTCCGCCGAAGGCTGTCGATCCTTCGAACCAAAAGCCGCCGGTAAGGACAGCCGAACGGCCTATTTCGTCAGATTCCGATAGCGACGGCCTCTACAACCTACCATCCCCAACGCCGGTACAGATGTTGCCGATGGGCAGTACGGTTGAATCGCCCAGTCAGATCGCACCGGTCGTGCACTTCGGCTCGGATGATCAACATTTAGTTGTAGACGTTCCATTCGGTGAGGGGAAGATCGTTTTTCTGAGCGATCCGTACGTAGTTTCCAACGCTGGAATTTCCCTCGTAGATAATGCTCAGTTGGGGATAAATCTGGTTGCGACCAATGACGGAGTGGTGGCATTTGACGAGTTTCATCAGGGCTTCGGGAAAGATAGCAATCGCTTTCTACAGTTCTTCGCCGGAACGCCCGTGATCGCTATCTTTTTGCAGGTTGCCTTGCTGATCGGGCTTCTGTTTGTATCTCAAAGCCGTCGTTTCGCGAGGCCCGTGCCTGAGCCCGAGGAGGACCGTCTTTCAAAGCTCGAGTATGTAGCCGCAATGGCGGACCTGCAGTCAAGGACGAAGTCATTCGATCTGGCGATCGAGAATATTTACAGTGAGTTTCGCCGCCGCGTAACTCGACATCTGGGGCTCGATAACTTCACGGCAAAGTACGACGAGATCGCTTCGCTGATCGCCGAAAGAACAAGCACCGACCTCTCAGCAACCGCCGCTACGCTGAATGAATGTGAAGAAATTATTCGAGGCGAAACTACCAATAAACGCGAGGTCGTGCGGCTGGTAGATGAACTAAGGAAGATCGAAAATGCCCTTGGGCTCCAGCGATCGGGGAGGGCGAAAACGTAGTGGCAACCGAGGCCCTGATCGTGATCATCGTGATCTTTTTTTTGACGAGCGTTGTCGGCGTTGTCACAGGAAGCAATTCGCTCATAGCCGTCCCGGCGATGTTTCAGGCTGGTATCGACCCTAAGGTTGCGGTTGCGACGAATATGTTCGGCCTCGTGTTCATGGCGATCGGAGGAACGATCCCGTTTGTCAGAGCAAAGAAGATCGAGTACTCGAAAGTCTCGCCGCTGATCATTTTGACGCTCATCAGTTCGGCGATCGGGGCCTTGCTGGTCGGGATCATCAGTAGCGACGGCATCAAGTTAATAGTCTCGGTTGCGATGATCGCAGTCGCATTGTTCACCTTGCTCAAGAGTAATGTCGGCGTTAGCGAAGCTACTGAGCGAACGTCCTATGCGAAACCGCTGACGTATGGTCTGGTTTTCCTGCTAGGCATTTATGGCGGCCTTTTCAGCGGTGGTTATGTCACGATCCTGACGGCGGTTTGTGTCGGCATTTACGGGATGAAGTACGGCGAAGCAGTTGCCTCGACCAAGCTGATCAATGTATTTTCATCATCCATCGCCACCGCGGTCTTCATGTGGCAAGGGCTCGTCGATTACAAACTCGGTGCGATACTTGGGCTAACGATGTTCGTCGGGGCCTACGTTGGGGCACATTACGCGACTCGACTCGATGACGTTTGGCTGCGGCGGATATTTTTAGGTACTGTTTTTCTATTGGCGATCAAGACACTTTACGATTTTGTTTAATGCGGTAGACTTTTAACAATGCTAACTTACACACCTTCTACAGTTGCACACATTATCAACGAGCTTCGCAAGACGATCGTGGGTCAGGACGAAGTTATTGAGCAGATCCTAGTGGCAATACTTGCCGAGGGCCACGCTCTGGTCGAGGGCGTGCCCGGAACTGCCAAGACGCTGATGATCAAGACTCTGTCGCACATAATAGGTGCGCAGTATTCGAGAATACAGTTCACGCCCGACCTGATGCCGTCGGATATTACCGGCACGAATGTCTTTAACATGCAGACATCGCAGTTTGCGATGCGTCATGGGCCGATCTTTACGGACATTCTGCTGGCTGACGAGATCAATCGAACACCGCCGAAAACGCAATCCGCTCTACTCGAAGCGATGGAAGAGCGCCAGACGACCATCGATGGTGAACGCTATCCGCTGTCGCCGCTTTTTACGGTACTCGCTACCGAGAATCCGATCGAGTACGAGGGCACATATCCGCTGCCTGAAGCCCAGTTGGATCGCTTTCTGATGAAGATCATCATCGGTTACCCCGAGCAGCGTGAAGAAGAGGAGATAGTGGCTCGATGGGATGCCGGGTTTAACTCACGGCATTTGCAGAACGTGCAGATCGCCCGTCTGACCGACGCGACCGTTATCCAACGCTGTCGAGCCGAGGTCAGGGCGATGCGAATGGAGCCTGGTGTGCAGAAGTACATCGTCGAGATCGTCCGTCGAACGCGAACGCATCCGACGATACTCTACGGTGCCAGTCCGCGTGCTTCCGTCGCGTTATTGCTTTGCTCCAAGGCTCTGGCGGCTATACGCGGCCGCGATTTCCCGACACCGGATGATGTTCGGGACGTTGCGTTGCCCGTTCTCAGGCATCGCCTGGCGCTCAGAGCCGAGTCTGAGCTTGACGGAGCGACTACCGATGCGGTCATTTCAGATATCGTGAAGACAGTGGAAGTGCCTAGATGATCTTGCGAATTGCAATATCAATTTTGCTCCTTCTGATCCCGGCTCTAAATACAGCCGCTCAAAAGAGCCACATCCCGCAGTGGATCCTCAATGAGAAATTTGTCCGTGCCTGCGATGTCGGTGATATCGTTGAGGTAAAAAGGCTGCTCAAGGCCGGTGTGTCACCGAATACCAAGGACATGTTCGGCCAGCCCGCACTTTTCAGGACGCTTCGTCCGGGGCCGGCCAAGAGTTCTGAAAATATTGAGCCGATATTGCGACTCTTGCTCGATTCCGGTGCGGATATCAACGCGACAAATGATTTCGGGTCAACGGCCCTGTTCTTTCTTGATAAGCCAGATCCTCTGTTAAAACTCCCGAATCTCGAATATCACTTACTCGTTGCACGCGGCCTCGATCCTCTGAAAAAAGATCGTTTTGGCCTCGATCATTTGCGCCGCGACGATTACGAATACTCTGGTAAAATGCCGCTTGCCGATGCCGGATGGCGTTTCCTGATCGAAGGAAGTGCCGGGCTGCAAAGGGAGTTTTACGACAGTCTGGGCCGGTACTCGAACTCGGCAACCATGCAAATGGCCGTTGCCTATTACGGCGAAGCCTGGCAGCGGCGTTTTGGATTCGGTTTTCAAGCCGATGTTGACGACAAGGGCGAAACTCACCTTTTCTACATGGCGAGCCGATCGCGGTTCTATCAGTTTGAATTATCAAATATCGATCTGAAGGTGGCCAATATCGTCAGCAAAGCCGGTGAAACGGCCCTCATACGGGCGGCCCGGTTTGATAATGACTTCCTGTTAGCCAGGTTTCTGGCGGCAAAGGTGAATGCAGAGGTTCGGGATAACACGGGCCGCAACGCTCTCGACTACGCAGTCGAATATGACAACTACATGACGACGATGACCCTGCTTCTGGCACTCGATGCGACGCAAACGAGGCCCGGCGGCAGTTCGCCGATGTTTCACGCTATCGAAGACGGCAATACGCGAGCCCTCGCGGCGATGATCAATGCCCGCCGGATGATACCCAACCTTGAAAAAGCGGCTAAAGGACAATCGGAAAGCTACGATTCAAAAATGGCAAAAGCTTTCAAAAAGATCGATTTCAAAAGCCGCGACGCCGATGGCCGTACACCGTTGATCGCGGCGGCCGATAAGGGCGATCTACAGGCGGTCGAAGCAATACTAAGCGTCAAGCCGCAATTAGCTGCCAAAGATAAAACCGGCCGAACTGCCATCACTATCGCCCGGTCAAAGGGTAATGACGCTATGGTCAAACTACTGCTCCGATAGCTCTTCCGAGATCTTTTCCGTTCCGCTCTTTGTCGGCTTTGCCGGAGCCGGTTTGCCCTTTCCGGGTTGATCGGTCGCGGGCTTTGGATTCTTTGGCGGCGGTGTCGCCATTGGTTTCGGCGTCGGTGCACCTTCCGGGGTCGGTTGAGCCACGGCGGTGTTTGCCGCTGGAGTTTTCGGTGTCGGCGATGGTCTTGCTGTTACAGGCGGACCTGTCGGACACGGGATCTCCTGACCAGTCTGGACATCTTTGCACCGAAGCTCGACACCACCCGGATTGTAATCCGGCATGAATGGGCTCTGGCCGCCCTGCTGGATGGTATACACTTCACCACCCTGCGGAGTGTACGGAATTGGCGGAGCGGTCGGAATACCGTCTAAACCAGTCATCGGGCCAGTTAGTGGAGCCCCCGGTCTCGGCATACCTCCGTTTGCCCACGCATTGTAGCCATCGCCAAAACCGTCGTCGCCTGGAATGCCAGTTTGAGCCGAGGCGGCCATGATCTCGGCCTCGGTCATGATCGGCATTCTTGCGAGAGCCTCTTCCTGCGCTCCCGTAGCCGAACCAATAGGCTGTACCGGCAGGCTTCCCACTTCCGCCTGCATAGTCTGAGTCGGATCGGTCTTTCTTACTGATGTCGCGTAGATCAGTGCGGCTGCGAAAATGGCGATGCCTGCGAAAACGAATACGGCTGTCTGCCATATATTTCGTTTCGAGCCTGAGCCTGCCGCAGCGGCGGCTGCCACCTCAGGAGCCGCTGCTCCTGCAACACCCAAGCGGCCCGCCAGGATCTCAAGATCCTCGGCAAAGGCTGCCATGTTCGGGTACCGGCGTTCCGGGTCGAGGGCCATCGCACTTAGCACAATTGGTTCGATCTCGGGATGCAGGTCACGGCCAAATGACGAGAGCGGAGCAGGTGGCTCGATATTTTGCTTTGCGAGAATATCAGCAGCAGTTCGCCCGTCATAGGGAACTGCACCGCCGAGCATTTCATACAGGATCACACCGAGTGCGTAAACGTCTGAGCGTTCGTCAGCCGCCGGAAAGGCGTTGCACTGTTCGGGGGCGAGATATCTGGGGTCGGCATCGCGAGCGACATTCATCGGGTCGCCGCCGAAGCCGTAAACTTTTACAGCGTCACCTTCATTCACAAACACATTCTCAGGAGTGAGGCTCGCGTGGATGATCTTTTTGCCGTGAGCCGCAACTACGGCTGCCGCGATCTGTCGGGCGATATCGAGTGCCCGTTTTTCATCAAGCGGTTGTCCGGCCGCTGCGGTGTCGCGGAGCGTTATTCCGTCAGACGATTCGAAGACGGAGTACGACATGTTTTTGGCATCGGTGCCAAAGTCTGTGATATTGAGAATATTCGGGTGTGAGACCGCTGAGGCGGCTCGTGCCTCGGCAACAAACCGCTTTACCCATCGCTGATCGACGGCAAAGGCAGACGACAAGACCTTGACCGTCACCGGCTTATCCAGGATCTCGTGTTGGCCGACGTAAAGATCGCCTGCCTCGACTTCACGAATGAGACTGCCAATACGATATTTATCCGCAATTAATTTTCCTACAACATCATTGATCATCAGATATTAGAACGTTCAAAAGTTTCTAAGGTTGCAAAAGAAAGTGGCCGGCGGACCGTGGCCGAAATCGCCCACTGCCCACCGGCCACTGTTCACTCTCTGCAATTTAGAGCTTAACGAAGACGATAAGCAGTGCGAAAAGCACGAGCGATTCGATAAGAGCCAGCGCGATGATCATCATCGTCTGAACGGTGCTTGCCGCACCAGGATTGCGAGCTGCACCTTCTGCTGCACGCGAACCGACCAGGCCCTGGCCGATAGCTGCGAGTCCTGCAACGATACCGAAACCGATACCGCCGCCGATCGCTTTAGCAGCGTTGACGGTCGATTCGTTGTCGGCGGCTCCGGCCTGTGCCATTGCTGCTACTGACATCATGGCGATAGCCATGGTTGCGAATACTAAATATTTAACTTTGTTCATTTTTATCTCCTTTTTTGTTAACTAAAAAGGAAAATCGTCGTGTGTATTATTTCGCCTCACTTCCGGTATTCGATGGTTTTATACTCCCCAAGAGTCCATCGCGCCTGTAGCGTGCGGGCATAGCTGATATTTAACGATTCTCCATCATATTGCCGCCAAACGACGACAAATATTTTTTATGCATGAGCGACGGCGGCTTCGCCGTGATGCTCGTCTGCGTGCTCGTCGTCATGATGATCATGCGGAGCGTGCGACACTTCGCCGATGTAGATCAACGACAGAAGCGTAAATACAAATGCCTGAACGAACGCCACGAATACGCCGAGGCCGGTGAGGACGAGCGGCACGACGAAGTGCGTGAATGGCGGTGCCAGATTGGTGATCTGCAGGAAAACCTGCTCGTCCGAATACATATTCGCAAACAAACGAACACCAAGCGTGAACGGCCTGATCGAACTACTGATTATCTCGATAAAGAAGATCAGGAACGTGATCGGTAACATCAGGGCAGGCAGTTTTGGACCAGCAAAATGCTTGATGTGGCCGAACAATCCGTTCTCCGCAATGCCGACGTAGTTGTAATAGACAAAAGATGCGATACCGAGAGCAAAGGTCACGTTTACCGATGCGGTAGGCGACATGAACAGCGGAAACTGACCCATCAGGTTTGAAACCAGGATCAGGATACCGAAGGTCGCAACGACCGGGAAGTGACGGGCTCCGTGGCCGCCGACGATGCTTCCGATCATGTCCTTGATCGTGAGGGCACCGGCCTCGAGCGTCAACTGGCCGTGGTTCGGATCCTTGTCAGACAGTTTGCCTTTGAGCAAATAAACGATCGCAACGGTCAGGATACAAGCGATCACAAACATGATCGTGTACCATGGCACCGCATTCTCAACCGTGTATGCACCGAACGCTTTCTCGGCGGTTGTGCCGAATTTTGAGAAAACATACTTGTTCCACATCGGTTCGGTGTATGCTTTCTGAAAATGATGTACCGGTTCACCAATATAATGATTGATAAACTGCACGATCAGAGGTACGTGGTGGCCGCCTTCAGCTAATAAGAACATCTTAAAATCCTTCTGTTAAGAACTCGTAAAAATATTTTTCAATCCCTGCAAAACTACTGCTAACGCAAAAACCGACAGGCCCGCAATTACTGCGATCATCGGGAATGCACCCGTTAAATAAACCAACCATAGTATCCCGCCGAGAGCGATGTAGCGAAAAACATACTTCGCTGCGAGTACCACTGCCGAGGATGACGCCGTCTGGCTAAAGATCGCCTGAGTCGAGCGGTCGAGCCATAGATAATTGGCAAACGACAAGATGCCGCCAAATATCACGCCAAATCCGAACAAATTGTCGCGTAAAGCAAAACCGGCGATCGCCATCACTGCGATAATGCCGGCCATCGCGATCAATATCCCGCGGTGACGTATCGGCTTTGGTTGGGTTTCAGTTGTCAACGGATCAAGCTCATCGCCCATTGCGAATCCTATATTTTACTAGCGAACTGATCAAATTCAAAGCCGATAGGCCATTGAGTACTGCGGGAAACGCACTAAAAACGGTTCCTTTGGCCCAATATTTCGTCCATTTCCGCGAATTTCCGTGGGACGAAAAAACGAAAGCTGTGACTGTAAGTACATGCATATAATATGCTTAGCCGATTTTTAGCCCGATCTTGTCCCACGTTGTCCCACGCTTGTCCCACGGGTGTCGTGGGACAAATAAGTCTTTTGATATCATAGATTTAACCACTGATTTTGCCCCGTTTTTCGTAAAAATAAAACAAATAATACTTTGTCTTACAGCAAAAATCATGTGATACAGTGTATCATAAATAAGACATTATCGTCAAGATTTTATTTTGAGTGCATTCGATCTGCGCTACCGTCATGTCCCTATTCGTCGTCATGCCGCGAGAGCAGCGGGCGATGGTCGGGGTCGCTTTTGGGGCCTGAGAAGATCTGCGATGAGATCCTGAAGAATTGGATAAACCCGATAATTGCACCGAGAACGATACCGACAACGATGCCGTAGGGCGAGCTGCCTAGCAAAAGGTCTGCCAGCCATCCGAGGAACAGCATAAACGCTACGGCACCGAAAAATACTACGCCGGCCGACCACGCGAGGCCGCTGTTTCTGACGCCGTGCTCGGTCGTCTCTGGTGTGTAGGCGACAGGGATGAACGGGGCTTCGAACGGGGCGTCGAATTTTACCTCAGCTTCGTTTTGCGGCTGTGGTGCGAACGGGTCGGCGAAGGGCGACGGGTTTTCCTGTTGAAAGATCACGGGCTCGACGGCCGGCGGTTCCGGAGCTTGTGGGGTCGCGTTTTCGAACGGAGCGGTTTCGTCCGGCCATAGTTCGTATGGCGATCTGGGCGTTTCTTCTGCGAGTTCTTCTGTGAGCTTGGGTTCGGTCATTTCGTCGGTTTCTAATCCGCAATAATGACAGTTTCGGACGGCGATTTCAATTCGTAAACCGTTCCACGCCAGGTCATCCGCCGTGAAAAGCTCGCTGCGATGCAGTTGTAGAGGAAGATCGCGGGTGTGACGAACCACAGCGTATTCTGCCAGATGAACTGCTTTTTGAGGGCTTTTTCGTGCTGCGGAAGGGCAAGTTTCACCGCCTTCCAACGAAGCCACGCTTTGGCCGTGCTGAAGATGGTGACGATCAAAAATGCGGCAGCGGCGATGAAAAAAGGGATGCTGTTTAGTGGGCTTAAGGCGGCGATAAGCACGGATGTGATCATCACGGCGTTAAACAGAATCGCACCGAAATAGGACAAGATCCACAGCGGCGTGGCGTAGACGCGCGTGATCTTCATCTGGCGGTTTGTGAACTCGAGCAGCTGGCCAAAGGTACAATCTTCGACCGAGGCGGTCAGGGCCTGCGGGACGAAGACGATCGGCAGTTTTGCCTCGTTCATCGCCCGCGTCAACGCAAAATCGTCCGACAGCGTGCCTTCCCATTTCTGACGCATGTTCAGCCGCTCAAACGTATCGCGCCGGATCGCCATCGAGCCGCCCCAGCAGAAATTCGACCTCGCGTTGGGGCCAAGTGCGGTCGCGATCGAAGCATTCCACGCCGATCTCAGCTCAGTTGCGAGGCTTGGAGTTCTGGCGATGAACCAACGGTAACCGGTCGTCGCCCCAACTTTTTCGTCGACAAGCGGAGCAACAAGGGCGGACAGCCATTCCGGCGAAGGACGAGCATCGGAATCGACAAAGACAAAGGCTTTCGACTCGGGCGAAGCGTGAAGAACGGCTTCACGCAGGTTTTCGACCTTTTGGCTCGAGGTCTTTGTCTTGGTGGCGATGATCAGAGCGGCTTTTCTACCGTCTCTGCGGTGAATAATTTCGCGAATAACATCGGCCGCCGGGTCGGATTCATCATCGACGACAAAGACGATCTCATATTCGGGATGATCCAGATCGAAAAGGGCTTCGAGATTGATGTCGAGTTCGGCGTCGAGGCCGCGGCACGGGGCAATGACCGTGACAAACGGCGTGAAACTGGATCGCGGCTTTGCTAATTCGGCCCGGAAATATCGCAGATACTCGATCCCGCTGAGCAGCGATCTTAGACTCAGCAATACCAGGACCGCCGCAAAGAAGTAAAAGACAAAGATCATTGATTTTCGTCAGTGCGGAGAAGCGGGGAAAGGTATTCGATAGTGCGATTGACGGCTCCGCGATTATGCTCCATGACCGTCAGAGCGTTGATGCCGAGCGTCGTAAGTTTCTTTTCGTCTGCGAGCAGTGTGTTGAAAGATTCGACGAGTTTGGCCACGATCTGGCTTTCATTTACGGCTGGAAGCTGCACGAGAGCCTCTTTGTCGATAAATTCTGTCACGGCCGCCTCAAAATTAGCCGTATTTGGCCCGGTCACGATCGCTTTTCCGGCGGCTGCGGGTTCGTAAATGCTCTGGCCACCATGCGGGATCAGGCTGCCGCCGACAAAGACGATCTCGGCGAGAGCATAGGCGGCACGCAGTTCGCCGATGCTGTCGAGCAGAATGATCTCGGCTGCTTTGTCGTTGCCCGTGACGGTCTCGGATCGACGAGCCCAGGTAAAGCCGGTTTTGTCGATGAGTGCGGCAACCTCCGCAAATCTCTCGGGATGTCGCGGAGCGATCATCAACCTGGGCAGACGGGAACTGGACGTTTTCCATATCTCACGAAAAGCATCGAGCACATAGCTTTCCTCCGGCGAATGCGTGCTTGCCGCGATCAAAAGCGGTGCATCGCTTGTAATGCCGAAGCGGTCGCGCAGATACGCGGTGAGATCATTTTCGCTCGGATCGAGGTCATGATCGAATTTCAGATTGCCGGTCACCTTTACTTTGCTCGCTCTTGTCCCGAGTGCCATCAGGCGTCGGGCGTCGGCGTTTTCCTGCATCAGAGCCATATCGAGATAGCCGAGAATTCGCCGAATAAAGCTGCCCAGATAGCTGAATCGCTTGAAGGATCGCTCTGATAGCCGGCCGTTGACGATGGCGATCTTAGTATTGTTTTTGCTGGTCTCGCGAATGAAGTTGAACCATATCTCAGTCTCCATCAGCAGAACGACCGAGGGCGAAAGCCGTTTGAGCGAGCGGCGTACCGTCGATCTCCAGTCGAATGGAAAGTAGAATACGAGTTCGGCGGTGTCGGCAAAGGCAGCCTTTGCAAGTTCCTGGCCGGTTCTGGTGGTGGTTGAGACGATCAACCGCGTATCGGGGAATTCTGATCTTATCTTTTGGACGAGAGGCCTCGCGGCATTGGTTTCACCGACCGAGACGCAATGCAGCCACACGATCTTTCGGCCGTCCGGTTCGAGCGTGGGAACAAAGCCCAACCGCTGTTTGAAGCCGGCGGCGTATTTGCCCTTGAATATCGCATCGAAAATAAATCGCGGCAAAAGCACGATCGAGGCGACGGTGAGCAATATCCCGTAGAGAAAAAACATTCCTGTTAGAAGAAAAGCTTAAAAGCAAAAAAAGTCCCGGAAGCATGCTGACTTCCGAGACCTTGTAGTTTCCAATAATCCCGCGGCCAACTATTTTACCCGCTCGAGGTACTTTGCTTCGGTCGGATTAACGCGGATCTTTTCGCCTTCGAGGATGAATGGCGGCACCGAGACGGTAACTCCGTTCTCGAGGGTTGCCGGTTTGTTCGAATTCGACGCGGTCGCTCCCTTTAGAGGCGGATCGGTGCGTGTAATGATCAGATCCATTGTCGGAGGCAGCTCGACCCCGATCGGTGTGCCGTTGTAAAACTCGACCTCGATCGTCAGGCTCGGCATCAACCACTGAGCGGCGTCACCTAGCTCGTCCTCGGTCAGCTGAACCTGCTCGTAAGTTTCATTGTTCATGAAATGATGATGCGAGCCGTCGGAATACAAATATTCCATCTTCTGCTGGTCGAGAACGACCCGGTCGAGCGTGTCGTTCGAGCGAAAACGATATTCGAAAGAGTTTCCGGTGAGCAGATTGCGAAGCCGTGCCTGAACCATCGCACGCAGATTGCCCGGCGTGTGATGATGAAATTCCATTACTCTGACCGGTACACCTTCGTGTACGATCACCATTCCCTTTCTAATATCGTTTGCTGAAAGTGCCATAAAAAACTTGTTCGATCTCCGTTATGTTAAAAATCCGTGTAAACACAAAAGAGATAGTGTAGTGACGAAATGCCCATTTTGTCTAGCGAAGACAAGACTATCTAGGTTTTCTTGAAGGGAAGCGGCGGCGGCTCTTCGCCCTCTTTTGGAGCAGATTTTCTGAGGCTGTCGTAGATCATCGTGATCTTGTCGACCCACTCTTTTGCATCCGCGTTGGCCGGATCGTGCTTGAGTGTCCGACGGTAATCACCGATTGCCGAGGCATACTGACGGGCTTCGGTAAGGGCGACCGCACGTTTGTAAAAGGCCTCGCTGAGAGCCTTTTTAGCCGCAGGATCAGATGATTTTGCGGCGAAGGCTTTTTCAGCCGACATTACTGCCGCATCGAGTTCTTTGGTGTCGATCGGATCGCCGCTGGCCGTCCATTTACCTTTTTCCTCGGTCTGGGCGGCTGGATTAGGCGTTTGTTTTTCGTTGGAGTGAGCAATCGCCGTCTGCGACTTTTCCGTTTTTGCACCCGTCGCTGTATTCACATTGCTCTGTGAGACAGGCTTTGCAGTGTCATTACATCCGAAAGCGGTTGCGATTGCCAAGGTTAAAATTATGTATCTCATGTTATTTTTTATCGATGTACGGGCGAGACTGCACCACGTAAATGCGTCCGTTTAAGATGCCCCATTCAATATCCTGTTCCTTTTTGCCGCCAAACGCTGTTTTGATGTTGATCGCAGCCTTTGCCAAACTTCGAGCCTGCAGATCCGTCAGCACACGCTTTTGAGCTCCGGCACATTTATCGACAGTTTCCTTCAGATCGCCCGCATCGTCAAAGGCCAGGGCGTTCTCCTGCTGCGATAGAGTCATTACGATCACAGAATTCGACTTCGGATTGTACAGGATCTGCTCCGGAACACCCGAATTGTCAACCACCTTTGAATTATGCCCGCAGACCGCACTGATGAAGACCGCGTTGCGGTTACGATCATCGAAGGGGTCTTTAGTTATCATAACACCGCCTTTTTCCATATCTACGCCGACCTGGATCAATGCGGCCATGTAAACATCGGATTGGCTGACGTAATTTCGCACACGGGCCTCGTAAGCGTCGAAATTCCAGAGTGACGACCAGACTTTTTTGACGCCCTGGATCAGCTTTTCCTCATTAACAACGTTGAAGGCGCTGGAATAAAGGCCCGCACCGCTGAAATTAGGCAGATCTTCGGAATTCGATGAGCTGCGGATAAAGACTGGTTTTGCCCCAAGCTGGGTTTTCCACTTATTAATGATGGCATCGCGGAGATCCTGGTCAAATTTACCGTTTTGGATCATCGCCCGGTATTCTTCGAGCTTTTGACGGCGGTATTTAGGGTTGTGTACGAAGTTCAGATCCTCGCCCAGATCTTCCATGATGGTGACGAGGTTGTTGCTCTTCATGAACTGCTCGTACCAGTAAAATGGAACCGTAAAACCATCGGGAATGCTGACGCCGGGCAGCCTAGAATTCATCATCTCGCCGAGATTGGCCGATTTGGAACCGTAGATGATGCTGTCGCGTTTACGCATTTCCTTTAACCCGGCGAGCTTTTTTACCTTGAGATCAACCGGCGGGATCTGCTGATCGGGCGAGATGAATTCTTCTTTGATCTCGTCAGAAGATGCTCGATCCAGCTTGTAATGCGTCAGATTTGCTTCCAGGTTTAGGACAAAAGTGTCGTATTCGCGAAACAGTTTGTCGGCATCCTTGATATACACATTTGGGATGTTCCAACCCTTTGCCAGGATATTTATATGCGAAAGAGGCGACGAAGGCTTAGATAGGATGATGCCCCGAACCGGCGGCAGCGTGATCGGCAGCTCTTTGAGCACAATTATCTCGTTGCTGCCGATCTCGACCGTGTCGTCGAGCTTGTCGATGATGTGCAGCCGGCCGACGGCCTTGCCGGTGTTCAATGCAAGATATGCCTGATTCCGATTTAGCTCGTCCTGCAGAATACGATCGATGCCGATTCGAGCGGTTGCATCTTCCTGACGGATCGAGTTCGGTTTATAGAAAACCTTTTGGAAGAACGCTTTGTTGATAGCCTCATCTGCTGCCTTGATGATATCGGCGGCGGCAAGATCACCTTCCCATAGTTCCCAGGTGAATTTATCTACTGATTTTTGGAAAGCGATCGTGCCGACGATAAATCGACGGTCCTGATCGACGTAGATAGGTTTGAATACGTCGGCCCCGCGCGGCACTAGATACGTAGCGAGCAGAAAATCCTTGTGAAAGCGAAATTTTTGCGAGTTTACGAAATAGACCTTGTTCTTTGCCCGGCGGTCCACGACGAACATTGCATGCGGCATCGCATACGGCGTGTTCGGATGGTAAACGCGCCTGATCTTGTCAAAATCTGCCTGTGTGGCCACTTTGGCAAGAGAGTTTCGCGGCGAGTCCGGCTTGTGGTCCATCACGCCCTTGGGCTCGCGGGTCGCCGTCGGCTTTCGCGACATCTGGCCGTCTGCCGACAGGGTAAGAAAGGCGAGCATTGCCGCCACGAGGATCGAACTAAATCTTTTAGCTGAGGTCAACATAATTGCGAAAAACTAGTTTGATGGTGACTCGTGTCCTGACGTTTGTCGCTAAAGAGAAATGCATTAAGCAGCCCTTTCAGCGATTGCTCGCTATTGATCGTGATACCGAGATCACGCACGAGTCCATCCTTCAACCCATAGATCCAGCCATGGATCTCAAGTTCCTGACCGCGGGCCCACGCGTCCTGAACGATGGTCGTTTCGCCTACGTTTTGGACCTGCTCGGCGACATTCAACTCGCATAAACGGTCGATCTTTTCACTGTGATCATCAATGCCGGCGAGGAGGTTGGCATAAGCATTGGCGGTGTCCTGGATGTGGCGAAGCCAATTGTCGATCAATCCGTGACGTTTCGTTTCAAGCGATGCGGCAACGCCGCCGCAGCCGTAATGTCCGCATACAATAATATGCTCAATCCCGAGTCCCTCAATGGCAAACTGTAGCACCGAGAGGCAATTCATGTCCGTGTGGTTAACGAGGTTCGCGACGTTGCGATGGACAAAGATCTCGCCTGGTTTGAGGCCGACGATCATGTTTGCCGAAACGCGGCTGTCCGAACAGCCGATCCATAGATACTTAGGGTTTTGCTGGCCGGCTAGGTCGGAGAAAAAACTGGGGTTTTCTTCGGTGATCTGCTTAGACCAACGCTTGTTATTTTCGAGAAGATCGGTAATTCCTTTCACGATTAATATCTTATCCGCTGCCGTCATTTCCGCAAAACTTCTTCGATGGCGTCACATGCGGCTGCGGTGCCTCGTTCGGCATCGACGATCTGTTTTAGACGGGCCGCATTCGTTCTATATTTTTCGTCTCGAAGCAGAGGTCTCAGCGCGTTAGCTGCCGTTTCTGCCGTATAGCGATCGCGGTCGAGTATCTCGGCGACGCCTTCTCGCCGGCAGCGTGCCGCATTGTCCGGTTGATCGTGGCTGAATGGCACGATCAAATGCGGAACGCCTGCCCGCAAAACCTGGCCCGTAGTACCGACGCCCGCCTGATGGACGACACACGCCGCCTTTGGGAAAACCTCCGAATACGGAGCAAAATCAAACGCTACGATATTCTCGTCGAGACCGGTCGGCAGTTTTTGATCGCGTCCATAGAGCAAAACGGCCCGCCGTCCTAACAGCTTTGCCGCCTTTGCACTCTGGTCGAAAAAATCCCGAGAATCCATCACCGCCGCTGAACCCAGCGTAAAAACGATCGGCGGCTCGCCTATGTCCAGGAAAGCCGAGAGGCTCTTTGGCAGCGACGAGCTTTCGCTTTCGTCGTAGTAACAAAACCCTGTCTGGATAGTCGGCGTTGGCCAATCGGGCTGAGGCTTTCCGATAGCCGCCGAGAACATCGCTAAATGCAGCAGAGGTGAGAATTTGTCAATAAATATCGGGTCATGATCCGCATCAAGCCCTAGATCGCGGCGGAATTTCTTGTAGGGCTCGTACCATCCGCTGATCGTCCAACGCATGACCCGGAAAAGTTCGCGATGAAAAACGGCGGGAAGCGGACGAAGAAACTCGAGCCACGGAGCCTGCGGGTAGACGTTTGGATCCTCGGACGAGAACATGCAGAGCGGCGAAAGGCTCGTTGTGATCCATTTGACGCCGGTTTTTTCTGCGATCGACGCAGCGGTGTAAACGATCTCGCCATTCAGAAAGACATCTGCTCCTTCCACCGCGGCGAGCATGTCGTCGTACATGTCGCGGATGTTCGGCAGGATGATCTCGCGAATGACCATCTCAGGCCCGGTCGCGGAATCCATCGTCTTGCGTATCAGTTCGCCGTCGGTCGGGTCGAGATTTGGGCGTAGCGGGGCGAATTCGAGGCCGTTGTCGGCGATCTTTTCCCGATAGCCTTCCCATGTGTTGATGACGATGCTGTGGCCGCGGGACCTTAACTCGCGGCCGAGTGCGATCATTGGATGCAGGTCGCCAAGCGATCCCATTGTCGATAGAACGATTTTAGCCATTGTTGCTATCTTCCAGCTCAGGATCGAGTTCAACGGGTGTCTCAGACAACTTTCGCTCATCTAAACGGCTTTTTATCTGGAATCGCATCCCGATAAAATAGCTGCACCCCGCAACCGCAAAACTCGCAAAAGCCCAGTCGAAGTTATCGTTCCACAAAAAATAAGCGGCGATACCAGCGAGGATCACCGCGAGAACTTGAAAAATAATGGTCATCAGATCAACCCGCCTTGCGTGCTACGGTCTCAAAACTATCGCCCCGCAGAAATGCCGCGGCTGCCTGAAAAAGACGCCGCACTGCACGGACAACTTTCGGCAAAAACCATAGAAAAGCTATTACAAATATACCGAGAACGCCGGCAATTATAAATGGAGCGAACACCGCGAGGAAGGTGCCAAGAAATGCGATGGCATCCTCGACGAGTGACAGCACCCAGTTGGACACAGGCTCAGGCGACAGATTGGCACCAATTCGGGCCGCCGCTTTGGTCCCATGCGAAGCGAAAGCCAAGCCGCCGCCCACCAAAGTCGCCGGGATCGTAATGCTCGGGTCCATATCCGTCGTCGCACCATAGGCGACGATAGCCCCCGCCGGAATGCGGATAAACGTATGAACCACGTCCCAAACGCTGTCCACATACGGTATCTTGTCCGCAAAAAACTCAACCAGATACAACCCGCCCGCAAACCCGATGATCCACCAGTTATCCAGCACATCCAACCCGCCCGGCAGCTTCGTCGCTCCGAATTTTTGAAGCAATCCGAGAACGGAAACTGTCGCGTAAAGATTAATGCCGGATGTCCAGGCGGTGCCGAGAGCTAAACTAAGTGTTGAGAACCATTCCATATTGAATCGCCTCCAGATTGGTTTCAAACAGGATAGACACGGTAAACAGGATTGTCTACGCTATCATCCTGAATATCCTGTTCATCCTGTAATAGACCCCGTCCATAATTACGATTCCTCGCTTTCATCGGTTCCGCCTGTATCGTCTTTTTTGTGGCCGAATTTCTCGAGCCGATATTGCAACGTTCTAAACGTCAAGCCCAGCAGTTTGGCGGATTTTGTAATGTTGTTGTCGGTTCTCGCCATTGCCTGCATGATCAGGCTTTTTTCCACGTCTTCAAAGTTGACGCCGTCGGCGGGGAGTTTGAAGAGGTCGTCGGAATTCAAAGCCTGTGAGCCACCGCCGTGGGTCATTTCGGGCGGGAGGTCGTCGAGGGTTACGTTGTCGTCTTCGCACAAGAGGATCGCTCGTTCGAGGGCGGATTCGAGCTGGCGGACGTTGCCTGGATATGCGTAATCGTCGAGCAGTTTTCGTGCGTCGGTTGAGAATTTGATCTTTCGGGTTGTGCCGCGCGTGTGCTTTTTGACGAAGTATTCGATCAGAACGGGAATGTCCGTCCGTCTTTCACGCAACGCGGGAAGTTCAATGGACAGAACATTTAACCGATAATATAAATCCTCGCGAAATCGCTTTTCGCCGACCATATGGAGCAGGTCGCGGTTGGTGGCGGTGACGACGCGGACGTCGACATTCAGTTCGCGAACGCCGCCGACGCGGCGGATCTGTTTTTCCTGCAAGGCCCGCAGGATCTTCGCCTGCAGAGCGATGTCGAGTTCGCCGATCTCGTCGAGGAACAGCGTCCCGCCATCAGCGATCTCGAAAAGGCCTTTTTTGTCGGAAACTGCTCCGGTGAACGAACCTTTTTCATGGCCGAAAAGTTCGCTTTCGAGCAGGTTTTCGTTGATCGCGGCACAGTTTACCGCCTGGAAAACCTCATTCGAACGCAGGCTGTTTTTATGGATCGAGCGGGCGATCAACTCCTTTCCGGTGCCGCTTTCGCCGCGGATGAGGACGGTGGAGTTGGATTTTGCGATCTTCAGGATCAGCTTCTTGACCTTGTCCATCTCGGGCGAAACGGAGACGATCTCAGCGTCGAGCGTCGTCAGTTTCTTTAAAGCCCGCGAAACCGTTTCGAGCAGTTTTTCGCTGTCGTAAGGCTTTTGTAGATACTCGAACGCTCCCAAACGCAAAGCGTCCACCGCCGAATCGATCGTGCCGTGTGCGGTGAGCAGAATGACGATGATCGATTTGTCGAAATCGGTAAGCGATTTCAGCAGCTCAAGCCCACTCATTCCGGTCATCTTGAGATCCGTCAAAACCAGATCGAAATGCCGGTCCGCGACAAACTTCATCGCCGCCTCGCCGGAAGACGCCGTCGTCACGTCATAACCCTCGCCTGAGAGGATCGTCTCTAATATTTCTCGTTGATTTTTCTCGTCATCAACGACGAGGATGCTCTTTCTTGCCATGTTTGTATTTCACCACAAAGGAACATAGAGCACATAGGTGCAATGATTTATCTATGTGACCTATGTTTCTATGTGGTCGATCCTTTCTGCTATTGGTAATTTTACCGAAAATTTCGTCCCTTCACCCACGACCGATTCAACTTCGATCTTTCCGTTATGCGTCTCAATTATCTTTTGCACAATGGCCAGGCCGAGGCCGGTGCCGGTTTCTTTGGTGGAGAAATACGGTTCGAAGATCTTTGAGAGGTTTTCGGGTGAGATGCCGTTGCCTGTGTCTGTTATTTCGAAGTTTACAAATTCGCCGCTTTCGTCAGGCAACATTTTGATGCCGAGATGGCCGCCGGTCGATTCCATCGACTGGATGGCGTTGATGAAGAGATTATTAAAGACGGAGCGGAGAAACTCCTGGTCACCGAGTATCTCTCGCACGTCCTCGTGCTCGACGATGCCGATGGTTACGTTTTTGTCTTCAGCCTCAGCCTCGGCGATCCGCAGGGAATCCTCTATCACCCGGCGTGCGGCGATCGGCTGCAGGTTGACTTTGGCGGGCCGCGAATAATTGAGAAAATCCGAGATCTGCTGATTTATGCGAGCTACCTCAGCTTTTAGCTGCGACGTTAGTTTGTCGAAGGTCGCCTTTCGATCAGGCTCGTCAGGAGAGTATTTTGACCGCAGATGATCGAGCGTTAAGTTGATGTAGTTCAAGGGGTTACGTATCTCGTGTGCGATCGCGGAACCCAGTCGTCCGACTACGGCGCTCTTTTCGGCTTGTTGCAATTGAGCTTCGAGGTCTCTGGTCTTTTCCAGTTCGGCCGCCATCTCGTTGAAGTTTTGGCCAAGGCGTCCCATTTCGTCGAATCTGCGGTCATGAGGCACGCGAACCTTTAGATTTCCCTCGGCGACCTCGCGTGCGGCGTCAGAAAGGTCAGCGATCGGGCGAGTGAAACGCCAAACCAGCAAAAATGTTATCAGAGATGAGACCAGCAGAATGCCGAGCGTGAAAACCAGTGGCTGAGCGGCTCGCCATGCGGCTTCATTTTTGTCGCTTCGCAATAGGACCATCACATACCAGCGGCCTTTGCTGGTTTCGACCGGGATGGCGTGAGCTTCGTCGTTCAGATTCTTGTTTGCCTCGGTCTTTCGATTGGGAAACTGTGCGAGGTCAGGCCCGAGACGCGGCCCTTCCATCAGCGGCGGCAGATCTGTCAGGCTTTTGAGTGGACGAGATATGACCTCGTCGTTTTCACCTGTCGTGGGCAGGTATTCAGGATTTAGTGCATCGGCTATCATCCACGTCGAATCGATGACAATGATGTCGCGTATGCGAAGCCTCGCCGTTTGTCCCAGAAATGTCTGTCCGGGCTGGTCTATCAGATACTGGACGCGTTCGGGGCTGGTTATGCTGCTAATGCCGACGGCAAATCCGGCGACGATGGCTTGTTCCTGCGCTTCCCTGAGATCATTGTTCTCAGCCTGCGTTTTAAGGTTCAAATAGAACTGTACGCTGATGGTGGCGACCAGCAGAACCGCGAGGATCAGCAGGAGCCTGCCTCGAAATGTGTTGAAGAATCTCATCTAAGGTTACAAAGCCTTTACAAATCCCGACGAAAAACCGCTTGCCTCACGTGTTCTTGAATGTTATAGTCTCACCTAGACATTGCGCAACAGCTTAAAAGCTATCCACCAAAATCCAATTCAAAAGTCCGAGGATCTGAGGCAAAGCATGAAATTTATGTTCCCGAAACAATCTTTTGTCGGCATTGTGCTGACATTTTTCGTTCTAGGTCTTGTTTTTACAAATGGAGTTTCGGCACAGTCGAAAAAAGCTCCTGCGAAAAAACCAGTCGCCAAAAAGCCGGCGACCAAGCCCGTAGCTAAGAAGAACGAAAAGCAGGCAAAAGATGCAAAGAAAAGCACAGCTAAATCTAAGGCATCAGCAAAAGACACTAAACGGGAAAAATCTTCAGCCAAAGACAAACAGACCGCAAAGGACAAAGCGAAAGCCGATCCTAAATCAAAAAAAGCAACCGAATCTAAAAAAGCACTTGCCGAACGTCGCCGCATAGAAGCGGAACGCCGTGCAGCTGCCGCTGCCGAAGCTCGCCGACGCGAACAGGCACGCCGCGAAGCTATTGCACGCAGACTGGCATTTGAACGCGGCCTTCGTACTGAGACCGTAGCAAACATAGCTAAAGACCAAACCGAGGGCGAAGATCTCGCGATCCGTCAGGTTGCGGTCAATGCTTTAGGTTCGCGTGCCGGTTCGGTCGTGGTGATGGAAGCACAGACCGGTAAGGTTCTGACCATCGTTAATCAGGATTGGGCCGTTCGTACCAGCATTCGCCCTTGTTCGACGATAAAACTCGTCACCGGAGCCGCCGGCTTGAACGAAGGTGTTATTGATAAGGAAACTGGTGCTGTCAAGAACGCCTCGACCCGACGCAAGCTCGATGATGCTTTGGCTCATTCTGATAATCCGTATTTTCAGCGTGCCGGTGTGTTGATGGGTAATCAAAAGCTGGTCGAGTATGGCAAACAGCTTGGCCTCGGCGAGCAGACGGGCATCAATCTCGAAGGCGAGACGCCAGGCCGCTTGCCGGTCAGCAACAGCAATCCGCGTATCTATTCGCACGGAGACGATACTGAGGTTTCGACGCTTCAGCTCGCTGTGATGGCGGCTGCGATCACGAATGGCGGCCACCGCGTTCTGCCCCGCATTCCTCGTAACGAGGTCGAAAACGCCAATTTTCAAACATTTTACAAAGCGAACGTCACCGTTCCGCAGCAGAGCGTACGCCGCGTTATCCCGGGCATGATGGGTGCGGCAGAATACGGCACCGCTCGCCGCAACATGAATCAGAGCCTCGGCGTAGCAGGCAAAACAGGTTCGTGCATCGACAAGGGTTCGTGGGTCGGCCTGTTCACATCCGTGGCACCGATCGAACAGCCAAAATACGCCGTCGCCGTCATTACACGAGGGCCGGCGGAACGCGGACGCAATGCCGCCGCTATCGCCGCCCAGATCTACAACGCTCTCAGTCCGAAGATCGTCAGGACCGACCGCAATCTGGCTCAGACCGAATTCAAGATCGCCCCGAGAAATCCGGTCGCTCTGCCACCGACGACCACGGCTGTGGCCGAGGCCGACGAGGATGAAGACGAGACGGATGCCGAGCCTGGTGAAACCAATGCGGTCGATATGACCGGCATCGACACGGCAGGCCGTAAGGTGATTATCATTCCCAACGCTCCGCAGACCAAAAAGCTGGTGAACAAGACGGTGAACGCTAAACCGACCAATTTGCCGCCCGTTGTAATTACTTACGACAAAGACAATAAAGGCACGCAGAGCAAACCAGTTATCAAGCCATAACATTTTGTTACGGCAGTACCGTAATCAGGACATCTGACGCAATTTAGCCAGATGTCCTTTTTGTTGCCCGATGCTCGTTTTTGGCTTGACGAAACGCTGAAACTGCGTGATTATTTAGCTTCTCAAAAGATTTCTTTTGATTCGTCATTTAACTCAGATTGTCAGGTATATTACGCAAAAGCTAGCAACGTTTTTGCATAATATAATCATCTGATTGACGCTGATTCGGAAAATGCACGTTTTCCGGCCAAGTCGGTTGAAAGGCAGAAATTTTTTTTAGGGACGGCCCGAGGAAGGATTAAGATGAAAACGATTTTTAGATATACAAACATGGCGCTTCTGACAGCCGCAATTTTTGCGGTAGGAGCGATTGGAATTTTCGCGCAGGATGCGTGTGATCTGGAAGCTCAGGTGAAGCTTGGCGATCAGTTTAGGGCAGAATTCGCTGATAAATCCATACCGGGCAGAAAGAAAGCGATCAACACCGGAAAGTCGTTCCTTGAAAAATACGGAGCATGTGAATCTGCTGCTGATCTGGCCAAGTATCTCAAGGACAGGCTTCCTGGATTCGAGAGCACGGTCAAGAAGATGGAAGAAGAGGCTGAGAAAGCAGCTTTGTACACTCGCTTCGACACGGCCGTAAAAGCAAAGAACTGGGATGATACGTATGCCAGTGGCAAACTGATCCTCGCAAAAGAGCCAGATCAGGTCGATGTGATGATCACGCTCGGTTCGATTGGTTACGACGAGCTGTTTGCGGGCAACACGGCATTTAAGCACAACGACGACACCATCAGATTTGCCAAACAGGCGATCGCAGCTATCGAAGCAGGCAAGCCGACACAGAAATTCGGCTTGTTTGGATGGGCGTTTGGAACGAAAGAACGTGCTCTTGCAGAGCTGAACCTGACGATCGGCTACATCACGCAGGTCGCACAGAAGAATAAAGTCGCCGCAGCACCTTATCTTTACAAGGTGACGCAGACGACCGCTCCTGAAACGGCAAAAAACCCGATCCCATACGAATTGATCGGTTACTACTACTTCGACGAACTCGACAAGCTGACGACCGAGATCAAAGCTATGGCCGATTCGCAGAAGCCGGAAGATACTCCGGAAGATGCCAAGGTCAAAGTTGATGCGATCAAAGCTAAAGTTGCCCTAGCAAACGGAACCTCAGAGCGTGCTATCGAAGCATTCTCAAGAGCCTACACGCTTGGAACGGCCAAAGCTTACAAGGACAAAATGTACGGCAATATCAAAGGTGCCTACAAGCTTCGCTTTGCTAAGGAAGAAGGCGTCGATGCCTTTATCTCGGAAGCGGTGAAGAAGCCATTCCAGAACCCAACGACGCCTGTCACCCCGATCTCTGATCCAGAACCAGTGACGACGACGACGGGCGGACCTGGAACCGGTGTTGGCAATGCTAACGGAACCGGCGTCGGTGCCGGCAACGGCACGGGCATCGGAGCGGCAAATGGTTCGGGTATCGGAGCAGCAAAACCTGCTTCGGCTCCTGCTAAACCAGCGAGTGCGGCAGCCGTTAAGCCTAAAAACTAGTAATTATCTATCTAAAAATCGGTCGGGCGCATCTTAGCGATGCGTCCGACTTTCTTTTTTGGCTTAATCTTCATAAAATTAGCATCAATGTCAGCCAAACTAGCCAAGCTCGAAAACCTGATCGGTCACAGCTTTCAGGATATCAATCTACTCGGGCGGGCGGTCACGCATAGGTCATGGGCCTATGAGAATCATCCTGGCGAATCGGAGGAAAAGGTTCGCGAGGTCGAGAACGAGTCGATGGAGTTCGTGGGCGACTCGGTCCTTGGGCTGGTGATCGCAGAACAACTCTATCTCACTCATCCAAAGGGAAGCGAGGGCGACCTGACGCTGATGAAGCATCACCTGGTCAGCACCTTGACGCTGGCCAAGATCGCGGAAAAGCTGGGGCTTGGCGAATTCATCCGGGTCGGTAAAGGCGAGGAAAAGACCGGCGGACGAAAAAAGCAGGCATTGCTTGCCAATACGCTCGAGGCTGTTATTGCAGCAGTGTTTCTGGACAGCGGTTACATACCGGCCAGGGCTTTTATTTCAAGGATCTTTATCAGTGAGATCAAGAGTGCCACGCCGCGCAATTCGATCGACTATAAAACTAAGCTTCAGGAAGTGCTGCAGGCTCAGAAACTGACGGCACCGACCTACAGCGTGATCACAACCGACGGCCCGCCGCATGACCGGACATTCTCGGTCGAGGCCGCCTGGGCGACCGGGAAAGCCCGCGGAACAGGGAACTCGATCAAATCCGCCGAGATGATGGCGGCATCGGTGGCGCTGAATATTTTAAGATCAGGTGAAACGGCGAAACGCGCCGCGTAGTAAGAACGTACTATCTCCCGAGCATTTATGAGTAACGAAGAGACAGAACCACAGAAAACGGCCGAACCTAAACCACTCGGCCCGCCTAAATCGGTAGCCCGCGAGTATTTCGAATCGTTTGTCGTTACTCTCGTAATGGCGATATTCGGCATGACCTTCATCCTGCAGGCTGTTACGGTGCCGACGGGTTCGATGCAGAATACCATCCTCGTGGGCGACTATCTGCTGGTCAACAAATTCATCTTCACGCCCGGCGGCATGGAATTGCCATTTCTACCGCAGCGAGCGATCGAACGCGGCGACATCATCGTCTTTAAATACCCGGGAAACAAGGTAAATCCTAAGAATGATAAGGACCGCGGCCTGATCCCATACCAGATCAACTATGTAAAACGTGTGATCGGACTGCCGGGTGAGACGGTCGAGTTTCGCGATAACCAGGTGTTCATCAACGGCAAACTGCTGCCCGAACATCGCATTATCGGTGAGGCCGCCGATAACCAGTCTGCTCTTGAGATCACGGAGTTTGAAGAGCGGCGGGCTGAGGACAAATACGACGTCTATTACGAGAAAGATACGATGGACGCCGTCAAAGCCAATAAGAAATTCACCCGACAGGGTTACGAGTTCGGCGTAGCGGGCAAGCCGATGGTTGTGCCCGAAGATAGCTTTTTTGTCATGGGTGACAGCCGTGATAACAGTGAGGACAGCCGCTATTGGGGCTTTGTCCCTCGCGGCCTGATCATCGGACGGGCGATGTTCGTCTATTGGTCATGCGATCGCGGAGCCTCGAACGGCAGCATGGTCGGCTGCATTACTCATCCGAGACTCGACCGCATCGGGAAGTTTGTAAAGTAGGTTTTCAGAGAGTAACCACGAAATAACACGAATAACACGAAAGCACACAGAATAGAAGATCCTTCGTGTGTTTCTTCGTTTTATTTCGTGGCTAAAATTCTTAATGCGAATCAATCTCAGCCCCGACGTTTCATCCGCCATTCGCGATGGCAAGCCCGTCGTTGCGCTCGAATCCACCGTCATCGCCCACGGCCTGCCGTATCCGCAGAACATCGAAACGGCGATGAAATGTGAGGCGGCGGTTCGATCCAACGGAGCGATACCGGCAACGATCGCTGTCTTTGATGGTGAATTTTGCGTCGGGCTCGATCAGGCCCAGATCGAACACCTCGCTACCGGGAAGAACATCAGAAAGATCTCTCGCCGCGACCTGCCCATCGCCGTCGCCAAAAAGCTAGACTGTGCGACAACTGTTGCTACAACAGCGTTTATCGCTCATAAGGCGGGAATCCAGGTGTTCGCCACGGGCGGCATCGGCGGTGTTCATCGCGGATTCGACGCGGACATCTCCGCTGACCTTCCGGAACTTGCTCAGACCCCGATCACCGTTGTGTGTTCCGGGGCAAAGATCGTTCTCGATCTGGAACGCACTCGCGAGTGGCTCGAGACGAACGGCGTCACCATTCTCGGCTGGCAATGTGACGACCTGCCCGCTTTTTATTCGCGAAGCAGCGGGTTGCCGATAGACGAACGGATCGAAACTGCAGCCGAGGCCGCCGCTGTCGCACACGCCCGCGACGAGCTGCAGTTGGCCAATTCGATCCTCGTCACCGTGCCCGTCCCATCTGAATTCGAGATCGAGCGGCCACTGCTCGAATCTATCCTCGCCGATGCTCTTAAACTCGCGGAAGAAAGCGGCGTTAAGGGCAAGGACGTCACACCATTCCTGTTATCGCAAATGTCGGAGCGGAGCGGAGGCAGAACCCTCGCGGCCAATATCGCACTGCTTGAGAACAATGCCCGCATCGCCGCACTGATCGCCGCTTGCCAATAGGCCGCGTCGAACCTTAGAATTCTCTCGTGGAAATTAAGATAGACGACCTCGAAAGCCCCGCAATTCATGAACTGCTCCGCCAGCATCTGACAAATATGGCCGAGATATCTCCGCCGGAAAGCGTTCACGCGCTAGATCTGACCGCCTTAAAGAAACCGGACATTACATTTTGGTCTGCCTGGGAAGACAAGGATCTGCTCGGCTGTGGTGCGTTAAAGGAACTGGATGCCGGTCACGGCGAGGTCAAATCTATGCGAACCGTTGCGGCACATCTCAGAAAAGGAGTCGCCCGACGCTTACTCGAAACGATCCTGGATGAGGCAGGGAAACGAGGTTACACACGCATCAGTCTCGAAACCGGATCGATGGCCGAGTTTGAACCGGCACGGCGGCTCTACGCGAGCTTTGGATTTGAATTTTGTAAACCGTTTGGAGATTACGTTGACGACCCGAACAGCGTCTTTATGACAAGATCGATAGGCGGCTAACGCTTCTCCATCTTGAGCTTGAGATTGTCGAGGCGTTTCCTTGCTTCGACTGTCTCGGTCGATGCGGGAAATTTCTCCACTATTTCTTTCCACGCCGCTCCGTCGTAGTGATAGAGCCTTGTCGAAGGGTTAAAAAGAAAAATGATGCCCAGTTTGCGATAGCGGTCGAGCATGTTGAAATTTAGATAGTAGCTGTGAAGCGGGGCACCGCTCGCGGCCATTTCCCGGCGGCTAAGCCGTGAATTTGCACTCTTTGACAGCGTAACCGCCGTTTCTTCGATCAGATCTCCGTAGAGCAGCAGAAGCGATGGTTTGAATTTGGAATTGGGATATAGCTCAAAGAATTCGCCCGCGATCTCGAGCTGTTCAAAACCGTCAGCCGCCTGAACGAGCTTGGTAAGCCGCTCTTCGTCGCCCGCACGGAATTTGCCAAAGACAGCATCTGCCTGTACCCAGCCAAAATTTGTCGGCGGAGCCGTCACCCTGAAAAATTTCACGCCGTCAGCCTCGGTGACGCCTTGTATCTGCACCTTTCGCCCTCGCGACATACGATGGACGGATTCAGAAAAGAGGCTTGGCATCTTTCGCAGGACAGCGAGCGTTTCGTCGACGATCACACCGGTCTGACCGATCTCGGGAGCTCGGGCAGTTTGCGCTTTAGGTTTAACGGGAACGGACGGCCGCTTTTGAGCCATGCTGCTGCCAGCTAAGGCTAAAAGTACGAAAAGTGTGGAAAATATAGGGAGTTTCATAAATGTCCCTGGATGAAAAAAACTATTTCGAACCCAATTTCTTTATCTTGTCCTGCAGCCCGGCATGGTGAAAATGACAGATCGCGATCGCCAGGGCATCAGCGGCATCATGCGGTGTCGGGGCCGTTTTCATCCGCAGCAGGAGCTTCACCATTTCCTGCACCTGATGTTTTTCCGCGTTTCCGTAACCGACGACAGTTTGCTTGACGAGCCGCGGAGCATATTCGGCGATCTCGATGCCGTGCTGTTCTGCGAGTAAAAGCATCGTTCCGCGTACCTGGCCGAGTTTCAGAGCGACACCGACATTGACAGCGTAAAATGTGTCCTCGACCGACAGAACGTCCGGCGAATGCTTATCCAGCACCTCGGCAACGCCATTGTAAATATTGAGCAGCCGCTTAGAAAACTGCTGCTTCGGATTCGACTTTACCGTGCCGAAATCCACGAGGGCGTACTTCGAACCGCTCCCGTCGACTACGCCCCAACCGAGCGTTTCGCTGCCGGGATCAATTCCTAAAACGCGCATCAAATTCCTGTCTGCTAACCGATATGAAAAGATACTTCAGAATTTCTACGGGATGCAAGATGAAACCGCTAAAATATTGCAGAAGCCCGCGCGTAGCAAGGGCGGATCGCTCATGTTGAATGTTTCGCCCTTGCTTACGCGCGGGGTTCTGCAGTCGGTCTGTTTGTAAAAACCTTTCATAATTCTTATTATCAGATTTTACGCTTCGCCTATCCGATAAATGGACAACCAAGCTACTGCCTCGAACGTTAAGGAATCGGTTCGCTCGCTGCTCGCGGGTGCGATCGACTATGCCGGGCTTTTTCCGCCCGCCGGGTTACCGATGTCCGAGGCCGTTATCAACTATGCGATGTATCGCAACAGCAACTATCGCTGGATGCTCGGCAATTTTGTCGTTCCGGCGGTTCAGCTAAACGAGTTTATCGAGAACGCCGGCGATTTTATCTCACGGGACGGCAAAAGCGCGTGGCGACTGAGCGTACTTGCCGGCGAAGACCTGACCGAAACGTTTCGTCAGATCCGAGATTTTAGTGACAAATACAGCCCCGGTGTTGTCATCGATTCGATCGAGGTCAGGGCAAATACTGTGTCAAAGATCGCTAACACGGTCACCTCGCTGCCGGCGGGCATCAAGGCATATTTTGAGCTTGGGCTTGGGAAAACCTTTCCCGATCTGCTCGCAAAGGTGGCAGCCACCAGCCAATTTGCCAAGCTGCGAACCGGCGGTGTAACGCCCGGAGCGTTTCCTGATTCTGGTGCAGTGATCCGATTTGTTCGCTCGTGTCTCGGAGCCAACGTCCCGTTCAAGGCAACTGCTGGCCTTCACCATCCCATCCGCTGCTTTCGCCCGCTGACGTACGAGAACAACTCGCCAAAGGGCACGATGCACGGATTTCTCAATCTCTTCCTTATGACCGGTTTTGCCCGCGAAGGCTACCGCTCGAGCTTGCTCGAGGATGTGATGGAAGAAGAGTTTGACGAGGTCTTTCGCTTCGCCGATCAATCCGTCAGCTGGCGAAACGAATATCGCCTCAACACCTGGCACCTCGAAGCCCTCCGCAAAAAAGGCATCCATTCCTTCGGCTCATGCTCCTTCGACGAACCGATCGCAGACCTACAGAAATTAGGAATTTTATAACCGCTAAATACACGAAAAATGCGAAAATAGGAGAATCTTTTTTTGCGATTTTCGCGTTTTTGGCGGTTACTGATCTTTATGATTTACGAAATTAACGAAACACACGACCCCGATCTCAAAAGCTGGGTCGAGTCTGCAAACGATCCGAATAGTGATTTTCCGATACAGAATCTGCCGTTTTGTATGTTCTGGCCTGAGCAGGAGAGCGAGGCTCCGCGGCTCGGGATGGCGATCGGCGATCAGATATTTGACCTTTATTCGGCGATCTCGTCTGGACTGTTTGGGGCTGATTTTGATGAGATCGCTCAGGAGATAGACCTCTGCGATCTGTCGTTTTTAACTGAGGTCTATGGCCCTGAAGCCCTGGCCGATATTAGACGAGCGGCTTTCGAAGTTCTTCGCGAGGGTGCTCCTGCCGATGTTGTAGAGGATGCCAGAAACTTCCTGGTGCCAGCGAAACGCGTTGAGCCGGAAGTGCCGTACGAGATCGGCGACTACACCGATTTCTACTGCTCGATCTATCATGCGACAAACGTCGGCTCGATGTTTCGGCCCGATAATCCACTGCTGCCGAACTATAAATACGTTCCTATCGGCTATCACGGCCGGGCTTCATCTATTGTCGTAAGCGGCACGGAGATCAAGCGTCCGCACGGGCAGAATCGTACCGATCAAGAGGCTCCGCCCGTGTTCATTCCATGTAAGAGTCTCGATTACGAGATGGAAGTCGGATTTTTTATCGGCGGTGGAAATGAGCTAGGAACTTCGATACCGCTCGCCGAGGCTGAACAGCATATACTTGGCCTGTGTCTCGTAAACGACTGGTCCGCACGCGACATACAGGCGTGGGAATACCAGCCGCTCGGGCCTTTCCTTGCTAAGAATTTCGCGACTACGATCTCGCCTTTCATCGTCACGATGGAGGCTCTCGCACCGTTCCGTACGAAGGCTTTCGAACGCGAAGCCGGCGATCCGGCTCCGCTCGAATATCTTGCTGACGAGGACAACGAACAATTTGGCGGCATCGATATCAATCTCGAGGTTTTCATCCAAACCGAGAAAATGCGAAAGGAAAACATCGAGCCGCATCTGCTAAGCCGCTCGAACATGAAAGACCTCTACTGGACGATCGGCCAGATGCTGACGCACCACGCTTCGAATGGCTGCAACATACAAACAGGCGATCTAATAGCGACGGGCACGATCTCAGGCAAAGAAAAGTCGGAACGCGGCTCAATGCTCGAACTCTCTTGGCGCGGCACCGAACCCATCGAACTACCGTCCGGCGAAACCCGCCGCTTCCTCGAAGACGGCGACGAGATCATCATGAAAGGCTACTGCGAACGCGAGGGTTTTCGTCGCATCGGCTTTGGTGAATGCCGCGGGCGTATTCTTCCTGCTGATTAGTGTTTTTACCACATAGGAACATAGGGCACATAGAACGAAAAAAACTATGTGTTCTATGTTCCTATGTGGTTAATTTAACCGCTCTGTTAAAATCTGTACATGACGTCAGCTATGGGTTCTGTAATGGCAGAGATCAGTCGGGTTCAGTTGGGATCTGAAGATCACCTGCGAACCGACATTCTCGCGGTCGAGGAACCGCTAGAGATCAGGATCGGATTGACGGTAAACTGCAAGACCGAGCACAAAGCCGTTTCAATTACGATGCGGACACCGGGGCATGACGGCGAGCTGGCGGCCGGGTTTTTATTTACCGAGGGTATCATCAGCCATCCCGATCAGGTTAAACAGATCCGTCATTGCGGCCTGAAGATCGGCAAGCGCGGCGGGGCGATCGACCGGGCTTCGGCATTGAATTCCAACACAATTCGCGTCGACCTGAACGAAGGCGTGGATGTAGATCTCAAGAGTCTTGACCGGCATTTTTACACCACATCGAGCTGTGGCGTGTGCGGCAAATCTTCGATCGAGGCTTTGGCGACTGGCGTTCGCACGCAGGCGTACGATGAGCTTCGCGTTGCTCGTGAGGTCATTCACAATTTGCCGGAAACGCTCAGATCCTCGCAAGAGGTATTCGACCAGACCGGCGGCCTGCACGCATCAGCCCTTTTCAATTCGGACGGCAAACTCGACATCGTTCGCGAAGATGTCGGCCGCCACAACGCTCTCGACAAAGTGATCGGTGCCAAATTCCTTGCCGGCGAAACGCCTCTGTCCAAAAGTATCTTGCTCGTGAGCGGGCGTGTGAGTTTCGAACTCGTGCAAAAAGCACTGATGGCCGGAATTCCATTCATGGCCGCCGTCGGTGCTCCTTCGAGTCTGGCGGTGGAATTGGCAAGCGAATATGGAATGACGCTGGTGGGTTTTGTCCGGGATGAGCGATTTAATATCTACTGTGGAGAGCAACGAGTTGTTTGACCGCATAACGGTGATTCATTTTGCTTTGGGAATCCCAGCGTACGCTTATTTCATCCATTCAGAGATATGCTATGAATGCAACAATGGTGCAGGAACAGGATGATTCGAGGGCGAATAGAAATGTGCGCGCGTCGAGGTGGTGGAAAATGGGACAAGATGAGATCGGTGGATCGAATGTGCGCGCGTCGAGGTGGTGGGAAATGGGACATGTGTCTGATAGTAGTCGGAAATTAATTCCCCGTGAGTGTAAACGAAGCAAACAATAGAGACAGGTCTCCCGAAAATCTCGGCGACCTGACAGTGACCGAGCCGCTGAAGGTTGCCGCCGGATTTAAGGCGATCAAAGAGACGACGACCAACGCCTTTGCCAAGATGGGAGCTGTCCATGCGACACGTGCGCTGCTCAATCTAAATCAAAAAGGCGGTATCGATTGCCAGTCATGTGCCTGGCCCGACCCCGATGGCAAGCGGACGATCGCCGAATTTTGCGAGAGCGGTGCCAAGGCGATGGCCGACGAGGGCATGAGCAAAAAGATCGATGCCGAGTTTTTTGCCACATACTCTGTCGCAGAACTCGCGGAAAAAGAAGATTTCTGGCTCAATTCCCAAGGCCGTTTGACGGTTCCAGTCGTGTTGCGAAAAGGCGGTACGCATTACGAGCCGATCGATTGGGAAGAAGCATTCAAGCTGATCGCAGGCGGACTCAACTCGCTAGATTCGCCAGACGAAGCCATTTTTTACACATCGGGACGTACCTCGAACGAGGCGGCGTTTCTCTATCAGCTCTTCGTTCGCCAATTCGGCACGAACAACCTGCCCGATTGCTCGAACATGTGCCACGAATCCTCGGGCGTCGCCCTTACGGAATCGATCGGTATCGGAAAAGCGACCGTTCGGCTCGAGGATTTCGCAAAAACGGACCTCGTTATCGTAATCGGCCAGAATCCCGGCACCAATGCTCCGCGAATGATGTCCTCCTTGCAGGAAGCAAAGCAGGCCGGAGCAAAGATGATCGCGATCAACCCTTTGCCCGAAGCGGGTTTGATGAACTTTACAAATCCGAACCCGCAGCATTATTCCAACCCGCTGATGTTCCCGGTCGCGATGCTTGGCGGTAAGCCGACGAAGTTTGCAGATCTGCATTTGCCGGTACGCGTTGGCGGCGACATGGCGGTGCTGAAGGGAATGATGAAGGTCTTGCTCGGTCGCGAACGTGCCGCTCCCGATTCGATATTCGACCGACGGTTCATTAACGAGAAAACCGAGGGTTACAGGGAACTGATCGATTCGCTCGACGCGACGGAATGGGAGGATATTCTCAGCCAGAGCGGCCTCAAGCGTGATCAGATCAACGAGGCGGCGGATATGTTTCTGAAGGCACGCCGCGTGATCACTTGTTGGGCGATGGGGCTGACGCAGCATAAAAAATCGGTTGCGGCGATACAGGACGTGGTGAACCTGCACCTGCTTCGCGGGCAGATCGGGAAGGAAGGTGCCGGACTGTGTCCGGTTCGCGGTCATTCCAACGTGCAGGGCGACCGGACGATGGGAATTTGGGAAAAGGTCAACGAGAAGTTTTTCACGCCGCTCGCCAAAGAGTTTAACTTCACGCCGCCCCAAAAAGACGGCTACAGCACCGTTGACAGCATCAAGGCGATGAGCGAGGGCAAGGCAAAGATCTTTTTCGCTATGGGGGGCAATTTTTTGAGTGCCGCACCTGATACTGATCTCGTTTTCGATGCGTTGAAGCAATGTCGAATGACCGTTCAAGTCATTACTAAACTCAATCGGACAGCTATCGCAACGGGCGAACAATCTCTAATTCTGCCGTGTCTCGGAAGGAGCGAGATTGATCGCACCTGGAGCTGGGACAACGTTGCCCGCGAACCTTCGACTGATAAGCATTCAAACGCGGACAATGGTGTCCGCGTTCCGTTGGAGCAATTTGTCACGACGGAAAGCACGATGCTGAATGTGCAAATGTCGAAGGGGATCTTTGAACCCGCATCCGAGCATTTGCGGAGCGAGCCATGGATCGTCGCTCAGCTCGCGAAGGCGACTTTGGGCGAAAGGTCGTCGGTCGATTGGGATAAGATGGTCGCGAATTACGACAACATTCGCGATTCGATCTCGCGGGTCGTGGCGGGCTGCGAGGATTACAACGAACGCGTACGCGTACCGGGCGGTTTCTACCTTCCGAATCCGCCGCACGAAGGCGCATTTGGAACCGACACGGCTAAAGCTAAATTCAGGGCCGAGCCGTTAGAAAAGATCGAGCTTGGGGAAGGCCAGTTGATTCTGACGACGATACGCTCGCATAACCAGTTCAACACGACGATCTACGACCTCAGCGACCGTTATCGCGGCATTGAGGGCGAGCGGCGAGTGATCTTTATGAACACCGACGACATGAAAAAGCTCGGCCTCAAAACGGGCCAGGTCGTCGATCTGACGAGCCACTTCGATGATGGCGAGCGTCATGCATATCGGTTTATAGTCGTTCCGTACGCAATACCTCGAGACTGTGCGGCCGCGTATTTTCCCGAGGCAAACCCGCTCGTTCCACTCGGCAGCCAGGCCGAGCGAAGCCAAACGCCGACGTCGAAATCGATCATAATTTCGATCCAACCGACGGCGGAATTTGCGGGCGATTTTAAGTATGATCTTGTGAAGGAAAACGGTGCAGAAGCCCGCACGAAGTAAGGGCTCTCTTGGTACTTAGACGGAGCCCTTACTTCGTG
>JBGSQW010000002.1:0-22216 GCA_041737885.1 Pyrinomonadaceae bacterium | reverse complement strand
CGGGAGCCCTTACTTCGTGCGGGCTTCTGCATCCTAAACCACTAATCCCATCATCTCGCTCGCCGTCGCACCCTGATTTGCGTCAATTGCAAGGCCATAGCTGTCGCGGAGGCGTGTGTGTATTCCTTCGTCGCTAACCGTACACGGCCCGTCGCCCTCACGGCATAGGATCATTAGCTGCAGGCCTTCGTCAAGATATTCGTCTTTATCGACACAAAGCATGTAATCGCCCGAGGTCTTATGAGCCGCGAGTTCCAGTTCGTAGAGCGTCGGGTTAAATATGCCCAGCGGATTCATATCGCGGTTGGAATAACTCTCAAGCGTCTGTGCAAAATCGAATGCATGACGGCCTTCGTGAACAAAAGTCCCCTCGCACCCGCGTTGCCCGCCCGTGTCGATCGTCTCCTCAGCAATAGCGATATATATCTCGCCCAAAGCCTCACGCAAACTGATCCGCTCAGTCGCGAGCTTGTAATTGGTCTTAACCGAATTGATAACACCTGTGATTCCCGAAGCATTTATCTCGCTCACCGGCTGCACACGGATCAGCAAGTCAGATTCTTCGATCTCGTTCATCACATAGCGATGCTCATCGTTACCCTTCGCGATGATCGCCGCGAAGGCATCCTCGACCGATTGTCTGTATTTTTTTTCGATGCCCTTATCGAATCTCATTGTGAGGTTTGAGGAAATAGGAAATAGGAAACAGGTCGATCCGTTACAACCGTGAGCGTTGATAGTTTGCCCATCCGCTTAGCATTTTACCTATTTCTTCACATTCATCCCGTAGTTTCTCCGACTCTGTTGTCTCAATAAATCCCAACTTTTGGCTGATTAGTAGCTCCGTCGAAACTTCGCTTGCCGATCCCTGAGCTATTGAAATAAAGCGAAGCTTTTCTTTTACATAATCGCGTGCCGCGCCTTCAGCAATATTTGCTGGTATTGAAACAGCAGCCCTTCGCAACTGAGAAACAAGGCCGAATCGCTCATCGGATGGAAATTTTTCCGTAACTCTGTAAACCAATACAACGAACTCAACCGCTCGCCGCCATACTTCCAGACTCTCATGAGATCGCATCGATCAGGTCTACTCCAATTCCTATTTCCTATTTCCTATTCCCTGCCACCTATTCTCCCAAACCCACACCAACTATTCTCATTATGCCACTTGATCTCGACGTCTTCAGCCTTTATCTCGTCCCACCAGGTCGCGAAATCAGCTTTAGAGATATAAAAGGCCGTCGGTGCGACGAGATGATCGAACACAATATTATGCTGCTCACGCCAGCCGAATGAGCCGAGGTGGTTTAGATATTCGTTGTAGAAGAGTTTGTTCGCAACGCCTTTAGAAGCGGCGTTGATCGGGCGGTAAACTAGTTTTGTGGTTAGGAAAACACCAAGCGTCGGCAGCTTAGAAAGCTGATATAGCATAGGCTGCGAGATCTGGGATGTGAAACCAGTGCGAACCGGGTCGACGTAGTTCGTGATCCACTCGTTATTCTCGGCTCCGTAGATCCAGGCCGAAATGTTACCGCCTTTTTTAACCTTTCCGGCCAACGAAATGAACGCCTTTTTTGGATCTGGCGTGTGATGCAAAACGCCGACGCTGAAAGCGTAATCGAAAACCTTTTTTAAGGGCAGCTTAAAGATATCGCACTGAATTACGTGAGCATTCGGCATCTCACGGGTCAACGCAAATGCCGATTCCACACCGTCGCCAAGATCGATACCGACGACCTCGGCCGCTCCCCATTGAGCTGCGAGTTTGGTATGACGGCCTTTGCCGCAGCCGCCTTCGAGCACGACCTTGCCTTCAAAAAAATCAGGCTTAACAGGCTGTAGCCAGCCGAGGAACTGTTCGTTATATTTCGGATCTTCCTGCGTGAAATTCGTCCACTGCCACCCAAAATTTTCCGCGGTCGCCGCCTTGTCTTCCTCGATCTTGCCCAGATCGACAAACCGCGGCACACCACGCACGACCTTATATTCACGCGTGCATTTCTTACAGGTCAGCACCGCTTCGATGATCTCGTTTCCGTCGTACTTACTTGCGTACGCCAACAAAATATCACCGCCGCAAGTCGGGCAGGCTAATAGGTCAAGTAGTTTTTCTTTCACAATTCAAGGCAAAAACGGATAGTATCATCGACCTTTTCCAAAATCGATTCGGAAACTTTCCCAGCAGGTTTATCGGAGAAACGCCCTGAGTCTAAAGAGCGAAGTTGAAAACACATAAAAACTGTTTCGATCGGAAGGCCCGAGTCGATTGCGGCAATCCTGACATTTGTCCGGAAATCCTTGGACACGTTAGCTCCCTTGGTACCAACGACGACGGTCACAACCAATGGCAAACGATTTATTCGGTTAGATGACACAACCAAAACAGGCCTATTTCCGGATTGTTCGCGGCCAAGTGTCGAATCCAGATCGACAAAATAAATTTGCCCGCGCTCGATCATTTCGCCAACCCATCCATTTCGGTTACTCGAAATTCTCGGTCTATCTCTGCAATCTCCTTTTGAATATCAGGGTCATTTGCCATCGCCAATAATTCACGGTCAATATTTTCCGCGTCCCGTTGTCTTAGGATCTTTGAAACCCGGGCGATCAGCATTCGTTGCTCATCCGTAGGCAATGCAAATATGCTCTTTTCGATCTCAGAAATTATAGTAGGACTCATGCAGTTATTTTACCTCAATAACCTTTGATTGAAACTGAGAATATTCCTCAAACGGAAACGGCTGCCGCCAGTTGAATTCGAACTCATCAGTCTCCCGGTCAGCATAAAGCTGCTCGAACGTCTGGCCAAATGCGGCGAGCGTTTCACCAACCGAACCGCTGTGAGAGAAAACCAATTCACGTTCTTCATGGTCCCGCTCGTCGGTCGGATATTGATAAATATCGATCTTCACACCGTCACCACTACGAACAAATTGAAAGTCGAACTCCTCAGGATCGCGGTTCCACTTCAGCAAGTAGTCACTCTCCGTCGAAGCCGGATCAGCGATCCTCGCCAATATCCGCATCAATTCCGGCAAAGCCGTTTCGTGCGGAGCGTGAGCGGTCGTAGTGTGAAATTCGTTCACACCGTCGTCGAATCCGATCGACATCCATCCGCATTGCGGCGAGTTAAAGCTGACTTCGAGTTTCCGCTCCATAAGATTTCTAATTGTAAATTGTTAGTTGGCAATTGTTAATTGATATTCGAGGAAATTACAATTACATAAAACAATGCGTCAGTATCACGACCTGCTCAAACACATCCTCGCTACCGGAACTCGTCACGAAGACCGCACCGGAACCGGCACGATCTCGACGTTTGGTTATCAAACGCGTTTTGATCTGCGCGAAGGCTTTCCCATCGTGACGACCAAACGCGTGCCCTTTCGCTGGGTTGCTGAGGAACTTTTCTGGTTTTTAAGCGGGTCAACGAATGAAAAAGATCTTGATGCGAGAGGCGTTGATATCTGGGCGGAATGGGCGACCGATGAGCAGACTGCGAGATTTGGAAGAACGGATCGCGACCTCGGGCCGGTTTACGGATATCTTTGGCGCTCGTTTGGCGGCGATTATCCGCAGAGGAACGGCGTCGACCAGATCGCACGTCTGATCCGCGAGATCGAGACAAACCCTAATTCCCGCCGCCTCCTGGTGACCGGCTGGAATCCCGAAACATGCGACGACGTCGCCCTGCCACCATGTCATACGTTGTTCCAGTTCAAGATCGACAACGGCAAAACACTCCACTGCCAGCTCTATCAGAGATCCGCGGATGCATTCCTCGGCGTACCATTCAACATCAGCAGTTATGCCCTGCTAACACATCTCATTGCCCACGTCTGCGACCTCGAGGTCGGCGATTTCATCCACACCTTCGGCGATCTGCATATCTACAGAAATCACTTGGAACAGGTCGAGGAACTTCTCTCCCGCGAACCGATGCCGTTGCCAAAATTGGAGTTTGTAAATGCGGACGGCCTGAAAGGCCTGGACGGCTTGCTCGATTTTAAATTTGAGTATCTGAAATTAGAGAATTATCAGAGCTGGGGCAAGATAGCGGCTCCCGTGGCAGTCTGAAAGAACTTGCCTTTTCATCGATAGAGATTCCAAAGAACTCTTATTTCACGTTCGGCGGTTGGGCGGCTTTTAGCCTGACGGAGATGCCCTCGTCAGCAATTAGAAACAGTTTCTTAGCGTCATAGGTCGACGTGTTGGCGGGCTGATAGGAGAGAAGATAGCGGTTCTTTCGCAGCTCGTCACAGATAAATTTCGCGGCGGTTTGGGCTTCTTCGAACGGAAAGATCTTGCCGCCGGTTTCCTCTGCCAGACGGCTCATTACGGCTCCAGCCTTTGGCATATCTCGACGATAAGCTCCGCCGGTGCGATCAGGGATCTGCAGGCCATAGACGGTAATGTTTTGATTCTGCAGTTCACCCAGAACCTTATCAAAAGGCGTTTTGCTGCCGCGGTCGAGACCGTCGCCGATGACAACGACCGCCGTCTTTCTGGTTCCGGGCATCAGCGGTAACAGGACTTCTTTTATCGAGATATCGAGTGCGTCGAAAAGGAACGGATTCCCTTTCTTTCTGAACGTGGCGAGCGAAGCTTCCATCTTTTTCGCATCGTCCGTCCATTCCTGGATGATCTCTGCCTTTTCATCATAGGCGAGCACGAACAGCTGGTCACCATCAAATATCTCGTAAGCAAATTCGAGCACCGACTGCTTCATCTTCTCGACCGAAGTTGGCAGGGTTTGAGAATTATCGACGAGGATCAGAATTTTGGACGGACTCGGATCGAGACTAAAATTCTTGATCTTTTGTTCGATACCGTTTTCGTAGAGAAATAGATTTTCGATCTTTATTGCGTCGGCCTTCTTGTCTTCGCGCGAAGCCGTAACTGTCAGGACTGTGCCCTCGGTCGAGTCCCCTTTTGAGCTGCGGCGCGACTGACCGGCAACGCTCAGAGCGAGAGTCGCAATGCAAAGTAACGATAATATTAGTACTCGCCTGTCGGTCATCTACTCCGTGCTGGCTTTCGTGGTCGTCGTGGCCTCGGTCGCCGGTGCTGGTTTACTATCTTCTTTTGGCTTTGATGCAGTTTCGGTCGATGTGGTTGATTCGCTCGGCGAAGTTTTCTTTCCGGCGTAATCGGTCACGTACCAACCCGCACCCTTGAACTGAAATCCGGACAGCGACCATTGCTTCTCCAGCTTTCCATGACACTTTTCACAAGTCGTCAGCGGATCGTCAGAAACGCTCTGGCGAACCTCGGTCTGAGCCCCGCACTGCTGACATTTATATTCGTATATCGGCATAATCCCTCAATATTTACTGCAACATATAGAATAGTATCAAAATCTAATGACCATCAACCCACGAATATCAAGCGGGCGTTAATTTACGAAAGTTATGAGCACGAATTCATTCAACAAATTGTCGATCCTTCTCTTCACACTTATCCTGTCAGTCTCCGCACTTGCCCAGAGCAAGGGCAAACCCGCCTTGCAAAGCGTTGCAAGCGTTGACCTTAAACAGTATGTCGGCAAATGGTACGAGATCGGCAAGTATCCGAACAAGTTTCAGAAACAGTGTATAGCCAATACAACGGCGAATTATACGCTAAAAGAAAATGGCCGGATCGAGGTGCGTAATAACTGTGTGTTAAAGAACGGCCAGACCGAGACGGCTGTCGGCGAGGCTAAGATCGATGACAAGAAGAGCAATTCGAAATTAAAAGTGCGTTTCGCCCCGGGTGCCCTATCATGGCTGCCATTCGTCTGGGCAAATTACTGGATCATCGATCTCGACAGCAATTACGAATACGTTGCGATCGGCGAACCGAAGCGAGAATATTTTTGGATTCTCTCGCGCAAACCGACGATGGATGACGCGACCTACCAAAACATTCTCCGACGTGCCGAAGCGATGGGATTCGACCCCGGAAAAGTTGAAAAAACCCCTCAGAACGCTGAGGTTCTGAAGGGTTCCGTGATGATCAAAAACTAGCTCTTAAGCCGCGTGCTCGGCCAAAAATCGTTCGGCATCGATCGCCGCCATACATCCTGTGCCGGCGGCGGTTATTGCCTGGCGGTAGTAGGAATCCTGGGCGTCGCCGCAGGCAAAAACGCCATCGATGTTGGTTTTCATCGTTTTGCCCTCCGTGATCAGATAGCCGACATCGTCCATATCGAGCATTCCTTTGAATAAACTCGTGTTTGGCTGATGCCCGATAGCGATAAAAACGCCTTGGGTTGGCAAAATGCTTTCCTCGTTGGTCTCGCTGTTAAATATCCTGACGCTTTCGACCCCGGCTTCTTTGGTGCCGTTGATCTCGCGAACCTCGGTATTCCAAAGCACCTCGATCTTTTCGTGAGCCAGGACGCGGTCCTGCATGATCTTCGACGCCCGGAATTCGTTTCGGCGGTGGATCAATTTAACCTCAGAGGCAAATCTTGTGAGGAACAAAGCCTCTTCCATTGCCGTGTCTCCGCCGCCGACGATAACGATCGGACGCCCGCGAAAGAAAAAGCCGTCACAGGTCGCACACGCCGAAACGCCATTTCCGCCCAAACCTTCCGGCACAGGAGCCTCGCCAGGAATCCCCAGCCATTTGGCCGACGCTCCCGTCGAAACGATCAACGTGTCCGCCAGAATGGTCGTGGTGATCTCGGTACTGTCCTGGCTTTCCTTGGCATACAGCACAAACGGCCGGTGCGACAGGTCAACTCGGTCGATCCAGACGTTGATGATCTCGGTTCCAAATCTCAGAGCCTGTTCACGAAACTCATCCATCAGGATCGGGCCCATAATTCCCTTTGAAAATCCGGGGTAATTCTCCACATCCGTTGTGATAGTCAACTGGCCGCCCGGCTGCGGTCCGTCGATCACCAGCGGATCAAGCTGAGCACGGCCTGCGTACACCGCAGCGGTCAATCCGGCAGGGCCGGAGCCGAGAATAACGACTTTTTTGTGGATCTGTTTTTCACTCATACGATTTCACGCGGCAGGCTGGATCTTTTTGGACTTTGTTTTTCCCGCCTTTAGTTTTAGTATAGCTATCAGCCGGTAATTTAGTCCATTTAGTCGCTTTCTTGTTCGGAAAAGGACGTACGTTCTCCCGCCGTTTTAAGGATTGTTTCCGCTAAACTGTTCCAAAAATTGGTTGTTGGTGTTATTATTTACGTGTTACAACGTACGAGTACAAATTTACCGAAGATTTCGAAATGACCTCAATCCAACCTCAGTATGAGGAAAAACGGTTTGCTCTCCGGATGGCTTTGCGTCTGCCCATCGTCGTGTCCGGGCGCACGGACGACGGAGCGACGTGGAGCGAACCGACCGAAACCGATGACATTTCCACCCTCGGCGCCCTTTTCCAGCTAAATCAACCTATTTCTCAAGGCGAAAGCCTTTACATCCGTTCGCACCGGCCAAATGGCGTTCCGGTCGAGGTAAAAGCTCAAGTAGTTCGCGTCCTGCCCGCCAGCTACGGCACCTCGCGCATCGGCGTCGCGATCGAAGAACCAAAAGAGAGCTGGCTCAGACTCTTCGTCGCCTGGATCGCCGACGATAACATCGTAGAAGGTATCAATGAATGACCTCCGTCCAATTTATCTTATCCGTTATGTGACAGGCGTCTAGAGCCTGTTTTCTATTTTATATATGTCTAACTACGAAACGATCACTGTCGAAAAACGCGGCAAAGTCGCGATCCTGACCATCAACCGGCCTGATAAGCTGAATGCTCTGAATAAGACCGTTCACGCTGAGGGCGTTGCGGCACTGGATGAGTTGAGAAAGGATGATTCTGTCCGCGTTCTCGTGATCACTGGTGCCGGTGAGAAATCGTTTATCGCGGGTGCTGATATCAGCGAATTCGAAGGCCAGACGCCGGTCACGCAGCGTGATCTGTTTCACGAAAAGACATTTTTTAATTCGCTTGAGAGCTTTCCAAAGCCCGTGATCGCGATGGTCAACGGATTCTGCCTTGGCGGCGGGAATGAGCTTGCCCTGGCGTGCGACCTTCGCATTGCCAGCGAAACCGCGCGGTTCTCGCAGCCTGAGATCAACCTCGGCATTATGCCCGGCGGCGGCGGCACACAACGCCTTACGAACCTCATCGGCGAAGGCCGCTCGATGGAAATGATCCTGACCGGCGACATGATCGACGCCGCAACCGCTGAAAGCTTCGGCCTCGTCAACCACGTGTACCCGGTCGATCAGCTTGAGGCGGAAACCATGAAACTCGCCGAAAAGATCGCCGAAAAAGCCCCGATCGCCCTACAGCTATCAAAAGAAGCCGTAAAATTCGCCAGCCGTTCAAACCTCGACGAAGGCCTCCGCCGCGAGGTCGACCTCTTCGCGGTTCTGTTCTCCACCGAAGACAAAAAAGAGGGCGTCTCGGCGTTTTTAGAGAAACGGAAAGCTGAATTCAAAGGGCGGTAGTTTCTCATTTCAGACCTTCCTGATCAATAGATCCTTAAACAAGATATGTTCCGGGAATACAATCCGATATTCCTGGAATTGTCGGCGCGGAACCACAAGCTCAAGCCGCTTTTTACAGTCCCGGAATCACCGGAACGGCGGTAGACGTGTGTTCGCGATAACGATTTCTTAGATTTAGGAGTAATTGACATGAAACAAAAAATAGTAAATTTGCTCACGCTTATTGGCGCTATAACGGCATTTTCGTTAGCCGCTCTGGCTCAGACCGATGTTAAGGATAACGCTGCTGAAGTGTCGCTAAACTGGCACAATTCGAACCGCACCTTAAATATCACGCGTTCTGGAAGTTACCGTCTATCAGACGACATTACGGTTGCCAACGGCGACGGCATCGTGATCTCAGCTCCGAATGTTTCGCTTAACCTCAACGGCCATTCCGTCAGGACTCGTCGCGAGGGAACTGGTCGCGGAATATTCATCTCCGGCGTAGAGGGCGTTTCCGTTCGGAACGGCAAGATCGGCGGCTTTAACTCAAATGTGATGGTCATGAATGCGACAAATATCGTCGTCGAAGGACTCCAGATCACCGGTGGCGGCCTCGCTCCTTCCGGTGGACCAACTGAGATCGGTGTAAATATAGTGAACGGACGCGCCGTTACGTTAAATAAGAACGTTATTTCGTCCGTAAATCTTGGCATCTTTGTTCGCGGAGGCGGATCGACCGGCAACCGAATTTTTGAAAACGTAGTAGTCGGAGGTGCGACGCCCGGAAACAACCTGCTCGGAATCTGCTACAATCCCGCCCCAAATGGCGGAACCGAAGGCCCTCGCGGCGATAACATTTACAATAACGTGATCACCCGCTTCGGCTTCGCGATCGCCATAAGCGATGGATCAGTTCACAATATTTTCAACGAGAACAATCTGGCGTCGTTCAATGGCGGCTTTCGTGAGCCCGGCACGCTTGTCTCGGGCGGCGGTACAAACGTCGCTGAGGGAAATTTGTCGGTAACCATTCCGATGACAGTGCTTCAATAGCCCCTTGGGTTCTCGGTTTGTGATAAGACGGGGAGAAGTGCTGTTTGCACTTTTCCTCGTCTCAAACTAAATTCGCACACGCCGACGGGAATAAACTCGTAAATTTTTTGAATTGTCCACCGAAGAGGTCGTGACCATCTTCGTTTCTAGAAAAGCGTGTTTGGATCAAAGTGGTTTACTAGCAAAGAGAGTCGCTGGCGCGAGTTTGAATCAGAGGCGCTAAAGCATCGTCCCGATCTCTACCGAATGGCGATGTGGCTGACGCGCGATCCGGACAATGCCGAGGACCTTGTCCAGGAAACTTTTTTTCAGGCGATGAGATCCTTTCATCTTTTCGAACGCGGAACTAACTGCAAGGCATGGCTATCGAGGATCCTTTACATTCATAATGCGAGGCGTTTGCGAACGATGTTGAAGCTTCAGCTCGTCCACGACGCAGACGATACGCTTCTGGCGAGGCTTCCAGCAGTTCCCGCGGTTTCGGAAAGCGTGCGTGACGAGACAATTCTCACAGCTATTGCGAGTTTGCCTGATACGTTTCGAGATGTTTTGGTTCTGTCTGATATAGAAGAGCTCTCGTACAAAGAAATTTCAACCGTGCTTCAAATACCTGTCGGGACAGTGATGTCGAGACTGTCGAGGGCACGAAAAATTCTCCGGGCTGAACTTGCCGACCACGCTCGGGATTACGGAATAGGCTTGGCAAAAGCAGTAAATCCGTAGATAGGAGGTGTACAATGGACTGTAAAGAATTTCGCGAACTTTTTGCACAAGACAGGGATCTTTCCGAGCCAGGGCACCTGGTTGAGTGCTCACAATGCCATGCTGAATTTGGGCATGGCCCTCTTCATCAGCGCATTAAAACCGCAGGCCGGGCAGCCGAGCAGTTTCGAATGCGCGGCAACTTCGGCGATTCGCTCGCCTCCAAGCTCAGGTCGGAGTTCTTCGCCGAAGAAAGCAAGCGGAGCCGTCCGTCGTTCAAGATACTCGTACCTGTCTTCACCCTGCTGCTGCTTGTTGGGGGGCTCGGGCTTCTTAGCTTGCAGCGCTCGGATCTTTTTGTCTCGACCGGCGCTATTTCCGACAAACTTAGCGAGATCGGACACATCGTTGCTGGTAACCACGTCTATTGTGCCCTCGATAAGGCCGGATTTTGGGATACTGTTTCGAAGACCGACTACCCTGAGAAAGCAAAGTATCAGCAAGCAGTTATCGCACCGCTTCGCAGCGGATACTCAGAATCAGTTTCATTGGTCAGTGTTCACATGTGTACTTTCGAGGGTGTTCCGTTCAAGCATATCGTTCTCCGCGACGGACAGACCCTCGTTTCCGTTTTTGTACTTGAGATCAACGAGCATGCCCAACCGCGTGAAAATCCGATAGTTACCAAATTTGACAATGGCTTTCAGATGGCCAGCTTTGACGGGCATGGCGGCATAGTTTTCGTCGTTTCCGATCTGCCCGAAACAAAAAACCTGACCATTGCCCGAGCACTTTCCTACACTATGAACGAAATATCCCATCTCGCCGTCAACTGAGCCGACCTCTTCGCCACCTGCTTCTCCACCGAAGACAAAAAATAAGGCGTCTCGGCATTTCTGGAGAAACGAAAGGCTGAATTCACTGGCCGGTAAAGTCGCCAGGTCTCAACAACGGGGATCCCCGATCAAGCGAGACTTGACGATTCCATCTATTCGGTCAAAGATAGTAAAAACTCACATTGTTAATATTCAAGTCGGAATCGTTTCGCGATAAACTTCTCCTTCTATCTCGGCACTCTATCGCATAAGTCTGATCCAAACCAAGAGCGTTTGGAACCAACAGATACAAATAGACAAGGAAGGATTCGGGCATGCCTAATATAATTGTGAAAATAGCGATCAAAAATAAGATTCTGGTGATGGCGATATTGTGCTTAACTGTCGCCGCCGCTGTCGCGGGAAGTGTTACGGCGCAATCTGACAAACAATATCTGCCGGTGCCAGCCGGGACGGTTTTTACGAGAGATGTGAAGTACTTCTCGGAATCAGGGAATCATTACCTTGTCTTTCAGGCGGACGGCAACCTGGTTGTATATGACAAAGGTGGCCGTTTCACCTGGGGCGTAAACTCTGTTTCAGATAAATTCCGGCAGGCAGCCAAAGCGGAGTTTCGTCAAAACGGCAGCTTTGGGTTATTTGACGCTAAGGGAACCTCTGTATGGTCGCCTCCCGTAAGTGCTGCATTTCTCACAATACGCGATAACGGATCACTCCAGCTTATCGCTAAGGACGGCAGCGCTGTATGGACAAGCGACGTTGCCGCGACTGTCAAGCTGCCAGCGGATGCTTCCGCGCTTGATCTGAAGGCCAATCTCGTTGGGACATGGAGCGGTAACCCACGACTTATTATTAGTCAGGACAAGATCACAGCTGAGGAAAACGGGCAGGTTAAATGGAGTGGAAAATACACCATCGCTGGGAAGGACACCATTGCGATCACGTATAACGACGGTCGAAAAGTTAATGCCGAAATGATCGTTTCCGAGCGGCAGCAAGGACCAAAACTGGTAAAGAGATTGCGTTGGAATGTTAATAATGAAATGGGCGGCAGCAATCAGTGGGAATCCGCTAATACCCAGGTAAAGGCTGCGGAAAATAGAAATAATGCCGTGGCGGTTTCCACTAGCGCACCTGGGGAATTGGTTACGTTGATAGATAAAATGGCCGGAACTTGGGTTATTGATGATCGAACGATCCAGAAAAATATTCCTAAGGGATTCACGGTTATTTTAGGCAAAGACGGAAGGTTCGCGACTTTCACCAAAGAAAGAAAATTGTTTAGGTCGGAGTTGTACCGGATAGTCGATAAGAAGTGCATAGAAGTGTTTTTTGAAAGTGTGGTCCACAAGGATTCCAGATGTGTGGTGTTTGGGGACAATGAAATGCGTTGGGTTCATCCGTCAGATGGTGGAAATATGAATACCCAGATCGTGTTCAGGCTGCAATCCCGTTCGACAGAAATAAATATCGGCGATTCATTAGGCGAAAAAGTCGTCGGATTTTGGGGCGGCGTCGCCGGCACAAATTCAGCAAAGGATGCAATAACCGCGACGGGAGAATCTGCCGAGCGCATCTGGTGGACGGTCGGATCCAGGAACTATTTACTCATCAAAGTGGTCAATGAGAGTAATTTATTTTATCAATGTGAATGCTACGAAACCCCATCGGAAAGCCGACTAAGAGAGCTCGACAAAATAAAACTCTCAGTTGACGGCGATACGATGACCGTTACTGATGATTGGGGCGATCAGAAAAAATACGAACGCCTGAAGTCATTTGATGCCGCAAAAAGATTTACTGTTAATTGATCTGAAATAGAACCGTCAGCCCTTCAAAATAATTGAAACGTATGAAGAAACAAGAGCGATGAGAGATCAATTACCTACTTCTGTTCAATTAGAAGTCATTCCCGGTAATAAATCTCTAGGTAAAACGACAATTTCTTGGTAGTAATTCCCGAACAGAGAGAATCAAGAAAACATGGAGAATATTTATGAAAAAACTTATAGCAGTGCGGATTCTGTTGATTTCAGTTTTTATGCTGGGTTTCGCGGCGCAGAGCCAGGCTCAAAGAGCGGCTCCACGCATTAGATTGGACGGACGAACAAATAAAGCGACGATCAACGATTCGATCGGCAAGACCGAGGAGAAGCGATACATTATCTCCTTCATTAAAAACAGTAAATGGACGGTCGGATTCACCAGCAACCCGCAGTCTATGTTTATTGCGATTAAAGATATCAAAGGAAATATCTTGAAGCGGGATACCGACGGCTTTGTTGAAATAACCACCGGTAATGGAGGCGATTATTACATTGTGATCCTAAATAAACATACTTCGTCGCAAAGATTTTCGTTCGAGGTCGCAAAATATTGAAGATCGAAAGGATCGGGGTTAGGGCTGCGACTTGTGCGATCCTTTATTGCGCACGGCGTAAAGTCACCTCGTCTCTTAGAAGTTAAAAAAGATAGAAAAATATGGAGACAGTTGATATGAAAAAATTAATGTTTTTGACGATGATGCTTGGTTTGATGATGGCCATTTCCGGCAACGTTTCGGCTCAAATGCCGGGCAAAGTTGTCGGTGCGACCGGTTCCCAAAAGGTAACACCTAAAGTTGGAAGCTTGATAAAGCTTACCTTACACGAGGCGAGAAGCGATAATCCCGCACAAGGGATCAAAAGCGGCCGTCAATACGCCCTTATTAATTTGTTTGCAGGTGCTGACGATAAAAGTCAGTATATCGATATCGTTCTTGAAGCACGTACTCCGGCGGGCGAAAAGAGCGGCAATAAATACAAAGCCAAAATTATCAAAGTAGAAAATCCGGTCTCGGAACTACTTATTAACGATAGGGTGGATTTCGATTTTAACGGAAAGACCGGAACACTTAAGTTTTCTCGGGGGTCAAAGGTTTTCGGTAAGATCACGTTTCAGAAATTATGATCTTTTGACCGTTTAGCCTCGTGCACGAGACTTTTCATCTACTAGAGGCTTGTCATCTGACGAGGTTGCGTTTGAGCATAACGATTCGTTCGCCCGCGGTGCCTGTAGATGATCTTGCCGCACCGGGTCGAGTGAACTATTTATTCTTGACCTCAGCTATCAGGTGTTTGACCATAGTATCGGCGGTGTCGGAGTATTCTTTTTCGTATTTCGCCAGCAGTTGTTTGCGTGATGTTTTTTTGCCTTTGGCTTGGCCCTCCCATAGGACTGTGAGGGTCGAGTATGGTGGCAAGAGTAGTCCGACCGCGTTGTAAAAGTTGGCGATGCCGCCCATGAGACTTTGGGCCCCGTCGGAATCGCCGGTGACGACGATCCCGGCAGCCTTGCCTTCGAGGCCGGACGGCTTCCCTTCCATTACGTAGTCCTGAAGTTCGTCGAGGCTCTCGATCACTCGTTGCATGAGCGACGACAGATTGTTCCACCAAATCGGGGTCGCGAAGATGATGATGTCCGCCGCCGGTATCTGCTCTAAAACGCCCGGCCACTTGTCGCCGTCGCCCATGTCCGAATAGGTTCCGGACGGAATGTTAAGCCCGGCGAGCCTGACGATATCGACTGCTATCTTTTTCTTTCTCATCTTCTCCGCCAGAAACTCGGAGAGCGTCAACGTATTCGATAATCCGTCCTTTTTCAGTGTCGCAAGTAGTATCAATGCCCTCATAAACCAGATACTAACAGCATCATGATCTCAGATATGTATTCGAATGGACATTAAAAATTGTTCTCTGATCGCGTCCGCTACAATCACGTGACCGCTTCACGGTTCCCCGAGCCGTTTTCGCAACAACTTGACGTAAAGACGTAAGTTCGCTAAATTTGAAAGTTCGCGGATACGGAACTTTCTGCTCCGATTCCGCGGCCCGTTCTCGGGGACGTAGCTCAGTTTGGCAGAGCGCTGCAATGGCATTGCAGAGGTCAGGGGTTCGACCCCCCTCGTCTCCACCATTTCCAGACAAAAAGGCTGTTCGCAAGTTTTTGCGGGCGGCCTTTTTGATGTTTGCACGTACTACCGTCTCACTTAATGCGGAGTACTTTTCTAAGTGAGACGATATTTCCCGATAACATCTTTTTAATGAACAGGTTAGTCCGTCTCACCTTGTCTTCGCATGTGAGACGGTCTCCTCGGAACTTGGAAGCGAGCTAAAAATACAAAGGCGTTGCTCTTAACAAGCAACGCCTTTGTCTACTGTCTAGTTAGCTTCGTTCTACTCTACTTTCCGGCTCCGGAGAGTTTTCCGATGAGCGAGAAGAGCGGCAGGTACATCGAGATCACGATCGAACCGATGGTGATACCGAGGAATGCGATCAGAACCGGTTCCATCAGGCCGAGAAGGTCGGCGATGGCCGTGTCGACCTCTTCTTCGTAGAAGTCAGCGATCTTGCCGAGCATGGCGTCCATCGCACCGGTCTGTTCACCGACGCCGATCATCTGTGCGACCATGTGCGGGAATACGTTAGTGGCTTTGAGCGGATCGACGAAGTTTTCACCGCGTTCAACGCCCTGTCTGACCTTGACGATAGCGTCTTCGATCACGACGTTACCGGCGGTTTTCGCCGTAATATCGAGCGACTGCAGGATCGGTACACCGGACGAAAGCAGAGTCGAGAGAATTCGCGAGAACCTCGCAACCGCGACCTTTCGCAGGATGCTGCCGAAGATCGGAGTCTTAAGCAGCAGCGAATCGATATTCCAACGGCCTTTCGGCGTCTTGTAGTAGAAATTGATACCGACACCCGTTCCGATCAGGATGATAGCGATCGTCAAACCGCCCCAGCCAGCGATGAATCCGCTTATCGCCATGACGATTCGCGTCGGCAGCGGCAGTAGTTCACCCGGTCCGAGCAAGCCAAGGAAGATCTGCTCGAACTGTGGAATGACCACGATCATGATCAGAGCGATAGCTCCGATCGCGACCGTAATAACAGCCGCCGGATAGATCGATGCGGAAACGATGCTGCGTTTTAGTTTAACGACCTTTTCGATCAGGGTAGCGAGACGCTGGAGGATGAGATCGAGCACACCGCCCGTTTCACCGGCCTCGACCATGTGCGTGTAAAGGCTGTCGAATACCTTCGGATGGCGTTCCATCGCCTGAAACAGCGTTGCCCCTTCCTCAACGTTCTGCCGAACCTGACGAAGGACATCTTTAAAGAATGCATTCTGCTGCTGTTCGCCGAGAATATCCAGACACTGAACGAGCGGCAGACCCGCGTCGATCATGACCGAAAACTGACGCGTGAAAACCGCGAGTTCCTTCGCGCCGACCTTTTTACGTCGGCCGAGCTTGGGAATGGCGATCTCACGGCCCTTTTCCGTGGCCTGGGTCAAAACGACCTGTTCGCGGCGAAGCAAGGCTCGCAACTCGTCCTGAGTCGCGGCTTCGCGTTCTCCGGCGATCATTTCATTGAGGCGATTTCTACCTTTAAAGACAAATGTTGGCATGGTTGACTCCGATTGAGAATTGAGAATTGAAAATGGAGAATCAGGCATATCGCCCTAGATTCCCCTTTCTCTATTTAACTAACGCGGCCTCTCGCCGACGGGCCTTCCCTGTGCGTAAGGGCTTCCGCTGCCCGGCATTGGGCGGGTTGCCGGCCGTGGTGCTGCTCCGTGGCCGTTGGCATATGCATCATTGAGGCCTGATCCTCGATTTATCAGTTCCTTGAGCTCATCAGCATTTGACGAACGCTGCATCGCAGTTTCGAGCGAAATGACACGTTTATGGTGCAGGGTCGCGAGAGCCTGATTGAACGTCTGCATCCCGTATTTATCCTGACCGGTCTGCATCATCGAGTAGATTTGGTGGATCTTATCCTCGCGGATCAGGTTACGAATAGCGGCGTTTGGAACGAGGATCTCAAGTGCCATCGCACGGCCATCGCCTGAGGCTTTTGGCAATAGGGATTGGCAGAGAATGCCTTCGAGAACGAGCGAGAGCTGTGTTCGCACCTGCGACTGCTGCTCGGCCGGGAAAACGTCGATGATACGGTTGATGGTCGAGTAAGCCGAGTTCGTATGGAGCGTGGCAAAGGTCAAGTGGCCTGTTTCTGCGATTCGCAGTGCCATCTCGATCGTTTCCAGATCTCGCATTTCGCCGACCAGCACGACGTCGGGATCCTGACGAAGAGCTGTACGAAGTGCGGCTCCGAATGAATGTGTATCGGCCGCAACCTCGCGTTGATTTACAACGCAGTTCTTGTGGTTATGCAGAAATTCGATCGGGTCCTCGATCGTGAGGATGTGGTCGTGGCGTTCGATATTTATCTTATCGACCATCGACGCAAGCGTCGTTGATTTACCAGAACCGGTCGGGCCGGTCACGAGGATCAAGCCGCGGGGCTTTTTGCACATGTCCGAAACCACGGTGGGCAAACCGAGGGCTTCGAACGATTTGATCTCGTAAGGAATGGCACGAAAAACTGCTCCGACCGCTCCTTTCTGGTTGAATAGATTGGCACGAAAACGTGACATTCCCTTAAGCCCGAACGAAAAGTCGAGCTCGAGGTTTTCTTCGAAGCGGTGCTTCTGAGCGTCAGTTAACACTGAGTACGCAAGACGTTTCGTATCCGACGGCGACAGCGTAGGAAATCCGGGCAGTGGAGCCAGATGACCATGAACGCGCACCTGCGGAGCCGTATTTGTTGACAGATGAAGGTCAGAGCCGCCAAGGTCGGTCATTTTCCTGAGGAGGTCAGGCAAGGTGAGGGTAGAATCTACTGAGGCTTGTTCGTAACTCATAGTTTATTGTGGAGCGGCCCATGTGGGCCGCTCGCGCGGTAATTACTGGAATGCGGGCGGGATTGCAGCCCGCTCGAGATTAGTCTTTTGTCGAGGCACGCAGTGCAGGACGCACGCGTGTTTTCAGCGAGTTGATCACCTTTTCGGATTCTTCGGCTAGACGCTCTGATTCCTGTTCGGGTGAGTTCGTTGCGACGCTGTAGATACGGCCGTCCACCTCGGTGAAGTAGAACATTCGCGACTGAACAGCACCGCTCTTAGCCTGCGACTGTGCGACGACGACATAGACAGGCTGGCCTGCGATGTCTTTCTGATAGTCATTGACGACCCAGCCGTTCTCACGGATCATGCGGTCGATGACCTCACGTCGAAGCGTCGATGTCGAAACGCCGCCGACGCTCTTTGGCCCAGACGAAGCTGATACAGCCGGCCCGACCACCGAGATCGAAGCGGATCCGACCTGGTCGCCCGACGAATTATCAACACGGAACTGAAGCTCAGCCGGTGTCGATTGTGCAGATCTCCAGCCATTCGGAGCCTGTTCGCCCGATGGCAGCACAGCTGCGGCCGTCGTTGTCTTAGCAACTGGTTTCGCCTTTGCTACTGGGTCCATCGCCGGAGCGTTTTCCTCTCCGCGGGCTGCCGCCATGCGGATCTGATTTAGCCTGAGCGATCTCTTCTTTGCATTGAGCGCCTTTTTGCGGCGCTCCTGTGCACGATAGAGCTGCCACCAGCGTTTTGAATATTTTTTGACGCCACGCCAGGTTCTCTGTTTCTTTTTCTTAGCCTTGCGCGGACCAGCCTCAGTCGTTTCGGTCGCGAGCGGTATGATCGCTCCGAGGCCGACTAGTATTGCCAATGATAATGCTATTGCCCTTAACATATTTCCTCCAGATGGTCCTTAAAGGACCGTTTCCTTGACCACTTCTTCTATCGTCGTGATCCCTTCGCGTATCTTGTAAAGCCCGGATTCGCGAAGCGTGATCATTCCGAGTTCCATTGCCTTTCTCCTAAGTTCCATTGCGCTAGCGCCAATAATGATCAGTTCACGGAGTTCGTCCGTAATTTCCATGACCTCATAGAGGCCGACTCGGCCTTTGAAGCCGGTGTTGTTACACGTCGCACAACCTTTGCCCTTATAGAGTTTGAGATCGGCAGCTTCTTCCTTGGTAAATCCGACCTCGACCAGCCCTTCGACCGGCATTTTCGGTTCTTCTTCCTTACAATTCGAGCAGATGCGGCGGATAAGTCGCTGTGCCTGAATAATGTTCACCGACGTGGCCACCAGGAATGGCTCGATACCCATGTTCACGAGACGCGAAATGGTCGACGGAGCATCATTCGTGTGAAGCGTCGAGAGGACCAAGTGGCCCGTGAGAGCGGCTTTGATAGCGATCTCAGCCGTTTCAAAGTCTCGGATCTCACCAACGAGGACGATATTAGGATCCTGTCGCAGGAATGAGCGAAGGGCGGCGGCGAAGTTGAGTCCGATCTGTTCCTTCATCTGCACCTGATTGATGCCCTGAAGGTTGAACTCGACAGGATCTTCGGCCGTCATGATATTTGTTTCCGGCGTGTTCAGAGACTGAAGTGCCGAGTAGAGTGTGTTGGTTTTACCCGAACCGGTCGGGCCGGTAACGAGAACCATTCCGTACGGATTGGCGATGGCTCGTTTGAATTTCTCGAGACTCTCGGCTTCGAAACCGAGCTTGGTCATGTCGAGCATGAGCTTGTCTTTATCGAGCAGACGAAGCACGACCTTTTCGCCGAACAGCGTTGGCAGCGTCGATACACGGAAATCGAGTTCTCGTGAACGGTTATCGACCTTTACCTTGATCTTGATACGTCCGTCCTGCGGCAAACGCTTCTCAGAGATGTCGAGTTTCGACATGATCTTGAGTCGCGAAATTAGCGGATCGCGGATCTTCATCGGCGGATGCATCACGTCGTAGAGCACACCGTCGATACGGAACCTGATGCGAAAGTCCTTCTCGTACGGCTCAACGTGGATATCCGACGCTCCGCGGCGAAGCGAATCGACGAGCAGCACGTTAACCAGACGAACGACCGGAGCATCTTCGCTGGCTCTGGCCAGAGCGGCCAGATCGATCTCGTCGTTATCCTCGACTATCTCTAGCTCGTCGTTGTCGCCAGGATTGAATTCAAATCGATCAAGCGACACATCGAGATCGGCCGATGTGATGCGTTCCTCGGCAACCGCGACCTTTGGCCCGTGTTTTGGCACGCCGTTGCGGCTGCCGCCGATCGGACCGTGTCCGTTGCCGTTGCCGTTCCCGTTCCCGTTCCCGTTCCCGTTACTGTGGCCGTTGCCGTTGCCGGTAACGCCGTTTCTTTCGACCTCTACAGCGAAGGCGGCGTCGAAAATATCGATCTCGCTCGAACCGCTGTAGTATTTTGCTATCGCAAGCTGGATCGACGTTTCGGATGCGATCACGGGTTCGACATTAAGTCCGGTCATGAACTTAATATCATCCATCGCAAAAACGTTCGTCGGATCGGCCATCGCGAGGGTCAGCGTTGCACCGACCTTGGAAATAGGCAGGACCGAATACTTCATCGCTACCTCTTCCGAGATGAGCTTGATGACATCGGCATCTATCTGAAAGAGATCAAGATTGATCGACGGAACACCGTACTGGCGGGACAAAACGGCTGTTACAACGTCATCTGACACATATCCGAGACGCACGAGGTTGGATCCCAATCGACCACCGTTTGCACGCTGGTATTCAAGGGTCTCGCGCAGCTGATCTGGGGTGATCAGATTTTCGCGGACTAAGATTTCGCCAAGTTTTGCTGACATTTATATTGCGGGTAAGTTTCCGTTACCACTTGCGACCACACGGAAACTTATGAAGAGATTCGTTAGGTCAAATTGACAGAGAGGCTATACAGATAAACGATGATAAACATCGTTCAAGAAAGATAATACATTGTTGCGCGAATATGTGTCAACGATTCTTTTCGCCCGGCGGGTAGGATGATGTTCTTGACGTACCAGTCAAATTGACCGGATTCTGACCAGTTCGATTCACTACGGGTAGGTGTGATCGTACAGGGGACCATTTTCGAATAGTCGGAGATGAGCCAAAACCACTTGCGGATACTGAAGTTCATTTATCAGAGATCGAGGCTGCCTTCGAAATGTCACGCGACGAGATTCGCGGCCGTAACAAAACTCCTCGCATCGTCCAGGCGAAAGAGGCCCGCATTCTCTGCGGCCATGGCTCGGCGCCAACCTGGCTCAACCGTCGCCCGCCGCCTCGAAGCCGCCCGAATATCCCACCGCGATCACAACAACGTCCGGAAACTAGCGTCACAGGTCATGACGAGCTGCGAAAACAAGAGAATTGCATAATTGAATGAATGCCCCCTTTTCTCCATATTTGAAATTAAATTTGCTCCGTGCTATGCTTCCAGCAAATTTGATACAGATTGACCCGGCGAAACTCCTGCAGCCTCAATTTTTCTCTCTGCTGGCACTTTCGACGATACTCCGACAATAGATTTTCTTTCCAACTATAGGAGCGAATTTATGGCAAAGAAGACAGTGGTTTTTTTGTTTGCGTTCTCAATTTTTTTCTCAGCCCTAACTCCAAATCTCTTTGGGCAAAAGGCGAAAGAAATTATCCCTCAAATTGTGATTCCAGCAATCTCGATACTTGGCCGAAAACCGAAGGCGAAAGACTATAACAAACCGCCTGATATGAACGAATTTCGAGAGCCCGTTGAAGGTGAATTCGTTGCTAAGCCTGTATTTATCTATGCCACTACAGACTCCCAGAGGTGCCAGGCAATAGATCTTTGGCTGTCTTCCGTTAGATACGAAGCCTCTCGGTCCACTGAGTATGGGGCATCACGAAGCTCCTATCTGTGGAACAATGGTGTTCTGGACATGGCGAAGGTGAACGCAGATCAGTTGCCCAAATTTGGAACCGCCTCATTCCGGTCAATTTTTGGAAAAGGATTAAACGAGTTTTCGGAAAAGGAGATGAAAGAGGTCGCAAAGCGTCTTGACCAATGCTCGCACCAAATGTGGGTTACAGGAACCCTCCAAAACTGGTTCGAAAATCCCGCTACTTTGCAAAATTGGATTGTAGGATTCAACAATATAGAAAACGATATCAAAAAGGAAAGGGTTGCAGAGAAGAAACGACTTTACGACGAGCTGTATAGGCTCGAAACTGCGAAAACCGGTTATGCCGTTGCGGAGTTATTGAAGGAGAGCAGTGCATTACGGTTGCACGCTTCATTTTTGAATAACGGCTCGATTGACTGGTGTGCTCCTGACAACGGACACGTGATCGTAGGGGCAATCTTCAAAGGAGATGGCATGATGAATTAAACGGTGGCGATGTACTCTGATGTTGAAATACGTTGGAGTAGAGAGGCTTGAAGCTGAATTTTTTCATGCGGCTATTTGA
>JBGSQW010000136.1:0-34461 GCA_041737885.1 Pyrinomonadaceae bacterium | reverse complement strand
GATCTTTACCACATAGGAACATAGAGACATAGGAAGAAACTATGTGATCTATCTGGTAGAAGTTTCGAACGATCACAGTGAGGTAAGTGGCTCTGCCGACTTTATCCTATGCACTCGCTTGTAAGCGAGTTCGGCGGAGATCAAACATATCTGCGTGCCGATGCCCGGATTCGTTCCCGCTCCGACATAAAAGAGATTCTCGACCTTTTTCGACTTATTCTTCGGCCGAAATATCGCCGTCTGCCGCAGTGTATGGGCGAGGCCCAGAGCCGTACCTTTGAACGAGTTATAGTCAGCCCCAAAATCTGCGACCGTGTAGATACGTTTATATTCGATCTTCTCCCGCAGACCCGGCAGGTTCATTTCCGTTTCCATCAGTGACAAAACGCGATCTGCGTACGCGGCTTTTTCTGATTCCGATATTTCCAATCCCGATGCGATCGGCACCAGGACAAACAGATTCTCTTTCCCCTCGGGAGCAACCGACGGATCGGTCACGCTCGGAGCACAGACATATAACGACGGCTCGTCGGGCAGCCGTGGGTCTTTATATATATCATCGAAATTCTTGCGCCAGTCTTCGCTAAAGAGCAGATTGTGGTGAATTAGCGAGGGCAGCTTTTCGCTCACGCCGAGGTACATGATGAACGCCGAGGGCGCCATCGTGCGTTTTTGCCAGTACTTTTCTTTGTGAGTTTGCTGCGGAATGTCGAGCAACTGCGTCTCGGTAAACCACATATCGGCGTTTGAGATGACGAGATCGGCATCGATCACCTCGCCGCCTTCCAAACGCACACCCACTGCTTTTCCGTCACGAACGATGATCTTCTCAACAGGCGAATTCGTCCGCAGAACCGCTCCGTTCTTCTCCGCGATATTCGACAAAGCCCGGATAAGCTCATAAAAGCCACCCTGCGGATAGAACACGCCCTGATTAAAATCCATGTGCGACATCAGGTTGTACAGCGCGGGAGCTTCGTAGGGCGAGGTGCCGAGGAAAACCATCGTGTATTCCATCACCTGCTGCAGCTTTTTCGATGTGAAGAATTTCGACACGAACTTATGCATCGTCGAAAAAACCGAAAGCTTTTGCCCCTCGGTCATCACGCGTTTGTTGAAAAAATCGAAGATCGTGTCGTAATTCTTAAACATGAAGTGCTGCGTCGCTACCTCATATTGATATTCCGATTGTTTCAAATACGCCCGCAGCTTATCGCCCGCTCCGGGTTCGATCGCGTCGAATGTCGCGGTGTCGATGTCGATGTTCGAGTTGATATCCAGCGGATCGCCGTTGTTGCGAAAGAAAATGCGGTAAGAAGGGCCGAGTTTGACGAGATCGAGATGATCCTCGACCTTTTCGCCGACGAGATTGAAATAATGCTCGAAAATATCCGGCGCCAAATACCACGACGGCCCCATGTCGAATTTAAACCCTTGCTCCGAGAAAATATTCGCCCGCCCGCCGAGGTTCGCGTTCTTCTCGACCACGGTCACATCGTAACCCTTCCGAGCAAACAGCCCCGCAGCCCCAAGCCCGCCGATCCCGGCTCCGATTATTACTAACTTTTTATTTGGCATGTTTTTGAAGGCAATTTAACAGGGATGCAAGGGATAAAGTGAATAAGATCGCCGTCAGATCTTAGCGATCCCTTCTATCCCCTTAATCCCTGTTGAAAAATTCTTAATGGCGGTCGCGGCTCATTCATAAACCCCGACCAACGCCTTTGCCGAGAGCCATAGCTTTTGCCGAAAATTCGTTCTCACGCGTCCAAGATAAATATTGTAGTTCACACGTTCGACTTCAGCTAAGATCGCTTTATAAAGCACATACGAGATCCTGACAGCCAGCCGCCCACGAAATGCGAGCATCGGGATACCGGGTAACGCCTCGCGATAGACCTGCCGGTTCCGCTCGATCTGGAACTTCATAAACTCGACGAACCGATCATCCCACACACGTTCGGAGATGTCGTCGTTCGTCAGCCCAAACCTCCGCAGTTCGTCCTGCGGCATGTAAACCCGCCCAAGCTCTTCGTAATCTTCGCGGATATCCCGCAGGAAATTCGTCAGCTGAAATGCATATCCCAGCTTCAACGCATGCTCAAAAGCCTTGTCCGTCGAATACCCGACGATCTTCGTCACCATCAGCCCGATCACGCCGGCCGAGCCGTACATGTATTCCTCGAGTTCAGCGTAATTAGCGTACGTATCGCGTTCCTCGTCCATGAACATCGACCGCAGAAACGCTTCGCCGTGCTCTTCGGGAATGTCGAATTTCTTGAAATAGTGAACGATCGCGTTCATCACGCTGTCGTCGCTGCCGCCGGCTTTCATCGCCGCACGCCAGCGATCACGCCAATCGTTCAGCTGTGCGATCGTCTCAGCCTTGCCGACCTTAGCCTTACCGTCAACTATCTCATCCGGAATACGCGCGAACGCATACGTCGCATAGATCCCCTCGCGAACCTCTCGCGGGAAAAACTGCGTCGCAAAATAGTAGCTCGTGCCGTATTTCTTAGTGATCGCCTCACATTCGGCGAGCCCTTTAGCGAGAAATTGGGCGTCGGAAACTTGCGAATACTCTTGTTCTATATCCATTTTATCTCCTCCATCCCCGTTAGAGCTGTTATTAACAGGGATAAAAGGGGTGAACGAGATCTTGTTTGCTCTTCCTCTGCGGCTTCGCTCCTTTGCGACTTCGCTTTCAAGATCTTCCCCAAACGCAAGCGCACCAGATAACCTGCTCAAACCTTATGCTTTCGCGCTATAGTCTAACTTAGATTCAAAATTTTGCCTGGCCTGCATCCAATTCTTGAGATCGCTCGAATCGGAAACTACAGCATTTTTTGTAGCTATTATAATGACGGTAAAATTCACGACCAAGATTAACGACCTCTGGCAATTCGTTGCCCAAAGCAAGCCGCAGATCGAACTGGCGCTCGAGGAAAATCTGCCCTTCGCACCAAGCACCGTTGAGACCGAATTCAACGAAGCCGTCCGCTACGCCGTTTTCCCAGGCGGCAAACGCCTGCGTCCTGTACTGACGTTACTCGGAGCCGAACTTTTTGGCGGACAGCCCGAGGATGTGCTGAACGCGGCTTCGGCGGTTGAGTATATTCACACGAGTTCGCTGATCTTCGACGATCTGCCCTGCATGGACGATTCGCCGCATCGACGTGGAAAACTGGCTTTACACGAGAAATTTGGCGAAGGGCTTTCGACGCTCGTTGCGATCGGCTTCCTTAATCAGTCGTACCAAATGGTCGCCCTCGACGGGCACAGTAACCCGCAACGCACGGTCGATGCCATCCTGGAGATCGTCCAGTGCGTCGGTCCGGGCGGAATGGTTGGCGGCCAATCCGTCGATCTTAAGATCGCCACGTGCAACGAATGCAAGATCTGCTCCCGCTCAAAATATGGCGGCGTGCTCAATCTCAAAACCTCGTCTCTCATCCGCCTCGCACTGCGTCTCGGAGCGATCCTTTCCGGCGGACGCGGCGAACAGCTCGACGCCCTCTCGGACTTTGCCGAGGAGCTTGGGCACGCATATCAGATCAGTGACGACATCATCGACATGCAGCAGGACGCAGCGATCCTAGGCGACACAAACGGCACGGACGCAACCCGCGCCGCCGAAACCCTTGCCAAAAAGGTTGCCGAATCAAAGAGAATCCTGACCGACAATTTCCCGCCCTCCGAGGCGAGAACGAGGCTCGTCCAGCTAGTCGATTACGTCGCAGAGCGTAAGCACTGATAAACTGGAATTAGCGTCTCCCTTTATGCACTTTGTATCCTCTCGCTTTATTGACACAGAGGCCACAAAGGGAAGACACAAAGTACGCTGTTTTACTTCGCGACCTTCGTGTCCTCCCTTTGTGCACTCTGTGTTAGATCGCTTTCCTTAAGGTGTCGACCACGGTACGAGAATATGTCTAAAGGATCAGCTACAAAAACCCTCGCCTCCGAGATCGTTTACCACGGTCGCGTTTTCGACATCCGCAAAGACCGCATCGCCGAAACCACGCCCGACGGCACTTCCGAATACGACCGCGAAGTCATCACCCACAACGGTAGCGCCGTCATCGTCCCGCTCTTCGCCGACGGCACGGTTGCTTTAGTCAAACAATACCGCCACGCCGCCGGAAAGTATCTCCTGGAATTGCCCGCCGGTTCCCTAGACAACCCAGACGAACTCCCCGAACATGGCGCCCACCGCGAACTAGAAGAAGAGATCGGCGTGAAAGCCAGCAAAATGGAACTCATAGCCGAATTCTACGTCTCCCCCGGATTCCTCTCCGAGAAAATGTTCGTCTACCTAGCCACCGACCTAACCCAAACCCAACAAAACCTCGACGAAGACGAACACGTAGAAATAGTCCGCATCCCTCTAGACGAAGCCCTAAAACTAACCCAAACCGGCGAGATCGAAGACGCGAAAACGATAATCGGGATCACAAGAGCAAGTCAGAACCGGGAGCGATAGCGACTGGGCTCATTGTCCACACCGTCCACCATGTCCACGTTGTCCACCCCGTCCACTAACGTCCACCGCCCTGTCCACCACCGCCATTTCCGCCCCTCGCCGCCTTCCTCACCCGATACAGCCGCTCGGTAAAACCGCCCTCATCCACAAAAGCCTTTTCCAATGAAGCGATCTGCCTATCCAATAAACTGCAAGCGACCGCGATCAATGCCAGTGCCCCGTTAGCCGCGATCTCAGGGTAATCAGCAGGAGAGTCAGAAGACGTGGACATCGTGGACTCTGTGGACTCAATGGACTGTCCACTCTGTCCAACACGTCCATCCCGTCCACTAGCTTTAACGGCCCTCGCCCATTCCGCCACATCATCCGCTGTCTTCGGTCGGCTGTCGATCAGCCACGCCCGACGCCGGTCGTCACGCGGCCATTCCGGCAAACCTCGATGCCGCAAAAAATCTTCATAGTCGAGCTTCAGTTCCTCCAGACTTCCCCGTGCAACACTCGTCAGCTTCAGCTCAAATTTCTTCGAAGTCCCGCTGGTCTGGCTCCCCTCAGCAATATTCTGAACCCCACTCCGCGCCGCCTGCACCATCTGATCGTGCGTCCGGCTCCGCTTGTCTATGTACCGGTCACAAAACCTGATCGTCACATCATAAACAAGCTGCGACACCTGAAAACTCTTGAGTTTCCTGTAACCTCCATGCTTCGGTATCAGCTTCTCCGGCTCCGCCATGCCGACAAATATAAACCAACTAATCAGAACCAGTCCAGCCCCCACAAAGTCAACGACGCCCACACTGTCCATTCAGTCCATCTAGTCCACCGGTCCAGTGTCTTTCCTCACCCAAGAAGAAAACGATAAATTAACAACAGATGGACGCAGATAAACGCGGATAAGATTTTGTTTTTCTCTTCCGGTGTCCATCTGTCTTTTTCTGTAGTTAATTCTCTTGGTTTCCGGGCCCGCGTAGCGGGTCTCAGCATAAAGCCACGGGTGGTAAGCCCGTGGAAAGCTCTTGATCACAAGCCCGCGTAAGCGGGTGAAGAGGTTGCGGCCCAGGTACGGTTGACCAATTTCGATCGGGTACTGTCGCCTCTACGCGGGCTTCGACATCTTTCCCGTCATTTCCACGGGTTTACACCCGTGGCTTTATGCTGCCACCCGCTACGCGGGCTTAACATTCTTTCCATTCACGGACCTGCCCCCGTGGCTCTATGCTTTCACCCGCTACGCAGATCAGAGCGAACGTTTCGCGGACGACGAAATCCTACTTCCGTACTGATAATTTGGGTCAGGTCCAGTTTTAGTTTTTGGCTGTCGATCTCGACACCTATGAATTGTATGGTCGTCGGTGTGTGGATTTGATGGTGGCGGCAGAAGGGGTTGGCTAGGATGATGTGGCCGACTTGTTTGGGGCTGATGGCAAAACTGGAGGCGGTTCGGGTGTTGGTCGGGGCGATGAGGATCGATTCGCCGGTGCGGTGCATGTAGAGTTCGACATGTGACGGCGAGCCGAGGAGTTCGTAGGTGTGGCGGTTGAGGTAGATCTGGTTTTTGCGGTTGAGCGTGACGTAGATCCGCTCGTCGAACGGTGCCGATGGAACCCCGCCAAATTTTTCCCATTCAGTTTCGTCGATCATAATAACTCCATCCGTGTAATTTTGTTTCATTTATAATACATTTATTCGCGAAAAATAATCAAGTCGAGGCAAATACTTCGAAACCACGGATGAATACAGATGAACTAAGGTAACAATGAACTCGCTCTACCCTTATTGTCTGTGCTTATTTGCGTTTATCTGTACCCGATGTGCCTTTTATGTAAGGTATGAGAGAAATGATAGGTATGAAAGGCAATGAATCGCGGGGCGGGAATGGTGTTTGGGTAAAAACGGTTCGTTTTGTGTGCGTAAACGGTTCGGGGACCTAACGGTAACGGTTCGGCGAAACGTCGCTAGGTCACAAGATCGGGACGCATTTAGGTTTTCGTGACGCAAATAGCACTTTGCATCGCGACGTGGGACGCGATGCTGATACGACTGCCTTGCAGTTTGTACCGATCAGGACTTGACCGCGTAGCGGGATTTAGATATCCTACTCGTTCGCATTTTTGCGGATAAGGTTATTAGTGTGTGATTATGAGTACTTATTTTCCAAGCGGAAAGGGTTTGGCTGAGAATCGTAAGTGGTTGGTCGTTGACGCCAAGGGCAAAACGGTCGGTCGTCTCGCCACCGAGGTAGCAAGAATTTTGTCGGGCAAGAACAATCCGGCGTGGACGCCTTTTCTCGATATGGGCGATCACTGCGTTGTTATCAACGCACGGCACGCTGTATTTACGGGTGCGAAAGACGATCAGAAGGTTTATTACCGCCACACGCTTTACCCAGGCGGCCTGAGAGAAACGACCGTCAAAGAAATGTTCGAAAAGAAACCTGAAAAGGTCATCGAACTAGCCGTTCGCGGCATGCTGCCGAAGACAAAACTCGGCAAAGCAATGGCTAAGAAATTAAAAGTTTACGCCGACGGCGAGCACAAACACATCGCTCAGCAGCCGGAAGCAAGGGAAATCTAGTAGTGAGTCTGGAGTCTGGGGTCTTGAGTAAGACGTCCGACTCTCGACTTTCGACTCAAGACTCGAGACTATTTTATGGCAGACATCCAGTATTACGGCACAGGCCGCAGAAAAACTTCGACAGCACGTGTTTACCTTCGTCCGGGAACGGGCACGATCACGGTCAACAAGCGTGAGTTCGATTCGTACTTCCCTAACGAAGCGTTGCGCATGATCATCCGCCAACCGCTCAACCTGACGGAGTCGATCGAGAAATTCGACATCCTCGTCACCGTCGACGGCGGCGGAACTGCCGGCCAGGCCGGAGCAGTTCGCCACGGCATCACGCGTGCGTTGATGGAATTCAATTCGGACCTCCGTCCGGCTCTCAAGAAAGCGGGCTTCGTCACACGCGACCCACGCCAGAAAGAACGTAAGAAATACGGTCAGAAAGGCGCTCGTGCGAGATTCCAGTTCTCGAAGAGATAAAAACAGTTTTCAGTGGTCGGTTGTCGGTGGTCAGTTTTGGCCATTTGCGATCGGCCACTAAATCCATCGCATTCAGGATTGATCGGTTCCATTTTGGAAAAAATCCTTGCGAGTACACAAACCAATAAGGTCAGGAGAATAAAGCTTTGGCTACAGTTACGATGAAAGAGCTCCTCGAAGCAGGAGTTCATTTTGGTCACCAGGTTCGCCGTTGGAATCCGAAGATGAAAGAATACATCTTTGGCGAACGCAACGGCATTTACATCATTGATCTGCAAAAAACGCAGAAACTCTTCCGCGACGCCCTCAATTACGTCACAGAATCGCTCACCGAGCGTCCAAACCAAAAGGTCCTCTTCGTCGGCACCAAGCGCCAAGCCCAGGATGCCATCAAAGAAGAAGCGGAACGTTGCGGCCAGTTCTACATCAACAACCGCTGGCTAGGCGGCCTCCTGACGAACTACGAAACCGTCAAGAAATCGATCAACAAGATCAAAGAGATCGACAACATGCGTGAAGATGGACGTTTCGAGATGCTGACCAAGAAAGAGCGTCTAGGCCTCGACCGTGAGCATGAAAAGCTGATGAAGAACCTTGCCGGCATCAAGGACATGAACGGCATGCCGGACATGATGTTCGTAATTGATGTACGTAAAGAAGATATCGCAATCAAGGAAGCAAATCGTCTTGACATTCCGATTGTTGCAGTAGTCGACACTAACTGCTCGCCTGAGGGTATCGATCACGTAATTCCTGGCAATGATGACGCTCTGCGTGCCATCCGTTTATTCGCTTCGCGTATTGCGGATGCGATCATCGAAGGCAAACAGGTCGGAACCGAAGGCCGTACCGCTGACGTCGAGGTTGAAGATAATGGCGAAGAAGGAGCGAACGCACCTATCGTAGAATCGACTATCTCAATTCCGAAGGAATTTCTTAGTGCGGACGACGTTGCTGAGATCGAATCAGCTGACGTCCCTGACGAGGTGATCGAGGATGAGGAGATCGTAGCCGAGGAAGGTGCTGATGAAGCCCCGGTTGGAGAAGTGTCATCTGACCCAGCGGAAGAAAGCAGCGAAGCGAAAGCGAGCTAGTTCAACAATTTTATTTTTGAAAGCGTAGCTCATTTCCGTTCTCGGTTGCGGGCTACGCTTTTTTACAGATTGGGACTACACGATAGTCCGCTTATTTACACATAATCGCGGCAGATAGCCGCCTAGAATTTTAGTTGGAGTAATAGTTATGGCAGAAATTACAGCAGCAGGTGTAAAGTCACTTCGCGAAAAGTCGGGCGCCGGAATGGTTGATTGTAAGAATGCTCTTGTCGAAGCAAATGGCGACGAGAACGCTGCAATGGACATTCTTCGCAAAAAAGGAATGGCTCAGGCCGGTAAAAAAGCCGGTCGTGTGACAGCTGAGGGAGCAGTAGGATCTTATATTCACATGGGTGGTAAGGTCGGCGTACTGGTTGAGATCAACTGCGAAAGCGACTTTGTTTCCCGCGGTGACGAATTTCAATCACTGGTTAAAGATGTTGCGATGCACATCGCCGCAACAGATCCGCGTTATACCAACCGGGATGAAGTTCCAGCAACCGATCTTGACAAAGAACGTGTGATATTGCTCGAACAGCTCAAAAATGATCCTAAGAATGCCGGAAAACCAGAAGATGTTCTCAACAAGATCATCGAAGGCAGGCTTAACAAGTTTTATGAGGACAATGTCTTGGTGGATCAGCCTTTCGTAAAAGATCCGTCCAAAACGGTTGGTGAACTTGTTGCCGAAAAGATCGCGTCGATCAAGGAAAACATTGCCATCCGACGCTTCACTCGCTTCAAGATGGGCGAGGGCATTGAGAAGAAGGTTGACGATTTCGCGGCAGAGGTCGCCTCGATGGTAGGGTAGTGTCTTTTCATAGAGGTTGGGGATCGGATTAAGAGACTCGATCCCCTACAATCTCTAGAAACTCTATGAACCCAAAGTTTAACCGAATACTCTTGAAACTTTCCGGCGAGGTCTTAATGGGCTCGCAGAATTACGGCATTGATACAAAGGTCGCTGATGCCGTTGCGGCTGAGCTCAAGACGGTTTACGATCTTGGCATTGAGATCGCAATTGTCGTTGGCGGCGGGAATATTTTTCGGGGCGTATCGGAATCCGCAGGTAACATGGACCGAGCGGCGGCGGATTATATTGGAATGCTTGCGACGGTCATGAACGCTGTCGTTCTACAGGACGCTCTAGAAAGGATCGATGTCAACACCCGTGTAATGTCGGCGATCGACATCCCGCAACTTGCCGAACCATTCATTCGTCGCAGGGCTGTTCGTCATCTTGAGAAAAAACGCATCGTTATCTTTGCCGCGGGCACAGGGAATCCATATTTCACCACAGATTCGGCGGCATCTCTTCGTGCTCTTGAGATCGAGGCAGAAGTAATTCTAAAAGGTACCAAGGTTGACGGAATTTATTCTGCTGATCCGGTAACGGACCCCACGGCGACCAAATTTGATAAAATAACGTTTCGGGAAGTGCTCGAAAAGCAGTTAAAGGTTATGGACGCGTCGGCTATCTCACTCTGCATGGATAACGATCTGCCGATCATGGTCTTTAACATGAAAGAGTCTGAAAATATAGTAAAGGCCGTGTGCGGCGACCTGTCGATCGGCACGCTGGTCACAAATTAGATATGAGCGTACAGGACGTATTAAAAGAAACTGGCCCAAGAATGGCCGCTGTTGTCGAGGATTTTCAGCGAAAGCTCGCTAACATCCGCACCGGTCGGGCGACGATCGGAATGCTCGACGTCGTGTCGGTTGACTATTACGGCACCCCGACCCCGCTTAGCCAGATGGCCTCGGTAGCGGTTCCTGAGCCGCAAATGATCACCGTTCAGCCGTGGGATGCCACGCAGCTTAACGCCATCGAAAAAGCGATACTTGCAGCGAATCTTGGCCTTAGCCCGTCAAATGATGGAAAGATCATTCGCTTGGCAGTTCCAGCCCTCAACGAAGAACGACGCAGACAGTTTGCTAAACAAGCACACGAAATTGCGGAGGAGCATCGCATTGCCGTTCGAAACATTCGTCATCACGCTAACGATCAGATGAAGAAGCTGCTTAAAGACAAGGAGATATCTGAGGACGATGAACGCGGTGGACTCGAGGATGTACAAAAATTGACAAACACTCACACTGCCAAAATAGATGAGTTGGCTAAAAACAAAGAGACTGAGATCATGAGCGTATGATCGCTATTTCTCAGGTTAAATTTTCAAAACGTCCGGTCACGTAGATCGGACGTTTTTTATTGCACGATGTTAGCTTTTGATTCGTTCCATATTTGAAGTATATTGGACACGCTTAGGGCGATTATATGAGACCATTTTGCCGAATATCTTCTTCTATATTGCTCGTCGCTTTGCTTCTAACGCATGCTCTGCCCTGCGGACCAGGATACATAACTCCGCTTTTTGATACGAACGCCGCTCCCGAAGCTCCGTATTCAAATTACGCTGCTGGACAGTTGGGAATTGTGAAACCAACATTCCGTCGATCGGTCCTGGCGGCTGCCTACCGGCACATTACCGGCGGCGGCCTAAACACGTTGGAGCAGAATGCGTTTATTGAAGTGTGGAAGGCCGAGATCGACAACAAAGATTTCAGGGATGAGAGCGTCGACGAAGCAGTAAAGACTTGGATCAAAAAGCGAAGTGAGATAATTGGAAAAGAAGATAAAACGCCTGACGTTTACGTTGAACGCTCGTATGGCGGTTACGACTTTTTTCCGAACTGCACAAAGAATGCGTTCGAGACAGCCACGCAGACGCTAAATGACCGCGTTACTTCGCATGGATCTACAGATCAAAATGTACGGTTGTGGATCACTGGCCAAGATAAGGTCTTTGAAAATTGTGCGAACGGAAAGCGGATGCCGCCGGAGCTTTCCGTCGGTTCGCCCCTATGGCTTCAAAAGGATCGGGATTACCAACTTGCCGCTGCGGCCTTTTATGCTCTCGATTACGAATCCGCCAGGAAACAGTTTGCTGATATCGCCTTAGATACGGAATCTCCGTGGAGCGAAACCGCCAACTATCTCGTCGCCCGCACCCTCATAAGACAGGCTAGTCTATCAAAATCGCCGGAGTCCGCGGCTGCCTTTTATGAGAAAGCAGAAACTCACTTGGAAGGATTTTTATCAAACAGCGGCAAATTTGCTGCATCGGCTGAACGGTTAGCGTCGTTGGTAAAGTACCGCCTTCGTCCTAGGGAAAGGGTTTCCGAGCTAGCCAAAAACATCACTATTTATGGCGGCGGAGAGAATTTCCGTCAGGATGTCATCGATTACACATGGCTACTCGACAAATTTGAGGCGGATGTTTTGAATTCTGAGGAAAAGCGAAAGGAGGCGGAAAAACCGAAAGATGCAAATATCGCGACCGAATCGGTCCCGACGCCGGTACCACCCGCGAATATCAGCGGATCTGCCGTAAAGAAAACGGACGAAGACCTCGAAATATACATCTACTCACCCGATTCTTCCAAAAGCTGGAAAATATATGTTAGGCCTGATGCAACTGACGAAGAAGCATTGGCCGAGGCGGAAAAGGTTGTAAAGGAACCGATAACCGCCGCGATGAAGACTCAGATTCTTGATGGTCGAAAACGGGCGTATTCGAGCCGATTTTCCGACGGCAGTAAGTCAAACTATGAAGGCGGCTATTGGGGTGAAGAGCAGTTGACGCCTTCGCTGGTTCCCCAGTTTCTGCGACAGGATGAGATAACGGATTGGCTTTACACATATCAAATGAAGGGATCGGAAGTCTATCTTTACTCTTTAAAAAAGTATAGCGAGCGAAAGTCCGATCTGTGGCTAATGACTGCTCTGTCTCAGGCTGATAAAAGCTCGACGGATCTCGATCGTCTGATCGAGGCATCAAACAATGTCAATCGCTCGTCCCCCGCCTACACCACTATCGCCTATCATACTGCTCGTATTTTGCTTACCCAGAATAAGCAGGCAGATGCAAGAAAGTTGGTAGATGAAATGCTCGGTCTCGGGGAAACACTTCCTCAATCGGCTCGGAATTCATTCACCGATCTTCGTTTGAAACTGGTGGAGACGCTCGAAGACTTTTTAAAGTATTCCCTCAAAAAGCCATACGCTTTCGATTTCGATGGCGATGTTGGAACCGTTGAAGCCATCATTGCCGAACAAAAGAAATTTTACGACCCCGAATATGATAAGAATGGCCGCGAGGCTTTTGAAGCTGAGGTCGAGGAAAGATACAAGGCCGAAAGACTCTGGCAGGAACGGGCAATGTTTGATTCCGCTTTGATCAACACGCTGAATCAACATTTTCCGACCGCATCGCTGATCGAGGTATTCAGATCTCCGGCACTTCCCGATTACATGCGGCCACGGCTGGCATTGGCGATCTGGACGCGGGCCTATTTGCTAAATGATGTGACAACCGTCGACAAATTTGCCGCCGATCTAGGAACTTATAACCCGGAATTCCAACCGTACCTGGACAAGATCGCGGCAGCCAAAACACCGGCGGCCCGTGAGATTGCCCTTCTCTATTTCGTAATTAAGAACCCGATCCTAAGCCCGTACATCGAAGATGGGATCGGAAAGACGGATAACACCTCGGAAGAGTGGGACTCGGACGACTGGTGGTGTGAACCATACGATTCGGAATACAGCGACGAGACCAACGCGGAAGTGCCAAAACGACTTCCTCCGAGGCCAGTGTTTCTAACAGAGGCTCAGAGCCGAACTGCTCAAGTAGAACGCAAGAAGCTAAAAGCGATCGGTGATTCGCCTAAATATCTGGCAGCGAAGGTACTAGCTTGGTCGAAAAGAACTCCGTCCGATCGTCGGGTTCCTGAGGCGGTCTATATAATGATCATCGCCAACGGCTGGAATAAATATGGTTGCGGCAACAACGAAGAGCTTCGCGAACAACTCGCAAAGCTCTTAAAAGCCCGCTTCCCCGGGAACGAATGGACTGAAAAACTCGTTAAGGACGAGGCCGATAGATAACTACTTGGGAGCGTTTTCCTTCGCCTTGTATTTTTCGAGTTCGACCTTTGCTTCTTTGCAAACAGCGGCCATCTGAACCTTGTCTGTCTGATTCTCCTCGACCGACTGCTTGATCGACTCTTTGATCTGATTTACCACCAAAGCTTTGGTCGCCCGTACCGCAAAATTATCATCCGGATTACTGCCGTACGCCGTCAGCATATCCATCACCTCGTCGCATTCAGGAACACCGAGCTTGCTTTGGCCTATCGCGGTATCGATCGCCTGGTCGGCAAGCGATTTATTGGCTACATTTGAGTTGGCCGTAGTCGTCTTGTTCGCCGGTTTGTTAGCGGGCTTTTCTGCAAGCGGATTGATCGAGCTGCAGCCCAGTACAGCGACGATCAGAACGAGCAGTACGGAAAGTAAAGCAAATTTGTTTTTCATATGTATAATGCAGAAGCCCGCACAAAGTAAGGGTTCCGTATTTAATAAAACGTCGCTGAATCAAATGCCAGAGCCCGTACTTCGTGCGGGCTTCTGCATCGAAATACGCAACGATTCCTAGTTTCGTTCAATCTTTTTGCAGGTTCGCAAACTTCTCGATCAACTTTTTCTGCCCAAAACCAGCAAAGCTCACCGTTAATTTTACATTGTCTCCAGAACCTTCGCGGCGGAGCACAAGGCCACGGCCGTATTTCTCATGGCGAACATGCGAACCGGCAACCAAAACATTGGGATCCGCACGTCCAGCGGGCGGCGTTGCGATCGCCTTTAGTTTTTCGTATCCAGATACTGGCCGCTCGGCTGGACGCTCGCTCGGACGAGCGGCAATATCGATGTTCTTTTTCTTAAAGAATTCAGCGACCGCGTCGCTGCTGTTGTAGGTCTTCCCTGCGTACACGTTCTTTGGCTTCGGCGGCGGACTCTCGCCTCGCAGAGCACTGACCGTCGCCTTCGCACTCATCGAGGTCGTGCTGCGGGCGTAGGATAGCCAAGAGGCACCGTGCGACAGGTCATCGATCAACTCGAGAGGCATTTCATTTAGGAACTGCGATGGCTCGGCTGCGATCTCTTCGCCATAAACCCTTCGACGCATCGAGTGCGTGACGTAGAGCATCTTCTCTGCCCGAGTGATAGCAACGTATGCGAGACGGCGTTCTTCCTCAAGTTCTTTGCTGTCATTAAGCGAACGGGAATGCGGGAATATCCCGTCCTCAAGCCCGACGAGGAACACGATCGGAAACTCCAACCCCTTTGCCATGTGAACGGTCATCAGCGTTACCGGTGCGGTTCCATCATACTTATCGGTATCGGACGTTAAAGCCGCGTGGTCGACAAAATCGCGAAGGCCGTTCTCTTCCTGCTTGTCATAATCAACCGCAGCGTTCACGAGTTCTTCAAGGTTCTCGAGGCGTGCAGCCGATTCATCCGTATTTTCTGCGCGAAGCGAATTTGCATAACCCGTATCCTCGATCGCCCCGATCACGACCTCCGAAACTGCTCGTCCGGATTCTGAATATTCCTCGATCTTAGATATCAGATTCTCGATCACTTTCCGGAATGCTCGCATCGCTTCTTTTGCACGCGGCGTAAGGCCGGATTCCTGTGGAAAATCAACGTCCGTAACCGAGGCGATGGTCATCCAAACCGAGGCTCCGTTTGATTTTGCGATACGCTGCAGTTCATCGAGACTTGTTTTACCGAGCCCACGGGCGGGCGTATTTATCACACGCATTAGAGCGATGTCGTCGAATGGATTCATCGACAGCTTGAGGTAAGCGATCACGTCCTTTACCTCCGCACGCTCGTAGAATGAGAATCCACCAACGATATTGTATTCGATCCGCATTCGACGCAAAGATTCCTCAAAAAGACGTGACTGGGCGTTTGTACGGTACAGGATCGCAATGCGGTCGCTCAGGCTGCGACGCTGATGTTCCTCGATCTTGGCGGCGACGAAACGTGCTTCGCTGTCACCATCGTAAGCCTGGTAGTAATAGATCCGCTCACCACCGGGATTGGCAGTCCACAATTTCTTTTTCTTTTGATTCTGATTGTTTTCAATGATCGCGTGAGCAACATCGAGGATCGTCTGCGTCGAACGATAATTCTGTTCTAGAAGGATGACCTTAGCATTCGGGAAATGCTTCTCAAACCCGAGAATATTTCGGATGTCAGCCTGCCGAAACCCGTAAATACTCTGAGCATCGTCACCAACCACGCAGATGTTCTGCTGCTTCTCGGTCAGAAAACTGATCAACGCGAACTGCAGGGCATTGGTATCCTGATATTCATCAACGAGGATGTATTTGTATCTGTCGTTATATTTATCACGCGTCTCTTGCGATTTTCTCAGGAGTTTAACGGTTTTAATTAGAAGATCGTCGAAGTCAAGAGCGTTCGCGGTCCGCAGACGGTCTTCATACATACGAAAAACCTTCGCCATCGCAGCTTTTTTCTCGTCGCCGTACTCGATCTTTGAGGCGAACATCTCATGATCTTCCCCTCGGTTTTTGGCTGAGCTGATAGCATTGCGAACCATTCGCGCCGCCATCTGTTTCTCGTCGAACCCGAGATCTTTGATACACGATTTGACCACTTTGGTCGTATCGTCGGTGTCGTAGATGGTGAAGGATTTCAGATATCCTTCATCGAGTTTGTCGATGTCCTGACGCAGAATGCGAACGCAAAGACTATGAAAGGTCGCGATCAGCGGAGCCGATTGCAACCGCTCGCCCTTAAGCAATTCCTGCACACGCGAACGCATCTCGCCCGCAGCCTTATTCGTAAAGGTAACAGCTAAAATACTTCGCGGCTCGACCTGTTTTTCAGAGATCAAATAGGCCATGCGAACCGTGATAACGCGCGTTTTGCCGGACCCCGCCCCGGCGAGAATGAGCAATGGCCCCTCGGTCGTCTTCACGGCCTCGACCTGTTGGGGATTTAGAGAAGATAAAAGTTCCATTAGAGATCACGAAAGGGCCGCACGTACCAAATCAGCAACACAACAATGCTGAACACGCCGACCACTTGAAGAATCGAGCAAACCACGCTTATCACCAACGATGAGGCCCAACTTTTTTCTGTCAAGCCTCTGTTAACTAGTCCATCTATCTTCAGAATGTTGTCGGTCAAAAACGAAACAACAAAAGAAACACCGATAACAGTCAGTAGGGCGAGGGTAAGAAGTAAAAAGAACTCCTGCACGGCCAGGAAAATAATGGTGCCGGCAAACCCTACACCCGACACTACACCAAAAATCAGGCTTATTACCCCCAGCTTATAACGGTTAGTGAGTCGCAAGTTGTGAAACAAAATAAACCCTGCCGCCATTGGTCCGCCGATCAACGTTGCGACCGCAGCTTGGGAGGATGAAAAGACCTTGGGTTCACCGTCCATTTACTTGATCAAAGCCTGAATTTCCTTAAACTTCTCATGCTTGGCATCACGCATAAGTTCGAACAGGGCCATTTCGGTCGATGATTCGATAGCACCGCTTCGCTGCATTTTCGAAAGGCCCGCGAGCCGGTTGTAGTCGAATCGCGACGCTACACAATCGCTCAACACATGAACCTGATAACCGCGGTCCAGCAGATCATGAGCCGTTTGACTGACGCATATATGGGTTTCAAGGCCGCACAAAACAACCTGCGAGACGCCAAGTTCTTTCAGCTTTTCGTGGAATCCAACGCCGCCAAATGAACTGAAGCTGGATTTCTCGATCGGGTCGCTATCCCCGGTTAGAACGAGTTGGATCTCATCAGCAGTACGGCCGAGCCCCTTCGGGTATTGTTCAGTCACGATCACTGGAATACCTATTTCCTGAACGCCTTTAACTGCCACAACGACTCTCGAAATCACAAGGGCGAAATCCGGGATCACATTCCGGAAAGCTTCCTGAATGTCGACCACTACAAGAGCGACTTTTCCGATCTCCAAAATGTTCAAATGTGCCATTATTCTGGTGCTGGTTGCTCCGCAGCCTTCGCCTTTGCCTTTTCCTCTTTCATCAATTCCTTCTCTCTCATTTCTTTTTTATAGGTTTTTACAAAGAAATAGACTGCGACGATCGAAATGATCAGAATCGCCACCATCATCGCCGCGATGAAGTAAATCTCGGCTCTATCGGATCCAGGCATGCTCCTAGTTTAGAGTTCTATGATGGCCGATTCAAGTTGGAGTTGGGAATAGGAAAGTCGGGGCATTGAGGGACCACGATCACATGTCCGGAGACCTTAATTCGGAGCTCTATCTGCAGGAAAAGACAATTGATCCTGGTGGTCCAGAAGGCGATCTCGATAAACGCCAGGAAGGCTCTTAACCTTCTTATTCTTATCAGTGACAACATGCAGAGTCTCGCCCTCAGCAATCAACAGATCGTCAGACGAGCGGTGGATCTCATAGAAGAATCTCAAACTCCTGCTTCGAACCTCGATCACCTTTGTTCGGATGGTCAGTATGTCTTCGTAGTAGGCTGGGGACTTGTATCGGCAGTAGGACTCGGCAACGACCATCAGAGCATCGTCTTGGTCCTCCATTTCTTTGTAGGAGAAACCCCGTGATCGACAAAGCTCACTTCGGCCCGTCTCAAACCAAACCAGGAAGTTCGCATGATGTACGATTCCCATCTGGTCGGTTTCGGCGTAGCGAACTCGGATCTCGGTTTCGTGCCACCCGTCCATATATGTTGGTCGGTGGTTAGTTGTCAGTGGCCGTTTCAAAGAAATTTTGAAATCAAACCACCGACGACTAACCACTAAAACTTTGGCTGGGAGACAGGGATTCGAACCCCGATAGGCAAATCCATAAACTCCAGTCCTAACCTGCCACCCATAGCCCTTGTAATCAATAACTTTGAAGAGCTAATCTATGAAGCTTTTTATCTAATCTGCATATCAAAGACGTTTCTTAATAGCAATATTTTACCATAATTCTGATTGAGGGAGTAATCTCAGCCTAACAAACGGGCAAGAAATCTCAGGACAAGACATCCTGGCAAAACTTCCGGTGCCGTGCAAGTGGGTCCGCGACCCGGAAAACTTCCCGTAGATACAAACCGAGAGTTGCTGCCACAATGCTCTCTTACATTTTGCGACCTACATGCCAGATTTCAGCTTACAGAACTGCTTGCCAACAACAATGGAAGGCCACGGCATGTAGCTGCTCCAATAAGGTACAAGAGCTCTTTAATCTAAATTGATATGGAGAGTCAATAATCTTAATGATTGCGGCGCAAGCGTCCAAATGGTGTGGCATTACTCCCCATATGATGAAAGAAAGGAAATCCTTTCAGTCCCTGGCCCTAATCTAACTTTGTAAATTGCTGTAAAACCTGATCTTGACCTGAGGCATGGAACTTGCACAACCCTAGTCAGGAGTTTGCCTATGCAAGAAATTTTAACGACAAACACTTTAGTTGCCGCTGATCCGAACGCCACACACCTCAATGACTTTGCCGTGCGTGCCATGATAATCGACGATTCGCGCGTAATGAGAAGCATGATAATGCAGTCACTTCAAAAGGCCGAACTGGCCGCATTTGATTTTACCGAGGCCGGGACAGGTTCCGAAGCTCTTGATAAGTTTGACGCAGATCTGATCGATCTCATTTTTGTTGACTGGAACATGCCTGAAATGAATGGGATCGAGTTTGCTCGTCACATCCGGTCGATGCCATGGGCCCATCATATTCCGATCGTCATGATCACGAGCGAGGCAGGCACAGATAAACAACAGAATGCGTACGATAAAGCTCGTATTTCGTGTTACGTGACCAAACCCTTTACGGTCGAAGAACTGCAGGACAAGATCGGTCCGGTTATTGCCGCAATCGCTAAAAAGCTACGGCCCCCTCTCGCGCCAGCGATAAATGCAGCCCCTGCCTCCGCCCCTCCCGCCAAACAAAGCGGAGGATTTTTCACAAGGTTGTTGAATTAGAAACGGCGGTCACCTCGCCTGTCACCACCCCATGTATCACGACATCAGTCTACATTCAACCCATAATGCCGACATGCCGCTTGGCGAGAGTCCTGTCCCGGCGGTGCTGTGCGAACAGACGGAAAAAGCGGTCGTCGAAGCTCTCTCAAAGATCTGCTTGTCGGACGTCGTGACCGAAGAAACTTACACAGGAAGCGAACACCGTGAAAAGGTAGTGGGCATGATCTCGTTCGTCGGCGACCTGATCTGGACAATGGATCTTATTTTGCCACACGACTCCGCCGAGGCGATCGCACAGAAATTCGCAGGTTTTGACATCCCATACGAATCGCAAGATATGGGCGACGTCGTAGGCGAGGTCGTTAATGTGATAGCGGGCGTGTTGTGCGGCAACCTCCACTCGGTCGGCATCAGATCGCAAATGTCACTGCCAACCGTAACTCGCGGTAACGCATTCGAACTCATGCTCCCGGACAACCTAGTAGCCCGGGAATTTTACTTTTCAACATTTGAAGATGATTTTTGCGTGCGAATAACCTCGATGCGGTAAATTCCGTATCGGGCCGCCCCAGACTACTAAGAGAAAATGACGCTATCCACAAAACACCAATTGACGATGTCAAGACTTTTGCCCAGCGATCGAATGACGATCACCATCGCAACGTTCATTTCGTCGCATGTTTGTCGCAAAAACCTCTATGCCGCTTCATATCATGCTGCGAATGGCGGCGGCCGAGATAGACTCGCAAATTCGATCGGGCCGTCAGGGTCTTAAGATCGCCTCCTTACTTATTGATCCCATCCAAATTCGCCCCTTATGCCTCAACGAGACACCCAATTACTGGCCAAGATCCGTGAGATCAGAGAACAATTCAGATCCTTCGAATTAGGCGACACTGAGACGCTGGTCCAGGTAGGTTTCGGCATCGAATCCGTACTCGGTGCTTTGGGAAATGATCTAGCTCTTGCAGCCGAGTCCCTAAGTCTTTGTTTAGAAGGGCTACAGGCTATCTTCCAAAATGAGGCACGCGATGCCGGTTCAATGTGCCGGGCAGTTGGTGCGACGCTTGCCGCTGTCGAGCAACAGATCGGTTCACCAGAAAATCCGGTGACCGCGAACATTCTGCAGTTCAGCATCGAGCGTCTTCGCCGTGAGTTTGTTGGCCCATCCGACCTAACAGATGCAAATCCGAGCACAACAACTTTGGGGGATCTGAACGAGATCGCTTTGATGCTGACCCAGACTGAAACGAGTGATATTGCGGGACTGACTGTTGTCCGTGATTCGTTAAAGGCTCTTGCTGCGGCAAACGCGGAAAGCTCAAATCGTAAAGCACTCATTAAAGCCGCTCGCATGTTAGGCCGAATTGTTAGCGGACGCGAGAAGGATCCAGATACCGTTTTGGCCGCAGTCAATGAGTTGATGGACGGAGCAAGTGGCGGGCAGACTGAGCCACAGGTTGCCCCCTCCCTTCAATTGGCTGAGCCTGAGGCAACATACGCCGCGGTCTCAGATGTTGAGCCGGAGCAAACACCGTCGGTCGATGCGGACGTACTCGCACCCGATTCGGACGGGGAACTTGTAAATGAGTTTATCGTCGAAAGTCGCGAAATGCTTGAGGCGGCCGAAAGCTCGCTTCTGGCTTTAGAGGCGGAAACGGACAACATTGAGCACGTTAACACGATCTTTCGAGCGTTTCACACTATCAAAGGGTCTGCCGCCTACCTTGGCCTCAAACGACTGACGGAGCTCGCCCATCTTGCCGAATCGCTCCTCAGCCGAATGCGTGATCGCGAAATAGTCTGCTCCGGCTTCTACGCGAATCTCGTGCTGCGGTCGATCGACACACTGAATGGGATGCTCGCAAATGTCCAGGACGCGTTGGGTGGCGGCACAATTGCCCTGCCCGGCGAATATTCCGATTTGCTGGCGGCGTTGTCCAGACCCGACGTGCCCACGAGCGTCGTCACAGCTAATGAGGTTTCAGGGTGCCAGAGTCCTTGCTCGTCGCCAGACGATCCGCGGGACGAATTCAAATCAACGCGACTCGGAGGGATACTCATTCAGATGGGCCGGCTAAAGCCCGAGCAGCTCAATGAAGTACTTCCGCCGCACTGCCCGCTGCTTGGCGAAACCCTTGTCGAAAAAGGGTTTGTCACCGAAACTGACGTTGAAGAAGCATTAACAGTTCAAAAGAGTCTTCGAGCACCAGTTAAAGACGTCAAGGACGACTCATCCGTCCGTGTACGGACCGAACGTCTGGACCAGCTGATCGATATGGTCGGCGAACTGGTTATTGCTCAGTCAATGCTCTCGCAGGCGTCGACAGACGTGCAGGGAACCCACCCGGAATTGACCCGCCGCATCTCCCACGCGGGCAAGATCGTCCGCGAACTTCAAGACCTGAGTATGGGTATGCGAATGATCCCACTCAAAAACACCTTCCAAAAAATGACCAGGCTCGTTCGCGACCTTGCCGAAAAGTGCGTGAAGAAGGTCGAATTTCTAACCGTTGGCGAAGATACCGAGATCGACCGGAACATGGTCGCTTTCATCGCAGACCCGCTGGTTCACATGGTCCGAAATGCGGTGGACCACGGCATCGAATCGCCAGAAGTCAGAAAAAACAGCGGAAAGCCCGTGGTCGGTAAGGTGACGCTATCCGCCTATCATTCCGGCGGCGACATCGTTGTTGAGCTGAAGGATGACGGAGCGGGGCTCAATTCGGAAAGAATAGCGGCAAGGGCCATTGAAAGAGGATTGATCGAAACAGACAAAGGTATGTCCGAAATGGAGATCTTCCAGCTGATCTTCGCACCCGGCTTCTCAATGGCTGCCGCGGTTACCGACGTTTCCGGACGCGGCGTTGGGATGGACGTTGTAAGACGCAATATCGAAGCTCTTAGAGGGCGTGTTGAGATCTCGGCGGTCAAAGGCGAGGGATCAGTTTTTACCATCCGGCTTCCGCTTACGCTCGCAATTACTGATGGCATGCTCGTAGCTGTGGGAAAGGAACGATACATCGTGCCAACGATCCATATTCACCTCAGTTTTCGACCAACGGCCCAGATGCTTTCGACCGTTTCCGGCCGGGGTGAACTTGTCAGTCTTCGTGGCGAACTAATGCCGGTATTCCGACTCCATAACCTCTTTGACGTTAAAGATTCAGTCGAAGACCTGACCGAAGGGCTGCTTATGATCGTCTCCGACGGACGAAAACGGTGTGCATTGCTTGTTGACGAGCTTCTCGGCCAGCATCAAGTTGTCGCCAAAAATCTTGGCGATGGCATAGGGAAAATAGTCGGGGTCTCGGGCGGAGCGATCCTTGGCGACGGCTGTATAGGTCTTATTCTGGACACACCAGAGCTTGTAGCCCTTGCCAGGCAGAAGGTGAATACCGCCGCGGGTTGCGAGATCGGTAGCGAGTCGAAGGCCGCGTAGATCAAGCCTCGCAGCCGCAAAAGTATGATCGGTGGCGATACCAAATTTAGGCCATATAGCATTGGAGAAAACAACAAAATGAAGAATGAAAATGTCACAGATGTCGATCAGATCGGAGCAAATGCAGCACGCGGCGGAAAATTTTTAAGCTTTTTCCTCAAAGGCGAAGAATACGGCATCGAGATCCTGAAGGTACAGGAAATCATTAAAATTCTACCAATTACACGTGTTCCGCGGACTCCCGAATGTGTCAAAGGTGTGATCAATCTGCGCGGAAAGATCATCCCGGTTTCGGATCTGCGAAGCAAATTCAATATGGAAGAACACGCAGAGACGAGCGAAACATGCATCATTGTTGTTCAGACCGGCGGGCTTGAGATCGGCGTGATCGTTGACAAGGTTTCCGAAGTTCTCGACATTTCGGATGCGGAGATCGAAGATGTACCGTCATTCGGAACGGATGTCAGCACCGATTATCTGCTCGGAATCGGGAATACAAATGGCCACGTTCGGCTGCTTTTGGATATAGACAAAATTTTGACCACGCACGAGGCCGTTCAACTGCATGATATTGCTGCTGTCGGCGAAGTGGCGATGGTCTAGGATTCAAAACATCAGCTGCACAATCCACCCTACAGAAACCCTAACCAAGTAAAAATCAACTTTTTAAAACAGATCTCAGGACCATTATGTCAACTCCCAAAAGACTCGTTCGAGTCTTAAAACTAGCGTCGATCTTCGTGTTTTGCCTCGTCATGTTGGCGGGAAATGCGGCCGCCCAATCAACTATTTTCAGTCAACCGTCAACCGACGTTCTCGCAAAGGGGAAAATAGGGATTCGATTCATCACAAAATTCAAACCAAATGACGAAGAAGCGAAAAAGAAATTTTTTTCGTTCACGCCGCGAATCATTGTTGGGATCGGGAAAAATGTCGAAGTTGGTGTCAATCTTCTCGGAAATGTTCAGCCCGGTATTGATACGACAACGCTTGTGCCGACCGTCAAATGGCGATTTTTCGCAAATGAAAAATATAAATTAGCGGCGGTAACCGGAAACAATCTTTATATTCCGCTTCGCAACAAGAAATATAAGGCAGGGACCTACACATACCTTCAGATGAGCAAGGCTTTCAAAAGCGGCACAAAACTTACCGCCGGAAGTTATTTCTTCACTAAAAACGTGGTCGCCAAAAACGCTTCACGCGGCGGCGGGCAGTTTGGGTTCGAGCAAAAAATCAACAAAACTTTCGCCTTTGCTTCCGAATGGATGACAGGACAGCACAGTTCTGGAAATTTAACGACCGGCTTCAAAATCAAATTTAACAAACATTTTCAGAGCAACGTCGGTTATACAATCGCCAACAACCGAGCGATTCAGGGAAATCATTTTTTTTACACCTCGGTCGGAATCAATCTGAATTAACAAAAAGCCTGCCTACGAGCCGCAATAAAAAATCACAGTTTAACGGAAACTGATTAAAAACCGATCGACGGAGAAAAGATGTTAAGACTAAAAGACTTAAGTGTAAGAAATAAAATGTTTGCCTTGATCGGGATATTCGTAATTGGTTTCGTAGCCTTTGCGGTACTCTCGTTCAATACGCTCAGTACTGTCAAAATGGGCAGCCCTCTTCATAAAGAGATGGTGCAAAATCGCGCATTTCAGAATGATGTAATGGCACCGGACATATTCATTCTGGAGACGGCTTATTTCGCCAATCGTTTGCTCTGGTATGTAGAACAGGAAAACAAGGAAGAGATCGTTGAAACAATCGAAGATATCAAGAAAGGTATTGCCGCATATAAGGTAAAACACGAGTTTTGGGGAAAACAGGAATTTGATCCGGAAATCAAAGATCTTGCCTTAGTCAAGGCTGATAAACCGGTACAAGAGTATTTTGCTATTGCGCAAAACGAATTATTTCCGGCGGCGCTAAGAGGCGACAAGCAAAAGGTATCGGAATTGATCAACGGCCCCCTTAAGAAATATTTCATTGCACATCGAGATCTAATTCGTCAAACCGACGAACAAATGGTGAATAATCTCAAAAAAGGCAATGAAGAGGCAGCGTCAGTTACTGAATGGCAAACGACAATCTTGATCATCGTGTCGGTTTTCATCATAGCACTCGTTTTGCTGGTCGGCTGGATGATCACCCGCAGCCTCGTCGGACCTCTCGCCCTCGTGGTAGAAAAACTCAAACTGATGTCAGTCGGCGATGCCGATCAGACATTAGATTATCAATCGAAAGATGAGATCGGTATGCTCTCTGACGCTTTCCGTTTGCTTGTCGGTTATATGAAGGAGACGTCACTGACAATCAACGCTGTCAGTCGGGGTGACCTTTCCCGTGAAATAACTGTTCTTTCGGAAAAAGATCTGGTCAGCAACAATTTGAAACAGGCAGTTGCATCCCTCCGCGGCCTAAACGATCAGACTATTTTGCAGATCAAAGCTGCACAGGACGGACGACTTGATGAACGCGGAGATGTTTCAAAATTCAGCGGCGCCTTTGCAGATATTATTAGCGGAATCAATCAGTTGATGGATACCGTTGTCACACCGCTTAACGAAGCGTCCGAGTGCCTGCAGAGAGTCGCAGAACGCGACCTGACCGCCAAGATGAAGGGTGATTATCGAGGCGAGTTTGCAAAGATGAAAGACGCTTTGAATAAGGCCCTCGATAATCTCGATGCCGGTTTGCTTCAGATCAACTCAGGTGCCGAACAGGTCGCATCGGCTTCGAACGAGATCAGCTCCGGCAGCCAGACCTTGGCCGGAGGAGCCAGTGAGCAGGCATCGACACTTGAAGAGATCTCATCGAGCCTGCTCGAGATCGCGTCGATGACTAAGCAAAATACGGAAAATTCGAGAGAGGCCCGTTCGATGTCCGACAACGCCCGGACGACGACCGTCCAGGGAATGAAAAGTATGGCCCTGCTCTCGTCGGCGGTCGAAAAGATCAAGGAATCTTCCGACTCGACGGCCAAGATCGTCAAGACCATTGAGGAGATCGCGTTCCAGACAAATCTGCTTGCACTCAACGCCGCGGTCGAAGCTGCCCGTGCTGGCGATGCCGGAAAGGGATTTGCCGTCGTCGCCGAAGAGGTGAGAAACCTGGCGATGCGTTCTGCGGATGCGGCGAAAACCACCTCTCAGTTGATCGACGAGTCGGTCAAGAATACTGAAGCCGGTGTTACCTTCAACGCCGAGGTCCTCTCAAATCTGGAGGAGATCAACCGACAGGTCGAAAAGGTGAACATAGTGGTTACTGAGATCGCTGCGGCATCTGAACAGCAGAGCCAGGGTGTGGAACAGATCACCGTGGCGATCGAACAGATGAACGGAGCGACCCAGCAAGCCGCTGCCAACTCAGAGGAATCTGCAAGAGCCGCCGAAGAACTGGCAGGCCAATCGCAGGAAATGTTGTCGCTGATAGGCGAGTTCAAACTCTCCAATCAGGTCAGGCAAACGCGACGGACGACCACCCCAAAACGAACGCCGCGCCCAGTGCAGGCGGTCAACGGGGCACGTTATCAGAAGAACGGTAACGGCAACGGAAATGGTAACGGACGGACGAAGCTTTCAGCCAATGACCTGATTCCCTTCGACGAACTCGATGATTCAATATTAAGCGATTTTTACCCCCACCCTCTCACGTCTCGCAGTTGGCGGCGAGGCGTCTATCCCATCCGTCATCCTGACTCACTGTAGACAGGCAACGGCCCCATCCACGACTAAAAACAAAACGACCACAAAGGAGAAAACCAGATGTTCAAATTCTTAAAAACCAATCGAAAGTATCATGCCGGACGAATCAATGTTTCCGATGCAATTATCCGCGAGCGTCTGGAATACTTAGGCGTAACCGAGGAAGACCTGGGTGTTATCTCGTCGTGGTCTGACGTCTGTAAAGGTGCACTCGACGATCTAATTGATAAGTTTTACGTCAAGATCCTCGCAAATGCCGAAACCAAGCAGGTTCTTCACAAGCATTCAACCGTGGACCGCCAACGCCCTATGCTCACGAGGTACATCCTGACCATGTTCGCCGGGCAGATCGATGATGAATACGTAAACTACCGCTATGTCGTCGGAGCGGTTCACGACCGCATTGATCTCAACTCTAATTGGTACATCGCTATGTACGAGGTGATTCGCGAGTCTCTGGTCGAAGCTGTCAAGGAGGGTGGAGGCACTCAGGCGGACGTCGATCGGTTTCGCGGTGCGATCACCCGCCTGGTCCAGGCCGACATTGCCTTCGTACTGACCGCACAAACCGACACTTACCGGGAAAAGATAAAGATCATCTCGGCGGAGGCTGAGGAAAAATACAACGAAGCAAAGCGATTTCTCGATGAGGAAGCACGCGTACTGGAAAAGGTCGCGGTACGAAACCTTACCGAGGTGATGAGCGGAACTTTCAGCGAAGATTATTCCCGCATCGCCGATATGCTCAACGCAACGATCAGCAGCCTGCGCGAAACGATCTCCCAGGTCAGCGGCAGTGCCGACCAGATAGCGTCCGCAGCGGACGAGATCGCCGGTACCAGCCAATCGCTTGCCCAGGGAGCCAGCGAGCAGGCGGCGACACTCGAAGAAGTGTCCGCAAATTTCCACGAAATGGAAGCGATGTCAAAACAGAACTCCGGCAACGCCGTTTCCGCCCGTTCGCTCGTAATAGCTGCAAGCGAAACCGCCGACCGCGGTGTCGCAAACATGAATCTGTTGACCGACGCGATCGACCGGATCAAAGTGTCATCAGACTCGACCGCGAGAATAGTCAAAACTATCGAAGAGATTGCATTTCAGACAAACCTGCTCGCGCTGAACGCGGCTGTTGAAGCCGCTCGGGCCGGAGATTCGGGTAAGGGATTCGCAGTAGTCGCCGAAGAGGTGCGTAATCTTGCGATCCGCTCGTCAGAGGCGGCAAAACAGACGGCGGAACTCATTGAAGAAGCCGTGAGAAGCGCCGGGAATGGTATCACTCACAATCAAGAAGTTCTCAAGAACCTTTCAGAGATCCATCTTCAGATCAATAACGTCAACGCGATGGTATCGGAGATCGCAGTCTCCAGCGAACAGCAGCAGCAGGCTGTTGGTCAGATCGGCTCGGCCATCGAACAGATGAACTCTGTGACGCAGCAAAATGCAGCAAATTCAGAGGAAACCGCGAGTGCAGCCGAGGAACTTTCAAGCCAATCGCTTGAAATGCTGGGCTTGGTCGATTCATTTACCCTGTCAAATGACAAACCGGTACTGCTGCCCGCAAAGAGCCCTGTGGTTTCGATCAAATCGTCAATAAACGGGAAAGCGGTGATCGGATACTAGGTCAATGGCAGAAACTATCACCGCACAACTTAGCCAACAGCAGTTCGAGAAGATAAAGGATCGCCTTTATAACTTCTGCGGCATTCGCCTAAGCAGCGATAAGCAAAATCTCGTCAAGGCCTGGCTGAACAAGCGTCTGGCCGCGGTCAGGGTCGGCTCATTTGACGAATACTTGTCTTACGTCGAGCGTGATAGCACCGAGTTCTCACACATGATCGACGCCCTCACGACCAATAAGACGAATTTCTTTCGCGAGCGGCAGCATTTCGATTTTCTGAGAAGCGTGATACTCCCGCAGCTCAGGGCAAGGCGTCTTAGGATCTGGAGTTCGGCTTGCTCTTCAGGCGAGGAGCCGTATTCGATCTCGATGCTCCTTAACGAAGCGATCCCCGATATCGCCAGTTGGGATATCAAGATCCTGGCAACCGATATTTCCAACAGGATCCTGCGGAAAGCGGCTGTAGGCGAGTACGGCGACGAGGCAATGTCGGGTATAACGCAGGCCCAACGTCAGAAATATTTTGTCCGGTCCGGCGATCAGCAAAACCGCGTCCGAGATGGGATCAAAAAGCCAGTCAAGTTTGCCCGGCTCAATCTGATGGAGAAATGGCCGATGAGAGGACCTTTTGACGTCATCTTTTGCCGGAACGTAATGATCTATTTTGATAAGCCGACTCAGGGTGTGCTAGTCAATCGCTTTTATGATCTTCTTGAGCACGGCAGCCATCTATTTGTCGGCCACTCGGAGAGCTTGACCAGCATCAACCACCGCTTCGGATACGTTCAGCCGGCCATATATCTGAAATGAAATACACAATAGGTATTGCAGATATGAAAGTTTCGTCGAACGAGGGCGACACACTCATCACGTATGCACTCGGCAGCTGCCTCGGGATCACGGTCTATGATCCCGTGGCCAAAGTCGGCGGCCTGCTGCATATCATGCTGCCCCTTTCAACAGTTAATCCCGAAAAAGCAAAAGATAATCCGTGGATGTTCGTTGACACGGGAGTTCCCGACCTCTTTCGTGCGTGCTACAAAGCCGGAGCACGTAAAGAACGGCTCGTCCTTAAGGTTGCCGGAGGAGCGAGTACCCAGCTTAATGATGACGGTGATCATTTTCAGATCGGCAAACGCAATTTTCTAATGCTGCGCAAGTTGCTTTGGAAAAATAACGTGTTGATCGATGCCTCAGATGTTGGTGAAAGATATTCACGGACAATGTCGCTCGATATCGCAACGGGCGCCGTAGTCTTGAAGGTGAATAATCAGGAGACGAATCTATGAATGTATTGATCGTCGATGACAGCGGGGCGATGCGGAAGATCATCTTGAAAACCCTGTTGATCAGCGGCCTAAAGATTGACAGTGTTTATCAGGCAGCGAATGGCCACGAGGCTTTGGTTCTGCTTGAGGAAAACTGGGTGGACCTCGCTCTCGTCGACATAAATATGCCGGTAATGGACGGTGAGACGCTCATTAACAAGGTCAGGGAAAATCCCGATCTCGAGGATTTAGCGATAATCGTCGTGTCAACGGAATCCAGCTTAACGCGCATAGCACAGCTGCGCGCAAAAGACGTCGAATTTATTCACAAACCATTCGCTCCTGAGGCAGTACGCGAAATGGTAATGCAGCTAACGGGGGTAGAACATGGAACAAGCACTTTGCCAAGCGGCGATCTCGACTTTTGAGGAACTCTGCTTCGTCTTTCCGACCAAGGAAACCGACCTTCCTGACATAGAAACCATCGAATGTTCGAGCGTCCTTGTTGAATTTAGCGGCGAACTTGATGGCGGGTTGATCTTGACGGTCGAGGACGAAGCATTGTCGTTGATCGCCAAAAGTATGCTCGGAGAGGATCACGCCATCGACAGCGATATGGCCCACGACGTGTTGGGCGAACTCGCAAACGTAATCTGCGGTAACGTTCTGCCTGAGATCACAGGAACACAGCACATTTTCAAGCTTTCCGGTCCGGTCGCACAAATAACTTCCCACTCGGTTGGAGAACCCCAAGCGAGTGTACGGCTCACCATGGATGAAGGTAGGGCGGACGTTTCACTGTATTTCAAATAAAATTATGATCAGGGTTTTGGTAGTGGACGATTCCGCAGTTGTTCGGCAGGTTATTACAAAAGAGCTTTCGAAATTTTCGGATATCGAGGTCGTCGGCACTGCCATGGATCCTTTCATTGCCCGCGACAAAATAGCCCTATTACGGCCGGACGTCATCACCCTCGACATCGAGATGCCGCGAATGGACGGTTTGTCGTTCCTCGAAAAGCTGATGGAGCACTTCCCGCTACCAGTCGTCATCGTCAGTTCGCTCGCTCCGGAAAACAGCGAAAATGCCGTGCGAGCGCTGGCAATGGGAGCAATCGAGATCGTCGCCAAACCCGGATCGCAATTTTCGGCGCCAAACGTGGAAATGGAGTTGATACAGGCAGTTAGAACCGCGTCACACGCAAAGGTCTCCAAGCGAAAGCCAAGAGCAGCGACGACTGGCCGGACCGAAAAATCGGCGGCCAGTGGGCTTGAGACAACGAACAAAGTAATCGCTATCGGAGCGTCAACCGGCGGAACCCGTGCGATAGAGGATGTATTGATGGGATTTCCGGCGGATTCGCCGGGCACCGTCATCGTCCAGCATATGCCGGTGGGTTTCACTGCATCGTTTGCTCAGAGACTAAATCAGTGCTGCAGGGTCGAGGTCCGCGAGGCCGTCGACGGTGATGTGGTCGTTACGGGCGTCGCCCTGATCGCTCCTGGAAATAAACACATGCTGTTAAAGCGAAGCGGAGCCCAGTACTCCGTTATCGTTAAGAATGGACCCGCCGTTCACTTTCAGCGTCCCAGCGTTGACGTGCTATTTGAATCGGTCGCACGATCAGCGGGCAGTAACGCACTCGGAATAATATTGACCGGCATGGGAAAAGACGGAGCTCGCGGATTAATGTCAATGCGGCAGGCCGGAGCGAGAACGATCGCCCAGGACGAAGAGAGCTGCGTCGTCTACGGTATGTCCCGCGAAGCTATCGAGATCGGATCAGCCGAACAGATACTGCCGCTTGGACGTATTGCGCAGTCCATCTTCGGGAAAGAAAAAGCCGACTTTTAGAAGAAAGTTCTTCCTTCTCTCCGTAGGAGCCTAGATCCCCATCTTTTAGAAACCTCGAGCCAGCATACCCGACGCCGACTTATAAACTTCCATCCGTTTTGGCTAACAGACTAATTGTCCCGCTCGATTCAAAAGTTATCCGCCGACCGTCCGCTCTCTTACGAAGCCGGGGAAATAAAGTAATTCTCCAGTCTGTAGTCCTGGGTGGAGTGATTCTTGATCTATTAAATTGTAGGTATTGATTAGAAAGAAGTTGGCTGGGAGACAGGGATTCGAACCCCGATAGGCAGATCCAGAGACTGCAGTCCTACCATTAGACGATCTCCCAACGCAATCTACTAATTTACGGATGACAGGCGATTATGTCAACCGCGTCGGGCACAACTTATTGAATGGATATGCCCTATTAGTCCAACGCATAGTGTGGCAAAATAGAAGTTTATGGCTGCAGACAAGGAAATTATTAATAATCGCCAGGCGTACCATGAGTACATCATCCTCGAAAAATTCGAGGCTGGTGCCGTCCTGCTTGGCACCGAGGTCAAAAGCATTATGCTCGGCCGCATTCAGCTAAAGGAATCGTACGTCTCGATCATCGAAGGCGAAGTTTGGTTGATGGGTGCTCACATTTCACATTACTCGCACGGGAACATCAACAATCACGACGTTTTACGTACCAGGAAGCTATTGCTCAACCGCAAAGAGATCTCAAAACTCGAGAAAGAGACTACTCAAAAAGGCATGACGCTCGTTGTCACGGCTATTTACTGGAAGAACGGACGCATCAAATTTGAGATCGGAGTCGCAAAAGGAAAGAAACTCTATGACAAACGTGAAGCCGAGATGAAGAAATCCATTGAAAAAGAAACGCGGCAAGAGTTGAAACAAGCACTTAGATAAGTTATAGATATAACAACGTTTTTTCATCCCAAACACAGATTTTTTTAGAGGTATAAATGAAATTCACGGGAATTACCGGAAACTTTTCTGAAGCAAATGCCGAGGCCATGGCCGTGGCGGTTTTTAAAGGCGAAAAAGGCACAACCGATGTGCTCAAAGATCTCGACAAGATAACCGGCGGATTGATCGCTGCTCTTATAAAAGCAGAGGAGTTCAAGGGCGAGGCAGGTGAAACCGCTTTGGTTAGGTTTGTTCCAAAAGGAGCAGTCAAAGCAAGCCGTCTTCTGCTAGTCGGCGTCGGCAACAAAGCTGACTACAAAACGCCCAACGTGTGTACTCTTTCAGGCACCGCGACGCGGTTCCTCCGAAAGCGAAATATAACGAGCTTTGCCCTGCTGCCACGAAGTGAAGATGCCGCTGAGGCTGCTTCGCAGGCTGTCGTTGGATTTATCACCAGCCAATTTGAGCTAGATAAATACAAAACCAAAGATAAGCAGGACAAAGTAGTTTCCAACCTGATCGTCTGCGTCGATGGAGCCAAGCCTGCCGATCTCAAAAACGGTATAGCCCGCGGTCAGGCGATCGGCGAATCAATGAATTTCACCCGCGATCTCGCCAACGAGCCGCCAAATATTCTCACGCCGTCCGAAATGGCAAAGCGTGCTCAGGCAATGGCCAAAGAAGTCGGCCTGAAGTGTGAAGTTCTCGACGAAGCTCGCATGACCAAGATGGGTATGGGCTCGCTGATGAGCGTTTCACACGGCTCGTCGCAGCCCGCGAAGCTTATCGTTCTCAAATACACGCCAGTCAAATCGACTGCTAAAAAGGGCGAACTCCTTGCTCTCGTCGGGAAAGGAATTACCTTTGACACTGGCGGAATATCGATCAAACCCGCCGAGGGTATGGACGCAATGAAGTACGACATGTCGGGCGGCGGTACGGTGCTCGGAGCAATGCGTGCCATTGCCCTGCTAAAGCCTACCGTTCCGGTCATCGGCGTCGTAGCTGCGGTTGAGAACATGCCCGACGGTAATGCCTCTCGCCCAAGTGACGTGGTAACCGCAATAAACGGCAAAACGATCGAGATCCTCAACACCGATGCGGAAGGCCGCCTCGTACTGGCTGATGCTGTCGCTTATGCTGAGAAGCAAGGAGCGACGCGTATCGTCGATATGGCTACGCTCACAGGTGCGGTCATCGTGGCTCTTGGATCGCATAATACCGGGATCATGGGCAATGACCAGGCGTTCATCGACGAGATCGTCGCGTGTGGAAAAGAGGTTGGCGAAGGCTATTGGCAGCTGCCGCTTGGGCCTGAGTACAGCAAAGATATTCGCTCGGACATTGCTGACATTAAGAATATCGGACCGCGTGGAAAGGCGGGCACCATTATGGGAGCCGTGTTTATCCAGGAATTCGTCGATAAAGCAAAGTGGGCTCATCTTGATATCGCCGGAACGGCTTGGCTCGATTCGGCAAAGTCTCATATGGCAAAGGGCCCATCTGGCGTTGCCATTCGTACGCTTTTGAACCTTGTCGAAAAATCGCAGTAAACGTCGAGGGACCAGCATTATCGGGCCTTCTTAGAACATTCGGTTACCTGGAGCAACAATAATGAAAAACCTCCTCAACGAACTATTCTTCGGAAAAAACGCTAAATTTAGCGGGCTGATCGCAATGGCGATCATCGGTTCGATAGTGCTGGGCTGCAATTGCAATAAGAATTTCGACCTGGCGAATCTTAGCAATCAAAGCAACTCAACCTCAACGCCATCAAACACCAAAACTGACACTTCCAGCGACAGCGTTCCTTCAGATTCGGTTGTCGAGGGTCTCGTGAAAGAGACCATTTCAGAGTTTGCCGGGGCTATCGACTCCGAAGACTTCTCTGAGCTTCACGCTAAGGCATCTACCGATTTTCAGAGCAGCTACACTGTCAATGAAATGAAAACGGCTTTCAAATCCTACACGGATAAAAAGAAGATCGTCTTACCGATCCTCGAAAAAGTCGAGGGTATGTCGGCGGAGACTAAAACACCGGCGTCCATCCGAACGGAGAAAGGGCTCAAAATACTGGTTGCTCAGGGCGAATTTAAGACCAAGCCGTACAAAACGCGATACGATTTTGAATACGTGATGCGTGGCGGTGAATGGAAACTGCTCAAGCTCGTTATCA
>JBGSQW010000110.1:0-24649 GCA_041737885.1 Pyrinomonadaceae bacterium | reverse complement strand
AGATGACGGCGTTTTAGGTTTAAACTGACGACGATCGTTGTCAGATCTCCTATGCGGTCCCACTCACGAAACTTAGGCTCGACATTGACCGACAAACACGCCTTATACCGGTTTCGGCCGTCGGCGATCATCCCGTTGGCGATCAGGATCGGTTCGCGTTGGCCATTCGCGGCAATATCCAGACAAAGCACTTCTAGCTCGTCGTCCGTCATCATCGGAAATAGCGCGGCCACCGGGTGAAATTCCATATCGCAAGTCTGATCTGTCTCTGATACATCCGTCGGAGTTGATGAACACGAAGAATTTAGCACGGTTTCTTTGTGGATACAAAGACTTGGTACAGCGGCTGTCATAGCGGGTGTCCAGTTTTCCTATAAGTCAATTTTTCCTACGCTGCGAACTGTTATATACTTTTCGTAATTTCCCAATCCGCTAAACCTTTTGCCATCAATTACATAATACTTATTATCGGACGCTATACATTTAGGTTTTATCGGCTCCAAGTTCCTCGATTTCAGCCACGCTTCCCCTTATCGAGCAATCCATACAAACGATCGCATTTACGGGATCACCGAGCTTAACGGCCAGATCTTCATTTGGTCCCATGACGTTTGCCAGCGTTGCATGGCCTCCAAGCATTTGCTCCAGCCCGTGCTGCCTTTGAACTGCTCCCATATTTACGGCCATACGTTCAATTCGAACTCTGAAAAATATGGGAATCCCTGAATGCATGACACCTTTCCCGCACTTGCAGCATTTTTTCAATTCGTTTTGTTTCATTTGATCGTTTCGGCGTTAGCGACAGCCGTGTCGTGTTTCCGTTATCAGACGCGGATACGTCGATTGTTAGATTTACTTGCTACTGGTTACTTGGCACTTCATTGACGATCCGGCGTTTCTCTTCCTCGACCATCGCTTCGTACTCCTCCTGAGCGTAGATGCCGGGCAGATTCTCGACCGATATTGCGAAACGTTCCCGGGTGTCGTCTGAGATCTCAGGTTCGGTCATGCTGATGCCTCTTCGTGTTTCTGGACCAGGTCGACGATATCGTTGAGCAGATCTCGGTCGCGTCTCGGCATTGCGAACAGATCGCCCTTGAAGCCGATGTGCAGCACCGCTCCCGAGATCGCGACGGTTTTCACCTGCGGTTGCAGTAGTTGTTCCGGCGGATCGATCTCCATGCCGATATGCGTCGGATGCTTGACCGGCTCTAACACATCCTCTGACACTTCGGATGTCTCGAGCTCTGATATTTGCGGGGTCTCCATGATCACAGCTGGTTCGGGATCTAACGGAGCTCTAACCGTTTTCGATGGAAATCTCTCGATCGGGCCTTCGAATTCCGGCGTTTTCTCAGCGGACTTTTCCTGGCTTAGCTTGTATTCGGCCCATCCCAGTTCGTAGGCTTGGCGAAGCTCAGGATCGCGACTGATCGCTCGGCTAAAGGCCGCTTGTCCACAATCCCCTGCCTTCTTCGCGACTGCAATGAGATTCGGTTCTGTACGGGCGGCCTGATAGACCGCGGTCTTATCCATTTGGAGTGCCTTTCCTCGGCTCATAGGTTTTTCCTCGTTCGGTTCAGTGATCGGTTCCGTTCCCGGAGCTGCCACGTCACGCTGTCGTTGTTTGAATTTCAGGCGTCCGTCGTCACACGCCTCGCGCAGGATCGGCGATCGTTCGATCATGTCGTAAAGCACCGATGCCGCAATATCGAGAGCCTGTGCAACATCGGCCAACTTGCCATGCTCGGCAAATGCGTTTTCGAGAGTCTTGGCGTCGACCTCCGGAGTTTGCGGTGCTGGTTTTCTCGCGAATATGTGGGCGTTACTCGTATTCGGATTCCGGACGCCAGATGTCTTCGCGACCGGCGATGTCGATTCAGGATTCTGTTCGGGTTGGGCGACGGCGGTTGCGGTTTGCCCGTATGTGTTCTGCGAGAAGATCCGTCGGCCGCGATCGAACGCATCACGCAGTTTCCGGTCAGTCCTCATCTTGGCCAAGAGTGTCGAATAGCCGACTCCGCAGGCTTCGGCGATGTCTTTGCGTTCCGAGTATTTTGCCGCCGCGTCTTCGAGAACGGCCACGCTGATCTCTATCGGTGCCCTGCCCTTTTGTGCGGCATTCATTCGCCGGTTGACTTCGGCTTCGGTTTCCTTCGGAGCTGACGGGACGTAGGCTTCGTCGAATTCGGCGTCGACCGTACGATCTCCTGTGAGCCAGAACCGTGTCGGCTTCTGTGTGTAACGGAAAAACGCGGTGATCGTTCCGTTATCGTGGCGAGCGATCTTCTTGTCGAGCTCCATGCCCTCGATGATTGGCGTGAGGTCGAATGCACGTTCCAGCCCGGCGTGTTCTTTGATCCGGGGCAGCGTGCGAAACTTGGCGTCGATCGCGTTGAAAACCCGTTCCTCGAGATCGGCATACGACAGGTCGCCGACGGTCTCCGGATGCTTGGACTTCCCTTGGTCCTCTTTTGTGAAATCGATATCTTCGATGTAGCTCATACGCTTTGAATCTCCTCGTAAGCTTCCGGTTCTACTTCCCATTCGATCGAGAATTCCGGCATTCCGATCGTTCCCAAAGCGTCATGGATCGCCTCGGAATAGAATTTTGTGATCCATTCGTGTGCAATTGGGCGTGTTCTGACGCGAAAAGTGCTGTTTTTGGCGTTAATTCCGTCGAATATCAACGGTTTTATCCACGACGCGTAAACGTCGGTCGAAAGATGTTTCGCGAGAGCATCGCGGAATGCGTTCCAGGCGTGAGTTTGCTCGATCGGGACCTTTGCGGCCGGACGCGGCGGCAGTGGTTCGGCGATCTGCGGAGCAATAACGGGTTCGGCATCGGCGGCGGCTGAGCGGCCGGGATCGAAGAAGGGTTTTGAGGATCCGTTGCGAGAAGCCGGAGCGTTAGCGAGGGTCAGGAAACGTTCAACCTTGTCGGCATCCTGATAGACCGTCGAGATGTCGTGGTAGAGTGTGCCGGTCGGGTTTTCGCCCATGTGCCAGGACGATCGCAGAACGCCGTGAGGGACCAGCTTCAGCTGGTCGACCGAGAAGTGTTTGAGCCGGGCCTCGATCCGGCTCCGGCGTTTGGTATCGAGCTGGGCTTTCGGGTGGTTGAGAACCTTCCTCCACTCTTCGAAAATTTCTAACACCGGATCTGCCTTCTTAGATTCTATTGATGGTTCAAAAGAATGGTTAATATAGCGTCGTGCAGGATCCTGCACCTTTTCTGTGCACGATTGCGCACCTTTTACGTGCACGATTGCGCACCTTTTATCATCCTCAAAAGGTGCATTTTCCTGCACCTTTTCGGCGTCTCTAAAAGGTGTAGAATCCTGCACCTTTTCCGGTTCGCTAAAAGGTGCATTATCCTGCACCTTTTGGAACTGAAATATCGCTTTATGTCCGCGGCCGTTTCCACTCTCGATAGAGATCACTTTCTTACTTGCCAGACGATGAATCAATTGCTGGACCTGACGCTTTTTGAGCTTCGTTTTTAACCCTAAATGCTCAATTCCGGGAAAGCAACGGCCGTCACTGTCGGCATGATCAGCGATCGCAAGCGCAAGCAATAGCTCCGGCCCTTTAAGGTCGGATTCCCACATCAAAGAGATCCATTTAACCGACATAAATCCTTAACTTAACTAGTCCCCTGATGATCGCCATTTGTCCGAATCGGTCGGGTCTACCTCGCACATGATCGCCCCTTCCGACACGTCGCCGCGGTTGTGGAAACGGCGTTCGCGGTTGCGGAAATGGCAGCTCTTGCATATCCAGTAAAAGTCCGTATTTACGGGGTTTTCGGTGGTTCTGTCATTCATAGTGATGTTATTCCGTCTTCGGGTACGTGCCTCGGTAAAGCTTCACAAGCTTCTTAATCGCGATCTCTCCGAGGCCCTTGAGGATGCCTGCCTTATCTACGATCTCTTCCGCAGCTTCGAGCCGTTTCAGGTTATCGATGACGTGCACCGTTCCGTACTTCTCGAGCAGCCGGACATCTTCTTTCGATAGGCCGGTCGCGGTCTCATCATCGAGCTCGGCCCAGAGCGAAAATAGCTTTGCGGCCGCTACGGAATAGTTCTCTTCCATCACCGGACGAAGAGATTCCAGGGCTTTTTTCCGGGTCGAGTGAAAGATCGGCGTGACCGACATTGCACGATCGCGGGTGTACGGTACTTCGTTGACCTCAAGCGTTGCCGTGTCGGCGTAATAGAGTTTTTCAGGCTTCATCGTCGTCCTCGTCTTTCTTTTTACGGCAGTCCCGGCACCGGTCACGTTCTTGCGGTTCGAGGATCACCAGGCATCTTCTGCATCTGCGTTTGGGTTCGCTCATAAAGTGATTTGCATTCAGGGTGAACAAAGTCACCTTTCAGTCCACGAGGCAGAGGACCCGACATCTTCCGGCCGCATAATGAGCAGTAGTAGATATCGGTTTCCTCTGTCCTGATCCTGTTTGGCTTCGGCATTCTAGTCTTTGCGTTCGCGCGTCTTCAGAACTTCTTTCTCCTCGATCACCAGCTCGGCGATAATGCCGCTCGCGTCGAAGAACTTGAAGCCTGTCTCATCGTCGGTCTCAAGAGCATCCTCGTAACGATGCATCAAGCCCATGACGAGCTTCTTTTCAGTTTCCTGTCGCTTTTGCAGCTCAAGGATCTCCATCGTCGTCGCACGATACGCCAGGATCGCCGTCGGCAGAGCTTCGAGAGCAGCTGCCTTCGTCTCAGGCAGCATCGGTTGTGCGGTCTTGCCCTTCCTGGGTGCTTTCACGATCCGCTGCTTTTTAGGCCCGGCCGCGAGGCTGACCTGTGTATGCAGTGCTTTGATCGTTGTCGACGGGCCGATCTTCGTTCCATCGTCCGATTCGGCGAACCATTCCTTATCGCCGCCGTCGACCTTCCAGCCCCAGCCTTCGATCTCGGCTTTTAGTGCGACATCGGCCAGATTCTTTGGCTCTGACGCGGTTTGAGTTGCTGCTTCTGATGACATAATTTGCTCCTGTAAATTAGTTAAAAAAGTCCAAGCGGCCGGACGTCGACCTTTACATGCGGATGATCCGGATCCTCGAACCGTTCCGCGACAATGCGTTTGACCTGTTTATCGTCGATATAGACGTGGCCGGTCATGCCGTCGAGGATCACTTTGAAAATACCGTCGAGATCTCCGACCTTTCGCGGACGGTACCATTTGAATTCAACCTCGACGTCGCCCAGGAATGGCGTGAAACCTTCCGAGATCTCGGCGATCAGCTCCATGTAGTCCCGTCCCGCCTGGGTCATACCGCGCTTCACATACGCCCGTTGCCCCGAGCCGATCACCTGATTGAAATACAGGTGATTGAGCGCCGGGGGATGAGGAAATATCATGCTGATCGTGCGATCTTCCATCGATGGTGAAAACAAATTTTGGTGCGGCAGCCTACTTCGCTATGACCGCCGCACCTTTCGGCCGGAATGAACGATAAAAAACAAACCGGGCCGAAAACGAAGACTAATTCCCTTTTCGCTCCTGAACGATCCTGATCGTGTCGGCCACTGTCTTAATAGACTCAGCCGTCTCGTCCGGAATCTCGATCTCGAACTCTTCCTCGAGCCGCATGACGATCTCAACGGCATCGAGCGAGTCGGCCCCAAGGTCCAGTTCCAGGGGAAACCGTGATTTCCGCACCGATCTTCAGAACTTTTTTCGATTGATGATTCCGGTCAATCTGGCTGGGATACCTAAAACCAATCAGATTCGCCAGCTCCGTTTCGCTGGCCTCAATTAAAAACTTGTCGTTGGCTGCATTTGCGATGATCTTCATAAAATTATTTGTAGTCGACGAACTCCGGACGGATGGAATACGCCCCACTCTTGCCAACGAAAAACGCCATCGGTTGGCCGTTCATGTCGAAGGCTTCATCTCGCACCTCGACCTCTTCGAACGGAACGCCGTCTTTGGCGATCGATCGCATAGGACAGAGCGTGCCGACCGGAAATTGCATATTGAATTTGGTGATAAGTTGAGCGTTGGTCATAAATTTTTGATAGCTTTTCAAAGCAGGAAGAGATCGTGTTTATCACCTTATGAGGTCGCCTCTTCCTGCCCTTGTCGGCGTAGTCGCCGAACATATTTCAAAAATGGAACGGCAGAGTGACAGCTGCCGTTCCGAGTTGCCGCGGAGGGTTTGCGGCTACCGGCCGGCCGGGAATAATCAAACCGTCCGGCAGATCTTTAGAACGGAATGTCATCGTCAGCAGATCCGATCGGCGGCCCGCTGATAACCGACGAGTCATCTTCCAACGGAACGTCTGCAGATGGTTGCGACGATGATTCCGAATGCGAAATAACTCCTCGAGCCGCGTTGGCAGCCTGTACGTTCGGGATCACGAATTCGTGAACTTGTTCGAGCAGGAAATTACGCCAGGCATCCATCGACCACTTTTCGTCGAGGCCCTGGACGATGTACGGATATTCCTTGTTGAACGTCCCGTCGGCCATACGCGAGATGTTATTTTCTTCGGCTTCAGTGAGGGCTAGGTTTTGTTTGAGCTTGTTGATGATTCCGCGTGACAGCCATTTTTCAGGCGTGATCGGCTGGAGCCAGATCGGTTTGCCGTCGGCGTTCATCTGCTGAGTGAGAAGCAGGACTTTTTGCGGATGACCGGTCTGTTTGTGTTTACCCATGAACGCTACAAAGCGAACCGGCTTCTCGAAATCAACAGCGAGCATCACGTTCATGAACCGCTCGAACGGCCGATCGTTGGTGCTGACCTGAAGAACGTAGACCTCTTTCGTCGTATCGATCGTCACGTTCCAGCCGCTTAGAACGGTGCCGTCGTTCAGCTTGTGTGTGTGCCAACGAACGTCGGTCACATAGCCGGTCAGGTGATCGTATTCCTTTGCGAAGAAATTATTGATCGTCTTATCTTTGTTTTGGGTTTGGGCCGGTTTGAAACCAGCAGGCTGTTTTTTGCTATCGGTCTGGCAGATCTTGCCGGTTCGAAGTGAGACATATATCCGGTTCGAACCTTGCGATTCTTCCGCACCGAGCGGCATTCCGGAAAAGGACTGTTGTTCTGTTGTATCGTTCATTTTTACCTCAGTCTTGGAAGAGGACGATCCGTGATTTTTCCATCGCAGCAAGGATCGTCCTGCATTCCCCGAGCGATAGGGCGTTAACCTCTTTTGGCGTAACGCCGTGAATTTCTAAATACTTGAACCGCGATCTCTCATCCCAGCGGTTTTTCTCGAACGCGGCCGCGATCGCTCTTTTTGCGTCGCCTAGAGTCTTCGGCCTGAACGGTTTCGGAACCGTTTTTCCATCGAGCAGCATGTACCCGTGACCGAGAAGAACACTTTTAGCCATTACATCGACCGCTCGCCGGCGGTGATCACATATCGATCTGCGGTGTATCCCGGACGATCCGGAAATCCTGCGAAGTTTCGAAATGCCTGCTCGAAAGCTTCGGTCTTTGTAAATGCGTGACGAGCAGCTTCGTTCGCGAGTGCCCAGGAGTGATCGTCATCAGGATTCGCGGTCGTCAGGATCATGTCGATGAAAACCTTGGCCTCATCCTCGGGCCGGTCGGGCGTTATCAGCTGATCGACCATTGTCTTAAAGCCCTCGATCGTAGGAACGGGGCGAATGATCGGTTCGCCAGTGTGTGAAGATCTGTTCATGTTATGCAGCCACCTTAAATTCGTTGATTCCCAGAAAATTGACCGGTTTGCGTCCAGGCTCTAGGCCCATCAGGATCCGGCGTTCGCGATCGAGACGTTCGTTTCGAACTTTTCGAAGTTCACGAGCCTCATCCTCGAGCCGATCCAGCTGAGCGGAAAGCGTGTTGAGATGACGTTGAACCTCTGCTCTATGAACCGGATCATCTTCCCGTTTGATATATCTCTGCAGCTGAGCTTCCCTTTCTGCTCCTGCGGCGATCACTTTCTCAAGCGATCGTATTTCGTCCAGTGTTTTATCCATCATCGAAGTTCCTTCCGGTTGTAAAAGTGCGGTGCCGAACAACCGTGCGGTCTCTTGATATCGTGCTTTTAGTTGCTATACCCGGCACCGCTCATGACAATTCCAGAGGCGCTCCTTTATTTGAATATTCCCGCCTCAGCGGGCCTGATCATCGTTTCCGAATAACAGGGCAAAAGTATTTAGGTTCGTGTTGGCGGGTCTGTGTCTGCGCAATTTAGTTTCTACGGTTCCGAAATAAAGGCGTGACCCAAATACTTTTGCTCTGTAATTCGATTTTCAAAGGTTGGGAAAGGAACAGGATTGGTGTCTGCTCCTTTCCCCATCAAGTAGCCGGCTACCATCCAGCTACCCGATCTCGATATTTCAAAGGTGGGAAGGGTTCAGGTTTTGGAGCCCGTCCCCTTCCCTATCGACCGTAGCGTCTCCCACACCGCTACGGCTGATCTTGTCAGATCCCGCGCTTCGCTAGAATCTCCTTGATCTTGTCTTTGACGGCGGTTTCGATCTCGACCGCCTCTTTCAAAAGTTCTCCCTGCGTACAGCCGTTCATTTCCTTTTCGATCAGGTCCATCAGCTCCTTTCCGATCCGTGAGGTCGAATGTGCGGCATTGCTTTCAACAACCGATTTCGGCAGCCACAGCATTCGCCGGCGTTTCATAATGCACTCGATCTGTGGAGCAAGACCGTTGCCTTTCGCGTCGAACGTCCATAGCAGGCCGAGTGTCATCCAAAACGGGTTCAGCCGTTCCGGCACGTCAGGGTTCAGCATCTTCGAAAGGCTGGTGCGGCCCATCTGCAGATATCTGGCCGAATCGGTGATATCTCCGTCCGAGAGCAGACCCCTGATCTCGCGTTCAAATTCTTCTCTGTCTGGAAGTGGTTGCAGCATTTTTATAATGGGCACGAATACAAGTACATCGTGCTGAGAATTGAGCGTTTACTTTCCCTACGCAGCCTGCGAAACTGACTTCGTTGACTGATCTTTGAAATTCCGTTCGATCTGCATCTGCAGAAGTTCCTGGCTAAGCGAATCAGCGACCTTGATGTATGCCCCGCTCGGCGTATCGTGAACCTGGCGTTTCGTCCGGCCGTTGACCTTGACTGTCGCCATGAACCGATCGGCCCGGCGAAAGATCGAAACTTTGTAACGCTGATCACCGCGGACGGCGTTCACCGTATCGAAGTCTTTCTCTCTGGTTGTCAATTCCCTGTCCAGGCGTACTAGCCTTTCAGGCATTACCGGGAGCGTTTGCGGTCGCTCCGGTCTGTCAAATCTGCTCATCTTGCGTAACCTCTCGTGTTGTTTATGCTTTTGGAGAGCCGAGGTAACGGTGGCGCCGAGTTTTATCTCTTAAGCTATGACCAAGATACACTATTTGTTTACGCTATGTCAACTGTTTGTTTACGAAACGGACGGCAAAGCTTCCGTTTTCAGGAAATATGTCGGAGCAACTCCGTAAAGTGCGGCCATCTTGCCGACAAGCTTTTGCGATGGCTGGCGCGAACCGCCCTCGATCATCGAAACATACTCACGCGTTACGCCAAGGCCTTCTGATGCGGCCTGAGCAGTAAGATTGGCGTTTTTACGAGCCTCGCGGATCTTCCCTTCATCCCAGATTGAATTCATGGTTAGCGAATATAAACCAAGAATTTAAGTCTGTCAACTATTTGTTTATGAATAATCAAGCCTGTGTACATGCTTTTGAGCGTAAAGTATTTGTTTATAACAGCATGTCATTCGGAAACTGGCTGCGAAAGCAACTCAATACGCGGGCGTTATCAAACGCAGAATTTGCACGACTGATCGGCGTGAGTCCGACCTATGTCGGCAATCTGGTCAGAGATTACAGCCCGAATATGACAGCTAACCGGGCACCGCGTCCGGGTGAAGCGATCGTCGAAAAGATGGCGATCATTCTAAACGTTCCGCTCAATGAAGTACGGAGAGCGGCTAACTACGCTCCGATCGAGGAGGAAGACGACGGCTTGTATGACGGATTCGACGAACTATCGCCGGAAATGAAAGTACTCGCTAGACAACAGATTCGCGGGATCATCGATTCGCTTGTCGCCGCGGATAAAGCACGAAACACGAACTAATTACACTCAACACAAAATGCCCAGGAAGGAGACCTACAGCGAATATGAAACTTTCACTCTCAAAAATTCTCACGTTTTTCCCAAACTTCAACGTTAAACAGATCACCCACGAAGACTTTTGGCACGCGACAGCTGCCGGCAAAGTTCTCGTAAAACAGATGCCGCTCCATGTCGACGGCTATTACACCCGATGCGAGGGCCGGGACTACATGCTGATCAATCAAAACCTTCAGGGATCCGCATGGCTGCACACTGCCTTTCACGAATTTCACCATTTTTTATTCGACGCCCCCGGCAACAAGAAAGCGTTCACCTTTTTCAAGAACGGCGAGTGGCACGACAAACGCGAGCTGAAGGCTGAGGCTTTTGCCGTGATCTGTCTTATGCCGATGCCGATGCTGCTTGAACTAACGCCTGAAGAGATCGAAGCCTCGTCCGACCTCGCTTCTCTTGTCCGGGCCCGGATCACGGTACTCAAGGAATTTGGAATATAAACCCATGAAACCATATTTCCCAATATTCTTACTTATTCTCGGGTGTATCGCCTGCGGTGAAAACGCCCCTTCGCGGTCAGCAGATACGACCCCCGACCCGACAACCACGGGAAATCGGATGAAGTTTCCGAATTCGACCAAGACCTACGGATACGATCTCGCGGGGCAGATGGTCAGGATCTCAGATGAAGGCGTCGACAACGGCGCCGTTCTCAAGAACGTGATCGAAGCTGAGGCCGACTACAAATCGATCACCTATGCTCACTTAACCAAAAATGCCGATCGCTATGCAGGAAAACCCTGGTATGCGACCGGCAAGATCCTGCAGATCACGGAAAGCGGCGGGAATTCCAGTGCCCGTATTGCGATCGACGGCCGCAGCGACCGGATCATCTACGTCACAGCTCCGTTCGAAACCGAATTTGTCGAAAATGACAAGGTCTTTGTCGTAGGGTATCTGGCCGGAAATTATTCCTACACGTCACAGGCGAACTGGACGATCACGATACCGGCCTTAGCCGCCCGAGCTGTCTTGCCGCCGGGCGATATAAGCAAGCTCAAGGCAACCAAGCCCCCAGGGGCGAAAAAATAGTTTTTATGAACAGCACACAGACAGAGAATTTGTCCGCGCTGAAGCCTGGAGCCGCCTCCAGCCGTTTTTCGGCCGATGAACAGCAACTTATGCGGGACGAGTTCGCTCTGAGGCTTAAAATCGCCTTTGACCATGCCAGCAACGCCGAGATCGCCCGCCGGCTGAAAACCACCGATGCGACCGTCAAGATGTACACCGACGCTATGCGGCTGCCGGTTTACGAGATCCTCGTCGAGATCTCGCGCGTAACCGGGATCAATCTGAATTGGCTTATGACCGGAAAAGGACCGCAGCGGGTTTTGAGATCGGAGAATCTGTTTTCGGATGAAGAAATGAATTCGATCCGGGAGCTGGCGCTCAGATCAGGAAGGACGCCGGAAGAGCAGATCAAGGTTTTAGCGTTAGCGGCGGTGGATCTAACTCAGAAATGTTCATAAGAGAAATCGTGTCTGCACGAGATCGAGGAACTCGTCGTCGTTAAGGGTTGATAATGCTAAAACGTCTCTTGGACGCCCCTTGAGGGCTACTCGTCGCAAAAGATAAATTTCTTTTCCAATTGGAACACAAAATTCGTCCGGTATAGGCACCTGGGTGCAACTCTGTTTGGGATATAGTGGGATCTCGACCTTTTCGGGAAGTACCGAACCGTTGGCCCACTTCCCGTCCATCGATCCGCCAACGTAATCAATTCTGAGCATCCCCTTCCTCCAAAACATCATTATCCCAGCTAAACGGTTTAATTACGGGCAGCCTTTGTGAACTATCCGCAAATGGTCGTAGGCCAACTCATTTGCCGTAGTCAGGCAACCTTCCTGTTTCACTACCTCGACACTGCAAAGTTTACAGGTCACGGTGTACGACCGTTCCACTCTCGTTTCCAAAGGGGGATCAAGCAGCATTTCCGCATCTTGCCTTGCGGCTCTCGTTCCACCGAAGGCACGGATATTGTGCTCGATCCGGGCCTGCATCATCGCATGATTCTGAAAACGCTTGACGGGATCGGTTTCATTGGCGAACTCTTCGTATTCCTGATTTGTAGTGTCGATAAGATTATTCATTTCCTAAAAAGCTAAGATCCACTTCCCTGCCCAGCCACCGGAACATCGACGTTCGATGATGCTGTAAGATCGCATCGAGTGCGGCCGGTGACATGTGACCCGCATCCCGGATGCTGACATCGATCTCGCCAATGTAGTAGGAAAACGACTGGATCTTGCCGTTGCCTATTCCCTTGTTGGACTGCGTTTGCAGGATTCCGAGCTCTATCAGCCTCGCATCTATCTCGTTGTATTGAACTCCAACGAGGTCGTCAGCTGGTCGCCACTTCCCTGTCCACTTCTTCCCGGTTGCGTCACTTTTTTCGTTAAAAGCAGCGGTCCACGCGAGATAAAGATTAATGATGGTTTTCTCTGTCTTTAAACCCATCATTGATCTTCCATTATTAAGGGGCGCCATGGCGCCACCATTTTCGTCCTGGTGGGCGCCTAGATCAATGAACTTGAGGCTGGCCAGCTCGAAGAACTCGGTCAATGAGTAATTACGCTCCACGCAGAAATGCTTAACCTTTTTCAGGATCTCGCCGTTCGGCCGGAGAGCCAGTCTCTCAGTAGATGGGTTGTTGTGGCGATCTCCCCGTCTTCCTGATTTGTGGGCGCCCACATTTTGTGCGGTGGACGCCTTTGCGCCGGATTCGACGGGGGTGGTGGACGCCTCAAAACCGTCTTTTGGCGCCATGACGCCCACCTTTAATGCCGGTGGACGCCCGGAATCGGCATCGGTGGGCGTCTCTATCTTGGCTTTGTGGGCGTCGGTATTTTCGACTGGTGGACGTCGGTATTCGTTCTTGGTGGACGTCTCCATTTCCATATTGTGGGCGTCCACATTGAAATCTGGTGGGCGTCCCCATTCGGAAACGGTGGGCGTCTCGCTAATTACTTGGTGGGCGTCCCCATCTTTGCTTTGTGGGCGTCCGCTAAAATCGCTGGTGGGCGTCTGCACTATCTCGCGGTGGACGTCCACACGATCAGCAGGGAAGCGAACAACGTCACGCGATGGTTCCGGAGTAACCTCGGGGGCAACGGGTTCCGGCTGCTCCGCCCTCTGACGGAACTTGTCCATGACGCTTCTGACGGCCGCTTCTTCGCTCGGATCGATTGAATTAGGTGTTATTTGATATTTGCGTGGCTTCGACATTGGTTTCGGCACGTTCAATGAGCTCCTTCATCAGGGATTCGTACGCATTATGAGCTTTACTGCCATCAGCGTAATCGCAGATCGGCATTCTCGCGACGGAGGCTTCAGCCAGGGTCGCGGTGTAGGGAATTACGGTCTTAAAAGTAAGGGCTTCGAAATCCTGCTGGATCTGGTGAAGAACATCTTCATTGATGTTGACGTTCTTTCGGTGCATAGTCGCCAGAGCATAGGTTTTCAGTGTCGGATTCGATTCGTCGATAACGTCCGTAACGATCGTCATCAGCCGTTTGATCGCCTCATAGGCGAACCAATTGGTTTGGATCGTGATGATCGTGTGTGTTGCGGCGACCAAAGCATTGACCGTTGTAACAGAAAGGGAAGGGGAACAGTCGATCACGACATAGTCGTAGTCGTTTTTGACCGTGTCCAGTGCCTTTTTGATCCGGGCCTCGCGGTTCATTACCGAAAACAGTTTGATATCGATCTCAGCGAGAGCAATATGAGCCGGAACCAGCGACCAGTTAGGCCCGATCGGCTGAATGATCCTCGCAAGGTCGGGAACTTTGTCGGAGATCAACGCATAAGTTGTCTCAGATTCGCTCTTCGGCACGTCCTTACCGGCGTGGGTTGTAGCGTTGCACTGAGCGTCGAGATCGACGAGCAGTGTTCGCCGTCCGCTGCGAGCTAGGCACGCGGATAGATTAACGGCGGTAGTCGTCTTGCCGACGCCGCCTTTTTGGTTGGCGATCGCAATTACCTTCATTTCACTTTCGATCCAACGGGTTGTTTTCCTATTCGGCCGATCTTGGTGTTTCTGGCTTTCGCTTGCTTCACCCCTTCAGCTGAAATGATGCGACGACCGAGAATGATCGAGCTTTCGATAGCTCCTGATAGGGCGAGCTGACGAATACGAGCTTCGCTTACGCCTACCATACCTGCGGCCTGTTTAGTAGTAAATCCCTCGATATTGTGGTTAGCGTCTTCCATAATGAGAAGAAACTAACATACAAAAAATATTCACGCAAGTGTTAATATTAGCTTGACTGTAAATTATTTTTATGCGAGATTGTGAGAGTAGATTTTTGAAAACCAAAAAGCGAAAGGGGAGAGCAACCCGCAAAAGTCAGCTCTTCCCAAATATGCTTCCAACAAACCGAGAGGCATGTATGAGCAATTCCAATGATAACTACGTCCGGGATTTAAATCAAATCCGGGAGCGGTTCGTCGCAAGCCTGGACGAGATCGAATTCATTAAGGCACTTCACCCTGGACCGCACGCTGAGGACATCGAAAAAATTCGAGCTTCCAACGAACGGATCATTTCTGAGATTGACGAATTAAAAAAGCGGCGCGAAACTAACCGACAAGTAAGTGAACCGGCCGCACTCGACGCACCAGCCCCAGATGACGCAAATCATCAGGGTTGATTTTATTTACCCAGCGTCTTTGTATCCACAAAGACAGAACCTTAAATCCTTTGCGAAAGGAAATATACGGAGGACTAAATGCAAACAGAACAGCAACATGAAAACGTGATCCGCGGGCCGTTTGAGCCGAGTGACGACCGGAACATCAAGATCGTCCGAAAGATCGCGGCCGACGCAATAGCTCAACGCAGGGCCAGCAGCGTACCGGGCCCGCTTATCTGCATGTATTACGCAAAACAGCCGGGAGCGAAGATCTTGCCAGGCGGCGTGGTCGAACTTCCTAACTAATTACTTTAAATCCAACACGAGAGGTAAAAATGAACGATTTTAGCAATACAGAATTTGAACGGTCGGCCGAGGTCGACGAGCTACTCGAGAGAAACAGTGTCAGCAGGGAAGAGGTCACTGAGAAATATTACACGTGCCCGATGGTCCTTTGCGAGAACCACGGCAAACAGCTTCCGGCGTCCGCGGTGATCATCGGAATTAGCGGAGCGATCTGCCCCGAGTCCAAAGATGAGATGATCGAAGTCGAGCTGGACGTACCGTCAACACTGACCCCAACTCAGCGTCAGCATATCGAAATGCTCCGGATCACGAAGAAGATCGACGTTGCTATTGAATGTCGCAAGCAAATGCAGTGCGAGATCGACGAGCTTGACGAGCATGATGCCGGGATCTTCATCGCAAATCTGCAAAGAATGACTGGCAATCCCGAAGCGGGAATTCCGGTATCGGAGCCAGCGTCTGATAACGAAAAGACATCATTTTCCGATATCGAACGGCAACGAGAGGCGTCGAAGCAAGCCGCGGTACACACCGAGACAGCAGCTCAATCGACAGTTAGTGACCTCGTTCCGGAATTTGGAGCGACTCTCGCGAAAAGGGAAACGACCGCCCTGGCACATGATTTCCCGCCGGCAGTTCAGACCCTTATCGACAAAGCAAAGTTATCCCCGTCAGATACAACGAAATTGCTTTCACAATTCGGCAACCTGTTCGGACAGATCGAGGGCTGGCGTAACGAAGTCAAATCAATCGCCATCGCCGGGCCAGAAGATGATGTCAATATCAAACGGGCAAAAGAGATCCTTAAAACGATCAGTACCGAGCGTCTCAATTCCGAGAAGCGCAAAAAGATCATCAAAGAGCCGTTTCTTCGTCCGTGCCAGCTTATCGATGGCGTCTTCAAGATCTACATTGACGAAGTTGTCCCGCTCGAAAAGGAAGCTGAGGGCCAAGCCAAATACGTCGAGAACCTCATTAAACAGCAGAAAGAGGATGTGAGGCTTGAGCGAGTAAAGCAGCTCGAACCATTCGTCGAAAACGTTAAGGCTTTCAATCTGCATCCCGATGTCATGAGCGACGAGGCGTTCGACATCCTTCTTTCGAGCCAAAAGGAATTACATGCCGTCCGGGAGCACAACCGCCAACGCGAGGAAGCTGAACGCCAGCGACGAGAGGATGATGCGGCGATCGAGCGTGTTAAACTTCGCCGACAGAGCGAGCGCCGAACCGAGCTGTCGTCGATCGGGTTTACCCGGGACAATGACAACAACCGCTTCGTACTCGAGGATCTCACCGTTTACGATAACGATATCGAGGGCGAGAATGATGCGACCTGGACTGCACGGCTCGATTTCCTTAAACCGAAAGCTGAGGCTATCCGCGTCGAGCTGAAGCGGAAAAAAGATGAGGCCGATAAGGTGCTCGAAAATCAGCGTGAAGCCGATCGGCTTGCGAATGATGCCAAGGCACAAGAGGCCCGAGCCAAGGAAGCTGCCGAACTCGCTCCGGACAAGATCAAGCTCGAACGCCTGGCCGAGACGATCGACGGCATTGCCTTTTTTGAGACTTCGAACGAGAAGATCAACGACATTCTCGGTTCGCTCCGTGGTGATCTGACGGCCGCCGTGATGAAGCTCAGGAGTCAGATCAAACAGCTCCCTTAATTCGTGTTTAGCCCTGTAAATATCAGGGTGAAAATACTTTGAAAAATATTTGCTTCCACGTCGAAAAGTGCTTGACTCGGATGGTGAGTATGCTAGAGAGACCAGTATAGAGTTATTTGATAACTGATGAAACTAAACGGGATACGTGTGTCCAGGCACTTCGCAAACGTATCAATTTCCACCCGTTTAGCTTCGCAGTTACAAAGAATCTATACCCCAAGTTAATAGCGAGGGGTTACTAAAAAACACGAGAGGTTAAAAATGAACGATTTTGTAGCACACATCGCAGAAGTAGAAGGTATCAAGACCCCAACCAAAACCCGTACGCGGGAAGATCTTACTAAAGCTTTCGACAGCTTCACCGAGAAGCGGACGGCCAAAAAGGTAAAGACCGCCAAGAATACTGCACCCAAACGCAAGTTTCAATTAGACGTTGAAGTGATTGTTAAGAAAGGCCCGTTCACCGGCGAAAAGCACGTGATCTCCAACGCAACTTTGGTCGACGGTAAGTGGCGTTATCAACTCCGCGAAAACGGCAAATTTGTCGACGAGTCCGATATACGTCTACCGATCGGCACGGATCAAAAAGGAAAACCCGTACCCGTCACCAAGATTTCAACAAAACTCGCCGAGCCGGTGCCGATGAATTTCATCAGTCCAACCGGATTCGTCCGTGAAGCTGCGTTCGATCCGAAATCCAAACTCTTTTACGTAAGTTTTGCTAAAAGCACCTGGGCATTCACCGCAACCGCTCAGGAATGGGAAACCTTCGAAAAAGCCGTCGCCGATCCACTGACTGAGATCGACGTTCACTACCGCAAAGCATTCCGCGGCCGCGGCGCCGATATGGTGCCGGTTCGGAAAAGTGAGGTGACGAAGTGAGCGCGGCCCGTAACGGGTCAATCGTGAAAGGCCGGATCAAGAATCTCCGGCCTCACGAAAGACTCGCACTAGATTGGGTTATGTCGCACGAATTCGAAATGCCGGGTGAGGGATGGCAAATGCTCAGTGAAGATCACGATGATGCGTATTTCTTGATACCCGAACTTTACCGATACAAAACGATCAATTTGGAGGTGTCGAAATGACGGATTTAACCAAAACACTGATAAGACAGGAACTCAAGCAGATTTTTGACAGCCTCGAACGATCATATTCAGACCTTGCAATATTTGTAGAGCAACATCCAATTCCGTCTGATGATGAAGAATTAAACAACTGCGAGATCAGATTTTACGCCAGCATTCAGTTAGCACATCTAGCCTCAGGGCAATCAGTTGCTCATTTGTATTCAGCACTCGCGGAGGTAAAAGCATGAACCGACGCGAAGCCCGAAACCTCGTTATTTTTACCATCGTCCTGACCACCATTTCGGTGGTCAGCTATGCGGCCGGAGCAATATACGCGGTAATCGGAGTGTCTATATGACTAATCTTGAATATGGCCGTATCCATCTAAGTCCGCTTCAAAGCGTTTTCTACAAGGAGGCGAAAGACGATTCAGATGCAGAGATCGAGCGAATATTTTCGCGGGAACGCGGTTGGTCTCCGGCTGTGGCCGAATCGGTAAAGGCACTCCGTGATTCTGGCGTCGTTTTACTGGTACGGCCCGTGCCGGAACCTTACGAAGAAGGCGAGTTGAATGACTACTTCGTCGCCAGTGACGAACGGAAACGGCTAGCGTGTATCAGCTCAACCGGCTTCACGCCGGACGAGATTGCGGCGATGTCGAAAGATGAACGTAAAAGGAAAATATGAGTAAAACCACGCAAGAAATACGAAAAGCGGCATTCAAAGCATTCATCGATCAAGCAGAACAAGACGGGTTCTCACTTCTTGACGACGAATTAAACAGACTCGTTTTCACTGGAGGCTGGGACGCCCACGCCGAACACACAGCGGCTATACGTGCTAAAGCTGATGCGTTGGTGGTGGCACTTACTGAGGGTGAGGATGATTATGACGGCCTTGTGTATTACGAATATGCCGCCGAACTTGCCGCTCTCAAGACGGCCTTGGAGGTTGTGAAATGAATTTCAAAGACCGAGCTAAAAAACACGTAACCGAAAAAAATCTCGCCTGGGAAAATTTCCTTATAGATTGCGCTCACGCCGGATACAACGTCAAGAACAGTGTTGCGAACCGCAGTATGTTTATGAACGGGTATCACGCTGGCAAAGAAAATACGGAATCGCTAGAGGCACAACTTGCTCAAGCAGAAGATGCCTGTAACCAACTCCAAATCGCACAGTCCGCCGCCGAGATGCGGTGGATTCCTGTGAGCGAGCGATTGCTACTGCCGTCGATAGAGGACGCGAAGCAATGGAAAAGCGAACAGTCGGGAGCCTTTATATCTCCCGAATTGGAAGATTATGTTGCAAAACTGATGTCAGATTACGCGATGGAAGTTCTTGCCCGTTCCGGTTATTTCGACGGGCGAGATCATAAGGGAGAGTAAGTATGGCTCAGGCAAGAATTGATCAATTGAAAGAGAAGGCTCGCGAGATGCGGTAAATCGCCACCGCTTTTAAGAGCTTTGCCGCCTGGCTCCTCGTTTTGAGACGAAAAGGATGCACAAGCCGTTCGAAAGGGAAATTTCAGCAGAAGCGATCTAATGAGGAAATTATGACAAATGGAAATGAGACGGCATATCCAGAGGTTCAAGAGACACCGCAGTTTAACCGCCACACCTACGGACTGACAAAACGCGAGTATTTCGCGGCGATGATCCTATCGGGGTTGGCAGGAAATTCGAGTGAAACGTCTGCCGCAGCCGATACCGCAAGCGGATTTAAAAATCTTGCTCATGTAGCGGTCAACTTCGCTGATTCATTGATCGAGGAATTAAACACACCAAAGGAGTCTTTGTAATGCCGGAATTTGAATTTCATGTCCCATACGAACAATACGATAGATGGGTGGTCGAGGCCGACAACATTGAGGAAGCCTACGAGATGGCACGAAAGATGCCGCCGACCGAAACGGTTATCAGCGACTGCGTCGAACTCCGATGGGAAGACGTGCTCGCGTTCGACGAGAACGGTGACCAGATTGAGGATTTCAATGAATGGAGGAAATAAATGATTGGAATTGACATAGATATGCGATCTGATGCCGCAGACGTCGAAGCGGCTGAGGTGTTTGTCCGGGCTTCTGGCGGATCGATCTTGATGACCGAAAACCCAGCACTCGCAATCGCCTATAAGGTCGAGGCGGTCATTGCTTTACTGCGCGACATCGAATCCGACTTTGGAATGCTGGCACTAGAGCTACGTGAGGATAACAACCGCGTGATCTGCGAAGCCTTGCAACGCCGGGTCAAGATGCACACGGACACTCTGGAAGACAACCTCACCCAACATACGACAGCCGATTCCGTGCTGGAAACGTTCGGCTACATGTGGTCGAAAGATTACACGGAAACGTTATTCTTACCCGCGTTCAGGAAGGATGTGATCGATGCGATCGAAGATGACGGCGCCGATGCGGAGAGGTTTGTCGTTCAAGAACTTGCCCGCATGAAAGCAGCGAACGGGATTGTCGGTCTACTTGATGGGGAACTAGATGCATAAAGCCACCTGCAAACACTGCAAAGTCGAATTCGAGATCATCACCTACACCGGCGAGGCCCGGTTTCCGAATCATCGGATCCACGGATCGCTGATCGCGTGTGACGGGGCCGGCGAGCTCGTGACAGTCGCCGGCGAGAACTACGAGGGCCCGACCGAGTTCGCGGCAAGCGGCCCGATCTCAGGCCGACGCGAGTCGAACATCGGCACCCGCATCGAGCGATCGAAGCAGACGCCGCCGCCCAGACCACGCCCGGCCGCACCGCCCAGCTTTTACGACAAGGACGAAGTAGACGACGACAAGATCTTATTTTGAAGGAGAAAAACCTCATGGGGCGAACACAACGAAACGGCGAATTCAATCGCTGGGATAGGCGAACAAAAAAACGAGAGGAGAAAAATATGGTAAAACAAGCAGCCGTCGCCGCGCAGACGATCGGCGAATACATTGACATCGGGAAGCTACACGCGAGCCCAACAAACCCGCGAAAGCGGTTTTACGCCGACACGCTCGACGAACTGGCCACCAGTATCGCCGACAAAGGCGTGATCGAACCGCTTATCGTGCGATTGAATTATCAGAATGACGGAGACGATCAACGCGTTCCGTTCGAGATCGTCTGCGGCGACCGCCGGTACCGGGCTTCTCAGCTCGCAAAGCTCGAGCAAGTTCCGTGTATCATCCGCGATTTGACCGACGACGAGGTTCTCGACATTCAGATCCACGAAAATCTGCATCGCGAGGACGTCCACCCGATGGATGAGGCCTACGGTTATCAATTCCTGCTCGACAAACTGCAATGCACCGTCGCCGAGGTTGCGGCCAGAGTAGGGAAGTCGGAGAAGTTCGTACTCAGCCGCCTGAAGCTCAACTCACTAATCCCTGAAGCTCAGGAAGATCTTGAAAAAGGGCATTTGCTGCTGACGTATGCTCTGGAGATAGCTAAGTTTTCGCCCGACATACAAAAGATTATCCTCGACGAGGCGGCATACGAGCAGGAACGTCATTGGGAATCAGGAAAGGGCAACTGGCACACACCTAAGAAAACCGAACGAAGTCCGTGGCCACAGTTCGTCCAGTTCATCAACGAAAAGGTTCTTAGACTGCTATCCGCTGCACCGTTTGATCTAAAAGCGACAAATTTGCGGAAAGACGGACTTGCGTGTGTCTCCTGTCCAGAGAGAACGGGTGCGAATGTGGGGCTTTTCGAAGAGGATCAGGTCGACAAGAAAGATTCCTGCCTCAATCCCGGGTGTTTCAATGCGAAGAAGCAACAGCACATTACAAACATCAGGGAACGTATCGCTCATGAAGCATCTGTAAAGCCAAAAGCAATCCCCCTTCTGGTGCTTGATCGAGGCTATTCCAGTGACGGCGACACTTCCGATGTTTATCTACGGACGAAGCTCACGATAATCGGCAAAAAGCCTTACAAGGATTATTACGGCGAAGTCTCGAAGGAAAAATGCGATAAATCGATCACGGGTGTAACGATCAGCGACGGGCAACTAGGATCGACATATACCGTTTGTCTCGACGATTCCGGCTGTAAAACGCACTACGGCCGCAAAAGCTCATCATCCTCATCCGGAACGCCAGCTCAGTCCGAAAAAGCGGTTGAAGCTGAGCAGAAAAAACGTCGCGAGAGGAAAGAAGAGTTGATCGATATTAAGGTCTGCGAAGTTGTTCGGCTTCGAGTTTTGCGATTAGCCTCTGAGAAATTCAGTTCCGCGTTTTCGGTATCCGGAGCCCCTATCGATATGGTCCCGATGATGATCGCTAAAGCCTGGACGGAGAACGGCGGGACCGATGGCACGACAAAAGAGAATGTAGTCAAAAATATTCTCTCGCAGATCCTTTCCGTCAAAGCAAATACCCTTAGTTTCGGGTACGAGCAAAAGCACGTGGCGGCTAAGGTTGCTGAGTTTTCACCCACGATCCAAAATCATATGCTCTTCCTGCTCACGTACGGCAATTCGGGAGCAATGTACTACGACAGTTATTCCTCACAAGCTCGGATCAAGGATATGGCCGAGGAATACGAGATCGATTACCGTCTCTTCGACGCCGAAGTCCGGCTTGCATTCGCCGAAGAAAAACATAAAAAGCAGGTCCATCTCTACAAGGTCTACCTCGACGCAGTCCGCGCCGGCGACGCTAACGCGAAAATTCCACGGCCGTACGAACCAACTTACAAACCGAAGGATTAACCGGACAGGGCATTCCCACGCCCTTGGTCTTTGTATCCGTAAATAAGAGAGCTACAAAACTATGCAAACAGAAACACCCAAGCAAATCCTGCGTGACCCGCGAGATCTCAAACCGCATCGGGACAATCCGCGCGGCGTGATCGATCCCGAGTCTGAGGAGATCACGCGTCTGGCTGACGACATTTTGAAGAATGGCGTTATTCAGCCGATAGTCGTTAATTCAAAAAACGAGGTTCTTGCAGGACATCGTCGACGCGTGGCCGCGATACGAGCCGGACTCCCCGAGGTGCCGGTCGTCTATCGGGAACTAACCGGATCGCAGTTTATCGAGGAAATATTCCTGTCCGAGAACATGCAGCGGCAAGACCTTTCACCGCTCGAGGAAGCCCGGGCGATCGACGCAGTTGCAAAGAAATGGGAAAAACAGTCAAAAAAGACCGTAACCGTTGCAGATCTTTCCCGACGTCTTCATATCCCGAAAGGCACCGTCACCTCACGTCTCGCGATCTTAAAACTCCCGACTCGCATCCAGCACTTTTTTCACATTTGGGAGATTCCCGTTAATTCCGCTACGCAGCTCATCAGGCTTCTCGAATGGCCCGATGAGGTTGAAAAGTTCGCCGATCGCCTGGTTACTCGACAGATTGCCGCTAAATCGCTCGACGCTCTTATCACGCGCCGAATGCACGATCTGCAGCGACAGGACGATAACCAAAAGACGATTGATCGCCAACCGAAACTGGAACGGATCCAAAAGCAATACGTCACCAACCATCACACGCCGGTCGTTACCCGTGAGACGGTTCTCGATTCGCTTTCCAAACGCCGCGGCAGTATCTCACTGCACAATCTGCAGGTCGTGCTTGATTCAACATGCTGTTCGTGCGGAATGATCGGTAACCAAAGTGTGTGCCTGAGCTGTCCGCTCCCCAAATTCATCAATGGCGTTCTCGGCCGTGCCGACGCGGAGGATCGCAATGAGTTTTAAAGCACGCGGAGCCGGGCGACGATCATTCTGGTGGACGAGAGAGCGGGTCATTGCCGGCCTACAACGTTTTCACGCCGATTTCGGATTCTGCGCCACCTCGTCTGAAGCGTATGCGAAGCATGCCCAATACACGGGCCGCGATCCGGCGGGCAACCGCTCCAATCTCGGTTGGCATCAGCGATACCCGAGTTTTGCAACCATCCTGAATAATTTCGCCACCTTTCGCGAAGCGTGGCGAGCTGCCGGGTTTGAGGTTGATCGCGGATATGAGGAATGGTCTGAGATCGAGGACTGGTTCGTTATTGAGTCAGTCGGTATTCTCCACCGTTCCGAAGTGTCCGAGATCCTCGGCCGTACAGTACCGGCGATCAAGCGTCGGCTTTACGACCTTGGCGATATCAGATCCTACAACCGTTGGGGAACGACGCTGACGCACGCGGCGAAGCTGATGGACCTCAGTGACGCGACGTTTCGCAAATATATGCATTGCGGCATCATCCCGTATCTCAAGGGCGTGAAGCTCTTTTATCTGAATCCCGCAGATCTGCTGAAAATTGAGGAGTTTGACTGGAGCGGTGATATCCATCCCGAGCTTGAGCAGCTTGTACGCCGCGCGGTAGCTCAACGGATCTGCAAGATGCTCAAATTCGGCGCCGCCTGGCGGGATCATGAGGTCTATAAATTCCACAAAACGAAAGAACGATTCGGCGGCCGGATCAAGAACCCGCGGAAATCGGTTTTCACCAAAGACTGTCCACCGCCGCCCAATGACATCGACGTCGGCGACTGGGTAAAGACGAACGGTAAAGTTCGATCAATGCAGACAGAAGTCGGGAAAAGGTACGGCCAGGTCAAGACTGTTTACTACTCGTGGCAGCGTGTCAGCCGGTACGACGGCACCCGCCGGGCGACGTGGGTCGCGATGGTCGAGTTCCCGAAGATCCGTACTATCACCGGCGAGAAAGACCGCCGCATCCGTTACGCCATACCGCTCGACTATCTGGCCAAGGTCGAACCGCCACAGATTGAGCCAAAACCGCTGTCGATGCATCCGGAAGCGATTCGCGGTCGTGAACGTTTCGACAAGCACGTTCGCCGGGCACGGGAAAGATTCGACGCCATTCAAGGAGATCTGTCGTGAGTGCAATACAGGATCT
>JBGSQW010000088.1:0-2548 GCA_041737885.1 Pyrinomonadaceae bacterium | reverse complement strand
ACACCTGCTTCCTACAGACCTCCGGCGCAACCTCGTAGTCTCTACACTGTCATAAAGCGATCCACCAAATTCTCATTGACTAGCCATTCCTACATTGCTCGAAATCTACAAATTAGGGATTTTGATAAGTGCTAGAATTAGAGATATGGAGAATGCTCTGATCGGGATTTTAGGTGGAAGTGGTCTTTACCAGATGCCTGAGCTGCAGAATATACGGGAAGTCGAGGTCGAGACGCCATACGGAAAATCATCAGACGCCTATTTTCTTGGTGAACTGGATGACGTTACCGTGGCCTTCCTTCCAAGACATGGCCGCCGACATCAATTCATCCCTAGTGAGTTGCCTTTTAGGGCGAATTTATTCGGTATGAAGCTTCTCGGTGTCGAATATATTCTGTCGGTTTCCGCTGTCGGTTCCCTCCAGGAGCAATATGCTCCAACCGATGTTGTGATACCGGATCAATTTTATGACCGGACTCGCGGTAGAGAGCAGGAATCGACATTTTTTGGTGAGGGGAAAGTCCGTCACATAAACTTCGCTAATCCCGTTTGCAGTGACCTTGGGGATATCCTCGAAGCTGCGTGTCGCGAAGTAGGTGTCAATACCCATCGTGGCGGTACCTACGTTTGTATCGAAGGCCCCGCTTTTTCGACTAGGGCAGAGTCGAGAACCTATCGGCAGTGGGGGATGGACATAATCGGTATGACAAATCTCCAGGAAGCAAAACTTGCTCGTGAAGCCGGTATTGCGTATGCCACCATGGCTCTAGTTACCGACTACGATTCATGGCGCGAGGGACACGATGCCGTATCAGTCGATATCGTCATCGAATATTTGCATAAGAATTCCGTCAATGCCCAACTTATACTGAAAGAAGCAGTTAAACAAATCGCAGTGAAAAACACGTCCTATCCCTGTGCGAATCCCGGAAACGAAGTAAAGCCTGACGTCTTGAAAATAACGCGATCCGATGCCAAAGCTTATTTATTCGGTACCAATGAATCTGAATCGAACACTGCCGAACTTCAATAGTTCCGAGTAATCAATAAGGATCGCGAATAATCCAAGTAGCCCGTGAAATCAATATTCGTGACAAATTGGGAATATTTAAACGGGATTTCATCATTGCTATGTTAACGATGTTGGAAAACTTACAGAACTGGTTTCTCAGCCTAGGCGAAAACTACGGGGTCAATCCGCTGATCTTCGGCGCGATTTATGTTGGTGCGATCCCGTTCTTTTCACTGTCAATCGGCTGGTTACTACGCAATTATAGAAAAGGAAGGTCGATAACCTTACCTGCACTCTCGGCAATGTTCTTCTTTATTTCGGCCTATATATATTTGATCCTCGCTGGCAAGAATGTTCCGATATGGGTATACGGAGCAGTGGTGTTGTTAATAATTTTCGGCGCGTGGTCAACCTTGAAGAAGATTCGCAAGCAACTCCGGAATACGGAGGAGCCTGCGAGCTAACTCTGCAGGACGGCCCAAGCGGCTTCCTCAAACGTGATTTCCTGAACAAATGGCAGATACATACGATCTCATTGTGATCGGCGGAGGTTCCGCGGGCTTGGTAGCCGCGGGCGGCTCGGCCATTCTGGGCGCCCGTGTGGCACTCATCGAGAAAAACCTACTTGGCGGCGATTGCCTGTACACCGGGTGTGTACCTTCAAAAGCGTTGATCAAATCGGCCCGGTTTGCACATCAGATGAACCACGCCGGTAGATACGGATTCAAAGCTGTTGAGCCAACCTTCCTAGAGGACTCGTTCGCTTCGATCACGGGTCGGGTCCAGGACATAGTCAAGATCATCGAACATCATGATTCTCCGGAAGTATTCGAAGAAATGGGCGTCGAGGTCGTCTTTGGCACGCCGAAATTTTTGAACGCCAACGAGATCGAGATTGTGTTAAAAGCGGGCGGCGAAAGGCGTGTTATGCGAGCAAAGCGCTTTTGCATTTCGACCGGCTCGCATCCTTTCGTACCGGAGCTAGCCGGGCTGAGCGACACAGGTTTCATCACGAACGAGAATGTCTTTCACATGACCGAATTGCCAAAACGCCTAATCGTTCTCGGCGGCGGCGCGATCGGCGTGGAAATGGGACAGTCGTTCGCGAGATTCGGTTCGACCGTAACGATGGTCGAGATGGGCGACCGGATTTTATCCAAGGAAGACTCAGAGGTTTCCGAATTAATGCGGACGATTCTAATAAAAGAGGGCGTTGAAGTCCTTACAAAACATAAACCGGTCAGTGTCCGTAAACGTGATGACGGAGTCAAAATACTTACCGTTGAATCCAACGGCATCTCTAAAGAGATCGAGGCGGATGAGATCATAATATCTGTTGGCCGTCGACCTAATCTTGAGGGGCTTGGACTGGACAACGCTGGTGTCGAGTCCGAGTCGCATCGGATAAAAACGAACGAATACCTGCAAACTTCGGCGAAACACATCTTTGCAGCCGGCGATGTGACTGACCATTTTCAATTCACGCACATGGCCGACTACGAGGCTCAGATCGTTATTCAAAACGCATTTGTGCCG
>JBGSQW010000085.1:0-2446 GCA_041737885.1 Pyrinomonadaceae bacterium | reverse complement strand
ATCTGCTGCATCACGCCTTTCTTGTAACGTTGAAGTAGTTCAATATCGTTTCCAATTGGCTTTGGTAGATTCAATTCCTCACAGCATTTCGCAATGATTCTATCCTTCTCAATCGAGATAGAATTTAACCGAGCTGACGCTACAGTAATTTCTGTCAAATCAAGTGTGACTTCTTCCTCAAAAGTTTCAATATATCGGGGGATATTTAAGTTATAATCGTTCTCCGCGATCTCTTCGAGCGTCGCCACATAGCTATATTTCTTCTGAACCGAGCGAGTTTCGTACGTCTTAACAATCCTCTCAATGTCTTCGTTTCTAAGAAAATTTTGAGTTGGCCGCTTACCGAAACTACGGCTTGCGTCAACAAAGAGAATATTCTGCGGTTGCTCCCGACATTTTTTTAGAACGAGTATGCAAGTAGTTATGTTCGTACCGAAAAAAATATTTTCTGGAAGGCCAATTACAGCGTCAAGATAATTCCGATCTTCGATTAAGTAGCGGCGGATGTGGCCTTCGGCGGCTCCCCTATAAAGAACCCCGTGGGGAGCAACAACCGCAAGTGTCCCATTATCCGCCAATTGATGAACCATGTGCTGGATGAACGCGAAATCAGCTTTAGAAGCGGGGGCAAGTCGCCCGTACTGGCTAAACCTATCGTCGCCGAGATGCAAAGGACTTGCCGACCATTTAGCCGAAAACGGAGGATTTGCGACAATCGCCTCAGCCCGAAGATCGATATGCTGCGGATGTTCCAAGCTGTCTTCCTGCCGAAGATCGAACTTTTGATAGTGAACTCCATGCAGGATCATATTCATTCGAGCGAGATTGTAGGTCGTGCGGTTTAATTCCTGTCCGTAAAACTTACCGACATCTTTTACCTCTTTAGCGACGCGAAGAAGTAAAGAACCGGAGCCACAAGTCGGATCGTAAACAGATTTGAGCCGAGTTTTGCCGACCGTAACAAGTCTGGCGAGAACCTTACTGACTTCCTGAGGAGTATAGAATTCACCGGCCTTTTTACCGGCACCACTAGCAAACTGTCCGATCAGGTATTCGTATGCATCGCCGAGGATGTCGGCTTCTGTGTCGTTGAGTCCAAAATCGATCTTATCGAGATGAGCTAATACCTTCGAGATAAGTTCATTCCTTGCGGACACCGTTCGGCCAAGCTTTGTGCTGGTGAGATCGAGATCTTCAAAGAGGTTGTCAAAATCGTCTTCGCTATCCGTCCCCATCGTGCTTTGCTCGATGCTGTTCAGAATGGCGGCTAGGTCTTCAAGAATGAACGGATTTTCCTTTTCCCCTTTTGAATCCTTCCCGTTCCCGTTGCCACGTCTGGCGACTGCCGAGAACAATTCGGACGGTTTGAGAAAGTAGCCGAGCTTAACCAGTGATTCTTCTTTTATTGCATCAAGGTATTGCTTGCCTTGGCTCGCTTTCTCGTCAAGGCTCCAATAGGTTATGCCGTCTTCCTCAAGTATGGAATCGGCATAAGTGTTCATCTTCTCAGATAGATACTTATAGAAAATAAAGCCGAGAATGTAATCGCGAAATTCATCCGCATCCATCTTGCCCCGCAAGGTGTTTGCGATGTTCCACAATTGCAGCTCTAGCCGTTTCTTTTGGTCTTCTGACATAAGGACTTGTTTTTGATCGTAAATACTCAACGACCCAACCTACTCGTCAGACACAACGATGAACTGGATGGACGTTTCTTGCGAACCGCGTATAAGCGTCGGATTTCATAGTAAGTCTAACCGAATCTTTGCGATACACGCTAAATGCACGACTGGCTTTTTTGGGAAAAGTTGGATTGAAGGCCGCCCAACCCGCACGGTCTGTAGAGATTAACCGCGCAGGCTCTTGCGTTGCCGTCTCTACCGGCGCGGCTAGGCACCGATCCAGCTATACGGGATTAATTGGGCTTGCCCTCCCTGATCCCGAAACCGTGGGTTGCACGGAGCGGCGGCGGGGCGGCGTTGCAATAAGGTCGAATAAATTATCGCCTTACTGCACGGGCAGTAAACAGTGGAGCTTCGCCCAAATCAACCTATCTCCGAGTCAAATAAGCGACTTGTCAAGAGTTTCGGAATAGGATGTAAAGACAAAGTATTTCCTGAATCGGGACGGTAAGGACTGATTGGCAAGTTCAGCCAGTCCGCCCGCTCGTGCTTGGGTGAGGGTCACGGTCACGACTCGGAACCATTTAACACCGTAGGCGTTAATCTGGCGGTTCTGCTCAAGAAAACGCCAGTAAGCGTTGATCTTGTCATCAAAAGTCCGACGCGTTGTCGTGCCTCGGTCGGCTTCTAGCGCGTAGGCCAGCCTCTTGCCGTCCTCTTCGACTTGAAAGAAGGCGTCGGGGCAAACAGGGAGCCTTTTCTTTTTGCCGTCCTCGAAAAAGGTAACGGATTCATAAAGCCCCTTCCCCTCTCGCCATCCGACA
>JBGSQW010000083.1:0-10539 GCA_041737885.1 Pyrinomonadaceae bacterium | reverse complement strand
GACTTAGCGATCCATTCCTCAAAAACTTCAACCGCCTTGTCGCCCATCAGCTTTTGCATCGGCAGTTTTCGTTCGGCTTCCGGACGTTCGATCTCGTCATAGATGAACTTATCGTCAAACCCTGCTCGTGCCGCATCTTGTTTGTTTGCCCCGATGTAGATCGCTGCGGGGCGTGCCCAGTAGATTGCCCCGAGGCACATCGGGCACGGTTCGCACGACGTATATATCGTGCAATCGTCGAGTTGGAACGTGCCTAAATTGGCGCACGCTTTACGGATGGCGACGACCTCAGCGTGGGCGGTCGGGTCGTTGGTCGACGTGACCTGATTGCAGCCCTCACCGACGATCTCACCGTCCTTAACTATCACACAGCCAAATGGTCCGCCGACGCCGGACTCCATGCCGTCGCGAGCCAGTTCGATCGCCCGCATCATGAATTTGCAGTCATTGTCCGTCATCACGCTTTCGGCCCGGTTATTTTGATCTCGTATAGTTTTTTCCACTTTTTACCGGTGACAAAAATTCGATCGGTGGCAGGGTCATAAGCTATACCATTGAGGGTATTTTCGTCTTGAGCGGAGCCATCCGAATTTCTTCCACCACCTTGATCGGTCGGCGAGATGCCCGCGAGGTCGATCCAACCGAGGATCTTACCGCTTGTCGGATCGATGCGTGCAATGTAATTCGGCTTTCCAAGGGTTTCCGGCCGTTGGGAGTGCCAGATGTTGGCCCATATCTCGCCCTTTACAAACTCCAGCTCGTTTAGCTGCATCATGGGCTTTCCGTCTTCGCGCATAACGGCCATCATTCTAGTGGATTTGAACGTCTCGGGATTCAGAACGCGAATAACGTGGGTGCTATCGGTCATGTAGAGGTTAGTTCCGTCGTTAGTGATGCCCCAGCCTTCGCCTTGATACGAAAACTCGCGGATCAATTTAAGATCATTCACATCATAGACGCGGCAAATACCGTCTCGCCAGGTCAAATTGTAGAGTTTCCCATCCAACAATGTGAGACCCTCACCAAAATTGTCCTTTGGAATGTCAATTTTCTGCAAAACCTTTCCAGTCTCGATTTCAACCTTGCGAACCGTGGATTCACCTTCCTGCCCTGTGCTTTCGTAAAGAAATCCGTTGTGAAACAGCAGTCCCTGAGTAAAAGCCTTGGGGTCGTGCGGGTAAGATTTTACGATCTCGTAGCCATAAACGGGTACAGAGGCCGACCTAGTGCTGTTTGCATTTGCCGGTTTTGCGGCATTTACGCCAGTATTTGCGGAATTCGGACCCGCAGAGCAACCGAGAGCTACAAGGCATGAAAGCGATATTAGTAATAAACGCATATTTGGATCATTGAGGAGCTCTGACTATTTTCGCAGTGCATTTTCGATAGAGCTCTTGAAACTGTCCAGGGAAAGGTCGCGAACACGAACGCCGTTTACAAAGATCGTCGGTGTCGAATTAACGATATACGAATCGCCGTCAGCCTGGTCTTTTCGGATCTCAGCCGCCGTCTTTTCGGACTTAAAGTCTATCTCAAATTGCTTTACATTCAAACCCAATTCGCCTGCGTATTTCAGCAACGACGCCGTATCAAGAGCGTCCTGTCTTTTGTACAACAGCTCTCCGTATTCGAAGAACTTTCCTTGTGCGTTCGCTGCTGAAGCAGCTCGCGCAGCATCAAAAGCATTCTCGTGGATACTCTCAAGCGGGTAGTCGCGGACGACGAAACGAACCTTTCCGGGAAATGCCTCGATAGCCTTTTTCAAAACAGGATGCGTCGATGCACATGCAGGGCACTGGAAATCGCTGAACATGACAACAGTCACCTGAGCATCTGCCGGTCCACTAGCCGGATCGTCATCGGCCGAGATCTTTTGCACGACCGGTTCGGGGGCTTTGTAGGAAATAACGGGCTTGAACTTTTCAAACAGGCGCTTGGCAAAGGCTTCCTCGAGAGCAAATCGCTCTTCATTGGAAAAGTCCTTCATCTTGTTCGTGACTTCACGAGCTATGAGTGCTCCGGCGTCAATATTAAGAGCCTTGGCTTCCTCAGCGACCATCGTATTAAAGGTAGTAGTACTTAGGTCATCGAGGATCAGATCGCTGACAGCAGCATTGAGTTCATAAATAGCTACGCGGGCAAACTCCTCGTATTCTTTTGCGGTTATGGTCTGCCCGTTTATCGTCGCGATAATGTCCGACGGAATCAGATTTGGCGAATTTACAGCTTTTCCTGCGGTGTACTTGTACTTGAGTTTTAATTTCGTGATCAGTGCCCCGATCAACTTCTGCTCGGGTTCGCGGCGAAGGTAGGCGACAATGGTCTTTCTTGCCTTTTCGAGCGATTGACCGCCGAGGGTGTCACGATTTGCTTCATAGACAGACTTAATGTCGGCCTCGACAGGATTTGCGACTTTTGCTTTTTCGGCTGCGATCAACTTTCCGGTAGAACTCGCTGTTGCTTTTGCTTCAAGCTCAAGCAGACGCTGATTGACCATCTGATCGAGGATCGCGGACCGCGTCGCAAAAAGCCGTGTCGGAAGACTGCTGACCGCCTGTTGCACCTCGGCTCCGAGGTCGCTCAGCTTGATCGGCCGGGTCCCAACTGTAGCGAGTACGTCATCAGGCTTTTGAGCAGGTGCAGATAGAGCGAGAAGCGAAACAAGTAAGAATAAGATGGACAATTTCATAAGCGGCAAATTCGTTCAACCCGGAATTTTATCAATTTAGGTGATTTTAAACTAACTCATCTTGGATGTTCGAAAGCGGAAAATGGTATGCCGGTAACGTTTTGGCTAACATCACAAAGATGCATTCGAAATTGCCGCGAGAATTTTACACTCGTCCCGACACCATCCAGATCGCCCGCGACCTGCTCGGCAAACTCCTCGTGGTTCCCGACGAAAACGGCAACCGCATCTCCGGCATGATCGTCGAAACCGAAGCCTACCTCGGCACCACCGACCGAGCCGCCCACGGCTTCGGCGGCCGCAGAACTGCCCGGAACGAGATCACCTACGCCCTCGGCGGCCACGTTTACGTATTTTTCATCTACGGCATGTACTACCAACTAAACGTCATCTGCGGCGAGATCGACACACCGCACGTCGTCCTCATCCGAGCCATCGAACCCGTCGAGGGAATCGAGATAATGCGCGAGCGACGATGGTCAGAACCGGGAGCGATAGCGACTGGGTCACGCCGCGACAAAAATCTCACAAGTGGCCCCGGAAAACTCTGCGTCGCTCTAAACATTAATCGCTGCTTAAACGGTGAAAACATGGACGGAAACAAGATTTTTATCGAGGACTATCAGACCGTTGCTGATGAAGAAATCGTAGTAGGTAAACGTATCGGTATCGATTACGCAGGCGAGGACGCTGAAAAATCGTGGCGGTTTTGGGTAGACGGGAACGAGTTCGTGAGTAGGAAATAAGTTCTTTTTTTAGGAAGTCGTATCAGTCACAAGTTGTTGAAGTTTCTGCCTAATATCACCGTATTTCTTATCCTTTTCAAGGATTCTCAAAAGACTTTCAATGCTGCCAAACTTATTCCTGATAGCCGACCTATTGATTAGAACGTTATCGCCGTATTTTAGATTCTTCAGAACGTTAGAATTGATTTCTTTCTGAGGATTATTTTCTTTCAATCGGATAAGCAGTTCAATGAGGCAGAACATAAGAACTACTTCCTCTTCGGTATATTTTCTTCTTGTTACTTCACTTTCAGGGACTTTGGCTTCCTTTAAAAAGTCACCAAAGGTTTTCCATCTGTGCGGCACATAGTAACTGAACCTATACTGTCCATGGCTATCTAAATCGATGCTATTGGGATATCTGCCTAATTTTTTAGCTACAGACAAATATTCAGAAATTAGTTCCCCTTTGGTTATTCCTCTTTCAACATTCGGTCGGTCTCCGCATTCTTTTTGAAGTTTCGTCAGAGGATATGAATGAAAGGAATTATATGGAAAAGTCGTATGCTCCTTGATTTCTTTCGCCGTTAAGGTTTTACCAACAATGGTACGAATTCGCTCATATTCATTTTTTAATTGATCGTTTGTGGGTCTGCTACTTGAAAAACTATCTCCAATGATGGCAAGGAAACCGGAATAGTTTTTATACTTCTTGTTTATTTGATACCGCAAGGACTTGTCCAATTGTTTCAAGGTCGGAGTTTTACCACCAAGTTTTTGTTTTAAGTTTTCATAATTCTTTATGATGTCATAATCGAAGCCGACCTGCGAGAGTTTATCTATCCCGTCTGTTACAAAAGAATTTTTGTCTTCGAGATTGAAAAACTCATCGCTTGTGAACAAATAGCAATAATTTGGTTTCGCCAGCTTATGGGCCTGCGGCGTGAAACCAGAATCGGAAATAACCCCGCATCTGTTAGCGTTGTAGAAATATTTTGCTGTCAGTATTTCTTGAACAGCTTTGAGGCCTTGTTTACTTTTTACACTCTTGCATTGAAAGATATATTTTATACCGCCATCCATGGCCACGATGTCAGCACCAAAGTCAGTCCATTTAGTTAATGAAACACCGGTGAAGCCAAGTTGTTTTAACTTGTCTTCACATCTTTTCTCAAAGTCCAGTCCTTTTTGTAGATTCGGATTGTTCATAACAATTCTCTATTCTGGATACGGTTTTAACAAAAGTTTCTAAAAAAGATAGGAAGTCGCGCTTTGATCATTTGCTACATACTTCCATCCTCATTCCAAATTTCGGACGAAGGGTTATCAATGATTTTGTTCCGATCTTTTGATCCGGATCAAGCCGAAGTTTCCACTTTCTCGCCATTGTAGCCAGTACCAAAATGCCTTCCGACCAGGCGAAACTCTCGCCGATGCAACGACGAATACCGCCGCCAAACGGGAAATAGATATTCCGGTTTCCGGCTTCTTTGACGCTTTGGGTTTCCCAACGTTCCGGTATAAAGACCTCTGCATCGTCCCAAAAACGGGCATCGTGCTGCAATATGTATGGGCTCATTAGGACGGTTGAGCCTTTGGGGATCGCGAACCCGCCGAGTTCGTGATCTTCGACTGCCTGACGGCCGATCGCCCAGGCGGGCGGGAAGAGCCGCATGGATTCGGCGAGAACGTGTTCTGTGTATTTGAGATTTGGGATGTCCTCGATCGTCGGGACGCGTCCGCCAAGAACGCTGTTGATCTCGGCGTGGAATTTTGCCTCGGCTTTGGGATTTTGTGAGAGCAGATACCAGGTCCAGGTCAGAGCGTTCGCCGTCGTTTCGTGACCGGCGAGAAAAAGCGTAAGGGCTTCGTCGCGGACCTGTTCGTTGGACATCTGGCCGCCGTCGTCTTCGTCGCGGGCGGCGAGGAGCATCGAGAGTAGGTCGCCCTTGTCTTCGCCGGAGGCACGGCGCTCGTCGATCATTCCGTAGATGATGCGGTCGAGCGTCGTGCGAGCTTTCTTGAGCTTGATGGTGTGCGGGAGCGGCAGTTTTTCGAGTATCTCGGAATAGGGCAGCAACAGCAGATTGAACATCTCAACCAGCGTCGTCAGCGACCGCTCAACATCGCCCGCATCCTTTGTAACGTCAGTGTCAAACAGCGTTTTCGCCACGATCTGCAGCGTGAGCCGCATCATTTCGCGGTCGATGTCGAGCGTTTCGCCGTCACGCCAGGTGTTGGCCATCGCTTCGGAAAAATGCGTCATCGCACGAGTGTATTCAGCGATGCGTGTGCGGTGAAAAGCGGGTTGGATCATCCGTCGCTGCCGCAGGTGAAATTCCTTTTCGCTCGTCAGCAAGCCCATCCCGAGCATCGTTTTCGAACGCTGCAAAGCTCTGCCTTTAATGAATTTATCGGCGTTGACGACCAGCACATCGCGGATGAGGTCGGGATGATTTATGAAATAGACCGTGAACGGCCCGGCCCGGAAATGCGTGATGTCGCCGAGCTTTGACTGAGCCGTCAAAAACTCGAGCCGGTCGAGCCTGATCATCGGGAATCGGCGGTCGAGCCAGCCCAGTTTGAGCGTCGGCGGCATTGTGATAGGGGTTGTTTTTCCACCGTCAGGCATCTAGGATTCTCCAGCGAAAACGTGCTACATTCTTAGTTTATGTCAGAACCAAAACGTATGAAAGTAAAACCGGATATCCGTGCGATCACGCGGCTCGTGCCGCCGAGCGGAAACCTCGTTCAGGGTCAGTCGGAACTGCCCATCGACCCGCAGCTAGCCGCCGAAGCCGCTGCAATTATCGCCGCAAGCCAGAACCACTACGGCGGCAGCGAAGGTGTCGAAGCACTGCGAAAAGCCGTCGCTGAAAAGATCGCCAAATACAACAACATCGACGTGGATGTAGACGCCCGCCCGTACGAACTGATGATCACGAACGGCGGTACCGGAGCGTTGATCGGTATTGCCCAGAGTTTTTTGCGCGGCAATGCAGCTCTCGTTTTTGAGCCCTACTATCCGTATCATCGACGCATTCTGGAAGATTTCGGTGCGAAGACTGAAACATTCGAGCTGAACCCCGCAGATCTGAGCTTCGAAAAAGACGCTCTGCTTGCTCGCTGCAAAGAGTTGAAGGATCGCAAAGAGTTTCCGCTCACGATGATCATCGTCTGCTCACCTGCGAACCCGAGCGGCAAAGTGATGTCGCAGACCGAACTCGAAGCGATCGCCGCCGTTGCTCAGGAACTCGACCTGCTCGTCGTCTCGGACGAGGTCTACGAGCACTACGTCACTGGCGAAAATCCGCACACGCCGATCGCATCGCTGCCGGGCATGTGGGAGCGGACGATCACGGTCAACTCGTTCTCAAAATCCTGGAACATCTCCGGCTGGCGTCTCGGCTACGCCTACGGTCCCGGCGACCTGATCTCAAAGGTCAACAACGCCGCCAACGTCATCTACGTTTGCCCTGCAACCCCTTTGCAAACAGCTCTGTCTAAGGTTTTGATGGCTGACGAAGGCTACTATCCGCGTTTGCGTGACAGCTTTGATGCAAAGCGTCGTATGTTTTCCGAGGGGATCTCAAATTTGGGATTTGAAATTTATGACTCGGGCTCTGCATTCTACCTATGGGCCCGAATTCCCGAGCAATACAGCGACGCGATCGCCTTCAACGAAATGCTCATGCGCGACGCCGGAGTCGGAATGACCCCAGGCTCAGCCTTCGCCGACAGCGACGACTGGGACGCATATGTGCGAATTTGTATTGCGCGAGAGGACACCGTGCTCGAAGGTGCAATGGAGAAGCTCGTAAATGTACTGAAGTAAAATAGGTGTCCTATGAAAATCAGATACGTAACACTTTTGATCACGATATTGTTTGTAGGAACTGCGATCTGTTCGGCTCAGAATGCGGGTTCGAGTTCGGTAGACTTCACGGGTAGGTGGGTCTCTGAATCTGTAAAATCTTACAATTCGGATGGTTTACTGCCGGTGCCGCCTTTTAAGGACAGGTTATACCTCGTTGTTACTCATACGAAGGATGAAGTGAGAATCAAAGAGTTGTCGACCGCGATGGAAGACACATTCCGCCAAGCTACCTACTATCTGGACGGGCGTGGTGAAACTAACAAAGGCTATTTTGAACGGCCAACGGTTGAGTCAAAAACTCAGTTGAGCGACCGTAAGCTGAAGATCGACGGTACCTTCGAGAGCGTTCAAAATCGTACCGTTCGGAGCTTGCAGGAATGGGAGTTATCATCGGACGGAAATAAATTGACGATCACAGTTACGAACATTACCGGAGGCGAGGTGCAGAATGTGGCTATTTACCGTCGCGAGTCTTAGGGATACGTTTTTCCTCATGGAAAAGATCGTCATTGTATGAAGATCGATAATCTGAGGAAATGTTCAAAAAGAGCGAACAATAACGATAAATCCGAATCAATGTCTCAGATGCCTTTGTTCGCGTGCGTCCCGACTATTTAATTTCAGAGTTTTCAATAATATGAAAAGAATCATCAGCCTGTTTTTGCTCATCTGTTTTATTGTCCCTGTGACCCTCGCCGACGACGGCATGTGGACGTTTGATAATCCGCCGTTGAAGCAGTGGAAGGAGAAGTACAATTTTGAGCCATCGAAAGAGTGGATGGATCGGCTGCGGCTGGCTTCGGTTAAGTTTCCGGGGGCTTCCGGCGTTTTTGTTTCGGCGAACGGGCTGATCGCGACGAATCATCACGTGGCTTCTGGCTTTATCGAACGCCTTTCGAGCAAGGAACGTGACCTCCTCAAGAACGGCTACTATGCAAAAACGCAGGCTGACGAATTGAAAGTTCCGGACGGCAATGTTCAGATCCTCGAATCGTACGACAACGTGACCGAGCGTGTTCATGGAGCAGCAAATTCCGGAGCGACCGATGCCGACAAAGCGGCAAAACGTTCGGCGGAGATCGCGGCGATCGAGAAGGATTGTCCGGCGACTCTTCGATGCGAGGTCGTCTCGCTTTACAGCGGTGGCGAGTATTGGAATTACCGTTTCAGACGTTATACCGACGTGCGATTGGTGATGGCTCCTGAGGAACAGATCGCGTTTTTTGGCGGTGATTACGATAACTTCGTTTTCCCGCGGCATGATCTTGATATTACGTTTGTACGAGTTTACGAGAACGGCAAACCCGCGTCCACGCCGAATTTTCTCAAATGGTCGGCAACTGGTGCTCCGGAGGGTGAATTCGTCGTTGTTCCGGGCTATCCGGGATCGACCGCACGCTTGCTGACGGTCGCTCAGCTTACTTATCAGCGTGATGTCGGCAATCCGTTGCAGGAAAAGGTTTGGAAGACCCGCCGAAAGGCTCTTGAAGATTATTCCAAACGCGGCGCCGAACAGCTTCGACAGGCAAATCCGGGAATGCGTTCGCTCGCCAATTCGCTCAAGCGCCTCGAAGGCCAGCAGAACGGTTTGCTGAACCCGCGTAATTTTTCCGGCAAAGTTGCTGAGGAAAAAGAACTCCGCGACAAACTCGCCGCCAAACCTGATCTCGATAAACTGTACGCTCCGGCGTGGGAAGCGATTGCCAAAGTAAACGCAGAATTGCCTAAGAGAGTTAATCAGCTCGCATTCTCGAGCCTCGGCTCTTCACGGCTCGCGACTATCGCCCAGCAGATCGTGACCTATCACATTGAGGCCGCAAAACCGGACGCTCAGCGATATGCTGAGTTCCGCGATGCTCGTCTCGAAGCATTCAAAACATCGCTGCTTTCACCCGCTCCCGTTTACCCAGAAATGGAAGAAGCGGCCCTCATACACTGGATGGACGAAGCACGCAAGACGCTCGGAGCCAGCGATCCGTTCATCAAAGCCGCTCTCGGCGATGCCGAACCAGCCGAGGTCGTCGGTCGTGCGATCCGCGAAACTAAACTTGCTGATCCAGCCGCACGAAAGGCACTGCTCGATGGCGGTGCAGCGGCTATCGAAGCGTCGACCGACCCGATGATCACGCTGGCTCGCCGTGTAGAGCCGATCATTCGAGAACTTCGCTCATGGAACGAAAAGAGCATCCTCGCCGTCGAAACCTCGAACGGCACCAAGATCGCTCAGGCCCGTTTTGCCGTTTACGGCAAAAACATGCCGCCCGATGCCAACGGCCATCTGCGTCTTTGCTATGGCGTGGTCAAAGGTTATGAGGAAGACACGACGCTCGTACCGTTTCGCACGACCTATTTCGGCCTCTATGACCGGGCAATGAGCTTCGACGAAAAAGACCCGTTCCATCTGCCGCCGTCAATCAAAGCCGCCCGTGACAAGATCGACCTCTCAACGCCTCTCAATTTCGTCTACACCGCCGACACCATCGGCGGCAACAGCGGCTCACCCGTCGTCAACCGCAAAGGCGAAGTCGTCGGCCTAAACTTCGACTCCAACAACCAAAAACTCTCAAATCGCTACTGGTACATCGACGAAAACGAAGGCTCCCGCGCCGTCGGTGTTCATTCGGCAGGCATTATTGAGGCGTTGCGGAAAGTCTATGATGCGGAGGGGTTGGTTGCGGAGCTTTTGGCGAGGTAATGATGGAGGTCAATATAAACCGGACTCCTCTAAAGGCACGTCACGTTTCATTTGACAAGAAAAGTAAGACGCTAAAAGTCGAGTTGACCAATGATGTTGTCTTTCTTGTACCGACGCGGGTGATCCAGATATTCGACAGTGCGAATCTTGAAGAAATTAAGAATGTCGAACTACTTCTCGATGGATTGTACCTTCACTGGCCCTGTCTTGATGAAGATTTGAAAGTTCAGAGTCTTGTAGAAGGAATTTTCGGCATGGCGCAGTGGATGGAAAGCTTGAAGAATCGAAGGGATAGAGCCATCTAAATATGGGTACCGAAAAGTTCCTCAAGGTTAACGAGCTTTAGGGGCTCTCAAAAGCAAACATAAACAAACTATCCTCCAAAGAAAGCTCTTAACGTGTCTATATAAGGGAGGGTGTAAATTATTTTGTGTAAATGGTCATTGAAAGCCGAATGAGATAGGTTTGGCGGAGGAGAAAAAATGACCAAAGAAAAAGAGTTGTTGGACAACGAGCTGATTGACAATTTGTTGAAGGGCTATCAGAAGCCGGA
>JBGSQW010000009.1:0-57333 GCA_041737885.1 Pyrinomonadaceae bacterium | reverse complement strand
ACAGCGGCGTGGGCATCGTCATAGATCTGAACTGCGGGCCGTGATTCTCGCGGATCTACGCGGCATATCGCGGCGCCTACTGATGCGGTCTTAATGCACAACAGGGCTATCATGTCATTTTTCTGCATGACCGCCGTGCGTACTTCGACCCCTTCGAATTCATCATCAAACTCGTCGAATTCCGCAAGTTCCTCGTCAAAATCTTCAAGGTCAAAATCCGCTTCAAAATCAAATTCGTTACTCATAATGCGTTACTACAAAGTACACTCTCCGGGCGTAAAACTCAATGCATACTTTACCTCCGCGTGGTTTTTTACGATCAGCTCTTCCGAAACACGGTTACCGGTTCGGCGATCGATCAACTCGCGCCATATCTCATTCTGGCGAAAATTCTTGCCGTCCTTTGACGAAAACTGATGACCTCGCTCAAAGACGTGGTATGAATGTGGTGTTTCACGATCTGAATAGACAGCCCCCTTCAGATGGTCGGCAGTGAGCCACAATTTGATCTGAAATGTGAGTTCGGTCGGGTTGTGAAACCTCAGATCAATATAGTTGTAAAACACGCCAGCCCCGCTGCCGAAGGGAAGTGTGCGATTCTCGTCGGGGAATGGGTCAAAGCTGTGGTGGTGGCGTTCAACGACCTCGAGCGGCGTGTGTAGAGCCATCCAATACAGCAGATTGGCGAGCTGGCACAATCCGCCGCCTATTCCGCGAACGACTTCACCCTGTGACAACTGCATTCCTTCACAATAACCGCGATCAGCCGTTGCCTCGCCGAGCTGCCGCCAAAACGAGAATGTCTGCCCTGGCTTGATTAGAATGCCGTCGATGGTCGGACAGGCCACGCGAAGGTTCTTGACTTTGTTTTCCTGCAAGTCGGGGTCAGAATTTCCTAATCTCCTTCGCAGCAGCGATTGATGCCTTTTGCACGTAAATCCGAGGGTCTTCTCGCTGATCTCTGATGCGAAATTGCCTGATCGAGGCAGATCGGACAGTCGTCTGAAAACGCGCTTTTGCAGAATGCGCGTTCGGTAGAGGATCGGATGTATTTCAGATATTCGTCTCATCTGTAGGTTTCAATCACGGAAAGTTCTCAATCTTTCCACATCGCCGGCCTGGATGATCTTAACTGAACCATCGCCAGTCTTCAGTCTAAGGGCACCGGAAACTTCGAGTCCGTCAGTGACGCCCTCTACTGTCTCACCTGCAAGAGTTACTCGGACGGGTTTGCCGCTGTGGTACGTTGACCGCTGGCGCCAGTTCTCGACGATCTCTCGATCTCCGTCCTTTTCGAGCAGCACGCCGTAAAAATAGCTGAGATATTTGGTCAAAGCCTCTGCCAGATCTTCGGCCCTGATGCGTTTTCCGGTTTCGGCCTCGATCGAGGTTGCGGTGTCAGCGATCTCATCAGGAAAATTACGCGATGTTAAATTTACCCCAATTCCCACGATCACGGCGAGCCCAAGATCGGTGTCAACCGTTTCTGCGAGTATGCCGCTTATCTTTTTTTCGCCCGCAAGCAGATCGTTGACCCATTTGATATCCGGATTCACGCCGTACTCTTTCAGCGTGTCATGAACCGCGATACCCGTCATCAAAGTAATCAACGGAAAATGCCTGGCATCAAATTTTGGCCGTAAGATAATACTAAAATATAGCCCTGAATCTTTGTCAGACGTCCAAACCCTTCCGTGACGGCCGCGGCCGGCGGTCTGTTGGCGGGCCATGACACAGACGCCCTCATCCGCACCTTTTCGTGCCTGTTCGGCAGCCTGGGTATTCGTTGAGTCGGTCGTTTCAAGGCTGAGAATGTTTATATTCATTCCTGCTAAACAGGGCTCCACAGTGAATCACAATAATAGCTCCGGCTATCGAAAAAGTTCTCTCTTATCTCAAACCCGCTCTCTGCCGCCATCTCCGCGATCATTCGCAAGCTGTATTTCTGCGAGATCTCCATGAACACTGCCTCCCACTGATCGAACTCGAACGTTTTGTTCAAAGCCGAGATGTGTACGCTCTGCTCTTCGCGGCTAATTAAGAATGAGCGAGCCGAGCCCTCGACCGGACGATAGTTGGCGTAATGTGTGAACTTATCAATGTCAAAATTGCCACCGAGTTCGCGATTGATGCGTTTTAGAAGATTAAGATTGAATGCGGCGGTAACACCTGCTGAATCTGCATAAGCAGGAACGATCACGTGTGGATCTTTTTGCAGATCAAATCCGATCAGCAGCAAGTCACCATCGTCCATCACACCTCGCAGCGAACAGAAGAAACCGACTGCTTGTTCCTCGCTGAAATTGCCTATGTTGGAGCCTAAAAACAGTAAGACATTTCGGCGACTGTTTTCTACCTTCAATGATTCGAGGATCTTGAAATAATCACCCTGTCGAGCCGACATCTTAAGCGTAGGGAACTCGGCATTGAATTTTGTCGATAGTGCATCGACCGCCTCCTGTGAGATATCGATCGGTGAATACGAGATATCGTCTGTCTGCTGTAGAAAATGATCGATCAGTACAGCGGTCTTGGTACCATCTCCTGCACCCAACTCAACGAGATCGAATCCGCTGGTTCCATTGGAGAAGGCCCGATAGATCTCATCTGCCTGCGTAGAAAAGATCTCATATTCGCAGCCCGTCAAATAATACTCCGGCAGCTTCATGATCTCCTGAAACAGACGTGATCCTTCGTCATCGTAAAAATACTTGGATGACAGGTGTTTGGGCGATGACGAAAGACCGTTTAGTACATCGGTCGCGAATTGATCCAGTTCTGTTGACATTGAAGCTTGTCCCATTTTATCCCCTTGTTTTTATAAACGATCGCCTCGGAATCGGTCGCTGCCCTATGACATGTTCATACTTTGTCATACTTTGTCTGACAGCTGAGTGTCGGCTGCAGCACGCGTCGTGCCGTGTAACTCCTTAACATTCAATCGTTTAACGAGGCGGGCGAAGGGCGGTATCGCAATAGTACGTTGTCCCATGTCCCACTACCTCAACGCGCGCACATTCATTTCGCCAGCCGTATCCCCGTAAATTGCCATCTTAGATAAGGATGGAAAAAATTTCTGTACGATGGCCGACTGTGGCCTTCTGGAGTCGCGATCGAACTGCCGCGCAAAACCATCTGGTTGATCATGAATTTGCCGTTATACTCGCCGACCGCACCGGCCGCCTTGGCAAATCCCGGGTACGGCAAATAGGCTGAATTTGTCCATTCCCAACGCCTTCCCCAATCTAACCTCTCATTCGCGACTTCCCATTCAAACTCCGTCGGCAAACGCATGCCTTTCCATTCCGCAAATGCTGACGCCTCGTAAAACGAAACATGACAAACCGGAGCGTCCATAGGCAAAGGTCGAAGACCGCCCAGAGTAAAATGATTCCATTCACCGTCGATCTTATTCCAATAAAGCGGCGATCGAGTCTCCTCGCGGTTCACCCAATCCCAACCCTCAGAATGCCAGAAACGGAAATCTGTATAGCCGCCAGCGTCGATAAAATCGACGAATTCGGCATTGGTAACGGCTCGATCGCAGATTGCAAAATCATTTAGAAAGACCTTGTGACGAGTGAGTTCGTTGTCAAAGCAGAACCCGTCACCCGCAAAACCGATCTCATAAATGCCTTCACCGATTTCGATCAGATCGCCAGTACTGGATTCAGTTTTCTCCTCCGGAGCAAAACCGTCGCGATACGCGGGAAAAAGAGGATTGATGCTTAGCGTGTACTTTAGATCGGTGAGGAAAAGTTCCTGATGCTGCTGCTCGTGGTTGAGGCCGAGCGTAACCAGTTCAACGAGGTCGGCCGTAGAGTTGGTTGAAAGCAAGTTGGACATCTGTTCGTCCACGTACTTACGGAACGCAAAGACCTCACTTACCGTCGGGCGGCTCAATGCACCGCGATAATCTCTCGGCGTTCGTTCCCCGATCGTGTTGTAGTAGCTATTGAACAGAAAGCCAAAACGCTCGTCGAAAACCTTGTAATCGGTTACGAACCGCTTAAGGATCATCTCCTCAAAAAACCAGGTCGTATGGGCAATATTCCACTTTGCCGGCGAGACGTCGACGATCGGCTGGGGTATGAAATCTTCGGTCTCAAGCGGCTCACACAGTTTTTCTGTGTAGTTTCGGACGTTTTGATATGCCGTTACGAGATCTATTGCAGTTTCGCTCATTCCAAATGCTTGCATCGTTCAATTAAACCAAATTTCCTATGTTCGGAACAGGAGGTTGTTTGATGCACGTTTTAGGTGCAACGATGTATCAAGTATGGTCTATTGTATGCCGTTCAAGCGTAAATATGAAGACGATCGCTGAAAGTCTTACACCGCGGCAGGGAAGTTCTGATGCCGCATTCTTTCCCACTCAGAAACCTGAAGAGCACGGCGGTTTTCGTGGGCATTGGCGAGTGTGACTAACAAGTCATCGAAACGAAATGGTTTATTCGTGCGTGATCTATCTTTGAAGTGGGCGGTGGAGGAATGTTGCTGAGGATTATCGTGCGAATAGTCGCGTATGCTGTCGAGTTGGTTGACCATCGTGGTGCCTCCTTTTTGCTGGCGGCAGACGGTCAAAGCGTAAACTTTACGTCATTGGCTCTCGACCGGCTGCAAGCGTTCTGTTGTGATCATTAAGTATCCCGTTATATATGCTCCCAAAGTCGGATGGCAACAGATTAGCAAAAAGCTAATAATTTGCCAAGAAAATTCTGAAGCAGAAGCCGCCGCCTAAGCTTGTGAATAACCTCGGCTAACGCACGGGCTTCTGGAATTCTACTTCTTCAACCACCCGAATAACGCATTCACCGTGATGTCTCGATTGGTCTGATAGATCGCTTTTGTAAGAGGCAGTGACATCGGGCAGACCTGGATGCAGTTCTGAGCGTTGCCGCAGTTGCCGATGCCGTCGTCGCCGAGCAGGCCGTTAAGGCGGTCGTCCATGTTGGCTTTGCCGGTTGGGTGCATGTTGAAAAGGTGAGCCTGGGCGATAGCCTGCGGGCCGATGTAGTTATCATCGCCATATTGTGGACACGCCTCGAGGCAGCAGCCGCAGGTCATACAGCGAGACAGGGCGTAACGATCCTGAGCGAGTTCATTGGTGACATGCGGACCGGGGCCGAGGTCGTAAGAGCCGTCGAGTTCGATCCAGGCGTTGACCTGTTTGAGGTGGTCAAACATCTTAGATCGATCGACCTTGAGATCACGCACGTTAGGAAATTTCGACATCGGAGCCAGCGAAACCGTATCCGAGCCCGACGCCAACAGCAGATCGTCGATCAACGCCGAACACGATTGACGCACTTTGCCGTCGATGACCATCGTGCAGATACCGCAGACCTGTTCGAGACAAGACATGTCCCATACAGGTGGTGTCGTCTGTTTGCCGTCAATGGTAACTGGATTTTTACGGATCTCCATTAGCGCCGAGATAACATTAAGGTTTCGACGATATTGGAGCTCAAACGTCTCCCAATGTGCCGCCGCCCCTTCTTTCTCGCGTCGCTGGATCTTAAATTTGATCGTCGCTGGCGGTGTTTCGAGCCTTTTCTTTTCGATGTGTGCGTTCGTGGTCATAAAAATTAGCGACTAGTGATCAACTATGCCTTTGCCTTCTTGCTCGAATAATCTCTCTTCCTCGGCTCAACGAGCGAAACGTCGATCGCCTCATAGCTCAGGATCGGAGCTTCCAACGAATATTCGGCGATGGTCGTTTTCATGAATTTCTCGTCATCACGATCGGGGAAATCCGGCTTGTAATGAGCACCGCGTGATTCGTTACGGTTCAGGGCTCCGAGGGTTATGACGCGAGCGAGGTCGAACATATTGTGCAACTGGCGAGCGTGAGGTATGGCCTGTGTTGCCCACAGATTCGAATCGTTGATCGAGATCTTCTTGAACCGCTCTTGCAACTCGCGAATTTTGTCGTCGGTCGCTTGCAGACGATCGTTGTAGCGGACGACGGTGACGTTGTCGGTCATCACTTTTCCGAGTTCTTCGTGCAGTTTGTATTGGTTCTCGCCGCCTTCGCTCCTGATGATCGACTGGTTGATCGCTTCCTGACGAGCCAGTTCGGCGGCGTGGATGCCATTAGATTCTGACGAGCCCCGATCGACGTTCTTGGCGTACTCAAGAGCAGACGGTGCGGCTACGAAACCGCCGTAAACGCATGACAGCAGTGAATTTGCTCCGAGCCGGTTCGCACCGTGAATCGAATAATCGCATTCTCCGGCAGCGAAAAGCCCTGGAATGTTTGTCCGCTGCTCGAAATCGACCCACAGACCGCCCATTGAATAATGAACGCCGGGGAATATGCGCATCGGCACGTATCGAGGGTCATCGCCGACGAACATTTCGTAGATCTCGAGGATCGCCCCTAATTTCTCAGTCAAAGTGTCAGCCGGAATGTGCGTTAGATCGAGATAGACCTGATTTTCGGCACCGACGCCGTTGCCTTCGAGACATATCTGGAAGATCTCGCGGGTCGCGATGTCGCGGGGAACGAGATTGCCGTATGCCGGATATTTTTCTTCGAGGAAGTAGCGACGCTCGGCATCCGGAATGTCCTTTGGCTTACGCGCGTCCATCGGGTCGCGCGGGACCCAGACACGGCCGCCTTCGCCACGGGCTGATTCGGACATCAGTCGCAGTTTGTCTTCGCCCGGTATCGATGTCGGGTGGACTTGGATAAATTCGCCGTTCGCGTAGCGAGCACCTTGCTGATAACACGCCGCGACAGCACTCCCTGTACAGGTCTGCGAATTTGTTGATTTTCCAAAAACCATCCCAGGCCCGCCGGTCGCCATGATCACTGCATCTGCTGCAAAGGACTTGAGTTCAAGTGTTTGCAGATTCATCGCGATCAGGCCGCGGCAAACCTGGTGGTCATCAAGCACGAGCGAAAGCATCTCCCAGCCTTCGTACTTTGTAACCTTTTTCTCTACTTCCCATCGCCGAACCTGCTCGTCGAGAGCATAAAGAAGCTGCTGACCAGTCGATGCTCCGGAAAACGCCGTTCGGTGATGGAGCGTTCCGCCAAAACGACGAAAGTCCATCAAACCTTCCTTTGTTCGCGAGAACGGCACGCCCATTCGATCAAATAAATATATGATCTCGGGAGCCATGTCGGTCATGCGTTTGACGGGCGGTTGGTTAGCGAGAAAATCACCGCCATAGACCGTGTCGTCAAGGTGTTTTGCGGGTGAATCGCCTTCGCCTTTGGTATTTACCGCAGCGTTAATGCCGCCTTGGGCGCAGACAGAGTGTGAACGTTTGACCGGCACGACGGAGATCAGATCAACCTCGTGCCCGGCTTCAGCAAGCTTCATCGCCGCTGCAAGTCCCGCAAGGCCGCCGCCAACAATTGCAAATTTTTGTGCTTTCGATGCCATATGTAACTCAATTCGAGTTTTAGAACTTAGTGGCTCCAGTGCCTGCTGTCTTTTTTGGTGCTTCGCACAGTGCCTGCGGTAACAATCCACAAGGCCTGATAAATGAGAAAGCTGCGTTCACGCCGACGAAAGAAAGCATGAGGGCCAAACCCATACACGCGGTCAGCGTCATTTTTTGAGCCTTTTCACCGATCACGATCCCCCAATCAACCGCAAATAAGAAAAATCCGTACGCCAAGTGCCACGCAGTTGCCAGAATACCTAGTATGTAGAGGATCAGAACCCATGTAATCTGGAATTCCGCAGCTATGATCGCATATGCCTTATCCGCATTGCCTGCGATCGGCGTCAGATTCAAGCCCGGGATCATGCCGAAACGAAGATTCAGAATGTGGAAAAGTATGAAGACGAAAAGGAAGATACCCGTTGCACGCTGAAAAATATAAAACCAGTTACGTCCATGGCCGTAGCTGAGCGGATTCGGCTTAGCTTCAGACGAAATGATCACGCCATAAACCGAGTGAAACAGTAACGGAAGGAAAATGCCGAATATCTCGATCAACAGCAGAAACGGAATGTCATGTATCTCTTTTACCGCTTTATTGAAACTCGCCTCCCCGTTCATCGCCTTCGAATTGGTGAACATGTGAACGAAGAAAAACATCCCCAACGGCACAATGCCGGTTATCTGGTGAAGCTTTCTCAAAAGAAAGGTGTTAGAGAATTTTATCGCCATCCTAAAAAGTGTCGCTATTTCGAAATTAGTAGCCTTGGTTGAATCATTGAATTTTAGTGGCAAATCCGCAATTCGGCAATGCTACACGACTGGTATTTATGGTAAATCTATCTTTAGATAAGATAAAATGAAAAATATAGTTATGATTAAACAGATACACTAATTAAAGTAGTAATAACGAGATGCACATCGAAACATTAAAAGTATTTTGCGACCTGGTAGATCTGGAGAGTTTTTCTCTGGCTGCAGAGCGGAATTTTATTACCCAATCAGCCGTGAGTCAGCAGATCAGAGCTCTGGAGGACAGGTTTAAGCGCCGGTTGCTCGAACGCATTCGCGGGCGGCGAGAAGTGAAGCTCACACCGGCTGGTGATGTCTTTTACCAGGAATCGAAAAAGGTTTTAGCCGCCTATGACCAGCTACAGGAAAACCTGCGGGGCGTGGTCGGTAAGATCGGCGGAACTGTAAAAGTGGCAACGGTTTATAGTGTCGGCCTTCACGAATTGCCGGACAAAGTACGGGAATTCATGACCAAGTTTCCGGCCGCGAAGATCGACATGGAATATTCGCGGACGACCCGCGTTGTTCGCGATGTACTAAATGGTACAGTCGAACTCGGGATACTGGCGTTCCCCGAACCTCGACGAGGACTGACCATCACACCGATGCCGGATGACCGCCTGGTATTAATCGCGCCGCCCGAACATAAATTTGCCGGTCGCAAAAAAATGAAGGTTGCTGAACTTGATGGTGAGGATTTTGTGCTGTTTGAGCGTGATGTTCCGACTCGAAAGGCGATGGACAAGATCTTCAAGACGAATGGCATCGAGGTGAAAAAGGTCGCCGAATTCGACAATATCGAAACCATCAAACGTGCGGTCGAGGTCGGGTTCGGTATTGCGATCGTTCCGGAATCGGCGGTGCAGGAAGCCAGAAAAGCCGGAACTCTTGCGGTTGTTCAGATGGCAGAGAAGTACTGGGTGCGTTCGGTCGGCGTGATTCATAGAACTGATCGAAGCCTGTCGATAGCTGCGAAAAAGTTTCTTGAACTATTAGGCTCAGGACAGATATAGGCATATAATCCTGCCATACTCTAAAGCCCATGGCATCACCCGCCTCTCCAAGACTCTATACGATAACGTTCGAAGAGCGTTCAGACTACCTTTATGCCTATGTGGAGGGGGAACAGGATAATTACGAGATCTCAAGAGCTTACTGGCAGGAAGTTGCCGACCGGGCTGCATCCGTCGATGCCAAACGGGTCATGATACACGAAAATATATTGGAGCCCGGGACGTTTGCAGGCGTTTATCGGCTTGCTTCGGAAATACCAGCGATGGGCTTTGGGCGGGCTCGGATCGCTTTTGTTGATCCGTATATCGAGCAGAACGAGATCAATTCATTCGGCGAGCTTGTCGCCTTGAACCGTGGAGTTAAGGGCAAAGTCTTCAATGACCTGCAAGAGGCGGAAGATTGGCTTCTAGATCGCCGATGATGATGATGTCAGGTCAATGAATATGCTGCTCGACAACTGAACTCGCGGCCGCAACATACGTCATCGGTGTGGTTGGCGCGAGTTCGTTCATTGTTATCTTTAGCTTTTCCACCAGCCCCTCCGCTTCCATATATTCTCGCCCGAGCAGCCGGCGAAAGCGTTTGTTCCTATCTTCTCCAGACAATTCTTTTAACATTCCGCCGAGGAATGAGGTGACAAGTTCGGGGGCAAATTGGCGGCCGGAGTTTCGCTGCAAATCTTCGATCACGTCTTTGGCCGGACGACGGGCTTTATAGGGCCTGTCGGTTGTCATTGCGTCAAATGAATCTGCTAGATTGACCACTTTGGCGATGAATGGTATCTCGCGGTCGTACAGCCCGTCGGGATATCCGCGCCCATCGAGACGCTCGTGATGATATTTGGCGGCAAGCGGCACATCGGTGAACGGATGGTGAATCGGAAGCAAGATCTCGTATCCGACTGACGGATGCTTATTTAGCTCAGCGGACTCTTTAGCATTGATGCGGTAAGGGGCGTTGATGATCTTTCTTTCGACGGTCAGCTTGCCGACGTCATGCAGATAACCCGCAACGGCCGCACCTTCGACCTCGTCATTTCCCCAACCAAGTTCGGAGGCGATGATCTCAGAGAATCGTCCCACACGAACTGAGTGGCCTTCCGTATATTTGTCTTTGCAGTCGATGGCAGCTGCAAATGCTTTAACCGTGTCGTGATAGGTAGAACGCATCTCGTCAAACAGCTGCCGGTTCTGCTCAGCATGCCGTTCGATCTCAGCCATCAGGTTTCGCTGAGCGATCGCGACGCCTATGTGCTGGCCCATAGCACAGATGATCTCTTTTTCGTAATTAGTGTACTGTTCACCGGTTGCCTTTTCGCCGAGGAAGAGAGCTCCGACGATCTCATCGCGAACGACGAGCGGAACAAAGAGTTCTAAGCGGCGGCGTTCGAAGCTGGCATCGTAAACTTGAAAAAACGGCAAAACCTTTGCCTGTGATATTTCGATCGGGTTTAATCCGTTGCTTAAGAATTGTCGTTCGTCCTCGGTGCAAAGCTGAAGGCTAAGGGGAAAATCATCGCCGAGACCTCGAACTGCGAGCATATTCAGTTCGTGTCCAAATCGCGAATAACGAGCGACCGAGCCGCGCATAATGCCGAGAGCACCCGAGATCAGATGCAGCGAAGTTCGTATAGTCTCCTGGAAGTTGTTTTTATTGGTTATCTCCTGGCCAAGTTCTGCCAGAGCTCCAAACGCATGGATCAACTTATGCGAGTGTTCGGTCATAATATTTAGTTTTGCTCAATAACTACGTGATTTGTGAGGCCGAGCATCTCAAACAGCTCAATGGTTTCCTCATTAACTTTAGAAAAAACGACCTTGGCACCCTTGTTCGAGGCGGTGTCAATGACACCGAGCAATATCGAGATCCCAATGCTATTAACGATCTCAGTGTTGGCGAAGTTGACTTCGAGTTCACGGCAGCCCGTGTCGATCCGCTTGCGGCATTCATGCTCGATCTGTTCACCGCTTAACTTATTAAGATAACTATCTGCAAAGATCACGGAACGATCACAGATCGGTTCTACGGATTCAACTATACTAGTGGTTGTAATCACCTAATTCTATTCCTTGTTTAATTTAGCTCGTGCGTTCGAAGAAACTACTTGAGCAATATTTCTACCATAAACATTTGCATAAAACAACACGATTTTCGGTAAAAATACGAAAAAACGCATTAAATTTTTATGCGTGCGTGGAAGCCGTTTGAATAGTAGAAGTTAAACCTGTTTTAAGACTGGTGCGGGACTCGACCAAACTCGTTCAACAGAGGTGCAAGGTGCTCTTTTACCTTAAGATGGGCGGAACCATTGGTGGCTAGAATGCCGTTTCGGTTATGAAGGTCGGAGCTGTCGTAGCGAAGTTCGAGGCCGAAAAGATCGGTCATTCGGCCGCCAGCCTCCTCAAGAATGATCTGCGGAGCACAGGTGTCCCAGAGTTTGGTTCGTGGGCTGGGGTGAATATAAACGTCGGCTTTTTGGCCAGCGATCAAAGAGACTTTTAGCCCGACAGAGCCGCGACGGATCGTTCGCACAAAACCGAAATGCTCAATTATCCGCTTCATTCGATTGCTCGGATGATTGCGGGAAACAGCCAAGCCCATAGAGCTAAGCTCGGTGGAATCCGAGGTTGAAAGCCTTATTGGCTCGCTATCATTGGTGATCTCAAACGATCCTTCGCCGTGTGTCGCATAATTCAGGATGCCGTGGAACGGGAGCAAAACCACGCCGAGCACAGCTTTTCCGTTGATTGCGAGGCCTATCTGAACGGCAAAATCTCCATCATGATTTACAAAGCCGGCGGTGCCGTCTATCGGATCGATGATCCAGACACGGCTTTTCGAAATTCGAAGATCCAGGTCGTCTGTCTCCTCTTCGGACAGTATCCCGTCATCGGGAAAAGCAGCGGCAAGTCCTTCAACGATTATTCGACTTGCCTCTCGGTCGGCAGCGGTAACGGGCTCGCTGAAATTGTCTTCGCCGATCTTTTCCTCGGTCTCGAAACCTTCTTCGTAAAACTTTAGAATTGACTTTCCTGCGATCTGGGCGAGGCGAATGGCGGTTTCGAGTTCGTGCTGAAGCATTAATTACAATCTATCATGGCGAAGATGGAGAGAGAAATTTCAGGCTTGAAAGGCGCGATCAGAGTTGGTCAACCCCCTCGGTAATCCCGCAGTGCGGGCACATCAGGAAGCGACGAGAGGCATCGGTCCATTTGGCGAGTGCAATATTTGAGAGCATCGGGTTTTTGCTCTCTGCCTCACCCTCACGAAAAGCCCGCGAGATGGAATCGTTTTCGGATGCAATGTGAGCACGGTCATGCTCGCAATGGCGGCAGATCCATCCAAAACCGGCGTTGTAAAAATCGCTAAGGTCCTGCATCTTCGTTTCTATTCAGAAATAAGGGCGAGCACGAATGCTCGCCCTGAGTTTCGTAACAATATCCAAAGCTATTCCTGGATGCTGCGTCTCATCGTCCTGCTGGCCGGAGCACCGCCGAGCAGTTTTACTGGTATAGTTACCGTCCTACCTGCACGATAGACCTCAAAATTGACGGTTTCACCTATCTGTTTTTTATCGAGTAAGCGATACAGGTCGTCCATATCATTGAGCTTTTGCCCTTCGGCAGAAAGCAGAATATCGCCGATCGAGCCGTCAGGCGTTAGGCCCTTAAGGCCGGAGCGTTCAGCGGAACCGCCTGTTTGTGTTTGAAATACGAGCAGACCGCTTTCAACGGGCACTCGATAACCACGCTGACGCAATTCAGCAACGGCCGGCAATGACGCACCCAGTTTGGGACGCCGCACTTCGCCAAACTGAAGCAGCTGAGGAATAATGCGCTTTGCTGTATTTGCGGGAACAGCAAATCCTACACCTACGGAGCCACCAGCAGGCGACAGTATCTGAGAGTTGATACCGATCATCTTGCCGTACTTATCAAGGAGCGGACCGCCGGAATTTCCTGGGTTGATCGATGCGTCCGTTTGGATGGCCGCGTCGATCGGACGGTTATTCCTGGCTCGGATCGGACGCTGCAGGCCGGAAATGACGCCGGTTGTCAGCGTGCGGTCAAGGCCGAAAGGATTGCCGATCGCGAGAACCTTTTGGCCGACGGTGAGTTTGTCAGAATCGCCAAAGGATACAACGGTCAGCCCTGGCGGCGGATTATCTAGTTTGATCACCGCTAGGTCGGTGTCAGGATCGCCGCCGACCACGCTGGCCGTGTAAGTCTTCTCGCCACCAAAGCTGACGGTAAGTCTTTGAGCGCCTTCGATGACGTGGTAGTTGGTTAAGATGTTGCCGTTCGTGTCTATGACCGAACCTGAGCCGTTACCCTTGCCTTCCTGCTCATTGCCCCAGAAATCATGCTGAACCGACGTTGTATTGATAAATGCGACGCCGGGCGATATCGCCTTGTAAACGTCAATACTATTTTGTTCGTCAGTCACCTGCATTGGATCGGCGATCGTTGGAGGAGCCTGCTCGGCGAATGCGACGCCCGATTTGTCACTGGACGGCCAGAAGCGGTCCAGGTTGTATAAAATGGCGGTTGCCCCGACGGCGATCAATGCCGATGCAAAGGCTAAGAGAAAGATCTGTCTTGCGGTTACTTGATAAATTGGTTTGTTATTCATTATTGACACCCTGCCTCTTACAATAAAATAGCAACTTTTTGATGCGGGAAAAACCCCTGCGCGTTGTGCAATTAAGTACGATAAAAAGAAACCCGATGTTTCGTTTAGAAACATCGGGCGCTAGCGTTATGAAGTTTTGTGATTCTCAGATCAGCATGGCAAAGAGCTGTCCGTGAAACTCTGTTATGTTGTTTATGGTCGTGTTCGAAACGACGCCAAATGCTGCAAGTCCTGTAAAGAGATGTATGCCCATCAACCCTATGTAAACGGCTAGAGCTATCGCGAGTCCATAGCGTGCGAGTGGACGAGCTCCCCAACGCCATAGCACCGCCGCCGCAATCAGCCCGATGGCTATCTTTACACCTAAAAATGGTCCGTTCCCAATGTCCAGCAGGGCGGCCATCAGCTGATTGCCCTCGGTCGCGACACCGCTTCGAACCCATACGATAGTCAAGAGAGCGTCAAGAAGGTTTAGTGCGAAAAGTAGGAACGCCGGGGCAAATAAATGCATTAAAAAAGCCTCTCCCTAGGAATAAAACTTGTTTAACTCGCTTCTTAAATGACTTGACCCCCGGTTTTGATACCGGGGGCCGAGACAGGATTGGAGTTGTGAACTAACTTTGTACGTCTGGAACATATGTCTAATGGACATTGATTTCAAAAAAATAATTCGATTTCAGTAACTATTTGTTACGGTGTTATTCTGATACCACAAATCGCGAAGCTTGATTGAATATTTGATGCAACGAATACCGGCGGGGTGCACTCAAAACGTCCGCAACGGGGCTTGCGGTCAAAGCTTTCGCCGAACTTGTTAATTGAGGAGAAAAAGAAAATGAAACGGATTATTAATTTTGGATCTATCGGCTTGGTGCTTGCCCTGATAACTGTGTTTGGTGCCGGCGAGGCATTGGCACAGAAGAAAAAGCCTGTGTTAAAGAAAAAAACGGTAGTCAAAAAAGTGGTTCCGACTGTACCCGTTTACACCGTTGAAACCGGAACGGTAATGCGAGCCCGAATGAACACGACGATCTCGTCGAAGTCAGCAGCGGTCGGCAACACATTTACCAGCACCGTAACCGAGCCTGTTTATTCATCTACGGGCGTTGTGGTGATACCAACAGGCAGCACGCTGACCGGGCGTGTTACGAATGTTAAAAAAGCCAGTAATGGCGGCAATCCCGGACAGATCGATGTGTCTTTTGTCTCTGTTAAGCTGCCAAACGGACGCGTTCGTTCGATAAATGGTTCCCTTACGGAATTAGAATCGGGCAAAACCAAGAGCGACAACGAGGGAACAGCTTCCGCAGACAAAATGAAGCATCGCAAAGTGATCTTCGTTGGTGGCGGGGCAGCCGGTGGAGCCGTACTTGGCTCTATGATAGGCGGCGGTAAAGCTACGGCTATCGGGGCGATCATCGGAGCCGGGGCCGGATTTCTTGGTGACCGGTTTACCAAGGGAAGCGAGGCCGAGGTCAAATCGGGAACGGAATTCAGCGTTCACCTTAATCAGGCGATCGCGATGCCGAAGTTTGTCGAAGTTACACCGTAAAAGATCGTTTCTATCAGGATAAGGGCTGTCCGGAACGCTGATTTCGGATAGCCTTTTTCTATTCGATCACCGTGTGCACTAAAAACTCGGGAGTGACGATCACGGGAGAGAAAAAACCGGCGGATGTGTTGAACAGCCTTAATCGAGCCTGTTTTCGCACATTGGCCAGGTGGCCGAAGTTCCACGTAACGATGTAGTCGATCTTGTGAACCGAAGCCAGGGCAACGTGTATTGCATCTGCAATATACTTTCGGTGAAAGATACCGCGGTCGATGTAGCCGTCGGCAAGGATCGCTACTTCCTCGGTCAGCTCAAGGTGTTCTAGCGGATCAATCAGGTTGAGATAGCCGCTGCGGTGCGGTTCGTCCATTCTCTCTATCTCGCGTTGAACGAGGATGGAGCTGTACACTTCATACTCGCTCAGTTCGTGTTCCCACCAGCGGATTGTTAGATCACGGCGAAACGGTTCTCCGTTATCGAGATATGCCCCGACCACTGATGTTTCGAGGTAAAGAGTTTGCTTCATCCGATCGACGGCTCCATTTAATCCTTTTCGTCCTTTACGGATTTAAATGTAACTGTCGAATTCTTGAAGTCAAAGGTCATGCGGTAGTTCTTAAGAAAATTCCCGCCCAAAATCCCCGATTGCTCAAAGCCCGAAGCCTCATTGATCAGGTCGAGATCCAGAGCGACTGCGGTGATGTCCGTTTCGCTGTGTTGGCCAAATGTTACCTTCGGCAGCTTGTAGGTCTGGACATCGTTGGTGATGCCGGCCGAGCCGATGACACGCAGTTTTTCTTCCTCTGCAAAGGGCAGCAACGCATCTTCCTTGGCGACCTGGCCAGAGATCACTGAAACGCTCGCTCCGGTATCGACGATAAAATTCAGCGGTGAATCGATACCCTGAAGCTGGACCTCGCCGCTGAGGAATCCGCTTGACGTCAGTCGTAATGGCAGTGACAAGTCGGCATTATCTCGAAAAGCTTTTTCGTCTTCGCTGCGGCGGTTCAGGGCAAATGTTTTTTCGCCGTAATCGATCGTGGTGAGAAATTTTGAGATCAGGGCGAGCCCGATGTAGCCATCTACGTGGTGAGCTTCGTCGTGAAATTTGCGTATATACACCGGAACCTGTCGCAGCGTCACATCACCGACCGACACATCCCGCAAAAGGCCATAGACGATCTCAAATTTCCCGTTGCCACCGATGCCGCGGGCAAAACCGCCACGTGTGATCGGTTTTATCTTTAGGCGCTTTGCGGTCGCGTCTGAGATGACTGATATACCCGAGCCCGTGTCCAGCACAAAACGAAGTGGTTCCGAATTCCCGTTTATACGAAGCCGGATGATCGGGCGGTTACCGACCAGTTCAAAATTCACCGTCGTTTTCTCACTGCCGCCTAAGCGATAGAGCGGGCCTGAGGTGCCAAGATACCGCAGGAAGCTGATAAGTCCGCGAATGCGTTCTCGACGGTCGGTGTCGGCTTTATTGGAGACATTGAGGAAATCACGGTAGGCATCGGCTGCTTCAGTATATTTTTCGGCACGCGACGAGACCTGAGCCAGAGCGAAGAGATAATCAGGTTCCTCGGGTGCGTAGAAGACCGATTCCCTCAGGTTGTCGAGGCTTTCGTTGACTCGATTTTCGTAAAAATCGAGCATGCCATAACCGGCCCAGGCGAGGTGTTCGCGGCGGTTCAGCTTTATCGCGTTAAAGAACAACAGCCTCGCCTCGCGAAATCGTCCGCCATTGAGCATCGTCGCTCCCAATACGGCGAAGGCCCTGGCGTTCTTCGGCTCTTTTTGAGCGATAGGGTAAACGAGCTCGTAGGCTTCGCCGAGACGCCGCTGTTTAACGAGTGAGTACGCAAGCTCGACCTTGAGGTCCGATCGCGTACCGTCGACAGAGATGCCCCGACGAAGCATATTTTCGGCATCGGTAAACGAACCGGCACGCATTAGTTTAACAGCGTCTTTTATGACCTTTTTAGGTTCGAACCGCTGGCCTGTTTGAAGGGCAAAGATCGGGATCGTGGATAGAAAGATCAGGAAGGCCGAGCAGATGATGGTTCTTTTCGAGCCTGAAAAAAGGTCAGGGAAAGTCAGACAATAACCTCTATACCTCATACCGCAAACTCCTATGTGGAAGGTGCTGGAAAAGTTATTTCAGTATAACACCAGTTTTCATTGACCAGAGCACAAGATCGAGCTCGTCAAAATCAATTCCGGTCATGTTACAAAGTTGTTTCAGCTTTTCTTCAACCCTTAGATACTTCGTCCGCGTATTTGGTGGCTTTGGGTCGTCAATTATTTTTAGCTCAAAGAGGCAGTTGAGCACATGCTTGTCGAGGATGGCGTAACCCTTGTACCCGATGTTGCGTAAATAATGGCTTGCTTCCTTGTAACCGAGGCCTTTTATGCCTTTCTCACTGACGAGCCAGTCTCGCCTCTCGAAGTGACAATCGAAGCTGTTAAGCTTTTTTCGCAGCTTGAGGCCGAGTTCTTTTTGCAGGAAATCGCGTGAGGTTGCCACGTAGCGTGAGCGGGCGTTCGGGTAGCGGTGATGGCCAACCAACGCAGTGGCCAGCTCGGGCTGATCTGCAGTGAGAAGGATGGGCTTGATCGCCTCGAGCGATGTTAGGCCCATTCGGGCCGAGCAACCGCCGGTAAAAAAGCAAAACACCATCTCTTCGAATAACACAACATCGCTTCCGGATCGTCCGATAGCCGCAAATTCTCGCAAACGCGAGCGTATCTCGGGCCGCCTTTTGCGATGAGCGGCAACGATGTTCTCGATTGTTACGGGGATCTGTTCTTTCTTCACAAGAGGATTGGAAAAAGTGTATTTCGCCGGTATCGCCCGTGTCAATCAGCCCCCCGCTTTCAACGAACGCAGCCGCAAGGGCACCGGATCATCGAATAGCACATTTTTTAGTTGTCAAAGATCTTGTCCCACGCGGGACACTTTTGGAACAGCGCGTGAGATGCCTAACATATTGAGAACAAATCACTTATCATCACCACCGCGTACTGTCCCACTGTCCCACTCTAAATAAATTCACCTATCGTGGGACACGCACCAAAAATCTGCTGTAAACGAGCCCTTCCATCCACGAGGCCATCCTGAAACGCCTAAAACATTGAGCTCTAACGCACGAAATATGTTTCGTCATGAACTCAGCGTTGCAAAGATAGCACAAAAAGCATCAGAAGTCAAGAAAAAGTATTTTCGGTGCAGGGAATTTGAAATATCTTCGCCGTGACGCTGCGTAAGAAAGTAGTCAGATATAGAACAGCAAATGGCGCTGAGAGAAGGTGATCTCGTCAGCGCCATGTTGGTATCAAATTGCGGGTTCTTACCTTATTCCAAGCCGACAAAATCGATGTCGGTCAGGTTTTGGTTGACGGTCAGGTTTCGCGGAGCGAAGCGGTAGCGCTTGGATGTTACGCCGAGGACGTAGCTGGCGCCGAGAGGGACATTAGCAAAGGTGTAGACACCGAACGAGCTCGTTGTTGCGATACGCCTGACGCCCTGCTGGTCGGTCATCACGACGACCGCGTTTCTGATGCCCTGGCCCGAAGGGGTCAGCACACGGCCCTCGATCGTGCCGCCCGGAGCGGCGAGGGCTGTGACGAACGGCGAAAGTGAATTGACGCGGGCACAGACCGTTCGCGAATTGAAATCCGGAGCGGGCGAATCAGGTGCGAGGATCGTCCGGTCGACGAGCTGGCCATTTTCAGAGTGTAGAATCCTGACACGGGCAAAAGTCGCCGGGTCATTGATAGAAAAGACCACGAAACAGACGGTGATCGGGCCGGAATAGACGGCCGTCGAGGTGATGTCGTAGGCCGGGCCGGCGTCGACTATTGAGTAGCCCGAGGGCGGCGTTCCGGCGTTAGTCGGAGGTTGGATCGCAAAAAATCCGGTATTTCCCGCTCCGGTTACCGTTGCAAATGCCACGCTCGCGTCTCCGATAGGATTGACGACGATCACACTCGAACCCGGCTGCGTGTTAGGTGTCGGGCTAGGCGCAGGTGTCGGCGTTGGTGTCGGCGTCGGTGTTGGCGTCGGTGTTGGGGTTGGAGTCGGCGTCGGAGTTGGAGTCGGATTTGGTGTTGGGGTCGGAGTTGGAGTCGGCGTGACGTCCGGTGCGATACGCTCGATGGTGCCACTCTGTCCGATCATGTAGATCTCTCCGGCTTCATCCTCAGCAAAACCAACGATAAGGCGGGACGTGTCGAGGAGAAGGGTCTGTTGGCGATCATTCCAGCGAAGTACTTCGCCAGAGCAGTAATCGCCGTAGATATAGCTGCCGACCGGAAACGTATTCTGGGTGCCGCGATAAACAAATCCGCCGGTTATCGAGCATCGCGGGTTTCCGCTTCCAGCACTACTGTAAACAAACTCCGGAGCCACGTAATTGGCAGGAAATGCGCATCCGTCCAGATTGGTACAGGTATTTCCCTCATAGATACGCCAGCCGTAGTTGCCGCCATTTGTGATTATGTCAACTTCTTCCCATGAATTCTGGCCGACATCGGCTGCCCAAAGTTCGTTAGTGCCGCCGCGATCGAACGAGAAGCGATATGGGTTACGCATTCCCGTTACATAGATCTCATCCGCTCCATTGACCCCAACAAACGGGTTTGTCGGCGGTATGTTGTACTGCGGAACCTGTCCGACGGGCACGTTATCGATGTCTAGGCGAATGATCTTTCCGAGAAGCTGATTTACGTTCTGCGCGTTGTTCGGCGGGTCATTCCCGCTGCCGCCATCGCCGGGGCCCGCATAAAGATAGCCATCCGAGCCAAAGGCTACTGTTCCGCCATTGTGGTTTGAGGCTCCGGGATGCGGGATCGTTATGATGATCTTTTCCGTTGTGTCCGCTACGTTCGGGTCGCCTGCGGATGTCTGGTATTCGGCGATCTGGATCGCTCCGTCAGTCTGGCGAGTGTAGTAAACAAAGAAACGCCGGTTCACGGTGTATTGCGGATGAAAGGCAAGGCCGAGCAGGCCGCGTTCGCCGCCCGACAGTACGCGTGATGTTATATTAAGAAACGTCGTCGGCGTGGTAGAACCAGGCTGAACAACCCTAATTATCCCGCCCTGCTGCACAATAAAAAGCCTGTTCGTCCCATCACGCGGACTGGTCATGAAAACAGGCGATGTCAACCCCGAGGTGATGTATGGAACTAACCGTATCGCCTGGGCAAAGAAGCTGGAAGCACACAAAAGAACCGCCGCCGCCGAAAAAGTTAAAAGACCTAATTTTTTCATCTTGTTGTCACCCCAAACCTTGTCAAAACATTGTTTACAAAATTCAAACGATACATCTATCTTACTACGTCGGAGGGGCTGGCTGCACTCACTTTTTCAACTTCGCAAAGGCCCGTAAAATCAGCCTGAACCGCACATATCATTTTATCTTTACCTTTTTTAAAAATAGGAATAAACTTTTCTTGCAGCGAAGCAACCAGTTCCAGAAGGAGTGGCATCATAGCGGGAGACAAAGTTCTACAATCCGACGGGAACCTTTTAGGAGTGATTATGGATCCACACTCGGTAGCTATCGAACAGGATGTAGTGTTCGGTTTTGACGCGGCGGCGGACGTGCCTGTTTTTGGGGCTGCGGCTCCGGTTGAGACGTTCGATTCGTCAGCCACTGACATCCAGCTTTGCCGCCTGGCGGAAGATGGAAATATCGCTGCGTTCGAGCTCATCTACGAGCGGTATCATCGCCGGACGTATTCCCTTTGCCTGAGAATGACCTCGAGCCAGACTGAGGCTGAGGACCTGACGCAGGAAGTTTTTATACAATTGTTCCGCAAGATCGGCAGTTTCCGCGGCGATTCGGCATTCTCGACATGGCTGCACCGTTTAACGGTGAATCAGGTTCTGATGCATTTCCGCCGGCGAAGCGTTAAGAACGAACGAACATCAGAAGACGGCGAGATGCCGGAGCAGACCGTTCGCGGCACAGCAAATCCCAATAAAATGCAGGTCGTTGACCGCATCGCCCTTAAGAATGCGATCGCTCAGCTTCCAAATGGGTATCGCAACGTATTTATTTTGCACGACGTCGAGGGTTTTGAGCATGAGGAAGTCGCTCGAAAAATGGGGATCTCCGTCGGCACATCCAAATCTCAGCTGCACAAAGCTCGTTTGAAGCTGCGCGGCCTTCTGATCAAGCAGCAGGACTAATAGCGAAGATCTATCCAAAAGACACGAACATCGGAAACCATGTTCGTGTTTTTTGTGCCGATTTTTAGGGGAGTCAGGGCAACTTTATTGGTAGTTGACTAATCTATTAGTTTGATTCGATCCGAGGGTTTTCTTTTATCTGATGAATTGCGACGAGTGTAAAAATCTGATCGGCGTCTTTATGGACAATGAGCTTGCGGAACCGCAGGCAGATGAGGTGCGTATGCATCTCGCACTTTGCATGGATTGTGCCCTCGTTTGCGAAGATCTCGCATCTATTTTGGATGTTTGCTCTACGGAATCGACGCCGGATGTGACGGCTCCGAATTCGCAGGCGATGTGGTGCCGCATCAACAATATTATCGAGAGCGAGGCAAAACCCGTCGCTCCGCCCGAACCGGAACAGCCGAAAGGGCGTTTTTGGCAGCTTTCGTTCATTCAGCTTTCGGCTGCGGTGATGTGTATCGCGGTGATCAGCTCGTTACTGACGATAGTCGCGGTCAGAAATTATAATCAGCCTGCCGAGGCGGATTTCACGACGCGATCGGCGGCGACGCAGACGACAATTGAAAAGGTCCTGAGCAAAGTTGGGCTTATGCAAACGCCTCACGAGGCCCGAGAGGCTCGTTTGAAAGAGCAGTTTGCCGCAATTGATTACTGGAATGCCCGCGTTCAGGAGCGTCGCGAACAGTGGAATCGAACGACACGTGAGGCGTTTGACAGAAATTTGAGAGTTATAGACGAATCCGTCCATGATTACCGCATGATCCTGCAAAAGGATCCGGACGATGAGCTGTCAGGCGAGATGCTTGATGCGGTGATGACTGATAAGATGAATTTGCTGCGAGATTTCGCAGAGCTTTAGATTTAAGCAATGATCTGTAGAGTTTTTGATCTTTTGGGGCCAGGAAGCCCGGTTAAAACTACGCTTGTGCTAGCCGTAGTTTTTTTCTTGTCTGTTTTTGCGGCGGATGTATCGGCGCAGAAGCGTTTTGCGCGAACTTATCCTGCCGGACAGGACATACGCCTTCAGCTTATGAACCGCACCGGTACGGTGACCGTCGAGGGTTGGAATCGTCCTGAGGTCAGCATCGTCGCCGTAATGGAAGCTCCGGCCGCGAACATCGTTCCGCAGAGCCTGAGCGGTATGATCCTGATCAACCTGCTTCGGGATAATCAAGGCAGGGAAACGGGCAATGTGAATTTCATGATCAAGGTGCCGTTTAATTCAAAGGTCGATATCGAAACCCGCATCGGCAATCTGCAGGTCGCAAACGTTCGCAGCGGCCTCGTCAGGGCACACATCTCAAGCGAAGGCGACATTACGTTGACCAACATCTCGGCAACCGCCGTTTCCGCCGAAAACGGCCTCGGGGATATATTTTTCGACGGCGAGATCATGGAAGGCGGGAATTATCGTTTTACTTCGATGAAGGGAAACATAAATCTCAGAATTCCATTCAGCTCTTCATTTAAGCTGATCGCGACGGCTCCATCCACGCGAAACATTAATCTCGGTTCATTCGCCAATTCCGATCTCGTGTATGTCGGCGACGGTCGTCGCGTGACTGGAAAGTTTCGTGACGGAGCGGCGACGCTCACCGTTACCAACCAACGCGGCGGCATTGGCTTTTTTAGCCGATAGGGCGGCGGACGAATTTTTATTGACCCCACGCTTTCCCAGGCCTTATCATTAGGGTGGCTTTCCCGCTTTTCTGCTCAAGACCAACCATAATGAAAAAATATATTTCGATTCTGATGATCGCCGTCATTGCGTCTTTCACGTTTGCCGCCTTCGGCCAAACGCCAAGCGTGCTGACGCCCAACCTCATCAAACGCACCACGACGAAGACCGACCGTTTCGATTTTGGTTCGGGCGGAACGATCATCGTTACCGGTGCTCCGAGCGGATCGGTCAAGGTAATTGGCTCGGCAAAGAACGAGGTTGAGATCGTGGCTGAGATCGAGGTGCAGGCGGCCAGCGAATCTGACCTAACGGAATTATCAAAGATCACCGGTTTCGTGACGGATGAAAGCGCGATCAGAACGAGCGTAATAACGGTCGGTGTTCATAACAAATTTGGCCTTAAGAAACTGCCGAAGAGTTTTCCTAAACATTTGATGGGCCTGCCGTTTACGATCAACTACACGATCACGGTTCCCAGATATTCCGATCTCGAGATCGATGGCGGCAAGGGTGACCTTTCGATAAAAGGTGTCGAAGGTTCGATGCGTGTGAACTTTATCGACTCGAAAGCGACGGTTGAGGTGATCGCGGGGAATACGGCATTGACCATCGGCACTGGTTCGCTCGATCTTGCATTTGGGGTGCGCGGTTGGCGTGGCCGATATGCTGATATACAGGTCGCGTCGGGTGATTTGAATGTCTGGCTGCCATCGAATATGAGTGCTGAGATCGACGCCACGATCCTAAAAGAGGGAGTTATCGAGAATTTGATCCCTGACCTTATGCCCCGTGACCGCAAGGTGCCGTTCACCGAGCGTTCCATCGCAGCTAAGGCCGGTGTTAGCGGATCTCCGCTTAAATTCGTGGTTGGTGCCGGAAAGATGAAGATCGAACGATTAACTAATTCGATGTGACCGGGCCTCGTTCGAATTTTAGACTTATAAGGTGATAAACTGTTCAGGTTTATCACCTTTTTATTTACTCAACACTCACCGATATTTTCGGTTGAGGCAGTGCTACCTATGACAATAAAATCAGATATTTGGCTGAGAAAAATGGCCGAAGAACATGCGATGATCACGCCGTTTTTGCCGAAACTAGTTCGCGAGGTCAACGGCAACCGCATTATCTCAGCAGGCTGCTCCAGCTACGGGTACGACATGCGTTTGGCTGATGACGGCTTTCGCATTTTTTCTTCGGTTCATGGGAAAGAGATCGACCCGAAGCGTTTTGACGAACAGTTCTCACTGATCGAACCGCAGGTTCACGAGGCGGATGACGGTGCAAAGTATTATCTCCTACCGCCGCATCACTACGGGTTAGGCGTGACAGTCGAAACATTCAAAATGCCGCGAAATGTGACCGGCGTTGCTCTAGGGAAGTCAACGTACGCTCGGGCAGGACTGCTCGTAAACACAACGCCGCTCGAAGCCGGATGGACCGGACGCCTCGTGGTCGAGATCGCAAATCTCGCGAACCTACCGCTTCGCGTCTACATCAACGAAGGTATCGGGCAGATCCTGTTCTTCGAATCCGACGAGGATTGCGGTGTCTCGTACGAAGATCGAGGCGGGAAATATCAGGGGCAAACGGGACTAACCTTCGCTAAGGTTTAGGTTTTTTGCCCGCGAATTACGCGAATGAAGACGAATAAGAGAATCCTGGGGCTGTTCGTGGCTGTCGTTGTGCTGTCGTTAGTTTACGGAACGGCGGCACAGGAACGGCGGCCGCGTGTTCGTGAGATCGGCATAAAGATCGGCGTTTTGCCGGTCGGCGGTTTCAATTCCATCACGGATGTGCCAGGTGTGAGTGTCGGGCAAACGACGCTTATTCGTGGTGAAAATGTTCGCACAGGCATTACCGCCGTTCTTCCGCATGGCGGGAATTTGTTTCAGGAAAAGGTTCCGGGAGCTGTTTTCGTCGGGAATGGATTTGGCAAGCTTGCGGGTTCGACGCAGGTCAATGAGCTTGGTGAGATCGAGACACCGATATTGCTCACCTCGACGCTTTCTGTTCCGAAAACGGCTGATTTTCTGCTTGATCACATGCTGGCGTTGCCGGGGAATGAGAACGTTCGCTCGATCAATCCGCTTGTGGCTGAGACAAATGACGGCGGGTTGAATGATGGACGCGGACGGCATGTTATCCGCGAAGATGTCTTTGCCGCACTGAAGAATGCAAAGAATGGTGCAGTTGAGGAAGGCTCGGTCGGAGCGGGAACCGGGACCGTGGCGTTTGGCTGGAAAGGCGGCATTGGTACTTCGTCAAGGAAACTGCCGGAGTCGCTGGGCGGATATACGCTTGGCGTTCTGGTTCAGACGAATTTCGGCGGGGTGCTGTCGATCGATGGTGTGCCGGTCGGCGTCGAACTCGGCAAATACTATTTGAAAGAGGCCGCGAACATGCAGAAGCCCGCGCGTGAGCAAGGGCGAAACACGAACGCTGATCAGAATCAGGCAAACGGACAATCGCGAGATGATAACGTTGAGAGTATCGCCCTTGCTTACGCGCGGGCTTCTGCACGGGATCTGGCCGATGGCTCGATAATTATTGTTATCGCGACAGATGCGCCGCTTGATCATCGGCAGTTGAAGCGTTTGGCTTCGCGTTCGATGGTTGGGCTGGGACGTACGGGTTCGTCGATGACGAACGGCAGCGGCGATTATGCGATCGCGTTTTCGACGCAGAATAGGATAAAAGCAGCGGATGCCAAACGCTCGGTTACGCTCGTCGGGAACGACGCAATGTCTCCGCTTTTTCAGGCTGTGATAGAGGCGACCGAGGAGGCGATCCTGAATTCGCTGTTCAAGGCGACGACCGTCACCGGCAATGGCCGAGCGGTCGAGGCTTTGCCAATCGATAAGGTCAAAGAGATCTTCAAACGCTACGGACGAACCCTTAAATAAAAATACCGGCCGGAAACGTCCGACCGGCCCCAAATATTAAGGGAGGAAAAACCTAAACGGTTCCGTCATCCACACCGGAATCATACGTGGTCGGCGTAGACATATCCACGCTCGAATCAAATCCAGTATCGACGGCAGCCATATCGTAGCCCGAATCGACAACCGGGGCCGGAGCGACCGTGTCGTACATTGTCGAAGCCGGGTCAGCCGAGGCCGCGTAGGTGTCGGCTGATTCCTGATAGCCTGCGGCATTGTCGAGGCTGCTCTCTGCGGCGTCGGTATTGCCGTAGGAAGCGTAGTATTCTGCATTGTCTGCAAAATATTCCGCATTCTTTTCGTCCGAAACTGCGTTACCCAGATTGTACGCGTCCTGGTCGGCCTGTGCCGTATGGTCGTCTCCGGAGGCGAGGTAATCGGCGTCGCCGATCGTATAGCCAGCGTTTAGTGCGTCCTCTTTTGCTGCTTCGTAATCGCCTTCGGCGATGTGTTCGGATTGCTGGACTCGATACTCTTCAGCGATCTCCTGTTTGTATGCGGCGTTGTCGAGATCGGTCGAATCCGATGCTCCAAGCATCGACGAATCACCTGCGGCCCAAGCCTCGTCTTCCGCTACCTCGCGGGCATCAGCGGCGGCGGCGTAGTCGCCCTGTGCGACATATTCGTCAACCTTTGCCTGAGCCTCGGTGGCAGCGTCGGCGTGAGCCTGTTGTGCGGCGGTTTCTGCATCGGTTGTGGAATATACCGTTTCCGTCGCCGGAACATCAGCGACGGCATATGCTGGCTCCGCAGGAGTTTCGTATGCCGAGCCGGCGGAGTAATCAGGGGTGGTTTCGGTAAATTCCGTGCTGTATTCTTCGGAGGTTCCTTGATCGGTGATGGGGAAACCGTCTTCGCCAACGGTGAATTCGATCGAGTTTGTCGAGATCTCTTCTTCCGTCGGCAGGGCCTCATCCGCTTCTAATTCGAACGCACCATCACCGTCCACATCGGTGTAGGTTTCGTCAAATTCGCCATCGCCGTCGGTATCGAGCATTGCGACGTCGAGTTTTCCATCGCCATCGGTGTCGGCTCCGCCAGCGTCGACAATGCCGTCGCCGTCAGTGTCCATGACAATGGCATCGAGATTCCCATCACCGTCCGAATCGATCGAGACAGCATCTACCTTACCGTCGCCGTCGGTGTCTCCGGCTATGGTGTCGAGTTCGCCATCACCGTCAGTGTCTGCGGCACCGGCGTCGATATTGCCGTCGCCATCGGTGTCGGCATAGGTGACCTCGGTCGGTGTTGTACCGTCGTCGAACAGCGCCTCGACGATCTCACTGGTCAGGCTGCCTTCCTCAGCCGCTGCTGTTGTGATCTCAAAATCCTCACCGTCTTCGGTTATTAATACTGGGTCTTGTTCAATCGCCATAGTTTTGGTTCTCCTCTCTTGGTCTTGCCGGAGGAGCTTTCGGCTCGGCCGGTTTATTATTTTTCTTTACTACTGTGATCTTTCCGCATTTTGCATCAGGGCATTTAACGGATAGCTTTGGTTTGCCCGCGAGTACCGACATTGGTATGCGCATCGGTGTCGAGCAGGCGGAACATTTTATCTTTAGCTCTTTTGTCGACGGCTTGGCCTGCGGTGCCGGTTTTGGCGGAGCCGCACGAGCTAGGGTGTCGCGGATCTGGTTAAATGACCGTTGAAACTCTGGGCTCTTAGCAAACTGGCTGAGCAATTTGAGCCTCGGGCCGATGTACGGCGTTGATGTCGTGGTTAGTTCCGAGAGGCGAAGCATGTCGCCATCGTCTTCGTTCTGTTGTTCCAGCCACGATTCAATATTGATCTGTTTGAAGATGAACGAAGATTTCAGCGACCACGAAAGCAGGCTTCGGCGTGCCACATCTTCGCTGCCAACTGCGAGCAATCCGGCACGATCCGCAGTGATCTCCGCTTGACGAGCCCATGCGAGCAGAGGCATTTCGATCGCACCACCGATCAGGGCTGTCGGGCTGAGGATCGCATTAAATATTCCGCCCGCCATCACACCTCTGCCGGGGCCTTGCTCGCCGAGGAAAAAGCGGATAACCGTTTTCCAGAGAGCGTGGCCTGCCTTGCAGTGGCCCATTTCGCGGGCGAGCAGATAGAGCATATCGACGCCCTGAAAATTGCCCGCGACAGCCGAGCCGATGACGATAAACGAATCGTTGTCAGAGCCAAAAGTCAGGCAATCCCACGGACGCTCGCCTGAGAGATATACATCGGGCAGGTGCGACATTCCCAAAATGCGAGCCGCCCTGACCGCTTGCCCGAAAATGTGCGGCATCTGTTTTTCGCCGAGCAGGATGCCGTTGAACGAGACTTCGATCCAACGCCTGCCGACCTTTTCGGAAACGCCTTTTGCCGCCGCATTCAGGGGTTTCATCGCCCGCAGAGCGGCCATAGCTTTAGCATCCGCCGCCCATGCAAATGCTGCATTATCAACCTGATAGCCCGGAACGAGCGGCCGCAGCCAGTTGCATTCCTTGCAGATAATTGCCTTGTCCGGCAATCCCCGACCATCGCCGCCGCATGTGCGGCAATGAAACGGTTGCGGCACGTATTGCTGCTGAGGCTGATAACCAACCGGCGGCGGCGGAGGAGGAGGCTGTGCAGGCCGTCCCGGCATAACCGCAGTTCCGCAGTATATGCAGAATTTATTCCCGCCAGCGGGCTGGAGGTGGCCGTTTACGCAGACTGAATTGTGAGGGTGAGGCGTCATCGCTTAATATCCACCGCCGCCCGAAAGCAGGCCGAGAAAGAATGAGATAAACCAGAAAATTACGTGTCCAACCGTGGCGACGATGCCGCCCCACAAGCCGACGGTCGCCATCGTCTTGCCGCTCTCGGGCGAACGTCCATTCTTGATCGCGTCAAGTTCCATCCAGCCAAGTATCGCGGCTGGAACGCCGAGGAGCGGGCCGCAGCAGAGGAATCCGGCAATAGCGAGGATCATCGATATCATCGCCTTATTTGCTCCCGCAGGCGCCGCGACGTAAGCCTGACCGCCCATTACCGGAGCGGGTGCAGGATTCTGAGGCCACGGCTGTTGTTGCTGAGTGCCGACATTTTGAGCATTTAGAGGCGAGGCGCAGTTGTGGCAAAACGCGGCCTCGGCCGGATTGGGTAAACTGCATTTAGGACAGACTTTGGTCATATAAATTTCGGATTTCGATGCCAGTTGACACTTCGGCGGCGAAGTCTCGCGGCAAAATTAAAGCCTTCAAACAATAGAGCGTAAAAACGCTTCCTATACGGTCAAATTATTTTGTTAACATTGTTAGAATAACTGAAGTCGCATAAATTTAGAAGAGATTTGACGTTAGAGATGGAGCGAATTTTAAACTACATCGGCGGGAAACTGGTCGAGCCTCGGTCGGAGGAGTATCTCGACAATTTTGATCCGTCGACGGGCGAGGTATATTCGCTGATCGCGGATTCCGATGACCGGGATGTTCATCTTGCGGTCGAAGCGGCGACTGCTGCTTTTCCGGCGTGGTCACAGACCTCGACGGAGGCACGACATGATGTCTTGATGCGGCTGGTCGCCCTGATCGAGAGAGACCTGGGGCCTCTCGCACTGGCTGAGAGCGTCGATCAGGGTAAGCCTGTTTCTCTTGCCAGAATGGTGGATATTCCGCGTGCGGTCGCCAATTTCAAATTCTACGCCACCGCCGCGATGCACACCGCGAACGAATCGCACGACAGCGTCGGGCAGAATGCTATCAATTACACCCTCCGTCAACCGCTGGGCGTCGTTGGCTGCATTTCGCCTTGGAATCTGCCGCTCTATCTTTTTACCTGGAAGATCGCACCCGCGATCGCCGCCGGATGTACAGTCGTTGCCAAACCGAGCGAGGTCACCCCAATGACCGCGTATTTACTCTCTAAACTCTGCATCGAAGCCGGGTTGCCCGCAGGAGTTTTGAACATTGTCCACGGCCTCGGCCCCAAAGTTGGATCGGCGATCGTCGCTCACAAAGACGTAAAAGCCATCTCCTTCACCGGCGGAACCAAAACCGGCGAAGAGATCGCACGCGTTGCCGCACCGATGTTCAAAAAGCTATCGCTCGAACTAGGCGGCAAGAATCCGAACATTATCTTTGCAGATTGTAACTACGAAGAAATGCTGGCAACCACCGTCCGATCTTCGTTCTCAAACCAAGGCGAGATCTGCCTTTGCGGTTCGCGAATATTTGTTGAGCGGCCGCTGTACGAGAGATTTAAAACGGACTTTGTCTCGCTTGTCTCCGCTTTGAAGGTTGGCGATCCGCTGGATGCTGATACTGATGTCGGAGCAATAGTTTCGAAGCTGCATTTTGACAAGATAATGTCGTACATCGAACTCGCCCGCGCAGAAGGCGGGACGGTGTTGACGGGGGGCAGCAAGTCAGAACCCCCTGCGTCAGCGGGGGGCAAAAGATATGCGGTGGATGGAGCGTCGATCGAGACATCCAATGTTGACTTTGACGTGGAGCCATTGCCGCCCGCTTACGCAGGCGGTTCTGACAGGCTCAGCGGCTGGTTCATAGAGCCAAGCGTCATCGAAGGCCTGCCGCATGATTGCCGTACCAATCAGGAAGAGATCTTCGGCCCGGTCGTGACGATCATGCCGTTCGACACCGAGGACGAGGTGCTGAATTTCGCAAACAGCGTCCGATACGGCCTCTCTGCCACCGTCTGGACCGAAAACCTTTCCCGTGCGCATCGCGTAGCATCAAGGCTGGAGTCAGGCATCGTTTGGATCAATTGCTGGCTGCTGCGAGACCTTAGAACGCCTTTCGGTGGTGTGAAAGACAGCGGTGTCGGGCGTGAAGGTGGATTTGAGGCATTGCGATTTTTTACAGAAGGGAAGAATGTTTGTATCAAGGTGAACCAACTATGAGAGTGATTTTTTCATTGATTCTATTATTTGTTCTTTGCAGTTTTGGCTTTGGGCAAACCAAGCTACCAACCGAGTCCGCAATGTCCCGTTTTCTGCGCTACATCAAGATCGATACGCAGTCCGCTGAGGATGCTGGGAAGTGGCCGAGTACGGAGAAGCAAATGGTGCTGGCGCGTTTGCTTGAAAAAGAACTCAAGGATCTCGGCGTCCAGAAAGTGCGGATCAGCGAGGAAGGCATCGTTTATGCAATGATCCCGGGCAATCTGGCTGACAACTCTAAGGCTCCAACCATCGGGTTCATCGCGCATATGGACACTTCGCCGGCGGTATCGGGGGCGAATGTGAACGCGATCATTCACAAGAATTATCAGGGCGGAGACATAGTGTTGCCGAACGACAAAACGCAGGTCATTAAAGTCTCTCAGAATCCAGGCCTCAAAGACCTGATCGGCGACGACATTATTACGGCGGACGGAACGACCTTGCTTGGTTCGGATGATAAATCCGGCATCGCGGAGTTGATGACGATGATCGACATCTTGAAGCAAAATCCGTCGATCAAGCACGGTAACGTCGCGATCGCGTTCACGCCGGACGAAGAGGTCGGCGGGCCGATGGACAAGTTCGACATTCAGGGCTGGGGAGCGAAATACGCTTATACCGTCGATGGCGGCGAACTCGGCGAGATCTCGGACGAGACGTGGACCGCCAAGACAGCCACGATAACATTTCGCGGAATGTCCACGCATCCTGGCTATGCCAAGGATATTCTGGTCAATTCGTCCTTTGCGGCCGCTGATTTTCTTTCACGGTTTAATGATCCGAAGATCCCGCGTCCCGAAACCACCGCAGGCCGCGATGGATTTGTGCATCCCTATAACTCGACGCTCGATATTGAAACCTCGGTCGTTCGTGTTCTGCTCCGCAATTTTGACATGTCAGGTGTTGATGAGCAGGAAAAGATGATCCGTGCGATGCTCGATGAAACAAAGAAAAAGTTTCCTAAGATCGGAGCGGAGATGGATGTTCGGCTTGGCTACCTGAACATGAAGGAAGAGCTGAAAAAGCATCCGCAACTCGTGGAATTCGCACAGGCAGCGGCAGTGCGTGCGGGCATTAAGCCAAAGATGAAACCGATCCGTGGCGGAACCGATGGTTCGCGGTTAACAGCTCGCGGTTTGCCCACACCGAATATCTTTACCGGCGGGCATAATTTTCACGGTAAGCTTGAGTTCAATTCACGAAAAGGTTTGGAGAAATCGACCGAGACTTTGGTCAATCTCATACAGATCTGGGCGGAGAAAGAGAAGTAAGACAACCATTCCGGAAGCGATCATTCAGCGATGGCTTCCGGTTTTCGTGTTGCGAGAACCTTATCGATGCGACGGCCGTCCATGTCTATCACTTCGAAAATATATCCGTCCCACTCGAACTTTTCGCCCTCTACAGGAAGTCTTTCCAGACGGGCGAGAACAAAACCCGCAACTGTTTGATACGTTCCGAGCTCGTCGGCGGGAAAATCGGACAGTGCTAGAAGCTCCTGAAAATCGCTGGCTGGTAACTCGCCATCCAACAGCATCGAACCGTCGTCGCGAACAACGACTCGATCTTCTGTTGCCTGACTTGCAGGCAGATCGCCGACAATGGCTTCTAGTACGTCGTTCATCGTCACAATACCAACCACCCCTCCGAACTCATCAATAACGACAGCCGTTAGGGTATGTGATTTCCTAAATGTCTCCAGCAGCTCAAGGGCCGTTATCGTCTCTGGCACAAACACGGGCTGCTTCAAAACTTTTTCGATCTCCAGATCACCACCGTCCAGGACGTGTGACAGCAGGTCGCGCGATTTTACTATGCCTACGATGTTGTCAAGCGTTTCGCGGCAGACGGGAAGGCGGGAATAGGGTGAATCGATCAGCTTTCGCCGATTTGTCTCAACATCATCGTCGAGGTCAAGCCACGTTATCTTTAGGCGTGACGTCATAATGGCCGTGACCTGTCTGTCATCCAGCCTGATCACGCTCTCTATCAGTTCCTGCTCCGTTTTCTCCAGTACACCGACCGCAGTTCCGTGGGCAATGTGTGCCCTTAGTTCATCCTCTGTGATAGCGGAATCGGTTGCTTCGCGAATTCGGAATATCTTGAGCACGAGGGCGGTCGAATGGCTCAGCACCCATACGACGGGAGATGTGATCCACGAGATCAGATTCATCGGCCGCGAAAACAGAGAAGCGATCTTTTCCGGGCGGTTGAGGGCTATGTTCTTGGGTACCAGTTCGCCAATAACGAGCGAGAAGTAGGTAATAATGACGATGATCACGCCAAATCCTATTGGTTCAGCGTAGCGAGCAAGTATCGGCACCATTGAAACAAAGCCAGCGATCTCGTCTGCCAACAGGGCTCCGCCAAAAGCACCAGAGAGAACGCCAACCAGCGTTATCCCGATCTTCACCGTCGAGAGAAATCGTTCGGGCTTCTCTTGAAGAGCCACAGCCGCAGCTGCCCCGGCATCGCCGCCCGCAGCCGCCCCAGCCAGGCGAACACGACGGGCCGACACAACAGCGATCTCGGTCATTGAGAATATACCGTTGATGAGAATCAGAACTGCAATGAAAAGAATCTCGAAAATGATCTCGTTCATAGCGCCATTGTCTCACACGCACAACTGGCCCTTCCAAAGAAGAGCCAGTCGTATGAGTAAAGAATTGGAGAGAAAGACTACTTCTTTACGTAGAATTCAGGAAACTGCTTCTTCAACGCCTCCAGCTTTGGCCGGTCATGGGCAACGATGTACGGCTGATTCGGATTCTTTTTCATGTAATCCTGATGATAGGCCTCAGCGTCGTAGAATTTATCGAGCTTAACGACCTCTGTAACCACCGGTTTTGGCAGGGTTTTTGAACTGTCAACCTCAGCAATAAAATCGAGGGTTGTCTTCTTCTGTTCTTCGCTCGTGAAAAAGATCGCCGAGCGGTATTGGCGTCCGGTGTCGGGGCCTTGCCGATTGAGTTCGGTCGGATTGTGAGCCACCGTGAAGAAGACCTTTAGCAGTTCTGAATAGGTAACAACCTTAGGATCAAAAACGATCTCGACTGCCTCGGCATGGTCGGTCACGCCGTTGCTGACGTCGTCGTAGTTGGCAGATTTAGCCGTCCCGCCTGAGTAGCCCGATTTCACATTTTTCACACCTTTGACGTGCTCGAAAACTGCTTCGACGCCCCAGAAACATCCTCCGGCAAAGATCGCAGTTTCCAATCCTTTCTGCTGTTCTATCGTCGATTCCGTGTCGATCGTAGGTACGGATGTGTTCATCGGAGCTTCGTTGATCTCCGCAGTCTTTCCCGAACTACTCGCTATCCCGCATCCGATCCCTACGGCTACCATCGTTCCCAATACAAATTTAGTAAGCAGTGACATATAAAAACTCCTTGGCTCGATTATAACTCTAAAATATCCGCCAGTATCAGTTTCGTTGATCTACATATTATTAGATTCACGAGTGTACTGTTCCAATTACGATCATTCCTGATAAACTTAGATTTATTCCGGTGTTGAATTAATGAACGATCAACCGCTTAATTCGTCCAAAGCCCCCGAGCCCGTCGGGTTGTATCCGCATGCCCGCCGCGTTGGAAATTTACTGTTTCTTTCAGGCGTCGGGCCGCGAGAACGCGGTACCAAAAAGATCCCGGGCGTCGAACTCAACGATGACGGCGAGATAGTTTCGTATGATATTGAAACGCAGTGCCGGTCGGTGTTTCAGAATGTTCGCTATATCGTCGAGGATGCTGGTTCGTCTTGGGACAAGATCGTGGATGTGACTGTTTATTTGACGAATATGAAATCTGATTTCGCGACGTACAATCGCATCTATGCTGAGTATTTTGCTGACAATCAGCCGTGCCGGACGACAGTTGAGATCAGTTCGCTTCCGACGCCTATAGCTATCGAACTAAAGGTTATTGCGACGATCTGATAGATAAATAAGTAAGAGGAAAACAAGATGATAGAAACAAGGGGCTACGCGACACACGACGAGTCCGCCAAATTTGTACCGTTTAACTTCGAACGCCGTAATCTCGGTGCTAACGACATCCTGATCGATGTCCAGTTTTGCGGCGTTTGCCACTCGGATATTCACCAGGCAAAGGGCGAATGGGGGAATTCTACTTACCCAATGGTGCCGGGGCATGAGATCGTCGGCCGCGTTTCGAAGGTCGGCAGCAGCGTAACCAAATTTAAGCTCGGCGATCTAGCCGGGGTTGGATGTTTTGTCGATTCTTGTCGCGAATGCTCGGCGTGCAAGTCCGACCAGGAGCAGTTTTGTAAGTTTCACACCGCAGCAACATATAACGGCACCGAGATGGATCAGGAAACCATGACATTCGGTGGCTACTCAAAACATCACGTTGTTGATGAGGCCTACGCTCTGAAAGTCGCCGAAGATCAGCCTTTGGCTGAGGTTGCTCCGTTGCTGTGTGCGGGGATCACTACCTATTCGCCGCTTCGCAAATACAAGATCGGGCCGGGATGCAAGGTAGCTGTGCTTGGCCTCGGCGGGCTCGGGCATATGGGCGTTAAATTAGCGGTTTCGATGGGTGCGGAAGTAACCGTGCTAAGCACATCGCCGTCAAAGCGCGAAGATGCTCTTAAACTCGGGGCGCACCATTTTGTCGTGACGACCGATCGAGCCAATTTGAAGCCGCTTGCCGGGACCTTTAACTTCATTCTCGACTGCGTTTCCGCAGATCATGAGATGGATATGTACCTTAGGCTGCTCGACATTGATGGAGCCATGGTGCTCGTCGGGCTACCGGAAAATGCGGTCTCGGCGAAGGCTTTTTCGCTTGCGGGCAATAACCGTACGCTTGCTGGTTCGAGCATTGGCGGGATCAAGGAAACGCAGGAAATGCTCGATTATTGTGCGGCAAATAACATCACATCCGAGATAGAGCTGATCCCGATCACAAAGATCGAGGAGGCCTACGACCGGACGATCAGGGCGGATGTTCGGTATCGGTTTGTTATCGATATGAGCACGCTCTAGTGCGTAAAAAGTGAAAAGGTGAAAAAGGTTAAAAGTGAAAGCGCCTAAATTGGCTTCACTAGTACTTTTTCACCTTTCTACTTTTCCCCGTTTATACTTTTGACTATGCGCTACATCGCCCTCCTCCGCGGCATCAACGTCGGCGGCAACACAATGATAAAAATGGCGGAACTCAAAACCGTGTTCGAGGAATGCGGCTTTGAGAATGTCGTTACCTACATCAACAGCGGCAACCTCGCATTCGATGCCCAGGTGCAGAAGCCTGCACGAAGTAAGGGCTCCTTTGATACGGAATCAACCTTAGCGGTCAAAATAGAACAGGCCATCGAAAAACACTTCGACAAACAGATCCCCGTCATGATCCGCAAACAGTCTGCGATCGTCGACATCTTCGCTAACAACCCATTCGCCGGCCGGTTCGAAAGCCACAAAGAAATGCATGTTCTCTTCCTTAGAGAAGAAATGCCATCGGAAAAGCTTGAGCAACTACTAGCCGCCGCTCTGGAAGGCGAGGGTTACGCTGTCATCGGCCGCGAGCTTTATTGTCATTTGCCAAAGGGCGTGATCGACAGTCTACTCGGGAAAAGCTTTATCGAAAAGAAGCTAAAACTCCCAGTGACGGGCCGTAATTGGCGAACCGTCGAGAAACTTTTGACTCTTTAGGGGATTGCCCGCGAAGGACTCGAAAATCGGGCGATCGATTGATGGAAACATTAACGATGACGCAGTGACTGAATAGTTAAGCTACGTACATTTTTCCATCTTTTTAGCGTCTTTTCGCGTGTTTCGCGGGCAAACGATCTTCAGCGCCGAAAACGAAAGACATAATCGAGCGGATGCGTCTCGCTTTTCAAATTCGCAGCGACCATATCCATTCCGATTACCGAGAATGTAATACCGTTTCCGCCAAATCCGAGGACGAAATAGGCTGACGGAAAGTTGGGATGTTCGCCGATGTACGGCAAGCCGTCTTTCGTCTCGCCGAACGTTCCCGCCCATGCAAAATCCGTTCGGAATTTTACATCTGGCAACAATTTTTGCAGACTTTTTTCGAGCTTTGCAGACTTCTCGGTTATCATCGAATCGCGTTTTGCCGGATCGACAAATTCCTCATCCTCGCCGCCGATCAGGATGCGGTTATCGTCGGTCATTCGCATGTAGATGTACGGGGCGGCGGTGTTCCAGAACAGCGTTTCGCTTAAGTGCGAATGGTCGTCATCGGATATTTCGCCTACGATCGCGTAGGTCGAGAGCAGGTTGACGAACTTGTCCTTGATCATCTCGACGCTCTCAAAGCCGCTGCAATAGATCACTTTTTTGGCCTTGATGACGTTGCCGTATTCGGTCGTTAATTTGACACCGTTTTTGGTATGTTCTTTCTTTACGAGATCTGTCTTATCGTAAACGCTGAGGCCGCGTTTTTGGTTGTACTGGAGCAATTCGTGAGCGAGACAAAACGCGTCGATGCTGCCGCCTTGGTTCGACAAGATCCCGCCAAAATTGCCGGCCATCCCAAATTTCTCTTCGATCTCGGCGGGTTCAAGCCAACTGACCGGAAAGCCGTGCTTTTCGCGTGCCCTAAATTCTTTCGTCAGCCACGGTACGTCCTTCTTCAACGCCGCCATATAGACCGAATCTTTCTTCTTAAACCCGCACGTTGATTTGATCTGTTTCGATATCTTTCCAAGATCATCGATCGAATTAAAACACGCCCAATAGCTATCAGCCGCCGCCTTTTCGCCGATCATCTCGATCAACTCAAACAGAGCCGTGTCGATCTCGTACTGCAGCATCGACGTCGTCGCCGACGAACTGCCATGCGCGATCTCACGCCTGTCGATCAGGACTGTCTGATAACCCTCCGCAATGCACCGATGAGCGATCAAACTGCCGGTAATGCCGCTGCCGACAACGAGAATTTCCGTCTCAATATCACGGTCGAGCGAAGGGTAAGAGTTGATCAGGCCGTTTTTTACCAGCCAAAACGGCTCGTTTGATCTCAATTTCATAAAAGATTTGCCCACGAAAAGCACGAAAGTCACTAAAAGGAACAAGGAAAATCGTGGTATAAGAATGCATTAACAATTCTAGAATTGATAGCGGGTGAGTACGACGGGATGTAACATTCTTTCATTTAGTGTCTTTCGAGAATTTCGTGAGCAAATATATGGCTGAGATAATTTATCGGGAGGAATCGTACAAAATAATCGGTGCTTGTTTTGAAGTCTACAAATCGAAAGGTTGTGGTTTCACCGAACCCGTTTATCAAGAGTGCTTAGCGTTGGAATTTGCACTCCAGGGAATACCCTTCATTGCTCAACCCAAAATTGAAATGGGATACAAAGGTACGAAACTTGAACAGTTTTTTCGAGCTGATTTCGCCTGTTACGGCTCTATCATCGTTGAGCTAAAAGCTCTTTCTAAGATCATCGATGAACATCGCTCACAATGCTTAAATTACCTTCACGCCAACAAATTCCGCCTCGCCCTTCTTGTAAATTTCGGTGAACACCCACGACTGGAATATGAGAGAATTGTCTTGTAGCAATTTCTTATTTTAGTGTCTTTCGTGCATTTCGTGGGGATTCTCTTATGATTCGAAGACCTTTCAACTTCAAACAATGGATCGATGAGCACCGGCATCTGCTCAAGCCGCCGGTCGGGAATCAGTGTGTTTATGATGACGACGATTTTATCGTGATGGTCGTTGGTGGGCCGAATTCGCGTAAAGATTATCACTGGGACGAGGGCGAAGAGCTTTTCTATCAACTCGAAGGCGACATCAAGGTTCAGATCCAGGAAGACGGCAAAGCTGTCGAGGTGGCGATTCGCGAGGGCGAAATGTTCTTGCTTCCGCCCAGAATCCCCCACAACCCGATCCGCGGAGCAAATACAATTGGCTTGGTGATCGAACGCAAACGCCGCTCTGGCGAGCTTGATGGCTTGATGTGGTTTTGTGAGAACTGCAACAGCAAGCTCTATGAGGAATATTTTCAACTAGCTGACATAACCACGCAGTTTCAAGGCGTTTTCGCCAAGTTTTACGGTTCTGAGGAATTGCGGACGTGTAAATACTGTCAAGCAGTGATGGAACCGCCGCCCGTTGTAAGCTAACAGTACGGCTGTAGGATGGTCGCCGTCGGCATAAAATGTAAACTTTTGTAAACTTCGACCCGTTCAAGCAAAATCGGTTGCCAAACCAAGAGAACTAGCCTACATTGATAGCAATTCAAAATCAGAACAATCTGTAGTTGGATTTCAAGCTTTCCAAATAAATTTAGGTTTTCGAGGATCTGAAAGATGATGAAACTTCGTGCAAATCGAGTCATCGGCCTTTCCGGGCTGGTACTATTGTTTTCCGTATTTCCCGGCCTGGCACAAAATCGTCCAGCCAGACCGGCTGCAACGCCTGCTCCTTCGGCATCTCCATCCGCTCAGCAGTCGCCGCTCAAGAATTTTGAAGCGGCGATAACCGGGCTAAGATATCGTGAAATTGGCCCTGCAACAATGGGCGGTCGAGTCAACGACATCGAGGTTCCGATCCAGGATCCAAAGGTGATCTACGCGGCGATGGCTGCCGCCGGCATCTTGAAGTCGACGAATGGAGGCACTACCTGGCAGACCCTTTTCGATAAAGAGGCGGTGTCAACGGTTGGTGATGTCGCAGTCGCCCCGTCAAATCCTCAGATCGTCTGGGCCGGTTCTGGTGAATCGAATAATCGCCAGAGTTCGTCCTGGGGAAATGGTGTATATAAGTCGATGGACGCCGGTAAGACATGGAAGAACATGGGTTTAGCTGAGACCCATCATATCGCACGTGTAGTAATTCATCCCAAGAATCCTGACATCGTTTGGGTAGCGGCAACTGGAAACCTTTGGTCATCAAATCCTGAGCGCGGCGTTTACAAAACCACCGACGGCGGCAAAACCTGGGCACACGTCCTCAAAGTAAACGACGATACCGGTGCGACAGAGCTCGTTGTCGATAGTGAGAGCCCGACGGTCCTCTATGCGGCAATGTACCAGCGACGCCGGGCCGTTTTTGGTTTTAACGGCAGCGGGGAGCACAGTGCACTTTACAAGAGCATCGATGGCGGCGATACCTGGACGATGATAACTCGCGGTATGCCGTATAACACGGAGAATGCTCCGACCCCGCGTCCGGAAAACTTGCTCGAAACCGGCCGAATTTCCATCGCGATCTATCCGAAAAACACGGACATCGTTTACGCGACTGTCGAACATGCGAATGGCGGAGTCTATCGCTCGACGGATAAAGGCGAGACATGGACGAAAATGGCTGAGATAGCGGCGGTTCCTCGCCCGATGTACTTCTCAAAGCTGAAAGTCGATCCCAACAACGATCAACGCCTTTGGCTGGCAGGTGTTGCTCTTCAATATTCAGAGGACGGCGGAAAGACCTGGACGGGCAATTTTTCTCGTGCGCCGCACGCAGACACTCATGGTTTCTGGATAAATCCGAATGATTCGGATCATATAATCCAGGGTAATGACGGCGGGATCAATATTAGTTTTGACCGTGGCCGCACATGGGACTATTCGAACACTGTGCCGCTTGGGACGTTTTATGAGGTAGGGGTCGATAACAGCGTTCCTTACAAGATATGCGGCGGTTTACAGGATAACAACACCTGGTGCGGACCGAGCATGACCAATAACACGCAGGGGATTTCCAACAGCGATTGGTACACGATCGGCGGCGGTGATGGATTTTTTGCACAGCCCGATCCAAATGACCCGGATATCGTTTACGGCGAATCACAAGACGGAAACCTCTTCCGCAGAAATGTTAAAACCGGCGAAAGCAAGCAGATCCGCCCTCGCGAAGAGGACGGAGAAAAGCGCTACCGTTTCCAGTGGAATTCCCCGATCGTGATCTCCGCGTTTGATTCAAACACGATCTACTACGGTGGAAATTTTCTATTCAAATCAACGCAGCGAGGTGATAATTGGGTAAAGATCAGCCCGGATCTGACCACCAATGTAGATCGGAATACTTTGCCCATCATGGGGAAAGTTCCGGATCGAAATACTCGGTCACGCCACGACGGTGTGCAGCAATATCCGGCCATTACAACGGTCTCTGAATCACCTCTAAACAGAAATATACTGTGGGCGGGAACCGACGATGGAAACCTGCAGGTCACCAGAGACGGACAGACTTGGAAGAATGTCGCCGACAAGGTTCCAGGTGTACCGAAAGGCACGTACGTCAGCCGTGTCGTTGCTTCGCGAGCTTCCGAAGGCTCTGCGTATGTGACGTTCGACGGACATCGCATGGGCGATTTCAAAGTTTATGTCTTCGTAACCAATGATTTTGGCGAAACATGGCGATCGGTAGCCTCGAACTTGCCGCAGAACAACGGCATCGTTAGCGTCGTTCGGGAGCATCCACGCAATCCGAATCTTTTATTTGTTGGCACAGAATACGGGATCTTCGCTTCCTATGATCGCGGTGCGAACTGGACGAAATTTCACATGAATCTGCCGACCGTTCCGGTCGACGATATTCTGATCCATCCCCGTGAGAATGATCTTATTCTCGCAACTCACGGCCGTTCGATCTGGGTCATGGACGACATTACGCCGCTCGAGCAGATGAATGAAGCGGTTCTCGGTAGTGATATCCATCTTTTCGATCCGCGTCGATCGATAATGTGGAGAACATGGAACAATAAACCGCTCACCTCAGACAAGGCTTTTTACGGTCAAAATCCACCTAACGGAGCGATGATCAACTTTTACCTGAAAGAGCCTCTTGCTACTGGTCAGGTAGTTACAATAACCGTTCAGGATTCGGCAGGTCAGGTAATGAGAACCCAGAACTGCACGCGTCCTCAGCCTGCTCCGACACCAGGGGCCGGTGGGCCGGGTGGACGATTTGGCGGCGGTGGCGGTGGTTTTGGTGGGTTCGGCGGTGGAGCGGGACAGCAATGCTCAGCCGTTAAAGGCCTGAATCGCTGGGTTTGGGACATGCGACAGCGTCCTGCGACAGCGGGGCCTGGCGGCGGTGGCGGCGGATTTGGTGGCGGTGGCGGAGGTTTTGGCGGCGCCGGGCAGGGTTTCCGTGTCGATCCGGGCAGCTACACAGTAAAGATCAAGTTCGGCGACAAAGAGATGTCGAAGACGTTTCAGGTGATCGATGATCCGCGTATTGAGTTCTCGGCAGAAGATCGGGCTAAGAAGAAGGCAGCCCTGTTAAAACTTCAACCCATAGTCACGCGAGGCCAGCAAGCGGCTCAGCAAATGATCGCTCTTCGAACGAATGTCAACACAGCTCTCGAAGCATGGAGACGCCCTGGTTCAAACGTTCCGCAAAACATCAGAACTGCGGGTGAAGAGCTACTCAAAAAGATCGATGCTGCCTATGTGAACTGGGGAACGCCTCCCTCACTCGTCAGCACAATAAGTCAGGCTGGACCGCCGCTTGTTGAACTTCCGACCCCTCTCAGCCAGCGTGCGGCACAGCTTTTGGGTGGTATTGAAAGCACTTCGGGGGCTCCAACGACCTGGGAACTGGCGCAGATCGATATTCTCGCATCCAGAATTCCTGCCGCGGCTGACGAGGTACGCAAGCTGATCACGGTAGATCTGGCGGCCCTCAATAACATGATGATCGAGGCGAAAATACCGCATATTCAGGCTCCACCGGGAGGCGGAGGCGGCGGTCCTGGCGGTGCTCGCCCGCCTGAGGAAGTCGGCCACGACGAACAATAGAGCGAACGACTAGTTCCTGATCGAGCCGGAAGGGGTATTTACCTTCCGGCTTTTTTTGTCAATTACTCCGACAGTTTGGACACGGGATATATTGTGCAAAAATAGTCGAGTGCAAAAGATCGACGTTCACACGCATATACTGCCTCGCGATATACCGAAGTGGAAAGAGAAATTCGGATACGGCGGTTTTATCAGCCTGGATCACTACGCACCATGCTGTGCAAGAATGGTGCGTGATGATGGTGCTCAATTTCGCGATGTCGATGAAAATTGTTGGAGTGCGGAACGTCGGATCGCTGAATGTGATGCCACAGGTGTTTCGGCCCAAGTGCTCTCGACGGTTCCCGTGATGTTCAGCTACTGGGCCAAAGCCCATGACGGTCTCGAAATATCAAAGTTTCTAAATGATCACATCGCAGGCATCGTGGGTGATCATCCGACCCGGTTTTTCGGGCTTGGTACGGTGCCGATGCAGGAAACCAGCCTCGCAGTAAAAGAGCTTGAGCGATGCCATGAGATCGGACTGGCTGGAGTTCAGATAGGAACTAACGTTAATCAGTTGAATCTTGGTGAGCCGCGTTTTGCGGAGTTCTTTTCCGCGTGCGAAACCCTTGGAATGGCTGTTTTCGTTCACCCGTGGGAGATGATGGGTGAAAAAGACATGCAGAAATATTGGCTTCCGTGGCTCGTCGGAATGCCCGCCGAGGTGTCGCGAGCTATCTGCTCATTGATCTTTTCAGGAACGTTGGAGAAGCTGCCAGATCTGCGAATATGCTTTGCCCACGGCGGAGGAGCGTTTCCATCGACCGTTGGACGGATCGAGCACGGATTTGACGTTCGGCCCGATCTTTGTGCAGTGGATAATGCCGTCAGCCCTCGCAAATATCTGGACAAAGTGTACTTTGACTCCCTCGTACATGATGAACGATCTCTAGACTTTCTTCTGGATCTCGTCGGGGAAGATCGGATCGCTCTTGGCAGCGACTATCCATTTCCGCTCGGCGAGGCTGAGCCGGGCAAACTGATCGAATCTCAAAATTACGCCTTGGAAATTAAAGAGAAACTCATGTTTCGCAACGCCTTGAACTGGCTCGGCTTAGATCATTCCCGGTTTACAAACTAAAACAAGGTCTGCTTCTCCGGTTCTTTCAAACGCTTCCACTTGGTATCGCTCCCTATCGGCAATTTTTTTAGGTTTACTTTTATTCCGTTCAAATGTTTTGCCAGATCTACCAGCCCGTGACGGTTGTAGTAGTCGGCCCAGATCAGGTTAATCGGATATTTGCCCGCCCAGTCATTTTTTATCCAGCCGAAAACGACGGGATTGGTTGCATCGGCTAGCTCGCTCGCCGACGAAGGGTAGTCACCTGAAAAGATGCCAAGGCCGATCAGTTGTCCTTGATCGTCGGGCGTAACCGACGACCTGATAGCGAAAAATTTGTCCGAGTAAGCTTTTTCTTTGGCATTCAAAAGCGTTTTCAATGTTCCCGATTTAAAGCTGTTGATCTCCCAACCGCCGACCCAAGTGTTTTCCTCTTTGCGTTTCCAGATCAGATCGTCGTCGGGTACGTCATCGGTATCGAAAAGGGCGATGATCTGTCGCCCGCCTTTGGCTTTCCAAACATCGGATAACTTACTAGATGGGCTAAATTCTTTTCCGTTAACGAGTTTGGAGCCGAGTTTTGTTTTGAGCAAGTTCGTAAGCTCCATCCATTTGGCCGCGGTCAGCCCCTCGATCTCACCTTGTTCTTTGTTCTTTTCGATCTGATACTGCCGATCCCAGAAATGATTGAACCCTAGCAAGATCAATTCGCGAGGATGTTTATCGGAGAACTTTTTGACATCATCCAGAATAGATTCCACCGACGCTCCATACAGGCCGTGGCAGGTCATTAATTGGCCCTTTTCATTAACGCAGACACGGATGTCGAAATAGCGAATGCCGTCGTTCAGCATCTCGGTCGTGGTTCGTTCCTGCGTTTTCGCCCACTTGGAAAACAGGCCGCTAAGCGATAGCAGCTGCTTGGCCCGCTTGTTATCCGGCGAGGAGAGGCCGTCACCTTTTCCAAACAAAATATCCGTACGTTTCGAGTCAGCGATGGCGAACGTTCCCGCGTCGTGGGCGGCGGGTATGGCTATTTCATTTAGACGTTTCTTGCCGAGTACTGCGGCGTTTGCGGACATCCAGTTTGGCTGAGCAAAACCGTCTGTCACACAGGTGAGGAACAGGATGACGAACGAAAAAAATACAGATTTACCACACATAGAAAGATGATCTTTGGAGACACGCGACACCAACCGTAGAATGCTCTTAAGTTTGTTTCCCGCGAATGAAAAGATAGCATAAAATGATTCTAATATGGCTCAAGACCAACACACTTTAGCTTTCGCTCAGAACATGGACGAGAGCGATCCGCTGCGTCACTTTCGCGATAAATTCCATTTTCCGCGCTCTGCGGATGGTTCGGATGCGATCTATTTCACAGGCAATTCGCTGGGTTTGCAGCCGAAAACAGTTCGCGGTTACGTCGAGCAGGAATTGAAGGACTGGGAAACCCTCGGCGTCGAAGGCCATGTTCATGCGAAGAATCCGTGGCTGCCATATCACGAATTCCTGACCAGCCAGATGTCGCATGTAGTCGGAGCGATGCCGATCGAGACCGTGGTGATGAATTCGCTCACTGTCAATCTGCATCTATTGATGGTTTCGTTTTACCGGCCCACGGTCGATCGTCCATTCGTACTGATCGAAAAAGGGGCGTTTCCGTCTGATCAATATGCGATCCAATCGCAGATGCTCTGTCACGGGCTCGACCCTGAAGAGTTCCTCGTCGAGGTGTCGCCACGTGAAGGAGAATCAACGCTCCGGACCGAGGACATCATCGCGACCATCGAGGAATACGACGACCAGATCGCGATGATCCTGTTTGGCGGTGTAAATTACTACACGGGCCAGGCATTTGATATGGAGGCGATCACCAAGGCAGGCCATAAGGCCGGTGCGATCGTTGGATTTGACCTCGCCCACGCCGCTGGCAATATCGAGCTAAAGATGCACGACTGGGGCGTTGATTTCGCCGCGTGGTGTTCATACAAATACCTTAACGCAGGGCCGGGAGCGGTCGGCGGAGCGTTCATTCACGAACGCCATGCCAACAGTTTTGATCTTCCCAGATTCGCCGGCTGGTGGGGCCATGACAAGGAAACACGCTTCCTGATGGGCCCCGAATTCCACCCGATCGCCGGTGCCGAGGGTTGGCAGATTTCAAACCCGCCGATCCTTCAAATGGCCGCATTGCGAGCTTCGCTTGAAATATTTGACGAGGCAGGAATGGCCGCCCTGAGAACAAAAAGCGAGAAGCTGACAGGTTATCTCGAATCGCTGCTGGACGGCATCGGCGACGACCGCATCGAGGTGATCACTCCGCGTGACCCCGTTCAGCGGGGCTGTCAGCTCTCAATCAGAGTTCGGGGCGGCGACCGTTCCTTACATGGGAAGATCTCGGAGCGTGGTGTTGTAACCGATTGGCGTGAGCCAGATGTGATACGCGTTGCGCCGGTACCCTTGTACAATTCGTTTGCCGACGTTTTCAGATTTTCCGAGGTGCTTCGCGAGTGCCTGAAATAAGAGATTTCGAAGAAAATTATCACAGCCATTCTTGGTTCGACGTTGCCCGTGCGATCCTCAGGGATGGGCGTTTTCGTGACCAGCCGTTGGAACGAGCGGGCGGCACGGATCACATCGTTTTCTTTGTGGGTAGCGAGTTTGTTCTAAAGATCTATCGGCCCGAGCGGGATTGTTTTGAGCGTGAGCGGCGGTCGCTCGATTTTGCTTCGGGACGATTGCGGTTCAAGACGCCGGAGATCGTTTTTTCAGGTGATCAGGAAGCACTCAATTATGTTCTCATGACGAGAATGACGGGCCGGGAGATGACGAGGGACGAGTTCCTGGGCCTTGATCGAGATCATCAGCTATCGATCCTCACTGAATTGGCCACAGGACTGAAACAGCTTCATGATCAACCGCCGGAAGGGTTTTCGACAGACTGGGCGGGATGTGTCGAGGATCGTGTATCGACCTTCATCGAGCGTCAGATCGGCCATGGAGTAAACGCGAAAATTATCTCCCAACTGCCGCAATACATTGGCGAATCGTTGCCGCTCGTGCCGTTGCAGCCTTCGGTTTTTCTCCATGGCGATGTACATTTCGGAAATCTTAGGTTCGATGCGGCACCGTCGATTTCGGGCTTGTTCGATTTTGCTGATTCGCTCGTAGGCTGGCATGAATACGATATTCTCGCTATTGGCGTTTTGATGCTGCAGGGCGAACGCGAGCTGCAGCGGGAATTTTTGCGTGCCTATGGCTATGCCGATCACGAAATGAACCACGAGATGCGTCGGCGGCTGATGATGCTTACAATGTTGTATGAGACGAGTGATCTGAAGCGTTACGCGATGCGTTTGCGACCGGATGCTGTTGATCTCGATCTTTATGAACTGGAAAAGGCTATCTGGTGTTTTGTCTGAAATAACATGGCTAATGTTGCGATAATCGGTGCTGGTCTAGCGGGCTGTTTGCTCTCGATCTATCTCGCGAAACGCGGGATCAAGGTCGATGTTTATGAGGCTCGAGGTGATATGCGTTTGGAGGAGGTTGCTGCCGGGCGTTCGATCAACCTTGCGCTCTCCGATCGGGGCATCGCGGCATTGCGCGAAGTCGGCATGGACGAATATATGCTGGCCGAGGCGGTTCCGATGCATGGCCGGATGATCCATACGGTTGGGGGCGACACCAAACTGCTGCCTTATTCCGGTCGTCAGGGGGAGTACATAAACTCGGTCTCGCGTTCCGGATTGAACATTGCTCTGATGAATGAGGCTGACAAATACGATAATGTCCGGTTTCATTTCAACGAGAGATGCCTTGATTTTGATTGCCAGACAGGCGAGGCGAAATTTTCCAGCGGATCGTTGGTCAAAAGCGACACCATTATTGCGACCGATGGAGCAGGTTCGGCGGTTCGAAACGCGATGATGCATGGCGGTGTGGAGCGATTTGATTTCTCCCAAACGTGGCTCGAACACGGCTACAAAGAGCTGCATATTCCTGCCGGAGATAATGGCGATTTTCAGCTCGAGAAGAACGCCCTGCACATCTGGCCGCGAGATAAATTCATGATGATCGCCCTGCCGAATTTTGACGGCAGTTTTACTTGTACTCTTTTCCTTGCTCACAAAGACGCTGCTTCGGCTTTTGATCAGTTGAAGGATGAGGCGAGTGTGACCGAGTTCTTTGCCAGCGAGTTGCCGGACGTGATCCAGTTAATGCCGACGTTGATCGAAGATTTCTTTGCAAACCCAACCGGAAATCTCGGCACCATCAAATGCTTCCCATGGAATGCAGGCGGCAGGGCTCTTTTACTCGGCGATGCCGCCCACGCCCTCGTGCCATTCTACGGACAGGGGATGAACTGTGCCTTCGAAGACGTCCGCGTTCTGGATGCTCTCCTGTCAGAACCGGGAGCGGCTGGGTCGATCGACTGGAAGCAGATCTACGAAAAATACGCGGCACTCCGTAAAATAAACACCGACGCGATCGCCGACATGGCTCAGGAAAACTTCTACGAAATGCGCGACGCCGTCGCCGATCCCGTCTTTGTCCGAAAGAGGGAACTCGAAACTAAGCTCGAACAGACTTTCGCCGATTATTTCTCGAAATATTCTATGGTGACCTTTCGCGAAGATATGCCGTATTCGGTCTCCAAGGAACGCGGCAACGCACAAGACGCTCTCCTGATGAGTCTTTGTTCCCAAGTCGAAAACGCCAGTGAACTCGACCTGGATGCAGTCTTTTTGCATGTCAAAGATCTATGAGCAGCTACGAAATTATCGCCGACCTTTCGATACCACTTGATTTCCGTGGTCCGCAGCCGAATGCGTTCGGGGTCGACATTGCGATCGCGACGCCACTCGGCGATACGCGGGAAGGATCGAGCGTTAACTTTGAACAGTACACGTTCATTCCGCACTGCAACGGCACCCATACCGAGTGCGTCGGGCATATTACGCATGAACGGATCTCTGTGCGGAATTGTCTCAAGGATGTCGTGGTTCCGGCGTTTCTCGCGTCGGTCGAACCGGAGCTCTTAGAGGGTGACCTCGTAATTACGCGGGCAAAACTTGAAAATTCATACTTGACAAATGTATTGCATTTATGCAATAATCTTGCACTGATAGTTCGGTCGCTGCCGAATGACGACTCGAAGCTGACGCGTGAATATGGTGAGGGCAATATCCCTCCATATTTCTCGATCGACGCCATCGAATGGATGCTCGATCAGGGCGTGAAGCATCTCGTCGTTGATCTGCCGTCGATCGACAGGATATTTGACAACGGAAAATTGCTGAATCACCGCCGGTTTTGGAATGTCGAGCCGGGGAGGTTTGAGGTTGGTGCGGAGAGTCGGATAGAAAGTACGATCACGGAGCTGGCGTATATTCCGAATGAGGTCGCCGACGGCCGCTATATGCTGAATCTGCAGATCGCCCCGTTTGACGCGGACTGTGCGCCCGCTCGGCCACTCTTACTCCCCTATTCGCAATAGTTTACGAGAAAAAAGTGTCACATTTCGCCGCACGTTGTTAGAGGTACGAAAATGTGATACCTAATTCTTCTGAACAAGGCGGTTAGCCCTCATTTTGAATGCAAAAAATGTGACACGTGAGCGGAACGCGGACTTCCTAGTCCGCGAGTGTTTCGGGTTCCCGACACGCGGACAAGGATGTCCGCGTTCCGCTACTCAACCGCATGCTCGATCGCGGGCTTCAGATCAGGATACTTAAACTCAAATCCAGCATCTTCCAGGCGTTTCGGTATCACTTTTGTACTTGCCAAAAGCAAAGCATCGCCCATTTCGCCGAAGATCATGCTGACCGCGAATTCCGGCAGCGGAAGAAATGTGGGTCGATATAACACGTCGCCTAAGGTCTTCGTGAAATCGTGATTCGTGACAGGATTTGGCGAAACGGCGTTGACGGCTCCGCGGATGTTTTCGTTTTCGATGGCGTAGTTGATGATCGCGATCTCGTCGTCGAGCGAGATCCAACTCATCCACTGCTTGCCGCTGCCAACCACGCCGCCTACGCCCATTTTGAAAGGGAGCAGCATGGTGGACAACGCTCCACCATGTTTAGACAATACGATTCCTGTCCGAAGCAAAACGGTTCTGATCCCGGCATCTTCGGCACGCCGCGATTCTGCTTCCCATTCTTTGCAGACCCCGGCGAGGAAATTATCGCCGGCCGCGCTCGATTCGGTAACCTCTTCTTCACCGCGTTCGCCGTAAAAACCGATTGCCGATGCCGCGATGAAGACTTTGGGCTTGTGTTTGAGCTTCGAAATGGCATCGACAACATTCCGAGTGCCCAAAACGCGGCTGTCGCGGATGGCCTTTTTCTTTTCATCGGTCCAACGCAGGCCGCTGACGTTTTCGCCTGCAAGATGAACGACGATATCGACGCCCTCGAGTGCTTCGGGCTTAGTAAACCCTTCCTCGATGGACCACTGTATATGCAACGGGTCGGTCGCCTCTTTTCGGGAAGCGAGTAACAGTTCGTAACCCTTTGCCCTAAACGATTTCTGGAGTTCCTTGCCAATGAGGCCGCTCGCACCTGTGATCAAAACTTTCATAGTTAGAATTTAACCATAGTTGGGCGGGATTCACACGAATGCTTATTTTGACGTTTTTCTAAGCTCATTCTGAACCAGGTCAACCAGCAAGTTTATCTCTCGCGATGTGAGTTGGTTCTTAAACGCGACCATTCCATTGCCGCCGTCGGAGATATGTTTGTAGATCTGTTCGTTTGTCCGATATCTGAAACCGGCAGCACGCAGATTCGGGATGACGCGGCCGTCTTCGAGAGTTTTGCCTTCGGCTTCGGGGCCGTGACAGATCGCGCAGTTTTGGCGAAACAGGGTAGCTTCGTAGGTTTTGCTTTCGGCTATCGAATACCGAGCCGGTTTTGAATCACCGCATGCCGCGATCGATGCTGCGACGAACAACACAATAACCAACAGCCGCAATCGATATGTCAAAAACATTGTTAACCTCTAGCCCTTTTGAACCTCTTCTTTTAAGGCACGTTTGAAGATCTTGCCGGTATTCCCTATCGGCAGAGCATCGCGAAATTCGACGTGTCGCGGATATTTGTTAGCCGCTATCTGGGTTCGGCACCATTCGATGAACTCGTCTCTAGTCAGTTGGTGTCCCGGTTTCGGAACGACGAAGGCTTTAACTTCTTCGCCAAGCCTATCATCAGGAACGCCAATGACCGCGACGAGCGAGACTGACGGATGCGTCATGATGACCTCCTCGAGCTGTCGCGGGTAGACATTATAGCCGCCGCGAAGGATCATGTCCTTTTTGCGATCGACGATAGAGACATAGCCTTCCTCGTCCATCACACCGATGTCGCCGGTGTGAAACCAGCCGTTGCGAAAAGCCTCGGCGGTGGCCTCGGGGCGTTTGTAGTAGCCTTTCATAACGTTCGTTCCGCGAATAACGATCTCGCCGCGTTCACCACGGGCGACCTCTTTGTCATCGTCGTCAAAGCATCGAACGTCGACACCGAATATCGCCTGACCAACGGTTCCCGGTTTGGAAGGCTTTTCAAAATGGTTGAAGGTCGCGAGCGGCGAAGTTTCGGAGAGCCCGTAGCCTTCCATAACGCGAACGCCGAATTTATCCTGAAATTCGAGCATCACTTCAACCGGCATCGGGGCACCGCCGGAGGTGCAGACTTTCATGTAGTCAGCGATGTGGCTGATGTCGTAGCCATGCTCCTCGACGTAACGCAGCAACGCCCGGTACATCGTTGGCACGCCGACCCAGAAATTGACCTTTTCTCTGACCATCGCATCAAGAGTTAGTTTCGGGTCGAATCTGGGCAGCAGAACTACGCGGTTGCCGCCGTACAGATTCGTATTCATCTGCACGGTCTGGCCGGTCGTGTGAAAGAGAGGCAGCGTGATCAGGCAGGTTTTCTGCTGCTGATCGGTAAAATCGAGCACCGGCATGTGGATGCTGTAGGTCGTGACGACATTTGACCACAGATTAAGGTGCGTTAACTCGGCTCCTTTTGGTTGGCCGGTTGTGCCCGACGTGTACAGGATCGCGCAGGTGTCGTTTGGACTGGTCGGAAACGTTTCAAATTCCTCTGACTTATCGAACGTAACTTGCGTCAGCGTTTTATGCCCCTCGATCGGCGACTGGCCCATCATGTCGGCCGTCATCACGACCAGATGCTCGCAGGAATCGACCTTGTCGAACGCCTCTTTCGTCACCTTTGCCATCGGCAGCTCGGCGGTGCCTTCGAATACAAAGACCGCTTTCGCATCCGAATCACGAAGGTGATATTCGATCTCAGGAGCGGTAAAAAGAACGCAGATCGGAACGACCGCAGCACCCGCTTTCATTATGCCGTAATAGACGATCGGGAAGAACGGGACGTTCACGCAGTTCAGCGCGACCTTGTCTCCGTGGCCGATGCCCATGTCGACGAGAGCGTTCGCGACGCGGTTCGATAGGCGGTCGAGTTCGCCGTAAGTCAGGCGAACGTTATCCCAAACGATCGCTTCTTTATGAGGTGCGAGACGAGCGTGATGCGAAATGATCGACGCCAGATTTAGAACTGTGGCGGTGCCTTCCATAAGTTATAGTTTTCGCGGATATGGTTTAGTAAAATCGAGTTTCGATAGTATAAACCACTTTCGATCAAAAATTAATACTCTCAGACGACGAAATTGGGTTATCCAATTTTTGGATCGAGTGAACCCGAAACTCCTCCTTCTGATCCGGAAAGTCATTTCGATAATGTCCACCCCGAGATTCCTCACGCCAGAGAGCTGCGGTCGCGACGAGCTTGGCAAGAGTAACGAAGTTTCGCGACGAAGTTCCCAGGTTAGCTGATTCGATCTGTCCAAATTCCTTCAATGCTCGCTTTAGCGAATCCTTGTCCCGCAGAATGCCGACGCGTTCCCACATCACGCGTTTTATCCTCTTCTTAACGGCCGTGGCGATTCCCGATTCGGTGTTCGCAACATCAGACTCCGAAATTTCAGATTTGAAATTTGAGATTTGAGACTTCGAATTATCTTCCGCCGCCGCTTTGCCTGCTCTGGCCCCAAAAACAAGCCCTTCCAGCAGGGAGTTCGACGCTAAGCGATTCGCTCCGTGAACGCCGGTACAGGTCACTTCCCCCGCTGCGTACAAACCCGGAACCGTGCTTCGGCCCCACAGATCCGTACGAATGCCGCCCATGCAGTAATGCGATGCTGGCGAGACGGGGAGCATGTCCGTTGCGATGTTGAGACCGTATGAACTGCAAACTTCGTAGATCTTCGGGAAGCGATGCTTGAGGAAATCCTCGTCCATCGCGGTCATATCGAGATTAACGCTGCGGGTGCCAGTTCGACGCATTTCGGCGACGATCGAGCGGGAAACGATGTCGCGTGGGGCTAGCTCCAGACGCTCGTCGTACCGTGACATAAAACGTTCGCCGTATTGGTTTCGCAGTATGCCGCCTTCGCCACGCATGGCTTCGGTGAGCAGGAATCGCGGAGCCCCTTCGATGCTCAAAGCGGTCGGGTGGAACTGGATAAATTCCATATCCGCCATTTCCGCACCTGCAAAGTACGCCATTGCCATGCCATCGCCGGTTGCGACTGGCGGATTGGTCGTGTGCAGATAAAGCTGGCCCGCACCGCCGGTGCACATGATCACGGCCTTTGCGAAGATCTCACGCGGGGCTCGCAGGATCGGGTCGAGGAATCTGACACCAACGCAGCGGCCATCGCGTACGATCAGGCTTTCGGTATTGGCGAAAGGCGTGAGGTTGATCGTTTTTTCCTGGCCCGCACGAGCGATCAGCGATCTTACAAACTCCGCTCCGGTCGAATCGCCGTGTGCATGAAGGATGCGGCGGCGGGAATGAGCTGCTTCTTGGCCCATCAGAAGCTTGCCGCCCTCGGTGTCGAATTCGGTGCCCCAGTCGATGAGCTGCTTGATGTAATTCGTGCCCTCGGTGACGAGCGTTTCGACCGCAGGCACATCACAAAGCCCGGCACCTGCGACAAGCGTGTCGTCCTCGTGAAGCTCGGCATTGTCATCATCAGAAAGCACGACGGCCACGCCGCCTTGGGCGTATTCAGTGTTTGATTCACTTGCCTTGTCTTTGGTGAGAACTGTCACGCGAGCGCCGCTGCCCGCCAGCTCGACCGAGGCACGCAAACCCGCTACGCCGCTACCGATAACGATAAAGTCTGTTTCGAGAGACATTAACTCGAAGTCTAGCAAATCGAACGCCTCCAAGTCGAAATAACATCATCGTTCCAGCCAAGATCGTTCCGTTGGCGAAACGGTTGTGTGTTTCGTTGAGAACGTATAAACCATCTGAATACAATAGTTTGCAGAGATTATGACTCGAGCGGCACGCGTTCCGTTCCATCGTTCCACAGTTTCCCACGTGGAACGTTCGCGAATCTCGGCGAGTATTTTCAAAGAACGAAAAATGTTGCAAGAATAGCACAAGTCGGTATAGAAAGTCAATGTTTTTTATCCAGCAGGCTGGAAATGTAAAAGCCCGCAGACGTGCCGCGGGCTTTGCCAATGTCCCCAGAACCTATGCCCTAGAGCTGATCTCTTCTGCGGTCGAATGATGTTCTGAGGATTTGTATAAGCCGGTGTAGGCACCCTCTCTCAGGTCGATGCCGTGCTCGGTGTAGGCTTTGAGGGCGGAGACCATTTGCGACCAGCCCATGCAGTTCATGTAGCTGCTGTTGAGGTCGTCCTGGGTTTCTCGCCAGCCTGTTTCGCTGATGCCGACGATCGTATCGTCGCCGTCGGCGGTGAATCGCATTTCGACGCGAGTTTCCAGGCCCTTTGCACCTTCCCAGCCGAGAACGATAAGTTCGTTTTCGATCGTTTCTTTTACCGTGACCGGAAATTTATGCTGCTCGTCGCCCGGATTGTCCGCGAACGCCCACTCAACCGTCGTGCCCGAATCAAGCGGAGCACTCGCACCGCCGTTAGTGAAATAGCCACTGAGCTTCGAAGGGTTATAGACCGCATCAAAAACCTCAGCGACCGGTTTTTGGATTTTTGTTTGTACTCTGAATTTTAGTTCCATATTTCTAATTGATTTCCCTGATCAATGCGGAAACCCGCGCGTAAGCAAGGGCGTATCACTCAAGTTGAATGGTTCGCCCTTGCTTACGCGCGGGCTTCTGCATTTAACGCGAGTATATGTTATAATTTTATAACATGTCAAGAGAAAAAAATCCCGATCTTGTTTACAAAGCGCTAGCGGACAGCCGCCGCCGCGAGATACTTGACCTGTTAAAGGATGAACGAAAAACGACGGGCGATATCTGCTCTCATTTCAAAAACCTCGACCGCTGCACCGTAATGCAGCACCTCGGCGTCCTCGAAAAAGCAGGGCTGGTGATCGTAAAAAAAGAAGGGAAATACCGCTGGAACTACCTCGACGCCGTCCCGATCCGAGAGATCTATGATCGATGGATCAACAAATATGCTTCCCCATCGGTCGAGATGTTAACTAGGTTGAAAGGAGATCTGGGATAAGTGCTTTATAGGTAACCATCCAATTTTCCAGATCGAGGCCTGAAACATCGGAAAAGTGTCGTGTATTATTCGTGATCAATGTGAAATCGTTTATCAGGGCAGTTCCGGCAATAAGTATATCGTTGTGTCCTACCGTCTTGCCGATCGACCTTAAATCGGCGTAAATCTTGGCTGACGTTTTGGCGATCGTACTCGTCATCGGAACGATTTGATTGAGTTCGACAAAACGTTCAAAGGCTACTAGCTGTTTTTTTGGCGTCCTTAAAATAAAGGCCGTTTAGAATTTCGTAATAGGTGATTACACTCAGGTAAGCGGATTGTTGTTCCTCAAGATACGCATTCAGATTTGCCGTGACATTCGCATTTCCTCGAAAGTAATAGGAAATCGTGTCGGTGTCGATCAATGCCGGTTTCATAGACTCCGATCGAGACCGAATATCTCATTTCCACTGCGTTTTGCTTCGATCAGATATTCGCTAAAATCGGCATCTGACATTTCGCTCCAGGAGCCAGCCAGCGACCTTATTTCCGCACGACGACCATTCGAACCAGAATCGTGGGATGAGTCAACAGGCTTTATCGAGATGAGATCCAACTCAGCCATATCTTCAAGAAGCCGTATTGCACCAGGTTCAATAATTTCGATCTGATAAATGTCCATTGCAACCCTTTGGGTGGATTCTAACACATCCCTACCACACGATTCAGAAAAAAATACGACCGATGGTGCGACAAATATGCTTCGCAATCGGTCGAGGTTCCCGCTTCGTTTTTAGATCAGGAGGGCATCTATTTATCTTCATCGAGCTTACCGCCAATACTTCTTGTTCGGATGCCATCTACTGCTTTCATGAAGACCTCGAACTCACGCCTACTCGTGTGACCAGCTAGCCTTACATTACTATCTAATACGTCAAAAGTAACGGTCTTGAATATGCCGTTCTCGTCAATGATTCGCTGAATCGCTAGCCTAAGGTCGACATCTGAAAGATAAAGTTTTGCTGGCGGCACACGTTGCTCTAGAGCCTTCCAGATCATTTCCAATGAGCCGTCTTTTTCGATGCGAAAAACTGTGAAAGCGACCAATATATCAGCTTTTTCGGTGCTAATCGCTCTTAACAGGTAAGAGTGCCCTAGTCTTGCGGGCCAGCCTTCGCTGACTTTGATCCCCGCACGACCATGGGCGGCCAGGATCTTTGTTTGCTCCTCTCGTTCTTCCGTTGTCGGCGGGCGATACGAAGATAATACCTTCAAAGCGGGAATCTCTGACGCCTCAGTCAGCTTATTCAAATCATATGGTCCCAAGTTGGCCATAAGTCCGAAAGAAGACACCACGGCAAACTCACCTTCGGCAAGCATAATTTCGCGAATATTATTGAGACTGTGAGCTTTGGTCGAGAATGAGTAGAACGCCCCATTTCCACGAATCCCGAGAACTGCCTCGCTGTCTGGCTGTTTCTCCGCGTCATTATTTAGAAGGAATCGCGGCAGCATCTTTACGACGCTCGCTCCAAGGCGACTGGCTTCCTGTTTTGCCTGATCACTCGGCACTAGTATCGATGGCAAATCGCTCGACTGTGCGGAGGCGACTGCGGAAACGACGAGTACGATGAAGGTCGAAATGAGAGTCCTCATACTTTTCTGCTCCTCAAAGAGACTAAACGAAAATGCACTCTGATATGACTGTGAAACAATCTTACCAGAGTGCAAGCTAGATGCGGAAAAAAGTTCCGTTTAGGGGATCTTCAATTCCTGGCCCGGGTAAATTTTGTCCGGGTGGTTGAGGATGTCGCGGTTGGCGTCCCAGATGGCTTTCC
>JBGSQW010000149.1:0-24255 GCA_041737885.1 Pyrinomonadaceae bacterium | reverse complement strand
CTGAAAGAACTGGATTTCCCGAAAAGTATGCTAGCGAACTGTAAAGGTTGGCTTAGTAGCCTACCCTTAATATAAAGCAGTACTCTCCTCCGACAATCCTCATATCTGGATCCTTTCATTTAGCAAGACGAAGGGATTCGCACGTGTCCGAGATCTTGATCGGGCGGATATGGTGCGAATCGGATCTAAGGCAATCTCCCCGCTACCGATCAAGAAGGATACTTATGAACAAGAAGCTTCAAAATTTATTATTTGTTACGGTGATCACTTCGATATTCTCGATGAGCATAATTGTTCAGGCTCAGATTCGACCCTACAGGGTCACAGATAGTCAGGTGCAATCTCTGTTGAGTCGGATCGAGCGGAGAACCAATACATTCAAGAATAGCCTTGACCGTTCGCTCGACAACGGCAATCTGGACGGAACACGTCGCGAAGACTCGATCAACACGATGGTCGCGGATCTTGAGTATGCGACCAACCGCCTGAAAGACAATTTCGGCTCGCGCCGATCTACCTCCAACGATGTCCAGGACGTATTGAACCGGGCGGTGCTTGTGAACCGTTTTATGGCCAATAATCGGATGAATAACCGCTCAGAGAATGAGTGGAACATGATCCGTACAGATCTGACGACATTGGCGGGATATTATAATGTTTCGTCAAACTGGAATACTACGGCGACCATTCCCGATATTCGCGGTGGTTACTATGCAACGGACACTCAAGTTCGGAATTTGCTGAACCGGCTTTCGCGAAGCAGCCAGACGTTTAGCCAGAGCCTGGATCGCTGGAGTCGTACGTATGCTGGCCGCAACAGTGTTGGTTCCGCAGATGCGAAGCGTAACATCGCTGAAATGGAAGCTGCGGTTCGCAATTTAAGATTGACTTTCAATCAGGCACCAAGCTCGAGCAATCTCGGCCCGGTCTTGGCTCCGTCAACAGCGATCAACCGTTTTATTGCAGGGAATCGTACCACGACGGACGTTACGAACAAATGGAATCTCGTAAAACGGGATATCGACACGCTCGCGGGATATTACCGCGTAAGTTGGAACTGGAATAACCCGGTATTGCCCGGCGATCAGTATGGTGCATTTGATTCGCGACTGACCGGAACGTACCAGCTCAATACTCGACAGAGTGATAACGTATCGACATCTGTTAATGTCGCGATCAGGAATGCAAATTATAATGCTAGTCAAGCTGACCGCGTTCGACGCAATCTCGAACGCCGCCTGACCGCACCGACCTATATCACGCTAGAAAAAGTTGGCCAGAGTGTGACGATGTCGTCTTCGAATGCCGCCGCTATTACGCTGACGGCAGATGGGGTCAACCATCGTGAAACGATGCCGAACGGTCGAACGGTGAGCACGAGCGTAACCGCGTCGAACAGTGATCTGACGATCAACTACGAAGGCGACCGCATCAACGATTACTTCGTTAGCTTTACTCCGCAAAGCAATGGTCAGCTAAAGGTGACGAGACGCGTTTATCTCGAGAATAAGAACGAGACGGTAACGGCGACGAGCGTTTATGATAAGACGAGCTCAACGCCTCAGTGGAGCACGCCTCCTTACGGTAACGGCAACGTTGGGGCAAATGACCGGTTTCTGATACTAAATAACACGGGTCTCATCGCAACGTTAAATACGATGCTCTCAACACGAACTGCAAATGATGGCGACCGTTTTTCAATGACGGTCACTTCTCCTTCGCAGTATGAAGGCGCGGTTATCGAGGGAACCGTTCTTGGTAAAAAATCGGGCGTGGTCAGTGGAAACGCTAATATGTCGCTCAATTTTGAGACGATCCGCCTGCGAAATGGAATCATTTATCGATTTGGCGGCCTGATAGAACAGGTTCGACAACCGAATGGCGACGTTTTGAGTGTTAATAACGAAGGTTTGGTCCGTGACGACAGCCAGACGAAGAAAACCGTGACGCGTGCCGGCATCGGAGCTGTTCTTGGAGCAATCATCGGAGCGATCGCTGACGGTGGAAGCGGTGCGGCGATCGGTGCGGGCGTCGGAGCAGGTGCCGGGGCCGGAACGGTTGTCTTGCAGGGCCGCGACAATCTCGAGATCGCCCGCGGAGCTCAGTTCACCATCACCGCGACCTCGCCGGCAAACCAAACCGGTCGGGTCAGATGGAACTAAGCCTCAGTTTACGAACGCTTTCCTCTTGATATAAGCGAAAAAAGCCTCGCCCGGCAACGAGCGAGGCTTTTTACATTCAAGTGGTCGGTAAGCGACGTGCACACCGGAATGGCGGAGGGGAAATCATTGAGACCATAGATCAGTTGCTCGTATGTATTCCAACCGACCGAGCAGGAAGTGATCTCCCGATATAGTTGGTTGTGATGCTTTGAGAAAGTTGGATCGATTAGAAACGGCAATTAAGCACGATAAGGTTAAGATCAAGGAGAAATAAAATGTCCGATAAAAACAAAGATACGATCAGGAAGGCGAACGAATTATTGGCGGCGGGTAACTGCGATGCTTTCGTCAAGCTGTGCTCCGAGAACGTAAAATGGACGCTGCTTGCCGACAAGCCGAACATTCTGAAAGGCAGGGAAGAGCTCCGTAAGTTTATGACGCCGAAGGCGGAGGAAAGCCTCGATCTGCCTGACTTTACCGTCGATAACCTTATCGGCGAAGGCGATGTCGTTATCTCGAACGGGGAAATGACTATGAAGGAAAAAGACGGCACTAACGGCAAATACAGGTACTGCGATATCTACACCTTCAAAAACGGTGAGATCGCCGAATTCCTCACCCACATGAACAAAACGGAAGCCAAAAAGGGCCAGGAAAACTCAGCAACCGCGTAAAGCGTGGACGCCATTAACGATCCGGCTGACGAACGCGTCGAAAGGCATTGTTCGTCAGCTTTTCAACTAGACGTACCTGCACTTGAGCCCGTGGAACGGGTGACCAGCATAAAGCCACGGGTGTAAACCCGTGGCAAGGAATCAACCAAAATCAAAGCCCGCGTCGCGGGCGAAAGAGCATATGCACGGATCGTAAACAAATACCACGTTGTTTTTCCCCCACGGATAAAAATGAACGATATTTATGGACGCAACCGCTATCACCCGCTACGCGGGCCTAAGATCCTGCCTGTGGAAAATCGTCTCACTTAACACGGAGAGTGTTTTACCAAGTGAGACGATTTATCGCCGCAAGTCGTTTGAGATCAGTAAGATAGGCCGTCTTATTTTGTCCTCGCAAGTGAGACGATTTGTAAGCCAGTCATTTTCACGCATAGTGTGAAATATGACTGTAAAGCGTTTAGATGCAATCCGTTACGCCGCTACGGTTCCTCGTTTGCGGGTGGCGGTGAAATATTGATGCGGTCAATTTCGAGACAAATAAATATCGTGCTAATCTTCGGGAATGGACTCTCTCGACAAACCGTACTCTATATCGTTTTCAACGGGTCAAGGTTATCTTTTGGCGAAGATATCTGCCGAAAAGATAGACGAGCAGATCGCTAAAGAATATTTAAAGGAGCTTACGGACAAAATTGCCGAAACCGGGGAACGCCGCATATTGCTGTTGCGCGATATTCCGAATTCTTTGGGTGAAGTTTCGCTCTTCAACATCACGCTGGACAACATGGAACCCTTTCGCGGAACCCGCGTGGCCGTCGTGAACCCTTATGCAGAGATCGAGACACCGATCGATTTTGCTATGACTGCCGGACGAAACCGCGGTGCCACGTGCAGACTGTTCAAGGATGCCGACGCAGCGAAAAAGTGGCTCATGATCTGAAGAGTAACCATTAAATAACACGAAAACGGCACGAAATGGTTTTGATACCTTTTCGTGCCTTTTTTTTCTAAAAGAAGAGAGGCGGGAAACTTTTTGGAGGAAAACCCGCCTCTTGTCCGTGCCCGGAGTGAATTAATAAAAAGCGGGCACGGGTTATGAAAAAAAAGAGGCAAGGGAAGACCTCCTTGCCTCAAGCCTCCGTTACCGAACGGCGGTGATTATCCGAGAATTCCTGGAATCGCTGAGCGAACCAAGTAGTGGTATCGAACCTCAGTTTAATTACACGGAATAACCAGTTCTGTCTGTCGTTGTACCATGGCACGCAATTAATGGCTTTCCATGTCATATCCGCAAGAGCTTAAAGACCCAAAACAGAACTCGTTGGAACTTTATCGGCAAATACATATGCATTACTTCCTCCTGGTGGCCGGGGTTTGTTATTGAACGGGGTCGAATATCCTGCATTTCAGAGAGCTAATCCTTCTTCGCGGGTTTTTTGCGTCCGGAACCGCTCTTTTTCCCTCCGCCGTCCTCCTTATTTACCGTGGCCCAAGCCCTTTTCGCCGCCTCCTCGCTTGAGACGCCCTCCTTTTTATAGCTTTCTTCTATGTGCTCGGCCTGTCTTTTCTGTTTATCTGTGTACGCATCTTTATCACCTCTTGGCATAATTCCACCTCACTTAATTGATAGCCTTCCGAGTGCTCTTCTCCTTATCGACGTTCTGCTGACATATATAAAATATTCATGAACCGACGTTAGTTGTGTTCGGAACTGTACATTGGTGAGCAAATCTGACGATCGGAATTCCACGACAAACAAAAGCGGTCACCGCGTCTAGCTCGGTGACCGCTTTTCGTACTATCGTTCGGATAGTTTGATCGGATGACCTCCAATCAATGACAGTTTATCCGGTTTGAAAGTTCGATTTAGTATCTTGCAGTACATTTCAGACGCATTGTCTGTAAAAAAGTCATCGGTTTTGTTTTTGACCATACAGTTCTCCGTACCGCATTAAAAGTAGACTTCACTTATTGGCCGAAATACATGTCGCCATAGGGCGGGCAATGCCAATATATTCTTAAAACCTTCAGACAGGAGAAATAATATGAACAATTCAGGGATCGGTGAGAGTAGAGAACCAGGTATGTTGACAGGGATGTTTACGGATCGCGACAGTGCGGAAAGTGCCTACAGGTCACTGCGTGATCGCGGGTACACCGACGAAGAAATAAACGTTCTAATGTCCGACGAAACACGAAAGAAATATTACGGTGACGGTACGGTTGATTCCGAGCTCGGAAGCAAAGCTCTCGAAGGAACCGGTGTTGGCGGAGCGATCGGAGGAACGCTCGGAGCCATAATCGCCGGCGTTGCAGCGGTCGGAACCAACATTGTACTGCCCGGCGTTGGTCTGATAGTTTGGGGACCGCTGGCTGCAGCCTTAGCAGGAGCCGGAGTGGGCGGTTTAACGGGTGGACTCGTGGGAATGCTCGTTGGAGCAGGAATTCCCGAGGATCGAGCAGTCGTTTATGAAGAAGGGATCAAGAACGGAGGTACTGTTTTTGGCGTTAAACCAAGAAACGCTGCCGATGCCGATTATTTTGAGAATGATTGGCGCACGAATCATCGCGGCCAGAGTATTTATCGATAGTTACTGCCGATAACCCGACGAGGCCGGAAATTACCGGCCTCATTTTCAAATAGACCTTTGGGAGAAGAAATATGAAGTACCTAGCAACATTTCTATTAACGATGATTGCAGTAGGCTCCGGTTGCGAATCGGTTTCGAACACAAATGCCAACAACGCTAACCTTCGCGGTCAAAACACAAATACGGCTTACGTGACCAACGCAAACGATACAGCCAAGCCGACGGTTCCGGCCAATGCCACAAATATAACGCCTGGTAATGTTCCGATGCCATCAACAAACACAAATACGAATAGCAACATGCGGCCGATGAATTCGAATATGAATAAAAATATGACTCCGACTCCACGACCATAGGAGACACATTCAAAGTAAATAAAGGCTCCGTGACGATCACGGAGCCTTTCTTTGTGATTTGTCCTTTAGATATAGAACGCTACTTAACTCGCAGGATCTTTCCTTGGAATATCGCCTTGAACAGTTCACCGGCAAGATCAGGTGCCGAAACCTTAAGGATCGAATACTGCTCAAAGGCTCCCGTACGGTTTTTCGTAAGAAGTTCGCAGATCGCCAAATTGTAGCGGGCTGACTGCAGGTCATCATCGAATGAAATGGCGTTGCGAAATGCGATTCCGGCATCAGCGTATTTTTTCCTCTTAAACAGGGCCATTCCTTTAGCATTCCAGAGCATGGCGCTTTTGGGAAACTTGTTGAGACCTTCTCCAAGAATATTATCCGCTGACGATGTGCGGTCGGAGTGTATAAGGCTGTACGCGTAATATGCCATCATCCATGCAGAGAATTCGGTAGTTTTCTTCAATGCGTCGTAACAATCTACATCTTCGCCATGCTTCCCATTTAAGGCAAGTAAAGCACAAAGCTGGCTTTTGAACATATTCCTCTCAGGTTCGAGTCGAACGGCGGTCTTGGCCGAAGCTAGGGCCTGCTCATCCAATCCATTATGCCGTAACACAAAACTCATATTGTAATAGGCCGTCGCCATATCAGGCTTCAGGATAAGGCACTTGTCAAAGGCGATCTTTGCCTCCTTAAAGTTGCCCGCCTGCACAAGGCCGACTCCAAGAGAATTTAGAAGTTCCGGGTTATCTGGCTCGTTGGCGATCTTAGCTTTGAGTTTTGCCAATCGGTTAATGGACGAATATTGCTGGCGGTTTTCTTTTGTCGCAACGTTAGCGGATTTCGAAGACTCGCTCTGACCCAATACGACGACTGATAAACCAGTTATGAAAATTAATGTAAATGTGCTAGACATCGTGGCCCAGGTGATAATTTTATTCAACCTACCCTCCGTCAAGATCGTTGTGATGGCGGGTATATTTCCAGTCTGAGGCGGGGCGTCTGCTTCTGGTGACGATCTTTTTTACAGCATATCGCTCCCGTCGATGGATCTTAGTACAATGCTCTACAATTCCGTAACTTTTTCAAATGGCAAGGCTATCCGATCAAGCCCGCTTCGGGAGACGAGGAAGCTTTTAGTATGTTAATGCCGAGCTGCTTGATCTTCGCATTTAGGGTAGTCGGCTTTATATTGAGAAGCTCGGCGGCTTTTTTTTGGTTTCCGCCGGTCTTGACCAGTGCGGACCGGATGAGCTTACTTTCATATTCCCGCATTTTTTCAGGTAGATCAATACTCCCGTCCTCGCCTTCTTCGTTAGCACTGTCTAGGGTTTTGACCTCAATGTGTAGGGTATTCACGAGTGCTCGGATAAGTGAAATATTGTGGTCCATAAACTGCAACCTTCCCCTATCTCATCGGATGTAGGATACTTTTATCTTCCCACATACTTGCCGCTTCCCAGTGTATAGGGCAATACAATCGCAAACCAATAAAAATGAGGCTGCCGGTTACGGCAGCCTCGAAGGACACATGGTCTAGGGTTTAGGAAATTAGAACAATAGTCTAAATCCAAATCGGACAGAACGGCCGCCCTGATATGCGGTTGGCTGACCATATCGTGGATCACGATCCGAAGCGGGACGGCCCGCAAGGAAGGCGTTGATCTGCGTGCTGGTATTTTGGGTTTGGAATGCCCGAATCGCGGTCACGCCGCCGCCAAGGTCAACATCGGTTCCGTCAAGGTTCACGCCAAGAGCTGAGATGGATTCGAAATTTGACAGAACGTTAGCCTCGTTGAAGGCGTTCAGAACGTCAATATCGAATGCCAGAGTCAGGCGTTGGTCGCGTCCGAAACGGTATTTGTGTGTCAACGCAAGATCGGTCTGTGTGAACATTTCCGTCCGCCCAAGATCGCCGCGGCCATTTAGGATCTGGCCCGTCACACCCTGCAGTGTGAATCGGGTGGTGATCGGCGTACCGCTCTGAGCGATCGTGAAACCGGAGAACTCAGTCGAGTTCGAGCGGCTTCCCCACCAGTCCACCGAGTATGCACCGGCAAACTTGAAACTATGAGGACGGTCGGTCGCAAGGCGTCCATTATCGGGCTGGCCAAGAGCGCTGAATCCGATGAATGGAAGGTCGAAGTTACGGTTTACGTTTGGCGACGTACGGCCGGCTTCGTCCGAACTGGCGAGTCCGCCGTAGTTACCGAACAAACGGCTGTACGTGTAGCTCGCATCGATGTAAGCCTTGGTCGCAAAACGCTTAATGATGCGGAACTCAGCCGCATCATAATCACGAACTGCTTCCAGCGGCTGGAATCCGTTCGCCTGTGACTGCTGAAGAGCCAGTCCGCGTCCCGGATTGCCGATGATGTAAGCTTCACCGCCAGTCGACGAAATAAAGCCGATATCCTCAACAGCTACGTCAACCTGCTTATGGGTGTAACGGCTGCTGAAAAGCGTTCCGGCGCCGAGATCACGTTCGAAACCGATCGTGTATTCCGTCTGCTGGAAGGCTTCCAGGTCCGGATCGACTGCTCCGAGATCAAGCGAGTTGCCGACCAAGTTGGAAGGAATTCGGAAATCGAGCTGGCATCGTGAGAGGCCGGTGGAGGCAGGAAGAGGACAGTTACCACCGATCGGATCCGGGTTGGTTCCGATGATCGCCGAACGCGTAAAGGTCGCGAGGGTCTGTCCCGGGAAGATCTCGAAGTAATCGTTACGGAAGAAGTTTCCGCCAAATGAACCGCGTGGCAGCTCATATTTAAAGCGATCAAAAAATCGGCTATAGCTGCCGAAGATCTTATTCTTGCCGTCGCCTAAAACATCGAATGCAAAGCCCAGACGAGGTGCGATCTTGTCGCCCCAACCGAACGTGATACCAGGTGCACCCGCCGCAAAGCTAGGCGAGTTTTCCCTTTCGGCACGTACGCCAAGGTTTAAGGTCAGACGGTTGACCGGCTGCCAGCTATCTTGAATATAAACAGCTTGGTTATCGCTGCCGGCGGAACCGGTAACAGCAAATCTCTGGAGAAGACCAGATCCGATCGCTCCCGGCGTCGATGCGATAGGACGACCTGATGTCTGTGCGATCGTTCGGCCAAATCGGATCGCGATAGTATCCACGGTCGTGCTTTCTACGGCGTTGTTGATGCCATTGTACTGGTATCCGCCCTTGAACTGGTGACGGCCGAGGAATCCGGTCAAGAGATAACTAGCGTCCGCGTCGAACGTACGACGGATCGAACGGTCAAAGAGCAGCTGAGAGAACCCCGGGAAGTTCTGACCGAACGTGTTGCCGCCCGTGCCAAACCCACCGAAGCCGGCTGGAACTGGCGTACCAAAATCCTGGATGATCTGACGAAGCTGTCCGGGAACTGCGGGAACGCCGTAGTTGCCGAGTTTTTCGTTAAGGAAACTGTAACCTCCGCGAGCCGTAAGGACGAGTCTGTCGGTAGGCGTCCAGACAATCGAACCGTTCGTATTGTTCGACGACTGTCGTCCGCCAACCTGATTTAAATAGTCTGCCCCACTGCGAAGTCCCGTTCCAGGGAATGTGATTGATGGAGCGCTGCCTGTTGTATTTGCGAAAGCATCAGGAGTACCGATGATCTCGAGCGGGTTCCAGAGGTAGCTAGCGGTCATTCGAACTCTATCCCAAGGCTGGAAATCAAGTCGTCCGAACGCATACTCCTGCTTCAAACGCTGGGTATAAAGCTGTGAGTCCGTGACCGTCCGGTTTCGCGGATCCGCGCTGATATAGTCCAGTGTGCGGTCGATATTTACGAATTGAGGTGCATATCCGACGAAGAACCAGAGGCGATCTTTCAAGATCGGTCCGCTCAGCGTGATGTGAGGAAAGAAAGCAGTACCTTCGTCACGACGAGGTTGAATATCCTCGATCGTTCTGAGAGCCGTCACGCCTGGCGAAGCCGCGACGTTGACCAACCGCTGAAAACTTCGTGGTCCGGCCTGCAATTTTGCGGCACGGAATGAAGTTCCGATCTCACCGTGAAAGTCATTGCCACCCGATTTCGTCGTAGCACCAATAACACCGCCGGTCGCTCCGCCAAATTCAGCCTCAAAGCCCGCGCTTTTGATCTGAATTTCCTGAACGAACTGAAACGGAATGTTGTTGTTAATGTTCAGCGTACCGGTACGGAAGTTACTGACTTCCTGACCATCAATGATGAACGTGTTCTCGGAGCCCGAAGCTCCGTCGATTTGAAATCCACCCGAAAGCGGTTCGTTTCGAACCGCCGGTGCTGTCTGCAAGAGGCTCGTGAAATTCACGCCTTTTGGCAGAAGGTCGATCGCCTGTGGATTGATATTTGTCTGGACAATGTTACCGGTCGGGTCTATCGAAGTATCGCCGCCCGCGACCACGTCTACCACATTGGTCGCTCCGGCTGCTGCCAGGGCTAGGTCGACGAGGGTCGTACGTCCGACGACCACCTGAACATTTGTTTTTCTAGCCTCACCAAATCCAGCAGTAGGTGTGGTGGTGACCGTGTACGATCCCGGTGGGATCTGCTGCATGCGGTAGAAACCGCTGCTGTCGGTAGTTATCGTACGAGTAAAGCCAGCGGTCGAATCAGGCCGTACTCCCGGCGAACTGTTCATGCTGGTTACTGTGACGACAACACCGGGCACTACGGCCCCGTTAGCGTCTTTCACAGTCCCTTCAATATCGCCGTTAACCTCTTGCCCGAACAAAGCACTGCAAAGTAGCAGCACGAGTCCGAACTGAACAGTCAATTTAGTTATAAGTGACATTTGGTCTATTCCCCTTGTGTTTATTAGGTTTATGTTCCCTCGCGGCCGTATCAGTTCAACTGCCTGCGTAGGTTTGTATATCCAGGCCCGAAGAAAATCCATAATTTTAAATTGTCGCCAAAATGCTGGATGCATAATTTCTCTCCCGGCTCTGCCCTTATATATTTGGCAAAATCTATGCCGTTCGGCCTGCTTTCGTCTCCGTAGATGACCTGTAGAGTCTGATACGAGCATCGAAAAATTTATTTTGTCGATCCTTACATCTGAGGAACGCAGAGGAGCCATGATCCGAGCTATCCAAAGATTTGGAGTTGCAGTATCAAAAACTGAAACTCCGCAATTCTCCGAGACACAAAAAAATGTACGAAATTCGTCTTTTTGTATTAGGGCGACAGCGAGGCTGGAAGCCTCCATTACACCGACGAAGGGCTACGGGAAGGAGATTTAAGATTCCAAGGAGTGTCCGTAAGATCAGCACAGGTGGCGTGAGACTCGCACACAGAGTTGGAGCGAAAATAGTACCTATGCGAGCGAGTATAAATCGAGAGTTCCCATCAGGCGTGTTCGATATTGTTCAAGTTTTCCCTTTTCTTTGGCCTGTGCCAAATGGTCGATCACGCTTGCGTAATTGAGAATGTTGAATGCGCTTATCAAGGGTTTTGCGTCCCGAAGTTTTTTCTCCGAGATCCCGTAGCCCTCAAGAAAATCCTGCTTTTCGTCTATTGACAGATCGTGGAGTGCTAAAGACATCTCCCATTCCGGAGCAAGAGTCGAAATAGCGTGTTCCCAGTCGAGAACGGCCTGAATTTCTCCCTTCCCATTCACGATAATATTTTTTAATCGAATATCACCGTGATTGAGATGGGGCTTACGGCTGGTTTTCGAAGCATCATTGAAAATCGCGTTGAGACGGTGTAACTGAGTGTCGTTCAAAACTCTGTGCTTTTCTAAGACTGTCAGCTTTTCCTCGACTCTAAGTTCGTTTTTCAGATAATCTTTGAAAGATTCATTGTGGGATAGCTGATTGCCTGACCATTCGAAGCTTGAACCGAAGCCCTTAGTTTTGATCGTATTTATAAGGGCCGCATAATGGCCCATTTCTTTCAGGATCTTCGTGCGATTTTCGGTTTCATGTGTGGCCTCGTTCCCATCAATGGTTCGTGAGATCATGTAGGGATTTCCTATAAACTCATTTCCAACCTCAAGTATTTCGGCAACCGGTACACCTGCTTTCCGAGCTGCTTCGTGTGCCCATTGTTCTTTAATGAATGAATTTAATCGCGTTGGATCAAATGACAGACGTACTACAAACTTGCCCTCGTCATGATCGACGGAGAAAACAAAATTTGACAGGCCGCTTGCCTTGTATACGATCCGTCGGGGTTTTCGGCTGCCGAAATGATGTGCAATAACGGTCCGTACCATCTCTTTGGCCTTTTGGACTTCATTTTTTGAGGTTTTAGAGGCTGCGATCGTCATTTGAATTTTCCTGCTGCAACTCCGCGATCCGAAAAAGAAGATCACCAAGTTCGGATGGGTCTTTCAGCTTGATAGTTGACTGGGTGCCTTTGAAATCGAGGCTCATATTTCCGACCTGCACCATCAATCCAACGCCGTCCAGAAATGAGTCCATCGGCGAATCGCCCGCACCTATGGACGCATGCAGATCGATCGAAAGGTGTTTCGCAATTCTCCTTGCCCCTTCCAGTTTGTCCACGCCCTTGTGCGTAAAAAAGCTGCTCGGTTTTGAATGCTGGTAGGCCATTAGGTCGTCAGCCGAACGCTCGATCAGCAGAAAGATCATACATATCTCGTCAGCATGAAGCTGCTCGCGAAGCTTTTCTAGTGTCACCGTTGAGACTGCGGAAGCACTTAAGTACTTTGCCTTCACATGCTCAATTTTTTCGACCGCGGGTGTCCAAATTATCTCGCCCATTCTCCAATCCCTCGGATAATAGAAGAGTAGAACGTCTTTCACGTCACCTTTCAGCAAGCCTTCAATACCGACTAATATTTCATCGATCTCCTCGGTGGCCAGAGGAAATGCATCAATTTCATCGAAGCTTAACTCACCGTTGCCGTAAGGCGTCAGATAGCCCGTCTGTGAACCGTTCATCGATACTACCGGGACGGGAACTCCGGAGATCTCGAACCACTCCCGCCCGAACGTTTTGATCACCGATAGCGGAAAGCGCAGCGAATTCAGAATAATTGGACGTCCTGCCTTATAGATCGCTCTCAACCCGTACTCCACTGGGCGGGCAATAAAGACCCTTCCATCCTTTTCCTTTACAACAGTCCCGTCTAGATCGGTTACGAATCCGCCCTTTTGGCTAAAACCCGATGTGTTCACGAAATCGCGAAGTAGTGCGTCAACTTCTGCATCAAATTTGGTTGATACAACGTAATTAGACATAAATCACAAATTCCATCCAGGAGATAGTCAGTGAATAGCGTACCAAATGCTCTTCACGAGATTTGTAGCGAAGTGTACACTCGTAAGCTTTCATGCATCTACGAGCGATCCGTTACCAAAAGCTCGCGATGCCTGGTGTTCTAAGCCGCAAAGTCTCGAATTGGTACACCTGCATACGAAATCCAAAACTCTGATTTGTTAAAAAGTTAATAGTAACGGTCGCATAGGATGAAGTTGTTTGGCAGTAAGTAGTCAATTCCGTCGACCGTTCACCAAATATATTCAGCGCTTATAAGATGAACTACTTATGTCAGCCAAACTCCACAATCGATCATTGAGATCAAGGAGATTTTAAAAATGGGTAACCAAAACAGAGGATCGCAGGATTATCAGCAGGGTCGTTGGCAGGATGGAGAAGATCGTTCTCAGAATTGGGGACAAAATCGCGGCGGTCGATCTAATGACCAATCCAGCCAACGTGGTGATTCGGAGTGGAATGAAGGCCGTTCTAATTACGGGATGGGCGAATATTCCAACCGGTCGTCGCAATATGGTGGATCGGGATATGATCAGGGATCTCAGGAATCGAGCCGGTTTCGCGGCGATTCGCAAAGGTACGGTCAGGGAACGTCATCGGGTGACGAATACCCATATGGCGAAGGCGGATACAGTCGTGGAGGCTATGGCGGTTCCAGTTGGAGCACGCAGTCCGGCGGAGGTTACGGAGATCGTTCGGAACGTTACTCAGGATCGCAAGGGGGATACGGCAGCCAGTCTTCGAGTCAACGGGAATGGTCGCCTGGTTCAACCAGCTTCGGTCAAGGCCGCGATGCCGGTTACGGTAGTCAGTCAGGTTCGGGGCGATCGTTCCAGGGATCGCAGGAAGGCGGATTTCGTGGAAAGGGGCCAAAAGGATACTCGAGATCCGACGATCGGATCAAAGAAGATGTCAGTGAACGGTTTTCGGACGACGATTACCTCGATGCGTCAAACATTGAAGTTCAGGTACAGGACGGCGAAGTAACTTTGACCGGCGAAGTAGGTTCGCGCGACGCAAAAAGACGTGCGGAGGATTGTGCAGAAGCATGCTCGGGCGTTTCCAACGTTCAGAACAACATACGCGTGAAACAATCGAGCGGATCGTCTAATGAGCAGGCGTCCGATACGTCTTCTCAGCAGGGTTCGAGTAAAAAAGCGGCGTCGATGTAGTCACAAATATCAAAAGGGGAGTGCATTGTGGAATATGCACTCTCCATTTCAGAAAAGGGGGAATTATGTTGAAACAAAGATCTTTGATCATGGGAATGGCGTTATTGATGGCGGTATCCAGTGTATGGGCGATCTCGGGCTTTTCCGAGAGATCGCCAAGATATGGTTCTGACCCGAATGCGACTCCAACGCCAACGCCAATGGGAACACCAACACCCTGGCCCACCGGAACACCGACGCCTTGGCCCACAGGAACGCCTACGCCTAATCCTACGTGGACACCAACTCCAACGGCAACCCCTACACCCAAAATTTAGGGTCACCTTGATCAATCAAACATTAACGAAATTTCGCACGGCACCTACGCCGTGCGAGTCGGTTTTAAAACTGCGCTCTTTGATCGTGTACATCTACGGTTAGTCAAGAATCTACAGATGTCTCGCGGAACTTAGCCAAGCTTTAGTCTGCATACGAAAACACACACACTATTGATTGTATGAGTTGCGGCCCACAATAGTTCCGATTTTGTCGGAGATCTTATAGATTTCCCTAAGAGGTATGATGTTGAATAGTCTGTAGCTTCCGACCGCGGCTAGTCCTGCGGACGCAATGCATCCGCATTCTGAGCAGTTAGGTGTTCCGCCGAACTGGCAGGGTGTGACACGGTTGGTTAGGTCTGCCGTAAGGTTAAGCGTGGTCTTTGCAAAGATGCAATCATCGGGTGAAGCGGGCGGTTCGCGATAACCTTTGGCAACGCGATCAGGAAAAACGAGTTTTGGAAATCGCTCTCGAAGTATCAGGAAATCGTCTATCACTTTTGCACGTACGACGGGTGAGAGTATTTCCTCGTCGTTTGCACCTATCTGTGGCGTAAATAAGCTCATCCATATCTGTCTGACCTCTGGACGGTAGGACCAAAACGAGACGAACTCTTCATAGTAGCCTTCGCGCCGGGCAGTTTGAGATGTAACCGTGCAGTGAACCGTGATCGAGTGTCCCTGAATGTTTTGAAGGATTCGCTCGTAGGTTGCCGGTTTGCGTCGAAGGTCGTGTTCGGGTTGCAGGCCGTCAATTGAGACGACTATGTAGAGTCCCTTGATTCCGGCCCAACTTTTAGGTATTTGGCGAACGGCGCTGGTGACAAGCTGGACGGCTATTCCGCGTTCGCTCAGCTTCGGAAGCAGGACTTCAAGTTCACGAAAACGGACGAGTGGTTCTCCGCCGACAATCGAGAGATGCAGAGGCTTGTGTTTGTCGACCAATTTCAAGACGTTTTCGACTAGAGCTTCACCCTTGTAATTAGTTAGATCCCGAAGCGGCCCAGCCGTGCTTAGGTGCTGTGGTTCGTATGCATAGCAGCCAGGACAGCGTAAGGGACATTCGCGTGTGATCTCGATCGATAGTGATGGATATCCACCACTCAAAATCTTGCCCCACGCCTTAAAGACGTCAGTTTTATTCATTTAACCAGCCTTGTAATTATTCTTTATTTAGTGGCAAGAGAATTACTACCAGTGGCCGCAGCGTGTGCAATATGACGGAATCTCGCGTTTATCTTGGCTAAGTTCCTTGGGAGCTTTAAATGTCTGTTTTGTTTTCTGGTTTAAAGACGATCCTTCCGAAACTCTACTGGAGGAACCGGAGCGTAGCGTGCTTTCTCGCCTTAACCGCGACGTGTCAATCTGGTCCGAATTATCGATCATCTTCTTTTTCATGTATGGTGTCAGTACACTCCTCACCAACCGTCTCAGATCGCGACTACTTACATAACAAAGGTATATCGAAATCCAATAAACAGTTTCTGTATTCCGTTGTACATTGGGCGGGAAGACGACACTAGATCTCGCAGTCGCATATCGTGTCAACCCCGTTACATGAGAGCTGTGATTTGTAGAATGATAAATCCTCGGCTTCCGCATCGATTATGATTCGTCGTATCGCCGCAGTTAAGGCTACCTGCTAACCCAAGAGGTGCTGCTTCAACCGGGAGGTAGAGAAGAATACACAGAAAGACAGCAAAGTCGTATAGCATCGAACAGTGAGCCGCTCCTCGTAGCGTGCCGACGGCAAACAACTAGATCAGATGGGTATAACGGATCAAATCTATGAACTCATAATACTTTCCATGGCTATTAGCTCGATCTCGTGGACGGTCACTCAGGAAGAGATATTTGCCGAAACCCGGAAATTTTGTGTTTCGAAGAGTAAAAATGCTTCTTCGGTTTTCGTTCGAAAATTTTTTTATGCATTTACTTGCGAGTACTGTTTTAGCCATTGGGTGACGGCGTTCATGCTTCTCCTTACGGGTTTTCGGTTGGTTTTAGAAGATTGGCGCGGTTTGGTGATCGCATTTTTCGTCTTACCCTGGCTTTCAAATCAGTGGATGAGCTTCTATAGACGGCTTCGTGTCGATATTAAGCGGGAAGATGCAGTGATTGACATTTTGGAAGACGAGGGGCGTAAATCGTGATAGAAGTTTTGGGCTGGTCGTTTAAAATGGTCTGAATATCTCTGAGCTTTCGTTTGCAATTCTGGAGGCATGCTGCGGTAAATTTAACGCAGTTATAACCGATTTTTATTGACGCAACTTCCAAATACGGATACTGTTAAGGAAAATAAATTTCAAAGACAATTTTCTCGTATGGTTTCACTCCCGGTCGCTGCGACATGAAAAATGTTTGTTTTCATACACGCGGGGTTTCAAAATGTGAGACGTTTTGCACTTTTGCGAAATCTGTTTGTTTTTAGCACTTTTTAAGCAAAACCATGTTATTTGGTCGAAAGAGTTGGGCGCCTTGTCATACAAAAATACGGAGACTTAGGCTTCCTTTATTATACAATTTAACTTTCCGCTAATCTTAGAAAAATTATATAAGAGCCCGCCCGCGATTTACCGTCGTTAGGGGGGGAGGCTCCACGGGTCTACGCTATGATAAAACGCCGCTTGTTCAGTGCTCTAATCTCTTTGTTTCTGGTAGCTTTCGCTGCATTTGCTATCACAAATGCCGTCGGAGCAACATCGCATTTAAGATTTATTGAATCTGCCAAAGAGTTTTTCGGATTAGGGATCGAAAGCCAAGGCTCCGGTACGCCTGAGATAACTGCTGCCGAGCCTCTGACGCTCGATGTTCAAAACGTAGCGGGTATCGCGAATTCGGTTAAGGAGTTTCACGAACCTACGAACGACTTTGCTTCTAACCAACCTTATTTCGCAACAACGCTATTCAACAATATTAATCCGGGTGACATACCGAGCAACTCTTTCGTTCCGAATGTAGGACCGGTTACGGGGGGGGTAAATCCTTCGTTGAATGGCAACTTTCGTGCGGCGATGCCTTTTGTGCCGACTGTGAGTGGAACAGCAAGGATCATCAGCGTCTGGACCCAATGCGTCAGCAACGGAAACAGTTGCCTCGGGGCCGGGGATGCAACGATCCAATTTCAAGGCGATAATAATGGCCAGCCTAACGGTATCACGATCGGATCAACGAGTTTCTCATCTCCAGTTTCAACTGGAGCTAGCCCGGAGTGTTCCGCTGTAGTTGGTAATCCAGCACTGACGGCTGGCACAAAGTACTGGGCGGTAATGAGTTCGAATCAATGGGCCGTCTGGTTAAAGCAGCCCGGATCTCCGGTCGACACCAATAAATTCAGCAAAGATGGTGGCCCATGGACAAACGACGTTCTCGCTAATCTCTCCTTAAGAATCGAAGACGACCCTACTTGTTCATCGAGGGCTCAAGCGAATCCGGTACCGCCCGATCCGGTTGCCGACATTATCGTAGCCCCGGGCCAATCGAACGCCGAAGTTGTCACGATCCAGAGTGTAGGAACGGCATCGCTAGTCATTACGGGGGCGAGCTTCACGGGTGGAAATCCAGCGCCGTTCACCCTTCTTCAGACGCCTACATCGCCGCCGCAATTGGTACAGCCCTACAGCTTTCCGAAAGTCATCGGATTTGGCGCGAGTACTTTTCTTTACGTTGCGTGTACGGGACCGCCAGCCGGTGGAATATTCACGTCGACTTTGAACGTGACCACGAACGATCCTACTCAGCCGACGATGAGTTGGCCTGTGAGATGTATTGTTGACGCTACGCCACCCGAGATTTCTTTTAGTGCCTCGCCAAATGGCACGAATGGATGGTTCAAAACAAACCCGGCATCCATCGGGGTTAACACAACCGATCTACCGGCCGGAGGATTCGTCAAGAACATCACGTGTACGTTAAATGGAAGTCCGCTGCTTAATGTATCCACCGGGCAGACCACGGCCAACATCAACTTGGAGGGAACAAGCACTCTTAGCTGTACGGCGATCGACCTCGCCAACAATGTGGGCGGCCCGACGACCTTGACTGTTAAACTAGACAGCTCTCCGCCGGTTATAGCGGGAAATTTAACTCCGGTGCCCAACGCTCAGGGCTGGAATTCTACGAATGCGAGTGTCTCGTTCGGCTGCTCCGACGCTGTTCCCAGCTCAGGTCTCGTTACGAACACGGTCGTGACTTCACCGACATCGCTTACGAACGAAACCGCAGGGACAAATGTCAGCAGCAGCGGATCATGCGTTGATGACGCCGGGAATACAGCTCCCCAGGGATCGGTCTCGGTGAAGATCGATAAAACCGCTCCTGTGCTGACGCCTGTTCTTTCTCCGTTGCCGACTGCTGCGGGCTGGAATAACACGAACGTCAACGTAACCTTCACGTGCGCGGATAGCGGTCCTGTTCAGTCGGGTGTCTTAACAAACAACGTGACCGGAGGAACGTTGAACGTCGAAACTCCTATCGGGGGTACTAACCTTCCGAGTGTGGGCACTTGTGTGGATGCGGCATCCAATAGCTCCGTTGTGACCAATGCGTTGGTGAAGATAGATAAGACAGCCCCTACAGCGTCGATCACCGGTTCTCCAGCCGCAGGTTCGAGCGACCGTAATCCTTCATTTTCATTTAACGGAACTGATGCACTTAGCGGCGTGGCCGGTTTCGAGTGCAAGTTGGATAGCGGGGCGTTTACGCCGTGCACCAGTCCGTTTGCTTATTCCAATTTAGCTGTCGGAAGTCATGCTTTTCAGGTTAGGTCGATCGACGCTGCGGGAAACACTGGCCCCCCGGCGAATTATACATGGGCGATCTTCGCTCCGCCTACAATCGCCAAATCGTTTTCACCCGCGACGATCCCGTTGGGCGGGGTGACTACGATGACATTTACGATAACGAATCCGGCCACCAACCCGGGCGATCTTAACAACGTCGAAGTGCGCGATATTTACCCCGCCGGTCTCGATACTGCCAGCATCCTGAATAATACAAATAATTGTGGCGGAACATTTGCTTTGAATCAGGGGCCGAGCCGTCTACGATTTTCCGGAGCCACGCTCGCACCCGGTCAAGTTTGCACGGCGAGTATTGATATGACCGCAACACAAGCGGGCAGCATCCTGAACACCACAGAACCGGTTCAATCGCTCGAAGGAGGTATCGGCAGCACCGCTTCAGCAACGCTTACTGTAGTGGCGCCGCCAGTGATAGCAAAAGCATTTACACCCGCGTTCACCTCGCCGGGCGGCAATTCAACCCTAACCTTTACCATCGTCAATCCGGCGGCAAACACTGTACCTTTGACTGGCGTCTCATTTACTGACAATTTCCCGGCCGGGATGCTTGTTGCCGCGACTCCAGCTTTGAGCTCTAGCAACTGCGGAGGCGGTAGCGTGTCGGGTGCAACAAGCGGTTCGAATACAGTTTCTCTTGCTGGAGCGTCGGTCGCAGTCGGCACGCCGTGTACGATCTCGGTAGATGTGACCGCGTCAACTGGCGGTGTTAACTCGGTGCAGGTCAGTTCAACGAATGGAGGCACTGGCAATACTGCGACGGCTACACTGACAACCTGCATTGCACCGCCGCCGAATATGAGAGCTTGGTATACGGGGGACGGCACGCTGAGAGACATTGCGGGCGGCTATGATGCAGCTTCGGGCGGCAGTCCTGCGACCAGCTACGCGGCCGGCAAGGTCAGCCAGGCGTTTGATCTGAACGGAACGACGCAGTGGATCGAACGGATCGATACCACGGGGATGGACACGAACGCGTCGGCGTTCTCGGTTGACGCTTGGATTTACCGCGAAGGCAAGCTCAATCCGAGTGCTCACGAAGGTCTGATCGTCAAAATGCAGATCTCACCTGTGTCTGCTGATTCGCTGGGTGTCTTTATCCAGGACTCCGGAACACCGGGGCCTACGCAGGATTCATTCTTTGTCACCTATGGTGGCAACCTTTTCAACACTCCGCTTGGTTCGGTGCCGGCAGTAAATACCTGGTTCCATTATGCGATGACTTATGACGGGTCGAACATACGTGTTTACGTTAACGGCACTCTCATCGCGACCAATCCGTTTGTTGGGCGAACTGCTTCCACCGGCCCGCTCTACATTGGAGGCCGAGGAGTTCAGCACCCGTTCAACGGCCTTATAGACGAGGTTGAGGTCTTTAATGCGGTATTGACACCCACCCAGATCCAGTCGATCTTCACGGCAGACGCTGGTGGTAAATGTAAGCCGTCGGATCTGCGTGTCGACAAGTCGCATACTGGTAATTTCACACAGGGAACTGCAGCGAGTTACACCGTTGTCGTCAGCAACGACGGGCCTTTGGCGACGAGCGGGACGACCACAATGACGGACACGCTTCCGGCAGGTCTGATTCCTGGAACGCCGACCGGCACAGGATGGACGTGCCCAGCCCCTATCGGACAGACGGTCTCTTGTACGAGCGTCGACGCGGTTGCGTCCGGGGCAAGTTTCCCAACGATCACGATCCCCGTTACGGTCGCCCAGAACGCAGCTCTTTCGCTCAACAATACGGCGACCGTATCTGGCGGCGGCGAGTTGGATACATCCGATAACTCAGACACGGACGCGACCACGATCATCGGCGTCGCACAGACGCCTTCGGTTACGGGAGCTTCAACGGTTCACGGAGCCCAGACGACATCGGGCCTGGTGATCTCACCAAATGGGACGGATGGAGCTGAGGTGACGCATTACAAGATCACGAACATTCAAAATGGTACCTTGTTCCAGAATGACGGTACGACTCCGATAACGGCTGGCGGCTTCATCACTGTGGCTCAGGGCGGGCCGACGGGATTGAGGTTCACGCCGAGTCTCGGCTTTGTAGGCAACGCGACGTTCGATATTCAGGCGTCGATCAATAATACCAACGCGGGCCTCGGCGGCAGCGTGATCACGGCGACGATAGTTGTGAGTCAGGCGAACTCACTGACCACGATCTCATCGGATAGCCCTGATCCATCCGTCTTTGGCGGCAATGTCGTAGTCAACTTTACGGTCGTTCCCGTCGCACCGGGAGCGGGCGTGCCGTCGGGCAATGTGGTCGTAACGGTGAGCGGCGGACCTGAGACCTGCAGCGCAACGGTCGCGGCCGGAACTTGTACAATTGCACTCAATGCTCTCGGTTCCCGAACGCTGACGGCGACCTATGCAGGCGATGTCTCCTTTATCGGAAGCAACGATACGGAAGCCCATCAGGTAGATCAGGCGGCAACGACCACCACGATAACGTCCGATGATCCTGACCCTTCAGTTACCGGCCAGCCAGTTACTGTCAACTACTCGGTCATCCCGACCGCTCCCGGAGCGGGTACACCGACGGGTAACGTAGTCATAACGGTCAGCGGCGGTACCGAAACATGTACTGGAACCGTTGCTGCCGGGACCTGCACGATCACACTCACTTCAGCCGGATCTAGGACGTTGACTGCGACCTATGTCGGCGACACAAACTTTACGGGAAGTTCTGATACCGAATTGCATCAGGTGAATCCGGCGGTGACCACGACAAATATCACGTCGGACAATCCGGATCCTTCGGTGGTTGGCCAAGCAGTGACAGTTAATTTCACAGTCACGCCAAACGCTCCAGGAGCAGGCACGCCGACGGGCAACGTTCTTGTCACGGTCAGCGGGGGATCTGAAACCTGCACAGGAACGGTGGCAGCGGGAACATGCACGATCACTCTCACCTCGGCAGGCTCGCGAGATCTAACTGCGTCGTATGTCGGCGACGCGAGCTTCCAGGCAAGCTTGGACACGGAATTACATCAGGTGAATCCGGCGGCTACGAGCTTTACGGTGGTGAATGACACCCCGGATCCGACGAATATCGACCAAACATACACCGCTAGTTGGACGCTTGCGGTAACGGCTCCTGGTATGGGAACTCCGACCGGGACCGTAACCGTTTCAGATGGAACGGGCGATAGCTGTGTGGCGGCCCTACCGGCAACGAGCTGTACGATAAACAGCCTGACACAGGGCACCAAGACGCTGACCTTTACCTATAGCGGCAGCGCCAACTTTCTTGGAACCACAAACAATGCCACCACGCATATCGTTAACTGCACACCCAATCCGGTCGTTTCTAACAGCAACGACAGCGGCCCGGGCAGCCTGAGAAAGGCTCTGGCGGACACCTGTTCGGCGGGCGGCCAAAATACGATCACCTTTGCCCCTGGACCGCTTCCAAATGAAGACACGACAGCGAACTCACCGGAATCGCCTGACGTCGCGGGCCCGATCCTGCTTTCAGGCGGACAGATCACCCTCAATAGCAACGTGATCATTCAGGGTCCGGCAGGAGGAAGCTTGACGATCCAGAACACACAAACGAACGGTCCGACGAGCCGCGTATTTGTGGTCAACCCCGGTGTTTCTGCCACGCTAAATAATCTGACCATCACGGGCGGAAGTACAGACAGCTCGGTCAAGGGCGGCGGAATATTCGTCCTTGGAACGCTTAACTTTAACGATTCGACACTCGCAGGCAATGGTGCCGTCACCGGCGGCGGACTGATGGTGGACAATGGAGGTGTTGCCAATATCATGCGTTCGACCGTATCCGGCAACACCGCAAACTTTGCGGGCGGCGTCGGAACTGATGGCGGTGGTACGATCAATCTGACCCAGTCGACGGTTTCAGGAAACGTCGCGAGCAACGGCGGGGCGGTGTTCTCGAACGCTGGTTCGACCGTGACCATCACCAATTCAACTATCAGCGGCAACAATCTCGGTATCGACAGCAATACCGGAAACGTAACGGTCAGAGGCTCGATCGTGGCGAGAAACAGCTCGGGCGGCGACGACCTCAAGGGGCCGGCGGGCTCGATCACCTCGCTAGGCTACAACTTCATCGGCAATCCCGGAACCTTGACGGCTGCATTCCCGACCGGCTCACCGAACGCCAATATCGATTTTGTCGGTTCCGCTGGAACACCTATCAACCCACTGCTCGCCCCGCTGGCAAACAACGGCGGTCCGACGCAAACCATGGCGTTCTGCACATCGGCTGGTGCTCCGGATGCTTCATGTACAGGTCTGAGCCCGGCGATCGACAAGGGTAAGGACTTTGTCCTAAATGGCTTCGACCAGCGTGGGAACGGGCCGAACTTCGTCAGGCCGTTCGACATTGCCCCCATCGCTGATGCAGCGGGCGGCGATGGCAGTGATATCGGGGCGTATGAGATCAATAACACGCCGCCAACGATCACGGCAGCAGCGACAACCCGTCAGGTCGGATCTCCGGGATCTAACTCGCAGGTCGCGACAGTAGGGGATATAGAAACCCCGGTTGGAGACTTGACCTTGATGGTCAACGGTTCTAACTCGGCAACGGTCAACGGCGTGTCGGTGACATTGACGGATTCGAATGCAGGCTCGGCTGGCACCAATCCGACAGGCACCGGCCAGGTCTTTGCGGATGTTGTCGCTGCGTGTGGAGCTACAACTGCGACGTTCACCCTGAGCGTGACAGACGGCGGCGGGATATCGACAACGGCGGTCCTGACGGTAACTGTGACGGCAAATACGGCTCCGGTACTGACCTATACAAACCCGGCAGCGGTGGTCTTTGGACAAAATCTGATCACAGTCAACCCGGCGACCGGCCCGAGCGATAACGGTTCGGTGTCAAATGTCGTTGTTCAGTCGACAGGAACCTTCACGGGCAGCATCTCGGTCAACGCGGCAGGTGTCGTTTCTATCGG
>JBGSQW010000148.1:0-39033 GCA_041737885.1 Pyrinomonadaceae bacterium | reverse complement strand
CCGATAGAAACGACACCTGCCGCGTTGACCGAGATGCTGCCCGTGAAGGTTCCTGTCGACTGAACAACGACATTTGACACCGAACCGTTATCGCTCGGGCCGGTCGCCGGGTTGACTGTGATCAGATTTTGTCCAAAGACCCCCGCTGCCGGGTTTGTATAGGTCAGTACAGGCGGAGTATTTGCCGTCACAGCAACATTTAACGTGCCGTTCGTGCTGAGCGGTCCGGCGTCGGTGACGGTAAGAGTGAAGCTAGCATTTGTCGCTCCGCAGGCGGCAACGACATTTGCTGTTATCGTTCCGTTGGTATTGACGATATTTGATACCGTGACACCGTTGACAGTTGCGGAAGCTCCGCCGTTTACGGTCACTACCAGACTCCCAACCGGCGTTTCAATATCGCCAACGGTGGCGACCGTGGAATTCGAGACCGGCGAACCCTGCTGCCGCGTCACACCCGAAGGCGTGATCGTCGGCGGTGTGTTAAGTGGCACGATGAAACCCGCCGCAAGACTGTAAGAACCACCTGCAAGCGGACCGCCCGCAAGTGCCTGGGCAAAGGTTGTATCGACAGAGTAGCCGCCGCCGCTGGCAGGTCCGCCGCCATTTACTACCACCGACTGGACAAGCGTATACGGACCTCCGCTAGCAACCTGGGACATTAGTTCGCTGGCAGATGCAAGGCTTAATATACAAATGAGGAAAGAGCGGATTAACTTTGGGTTCGTCATAATAGTCTTCTTGTTTGATCTCAAATAGACCTACGGCATCATGCCAATAAGATATTCAGCACCGACTACTTTACCGGAGCCATCAAACGTTCCAAATAACAAGAAAGAGCACTCTCAATTATTGAAAAACCAAGGGAGCCGCAACTCTCATCGGGTTACTGGCGGGAACAATCGTGATGCCAAGCGTAGCCGGTGTTATCGCCGTCAAGCCGTAGACGCCCTGGGTCGGGCCAGCCGCGTCACATGTCGTCGAGGCTCCATTCGTCTCGCCGGAATAATCCTTACAAAACCCTAGTTTTTTGGCTTCGGCTCAACTTTCGCCGGTCTCGCTGCTTCCGGAGCCTTGTCGAATCTAACCTTGCTTCCGTCCCACCAGATAGACTTGCCGGAGTTTTCTCTATCGCTCTCGTTGAACATAACTTCCTTGAGCTGCGTGTCAAATTCCTTGTTGGCAATCTCGGCCGGCAGAGCTTTGGCCTTATCCGAATCGACGCGGCTGCCAACGGCGATCCAGCTGAATTTGACATTTGCGGTGCCCGAAGCCACGGCTACTGTGAAGCCATTTTTCTCAATGCTCTTGATATAAAGCTGAGCGGGTGAGCCTACAGCGCTGACGGTAACGTCAGGAAGTTCGGCGAGCATTCCGGCATAGACCCGTGAGAAAGGAACGAATACTGATTCACCGTCGAGGCGGGCAGAACCGTTATCGTAGGCCTTGAGGCCGGTCGCCGTGACTGCGTAGGCTGCGACACGCTCAGTCTGAGCACCATTGCCTGTTTTTACATCGACCAGGTCGGCGGTAAAGCCGCTGGTGTAAACATTACCGACATTGTACGACGCGAATAGCTCACCGCTCGACACCGCTCCCATAACATCGCCCCGAGAGAACGAACCGATCATGCCGCCATAAAATCCGCCGCCAACGCCCTGCTGTTCGCCACCGAGCCCATAGGTTGGACGTCCCGCCCCGCTTGCGTATGCTGCCGAGCCATAGACGCCATAGTTAAGAGATGCGCTGGACTTGTATCCAAGCGATCCCCAGTAAGTTCCGGCTTGTTCCGCACCCATTACGCCACCGGTACGTGTGTAGTCGTTATAGCTCCAGCCGCCGACACCCCAGGTGTATTCATCGCCCCAGAAATTGTAACCAGTAGTTGCTGTGTTCCCCTGACTCTGTCCGTAACCGGTCCCATTGTTCTGCGAATCGCGGGTTCGCCATCCATAAAGGCTGTGCTGTCCATCTCCATTGGCTGTCAACTGCGTATTGTAAACGAAGAGACGGTACCTCGTATCTGGGCTGATATTTATCGACGCAGCAGTCCCGTTATCCTGAAACTGGGAATTCCCACCCGTCGTCGCGCCGGTGAACTTGGTCAGGTAGTTTGTAGTTCCAGTGATACTTCCCGATCCGGCGGGCCCTGTAGGCCCTGCTGGTCCGGTTGCTCCAGTTGGTCCGGCAGGCCCGACAGGCCCGGCAGGCCCGGTCGCTCCCGTCGCCCCCGTTGCTCCGGTTGCTCCGGTTGATCCTGTAGGTCCAGCGGGCCCGGTTGGCCCGATCGGTCCGATCGGTCCGGCTGGTCCGGTCGCTCCCGTTGCTCCGGTTGGTCCAGCTGGTCCAACAGGTCCGGCTGGGCCTGCCGGTGGGGCAGACCAGGTATTATCACCTCGCAAGAAAGTCGTGTTGTCAGCCGTACCGGATGGAGACTGGGTTGAAAGCGCCCCGAGTCCAAGATTCGTCCGTGCATTCGCCGCCGTGGTAGCACCAGTGCCGCCATTAGCCACCGCTACTGTTCCGGCCACGTTGTTAGCCGTTATCGCATACGGCTGAGATCCGACTTGTTGACGAGGAGCCAAAAGACTGAATCCTGGAGGGTCAGCTGCTTTGCGAACGCCTACTTCGACCCATCGATTTGCCCCCGTCGCAAACGGTGCCGCACCGAAATCCAGTTGGACCGTAAAAATCCCACTAATGACCGATACCGAACTGTTTGTCACGGTCGATCCAACCTGAGCCCCTGCCGCCAGTGCGTCATACAAACGGAATTCCATCTCGTAAGTGCCGTTAGCAGGCGAGGCACCGTCATTGAGACGGCCCTGAAATGTAAATGCAGTGGTCTGTGCACTTATAATCGTCGACAAAAGTAAGGAGAACACAACTACAGCGAAAGTAACCGACGTTTTTTTCATCATCATTCCTCAGAGTATCGAAACAAAATCGGGGAGGGGGTTATTGGGCTTTTTTGAATTGCTTGGTTTGAATTTTGGAAGAGTATAGGCTAGGTTCCGGTCCCTGTCAAGACGATTACAATATCGATGCCGAAAACGGTCAATTCGCTACAACTTGTTACAGAAAAAGCGGCCCTCGGTCTAAGGGCCGTTCTTTTGGGTTATCGATAAGGCCATATTCTATTCTAGCCCGAAAAGATCAAAGTCAGATTGGCTTCCGGCGACAAATAGATTGCGGGGGGCGAATCTGTAGCGTTTGGACGCGGCGGTCAGGACGTAGTTTTCGCCAGTGCGGACGTTTTCGAAGGTGTAGACGCCGAAGGAGCTGGTTGTAGCCGTACGGCGCACATTGTTTGCGTCGATCAGAGTAACGACGATGTTTCGTAAGCCTTGTCCGCCGGGGTTTAGTACCCGGCCAGAAATAATTACGGCGGCTTGGATAGGTGTTTCGGAAAACGTTGCCGTGTAGCCCGTGTTCGTTGTCGGCATGACGCTATGCGAGAACGCACCGCCGTTGCTCCAGCCGGTCCAGTCGTACCTGATACTTCCAACTACCTGGGGCGTGATCGCCTCGAGCTGATGAAACGATCCTGCCGTCCAATTGAATACCTGGGCAGACTGATACTGCACACCATCGACCGTAAACCGCAGCCCATTCGGACTGGTTTGAACAGTCACCGAGATAGCAGGTAAAGGGGTCGGCGTTGGGGTAGGAGTCGGCGTCGGAGTGGGCGTCGGCGTCGGAGTAGGAGTAGGAGTCGGGGTTGGAGTTGGAGTTGGAGTTGGCGTCGGAGTTGGAGTTGGAGTTGGGGTCGGCGTCGGCGTCGGGGTAGCAGGAAAGTCGTCGTTAATGATCGTTCCGATCCCGGTTCCATCGACGATCGTCGCATTGGTTAAGCTGGTTACTACGACCGAGAATGTTTCGTTCGGTTCAACCAGAACATCGCCGATTATCCTGATTGCAAACTGCTGAGAAGAGCTACCGGACATAATTGCAACCGATCCTGATACTGCTAAGAAATCCGGACCGGAGGTCGCGGTGCCGGCCTCTGTTTGTATGTTAACAATTGATACTTGCTGTAAATTGCCGCTTCGCGTTAGCGTGAAGATCATTAATGATTCGCCGGAATTACCTTCGACGAGGGAAGCATCGCTGATCGAAACGAAGGACGGTTCGGGCGTTGGCGTGGGGGTCGGACTCGGGAGATCAGCCGTGCCGGTGAACACATAGGCGGCTCCAGTTCGAATCGAGCTATTCGGGGCGTTGGCAGCACCGATCAGCACGGTGTTATCTGAAATGCTTGTACTCGTTCCAAAGCGGTTAACGGCGATAGGATCCGATCCGGCGACGATAGGCTGAGCAACCCATGTATTGCCGATATAGCCGAATATTTGCGCAAATCCGCTCGAAGAGTTAATTACCAAGTCCCGCGGGGCTCCGACGACAAAAAGATCGCCTTTAATTGCTACGCTATGGCCAAATCGACCACCTGTTTCTCCGGCAGGAGCGATGAACAGGGCATCTCGTGTCCAGCTTCCACCGTTGTCTCTTCGAAGCACATCGACATAGCCACGCGATGAACTAAAGCCTGGCCCTCCGATGATAGCCCTCACTCCAAGAGAGGGGTCATCATCTATCTCCACACTGTAGCCAACCTCGAAACCCGACGGGGCCGGACCTCCACGAACCGTCAACTCTTGAGCATATAATCCGCTTACTCTTCTATAGATCTGAGCAAATCCGCCATTGGTAGCCTCGGCATCCTCAAAGGGTGCCCCGACAATAGCGTACTCATCTGAAATAGCGACACTCCACCCAAACGCTCCCGAAGCACCATTCCCTGACGGTGATGGTATTTTCTGCCGGAAAGTCCAAACTAAATTTGTAAACTCGAAGCTGTACGCAGCTCCCGCGTCGTTTCCCGCCTGATCATCGCCGTTCGCACCGACTATCGCCCAGTTGCCGTTTACGGCCACGCTATTGCCAAAAACATCATTTGCCGCCGCATCAGGCGAGATCAACTTTTGATACTGGACCCAACTTCCCGGGCCCGCGTATCTGAACACGTAAACCGCTCCGGCATTCGGCAACGAGCCCTGATCATCTCCGAACGCTCCGATGAACACTTCAGAATTGTTTGATACGGCAACGGAGTAACCAAATTGATCGCCGGCGGCCCCGTCAGGGGCAACGAGTTTGACGACAAAATTCCAGTTCGTACCTGATCGCTCAAAGAGATAAACCGCGCCTTGGTTGCTGCGACCATCGATGTCCGCATTCCATGCACCTATCGCTGCCAGGTTGTCGACGACCGAGACCCTTATACCAAATTGATCATCAGAAGCCCCGTCCGTTGCGGAGAGCCGGGCTTGTTGCGAAAAGGCCTCGATCTCAAAAGGCAACGACGGAGAATTTCGCTCTTCGTCAACGATTCGACCGAACTCGTCCATTAGTGAATCTTGCAGAACGGGCGTTGGTTCGGCTGTAGGTTCGACGGTCGGACTGCCAGCGTCGACCTTTGTATCTGCCGTCGCGACGAAAAACGGCAATGCCAATGTCGCGATGGCGATGATCAGGATAAGTGAGTTTCTTTGTGTTTTGTGCATCTTGGTCTTGGTTAACATGCGTAAAAAAAATGGGAGCAGGTCTTCGGATCGAAATTCAGTCAACCGAAGTCCGGAATGTAGGGACGGCTAACGGATTTGCCTCCGACGATGCTTCAATAGAAAGACTGCCGAGACGATCGTGATCAACAGCCCGATGATGAATATCAAAGCGACAGGGATCAGCCCGAGAGCGGCTTCGTCGAAATTGATGCGGTTGTCCGTCAGCGTCGGCAGCATGAAGCAGACGACCATGCCCACGAGCGATAAGAAAAGCAGCAGAACGCCGATAATCAGGCCTGTCATTTTCATCATTTTTCCCCCTATTTGCTTTCAAGAAATCGCCACGGTTTCGGGAAGAGACGCCATTTGCCGTTGATATGTGTCAGGCCCTCAAACGCCATTCCGGTGGCTTCGCCGGGCTTCACGAATTTGAATGCGTAAAGGGTCAAATTTGGGTTGAGAGTGTCAGCTAGGGATATCATCGCCGTCGGGAAGTCGGCATAGTCGCCGTCAAATTCCATCAATTGTTTCGGTGTGGCAGAAAACAGCCTTAGTTCCGTCTGGCCTTCCTTTGGAGCGACTACGGCATCGCCGCTGTCCCAGAGCTTGTTGAAATAGGCTTCGGCCCTCGTCGCCGCGTGTTCGTCGCTGTAAAAAGACCGGTAATCTTCCTTGGTCGGTCGCAATTCCATCGTGAGTTTTTTACGGTCGGCTTCCGGTTTCATAAATTCGCCGAGCATCGCCTTTGCACCGTCCTTTGTGCCGGGAAACTTTGCGGTAACGGCCGCTGCCCCGCCACAGCCGCTAAATAGTAGTGCGACAAAAGCCGCGAGCATCGAACAAAGTATTGTGTTTTTCATAGTTTTCTCCTCAATTTTGGGTTTCGCCCGGATCATTTTTTTTCAATTACCACACCCGTGTTTTCGAAATCGTAGACACGCACACCGCAGCGCTCCGAACCCTTGTAGACCTCGGTCGTGTAAGCACCGGTCGAGTCGATACCAAAACTCCCGATCGTCCAACCGCCGTTCTTCAGAGCAAGCGCGTACTTGTCGATCGTTGTTTGCTTGTCTTCCTTATGAACTGCACGAAACTGTCCCGGATCGCTTCGCCAAACGATCGCGTTCTCGCTCACTGGCAGATTCATCGATGTCCACGGTTCGGTCATCGGCACCGACCTGACGCTCGGCGACCAACCGCACCCGTTGGTTATTACGGCCATCAAGACGGCAGCAACGGTGATGGCCGCAAACTGTTTCCTGGTCAGCTTTTTTGGTTTCAAATGCTCCAACAAAATCTTTTTCCTGATCCGTCGCATGTGCTACGATAAAATTCAAATAGTTGATGATGTAACCGTAAAACAGGGCTCGCGACGAAGTCTTGAGGGTTTGCTGAGTTAGTTCCTAGAAAGTTGCTAGCGTGTATTTATGCCGGTAGATCAAGGGCAGTTGTACAGATTCGAAGGCTTTGTCCTCGACACGAACGAGAACGTTTTGCTCGAGGGAGGCAAACCCATTTCGCTTTCGCCGAAGGCACTTCATCTGCTCAGAGTTCTCGTCGGCGACCATGGCCGCATTGTCGAAAAAGATAGGTTGATGTCCGAGGTCTGGGCGGACAGTTTTGTCGAAGACAGTAATCTGACTTTTACAATTCGTAAACTGCGTCAAGCTTTGAATGATGACGCTCACGCACCAAAGTTTATCGAGACGGTTTCCCGACGCGGGTACAGATTTGTCGCAAAGGTAGAGATCCTTGACATTGTCGATCCCGATAACCTTGAACCTGAAATAGACGTCCAAGATCGATCAGATGTATTGCCGGACTCGGCGTCGTTGTCGAGAAAGTCATTGTTATACCGCCGGCCTTTGGCTATGGGGGCACTTTTTTGCGGCTTCCTGCTTATATTGGCGGGTGTGGCTTACGGGCTTTTTCGGCTGATGGATAGCCGTGACGGGGTATCATTTGCTGAAGCGAATATTTCCAGAATAACCTCGAATGGCAGCGTGCAGACTGCGGTAGTGTCACCCGACGGCAAATTTCTCGCATACGTCGTTTCCGAAAACTCCCGCCAGGGGCTTTGGTTAAAGAATGTCGCAAATGGCGGTAATGTTCAGATCGAATTGCCGTCCGAAATGACCTTTATCACGAACCTGGCGTTCGCTCCGGACGGCGACAGTGTGTACTTCGGCCACCGCAATGCTCTCTACCGGTTCCCTGTTCTCGGCGGCGTGCCGAGCAAGATAATGGACAATTATCTTGGTGCCGATTACAACCGGATCACGTTTTCTCCTGATGGAAAACAATTTGCTTTCCTTCGCTTCGGACAAGATGGTGAAAGTAGTGAGACTGCATCGATCGTGGTTTACGATACGGCCATTTCCAGCGAACGCATCCTGGCGAGCAGTAAACGTCCGGGCCTTTTTCTGCGTTCAGCCGCCTGGTCGCCGGATGGAAAGATCATCGTGTGTGCCGCGCTTAATGCGGACGGTGCACAAGAAGTCTTGGGAATTCGCGTAGCTGACGGAGAGGTTCTATCCGTACCATCACCCACCTGGGCAACTATCCGACAGGTCATCTGGCGACCGGATGGTGAAGGTCTTTTTGTCATCGGCGAGAATGATGACAGCGGCTTTTTATCGCAGCTTTTTTCTGTTTCTTTTCCTCATGGCGAGGCGAAAAACATCACGTCGGACCTGAACGACTATCAAAGTTTGAGTATCACCGGCGATGGACGCACGGTCTTCGCCGTTCGCGCTCAGCAGGAATCTCACATCTGGGTAACGGATGCCGAGGATGCTAAGAAGGTGCGGCGCATAACCACAGGCTTTCAGAAATTCGACGGCATTTACGGCATCAATTGGACCCGCGACAATGGGATCGTCTATGAAACCGCTCCAAGCGGAAAGATCGAGATATGGTCAGTGAATTCCGATGGTTCTGAGGCCAGGCCGCTGGCAACCGAGGGCGGATCGATGAGTGCTTCGCCAGACGGCAGGTACATTGTGTTCCAGTCAGGCGGAGCGGCGGAGACTGGTTTCTTTAGGTTGGATTGGAGCCAGGCTGAGAAAAGACGGCTAACGACTGGAACCGATCTAGATCCGGCTTTTACTCCGGACGGTAAATCAATAGTTTTTACACGATACTCAGATGACGTAGCCCTGTGGAAAGTGCCTGTCGAGGGCGGTGAGGCGAAAAAACTTACCACCGAGGCAGATATGCTTTCATTTCCGTCATTTTCTCCAGATGGAAACTACATAGCCGCAGTCCGCCAAAGCTCAAGCGGAAAGGCATTAGCACCGCTCTGCATTATTGATGCGAAAACAGGCGAGATCGTAAAGGAGCTTCAGATGTTACAATCTGCGGTCACGCTGGGCCACTATAAGATGTCCGTGCAATGGTCCCCTGATGGAAAAGCAATTGACTATATTCGCAGTATCGACGGAGCCTCGAACGTCTGGCGACAGCCAATCGATGGTTCACCACCGTCAGCGATCACCACTTACGATAACGGCCTTATCTTTAACTTCGCAACATCCCTCGACGGCACGCGGTACGCCTTCGCCCGCGGTAGCTATGACCGTGATGTGTTTTCTGTCATTGGCTCCAAGTAGATTAAATGACGCTCGACAAAGCCCAGTCTGCCAAATTCCTAAAGATCGACTAACTGATCTCTATGGTATCGAAGTACGTGCCCCGGTCCATTTTCCTCGCGTAAAATCAGGAAACTTCACCGGCATCGAGCCTTTTTGGACGGATATTTCGCTTAAGGGGCCGGGAGCACTCCAGGCAGCTGCGTCGTAGACGTCCATGTCGGGGACGAGACCTTCGCGGAAGCATTGGACCAGGCGCCAGCACATTAGGTAATCCATGCCGCCGTGTCCGCCGAGTTTGCGGGCTTGTTCGCCTACGACGCGCCAGAGGTTGTGTTCGTATTTTTCCTTGTAGGCGTCGATGGTTTGCCAGCGGTGATCGGCCTTGTCCTTTTCGACGTAGACGCGTGACGGATAGTCGCGAAAGATACCTTTCGTGCCCTGGATCAGATTGATGCGGTCGTACGGACGCGGCGTGGTGACGTTGTGCTGGACCATGATCGAGCGGCCCTTGGCGGTTTTGATGAGGTTCGTGTTGTAATCACCGGCTTTGTAGACCTCTTTCTGTCGCGGGTCGTTGGCGTCGAGTTTTTCTTTGCGGTAATCCTGCAAGCCTAAGCTTCCGGAACTCATCGCGACCATGAAGTCGAATTTGTCGCCGCGATTGATGTCCATGTAGTTCGCGACCGGGCCGAGGCCGTGAGTTGGGTAGAGATTGCTATCACGAAGAGCGTGATGCGCACGACGCCACAAACCTTCGTCTTTTGTCTCAAACAAGATTGCCCGCAAGTCGTGGTTATACGCCGCCTCGCCGTGTACCAACTCGCCAAAAACTCCCGCTCGCACCATGTTCAGGATCAGCAACTCGTCATAGTCGTAGCAGCAGTTCTCCATCATCATCATGTGCCTGCGGGTGCGTTCTGATGTGTCGACGAGCTGCCACAATTCCTTCATCGTGTAAGCTGCGGGAACCTCGCAGGCGACATGCTTTCCGGCAGTAAGAGCCGCGAGCGACTGCGGTACGTGCCATTCCCAAGGCGTCGCGATATAGACGACGTCGATGTCGTCGCGTTTTAGCAAATCCGTATAGCCGCGATCGCCTTTCACGTAAACCGCAGGAGCCGGTTGGCCTGCCTTTTCGACGATCGCTTTCGCTTTGTCGGCCTTTTCCTGCACGATGTCGCAGATCGCGGTGACCTTGACGTTTGGAATATTGACGAACTCGCTCAGGATACTGCGACCACGTAAACCGGTTCCGATCATCGCCACGCGAACAGTATCAAGCCGTTCAAACGGCACGCCGATCATTGTTTTGCCGACCGGAGCAGGCCCGGCGATCAGTTCGCTCAGAACATTTTCGTCAGACGCCGCTGCCTTTGTCTCGATCCCGAAAAGGCTCAGACCAAAGCCAGCCAACGCAGTATTTCGCAGCATCTCGCGGCGCGATTGTTTGTTTTCTCTCATAAATTATTAGTTGGTGTGACGTTTTATCTTACACCTCAATTTCTATTATCATCAACAAATGATTCGGTCATTTAGGGATCCCGAAACTCAAAAAATATTCGAACTCGAAAAGTCACGACGGCTGCCGACTGATATCCAGCAGACCGCTCTCAGAAAACTACGCATGCTGAATAACGCCCGAACGATCAATGACTTGAGAGTTCCTCCGTCAAATCGGCTTGAGAAACTAATTGGGAATCGAGACGGTCAACACAGCATCAGGATAAATGACCAGTGGAGAATTTGCTTTGAATGGGATGCCAACGACGCGTATAATGTCGAAATAGTGGATTACCACTGAGGTTTGCGATGAAAAAAGAGTACCTGAAACCAATTCATCCAGGAGAAGTTTTGCGTGAGGAGTTTCTTGGTCCTTTTAGTATTTCTGTTGAGGGGCTTGCCGCTAAAACCAACATTGATGTCGAAAGGATAAATAACATTACTGCCGGGAAAGCAACACTTACTGCGGATGTCGCGCTTCGCCTCGGTCGCTTTTTTGGTACATCGCCCCAGTTTTGGCTTGGGCTGCAGTCTGATTACGATCTGGACATCGAAAGGCTAAAGCTTGGAAGCAAACTTGACCACGAAATTGTACCTTTAGCCGCCTAAAGCCACTAAATATCTGACCGACCAAACGAGAGACGATTCATCGCTCTCGTTTTTTGCTATAATCACGCTTTTTATGAATGCCACCGCTACATCCTATCCGCGTAACAAGATCAAGATACTTTTGCTCGAGAATATCTCCGACGCGGCGGTTGCCGAGTTCGAGGCCGGGGATTATCACGAGATCACGCGGCTCGGCGGAGCCTTGAGCGAGGCCGAGTTGGTCGAGGCTGTGAAAGGCGTTCATCTGATCGGCATTCGTTCCAAAACGAATATTTCGCGAACAGTTATCGAGGCCGCTGACAAACTCCTCGCCATCGGAGCGTTTTGCATCGGCGTCAATCAGATCGATCTTGCGGCGGCTACGGAAAAGGGCGTGGCGGTCTTTAACGCTCCTTATTCCAATACGCGTTCGGTTGCCGAGCTTGTCATCGGCCTGTGCGTGATGCTGATCCGTAAGATCGCCGATAAGAATGCCGCCGCCCATCGTGGTGAATGGATGAAAGATGCGACGGGAAGCTACGAGCTTCGCGGCAAGACGCTTGGCATCATCGGCTATGGCAACATCGGTTCCCAAGTGTCGAACATGGCCGAGGCGATGGGAATGCACGTTGTGTATTTCGACTCGGCCATCAAACTGCCGCACGGTAACGCAAAGCAGGTCCGTGATCTTGGCGAACTACTCAAACAGTCGCACATCGTCACGCTCCACGTGCCGTCCGATGCAACAACGCGCGGCATGATCGACGATCCCGAATTTGCTTCGATGCCCAACGGCTCGATCTTTATCAACTACAGCCGCGGCGATATCGTCGATCTCGATTCGCTTCGTCGAAATATTGAAAGCGGCCAGCTCGCCGGAGCCGCGATCGACGTTTTTCCTGTCGAGCCTGAGAAGAACGGCGACAAATTCGAAACGGTTCTGCAAAACCTGCCCAACGTCATTCTCACCCCGCACATCGGCGGCTCGACCGAGGAAGCCCAGGCCAATATCGGCCTCGACGTGACGGCAAAACTTATCAAATATCTCGAACTCGGCACCTCTGAAGGCTCACATACGGTGCCGGCCGTCTCGCTGCCTCCGCAGGCCGGAACGCACCGCATTCTGCACATTCACCAAAACATCCCCGGCGTCCTCGGCGAGATCAACTCACGCCTGTCGGCCCGCGGCATCAACATCGTCGGCCAGTACCTAAAAACCAACGATACGATCGGCTACGTCATCCTCGATATGGATTCCAAACTCTCAAAAGAGGCGTTCGAGATCCTCAAGGATATAAACGGCACGATCAAAACCCGAATGATCTACTAACCAAAATCGTCTCACTTGCGAGGACAAAAAGAGACGTCTTAACTGTCTGTCAACAAAAGATTTGCGAGAATAAATCGTCTCACTTAAATAGATCTTCCACACAAGTGAGACGGGGCAAAATTCCCCACTTTTGTCATACCGCCACCTTTTCTGATGGCGGTACAGGACGGTCGGTTTGGAAGGTCGGGCCGTGAAACCGCCTGTTTTCTACCAGAAAAGTCTTCCCGAATATATCCACTCCTCGACACCGAGATAGAGAAAAAAAAGTCCGACAAATCCGACGCAGAGCGAAAAGGATAGACACAAAAAATAGAGAAGATCTTTCTGTTGAAAAAATCGTCGGCCTATCAGAAACACTACAGCCGACAAGCCCAACAAAAACAACCCCGGAATCATGGCAAGCTGTTGACCGTGCAGAAGAAAAAAAGAGGTTGATCGCATGTGATCATATATTTGGGAACTACCCTGGGTTTTGAGTCAGTCTGTTCTCTATTCTGGGTTTTCAGTGTCTTCGATCTGCCTCCGATCCTCCTGAAAGGGATCGTTTAGTCGTGAATTTGCGGGGTAAATCTCCCAGTTTGATTTGAGCAAGGTTCCTGGACGATAAGTGATCGACGGATGGAATCCCCCTGGAACTGAGAAGTGTGCCATCGGGCCGTAAGACGCGTGCGACCAAAAGTCGATAGTCGCGAGTCCAAAACCCAGGCCACGAAGCAGCAGTGGAGAATAGAACCTTCGCTGTGGAAATATGACGTTACCCGATTCATCGGTTCGCAACGTTTCGGAAGACATCCAAAATCCCATCACAACTGATAAATCCGTCCACGTTTGGAGAACCTCTTGGTTGCGTGCTGGTGTGCCATCAGTGTGAGTGATCTTGACGCTCCACTCTGGAATGACCGTATATGGAAAAGGAATTAATAACACAAAACAAATTAGTCCTAGCAACTTTTTCATGCCGTATTGTCAGCTCCATTTCCTAAACCAGTTACAAAATCATGAGGTCAGGTAAGTACGAAAAAAGGTTCGCATGTCGCGCTAAAAAAGGTCTTTACCGAAATCCTTAACCTTTTATTGCAAGACGCTCAGATTTGACAATGATTCCAGTATTCCACGCTGAGCATCATTTTCGTTCGACGCATATTTTTGCGGCTGGCTGTAGTGAACAGACTATTGTTTTTAGCTCGTTGACCTCAGCCGACAGCCTTCGGTTTTCCGATCTCGCTGCCTCGATCTCGGCTTGCTGTTCTTTTACCGCGTTAACCAGAACCACGCCGATGCGGTCGTACTTGACGCCTTCGACCTGGCCTTTTTCGTTGTATGTGACAAGCAATGGCTCGATCGCAGCGACATCTTCGGCTCCAAGGCCGAGGTCATGCATCCCTCCATCTTTCCAGTCGAACGTGATGGGTTTTAGCTGGTTAATGAGACTCAACCCGAGGCCAAATTGACCGATGTTTGTCTTGTATCGCAGCGAAGAGCTGCAAGTACCAAGCGTATCTGCGTTGTTTCGACAAACGGCGGTTGCTCCCGCTCCGCCGAGCTGCTGCAAACGAAGAAAGCCCGGAACATATACAATGTCGGCGTCGCGCCCGAGCCAGACACTGTTACTCGTGGTCGCCACCGCGTCGGCACCGAGAGCAGTGGCAAAGGTCAGATTATTCGCGCCCACGTCGGCGCCTTCGCCAATGATCGTGTTATTGCTGCCCGTCGTGTTCGAGAAGCCTGCACCCAGCCCAAAGAATGCGTTGCTGCTGCCCGTCGAGTTCGCGAGGCCTGCACTCGCCCCGAAAAATGCGTTGCTGTTGCCCGTCGTGTTCGCGAAGCCTGCACTCGCCCCGAAGAATGCGTTGCTGCCGCCTGTCGTGTTTGAGAAGCCTGCACTCCTCCCGAAGAATGCGTTGCTGATGCCCGTCGTGTTCAGCGAGCCTGAACTCCTCCCGAAGAATGCGTTGCTGATGCCCGTCGTGTTCGCTCTTCCCGCACTCGCCCCGAAGAATGCGTTAAAGCTGCCCGTCGTGTTCGCGTCGCCTGAACTCGCCCCAAAGAATGCGTTGGCGCTGCCCGTCGTGTTCGCTATGCCTGCGCCGACGCCGGCAAACACATTGTCTGTTCCCGAAGTCGAGAGGACTCGGGTCGCTCCGATGTTGTATTGCGTTGCGGTATTCACAACATTGCCGGAAAGTGTGCTGGAAAAGGTCTTGTTGCCCGCTATGGTCTGGGCGGTCGTAAGATCAACGAAATTCTGAGTTGCCGAGCCGGTTCCGCCATTCGCGACTGGAACAATACCAAGCCGGGCGTTGCTTAGGGTTCCGGACGCGATGTTTGAGGCGTTAAGGTTTGTGATACTTGAGCCATTGATGTTTGCCGTAAGTGTACCCGCGACGTTTAGATTGCCGGGCACCTGAACGGTATCGAGCGCGCGGCCAAGCGTGACCGTGTTGCTCGAGTTCACCACGGCTCCAGAACCGATTGCCGTCGCGAACGACAAATTGAAAAGACCTACATTGGTGTTTGCACCGATGATCGTGTTGTTCGATCCGCCAACGTTGGAAATCCCCGCAGCCACGCCAAAAAACGCGTTATTGTTGCCATTCTGGTTGTTGAGTCCGGTTCCGTGGCCGAAGAACGAATTGTCGTTACCAGTGCTATCGCCTCCGGCGTTGTCACCGAAAAACGAGTTCCGGGATCCGGTTGTGTTGTTGGTTCCGGCACCACTGCCAAAAAACGAATTTCGTTCCGCGGTCGTATTCGACGATCCCGAACTCGCCCCGAAGAACGCGTTTCGACCGCCTGAAGTGTTATTTGCTCCCGACGACCTGCCGAAAAAGGCATTCAACGCTCCTGTGTTGAGTTTTCCGGCGTCCGATCCGAAGAACGAGCTATTTATCCCTGTGTTTGATTCGCCCGCTCCGGGGCCGGCGAAAAGATTCCCGGTACCTGGAATGCTCAAAACGCGGCTACCGCCAATGTTGTACTGAGTGGCCGCGTTAATAATATTTCCCGACAGCGTGCCGCCCACAGTGCCGTTGCCGCTGACATTGAAGTTTGAGGCTGCCTGCGGCCCGACATTTTGGTTCTGGATATAGTTGCCGCTTCCGGCTGTTGGCGGCCGCGCATCGCTCAGGCGGGGATCACCTGTCTGAACGTATTGACCTGCCACTACGCCGCCGAGTTGGAGCGAGTTGGTGACGGTTCCGGTAACTTTCGCTCCGCTGACGCTTACGATCTTCGGATCGGTTACGCCGCCATCAGCAAGCTGGGTAGTGCCGACGCCGCTATTCGCGATCGCCACCGTAACGCTGCCTGATGCTCCGCCGCCAGTGAGCCCTGTTCCCGCTGTAACGCCGGTGATCGTTCCGCCGCCGCTGCCCGAGGCAGTTTCGTCGTTTGCAGGTTCCCACTGGCTGGTCGTCGTGTTGTATTTCAACACCTGCCCGTTATTCGGCTGGGCCGAAGCGACATTTCTGCCCTGCAAACGAGCAACCGTTGTCGCCGGCTGCGTTCCGGTCACGTCACCGGCGAGCGGGCCAGTGAAGCTCACCGAAGTGGTCGCGTTGGTTGCATTTGTCGCGTTTGTCGCATTCGTAGCGTTTGTCGCCGTCGTCGCTGTCAGGGCAGAATCGGCACTCAGGCTTTTCACGGAATAAGGTGCGCTGGAGACCGGTTGCCGGGGTGAGAGCGTCGTGAATGACCCGCCACCCGACTGCCGAACGCGTATCTCAAGAAATCTGTTCCCGCCCGGAAACGACTGGCCGAAATCTAGATTAACATTGAAAATGCCGTTAGCCACCGAAACGCTGCTGCGTGTATTGGCCGACCCGATCTGAGCCCCGCCAAGAGCACTGTCGTATAGGGCGAACTCGAAATCAAAGGTGCCCGTCGCAAGAGCATTCGAATTCTGAAGTTGGCCCTGATAACTAAACTCTGTCGTCTGAGCGCTAGCTATAGAGGCTGCGATCAGCAAGACAACTAAAACAGCTGCACTGGCTCTCGTTTTCATAAAAAAGTCTCCCGTGGTTATAGTTTTGTCGTAGGTTCATTTCCTTTATAGCACCCGATTTGCTCTAAGTCATTAAAAAACCCTCTTCCTGGTTCGCCGGAATAGACGGGGATAAATTTTGACATTACTACAACATCCGGAATACAATTGAAAATGATTTTCATTATCTTTATCAAATGAGCAATAATTTCGACAGTTACAGCACTTATTTAGTCCGGTTTTTTACACGTCTTATATTCGGATCGCTGGTTTTAGCAGGTATCTTTTTTTCATTATCTTGTTCGTCGGCACCGGTAGCGTCGAATACCCCCACGGGAACGCGGATCGTTTCGATTGGCGGGGCGATCACTGAGACGGTTTATGCTTTGGGGGCGGAATCGGGCCTGGTTGGGACCGATACGTCGAGCGTTTACCCTGTCGAGGCGACGAAGCTGCCGCAGGTTGGGTATCAGCGGACGATCTCGGCGGAAGGGATAATTTCGCTTAGGCCGACGCTGGTTTTGATCTCGGCGGACACGGGCCCGCCTGCTGCTATTCAGCAGATCGAGAGTGCCGGAATAAAGACCGCCCGTGTGGACGGCGGGAATACTATTGACGGAACGAAGCAAAAGATCAGACAGATCGCAGAACTGGTAGGGAAGAAAGACAAGGGCGAGGAACTGGTAAAGACTCTCGAATCTGACATTGCGGCCGCACAAAAGGCGGTAGCGGAACGCGGTACGAGCCCGAAGGTCGTCTTTATCTTCTCGCGAGGAGCCGGTGCGGCACAGGTTGGCGGAACGGGAACGCAGGCGGACGCGATGATCAAGCTGGCCGGCGGACAGAACGCCGTCACAGGATTTGAACAGTACAAGCCGCTGACACCCGAAGCAATGGTTGCTGCTCAGCCTGATGTCATTCTGCTGCCTTCTCGTGGGCTGGATACGATGGGCGGCGTTGATGCGATATTGGCCATTCCGGGCGTTGCCGACACGCCTGTGGGTAAGAATAAGAAGATCATATCGGTTGATGATGTGCTGCTGCTCGGCTTCTCGCCGCGGCTTGGGATTGGGATCAAGGAGCTTGCTGAAAAGCTGAAGTGACACCGCTAGAAGTAACAGCTCATGCGGTGCAGCCGAGGCCGGAGCGAAAGTTCGGCGTCGGGATTCTCGCGATGACGCGGCCGCGAAAGGCGACATATTTGCTGATCGCGATGGTCGTTGGGGCGGTGATAGCTTCGCTGTGTCTCGGGGCGGTCGAGATGTCGCCGATGCAGATACTGGCAGTTTTGGCTGGTAAGCTCGGCATAGCGACCGGCACTGCGTTTAGCGATCAGCAGAGTTCGGTTTTGCTTGCTATACGATTTCCGCGTGTGCTGCTTGGAATAGTCGTTGGGGCGGGTTTGGCAGTCGCAGGGACCGTTTTGCAGAGCTTGTTTCGCAATCCACTGGCAGATCCGGGATTGATCGGCGTTTCGACGGGGTCAGCTTTTGCGGTTTCGGTCGGAGTTGTTCTAGGTGAACGATTTGCGATCGGGCAGTTGTCGTTTAAGACGCCTTATTTTCTGCCGTTTGTCGCTTTTTTGGGCGGGCTGACGGCGACGTACATTGTTTACCGCATCGGGAAGAGCAAGGTTGGCAGCAATGTCGCGACGATGCTGCTCGCGGGTATCGCGGTCAATGCGTTCGCGGTCGCGGGTATTGGGCTGATGAGCTTTTTGGCTACTGACGCACAGCTTAGAAACATTCTGTTTTGGAATCTCGGCAGCCTCGCGGGAGCGACGTGGAAAAGTTTGCTGATCACCGTACCGCTTATTTCGATCGCGATCATCGGCCTGCTGCGGCTCGCGAGGCCGTTGAATGTTATCCTGCTGGGCGAGTCAGATGCGGCCCATCTTGGTGTCGATGTTGAGAAGATCAAGTGGAAAGTGATCTTCTTTGTTGCACTCGCGGTTGGGGCGGCGGTTGCTGTTACGGGGGCGATCGGGTTTGTCGGTCTCATCGTGCCGCACCTTTTGCGGATGACGACTGGAGTCGATCACCGGCATTTATTGATAAATTCGGCATTGCTCGGGGCGGCGATGCTCGTTGGTGGAGATGTTGTTTCGCGTGGCGTGCTGTCGCCGGCCGAAATACCTATCGGGATCGTGACAGCGATCGTGGGCGTTCCTTTTTTCATTTGGTTGCTGATAAAGAAAAATGTTTGAGGCAAAGAATATATACTTATCGCGAGGACGGCGTTCGATCTTGAATGACGTCTCGATAAACGTTGCTCCGGGCGAGATCGTCGGGCTGATCGGGCCAAACGGGGCCGGAAAATCGACGCTTCTTAAGGTAATGTCCAGCGAGATCAGCGGCACCGGAACGATCGCCCTGAACGGCTGCGACGTCCATAAATGGAAACCAAAAGATCTGGCTCTGCACCGTGCGATCCTCTCGCAGCATTCGGAACTGAACTTTCCGCTTACCGCGTACGAGGTCGTAATGCTCGGGCGAAACCCGCACATCGTCGGCCGCGAACGTGAATCGGACAGGCAGATCGTTCGCGATGCCCTCGAACTAGTCGATGCTGCGCACCTTTCCGAACAGGTGTACCCGACGCTTTCGGGTGGTGAGAAACAGCGTGTTCAGCTCGCTCGTGTGCTGGCTCAGATCTGGGATGTGAGAGCGACCGACCCGCGATTTTTGCTGCTCGATGAACCGACTTCAAGCCTCGATCTGTCGCATCAGCATTTGACGCTTGAGATCGCGCGGAGCTTTGCGGCGAAGAATACGGGCGTGCTGATCGTGATCCACGACATCGCCCTCGCGACCGCGTTTTGCGACCGCGTTTATATGCTCAAGGACGGGCAGATTCATTCGGCGGGCCGTCCGCTCGCGGTGCTAAATCGCCGCTCGATCCTCGACGTATTTAATTTTGATATCGATAACTACTCGAACTACAAAACGATCTTCGACCAATAAAGGCGGGGACGAAAAGGAAATATATGACTCCAACTACTGCAAAAGAACAAAAAGATCTGGCCCAAGTGTGGGCTGAGTTTAAGAGCGAGAACCCAAGCCTACGCATCCGCGATGCCGCCAAGGCTCTGAATGTCGGCGAAGCCGAACTACTCGCCACGAGAACCGGCAACGGCGTGACCAAACTCCGGCCTGAGTTTGTCGAGATCCTGCAAGAATTCCACCGCCTCGGCCGCATCATGGCTTTGACGCGGAACGAAGAGATCGTCCACGAGCGAAAGGGAATCTACAAAAACGTCGAATCGATCAAAGGCCACGGCCCGATGGGCCTCGTCGTGAATGACGACATCGATCTGCGGATATTCTTCAGCCCGTGGAAGTTTGCTTTTGCCTCGACCGAGGAAGGTGCTCGCGGAACGATGCGGAGCTTCCAATTCTTTGACGCGGCGGGCGATGCGATCCATAAGGTGTTTTTGACGGATGCGAGCGACGTAGCGGAGTATGAAAAGCTGGTTGAGCAGTTCAGATCGGACGATCAAACTGCTCTGATCGAGGTCGCCGAGCGTGCGGCAAAGCCGGTCGAGAAACCTGACAGCGAGATTGACGTCGAGGGCTTTAAAGCGGCGTGGGCTGAGCTGAAAGACACGCACGATTTTTATCCGATGACGCGTAAATTCCGAGTCGAACGCGAACAGGCTCTTCGCCTCGCCGATCCTCAGTGGGTTTCGCCGGTTGCGGCGGATTCGTTCAAATTTATCCTTGAGAACGCGAGCGAACGAAAGCTGCCGATCATGGTTTTCGTCGGCAATCACGGTATGATCCAGATCCACACCGGCCCGGTTGAAAAGGTGCTCGAGGCTCGCGGCTGGTTCAACGTGATGGATGAGCCATTCAACCTCCACATCAACCAGGAAAAGATCGCCCGTGCCTACGTGGTCAAAAAACCAACCGCCGACGGCATCGTCACCAGCCTCGAGATCTTTAACGAAGAAGGCGAAAACGTCGCACTGTTCTTCGGCAAGCGAAAGCCGGGAATTCCGGAAAGTGAAGATTGGCGAGCACTCGTTGCTGATCTGCTTTCTAAGAACTAGCAGAGAAGGACGCATTAGCGAAGGTATTTGCAATTAAATTTCTAGACCGTTTCGTGTTTTTCATCGTCCTAAGTATGAGAAAAAGAAATGATGGTCATTAATTTAACGCGTGTGCTTATCCCGCTTATCCTTGTCATTTTAGTGGCAGCGACGGCGGGATTTGCTCAGGGTACATTTACGTCGGTACGCGATATTGCATATGCCGGTGACGAACTCGACTCGCACAAGCTCGACCTTCATATTCCAAATGGTACGACCGGACCGATGCCGGTCGTGATCTGGATCCACGGCGGCGGCTGGATGTCGGGCGATAAGAATCTGGGCCTGAATAACTTCCAGCTTCGCTACGCTCGAAATGGTTACGTGGTCGCGAGTCTCAACTATCGCCTCAGCAGCGAAGCGATATTTCCTGCTCAGATACATGATTGCAAGGCCGCGATCAGATGGTTGCGAGCGAATGCGGCGAAGTACGGTCTCGATCCGACGCGATTCGCGGTGTGGGGCAGCTCGGCCGGCGGCCATCTTGCTGCTTTGTTGGGTACGTCAAACGACGTGGCCGATCTTGAGGGTACGGTCGGCAGCAACTCCCAATATTCCAGCCGTGTTCAGGCCGTGGTCGATTGGTACGGGCCGACCGATCTTCTGCAGATGGACGCTCAGGCGATCGCTCAGGGTTGTGGTTCGAGTAACCATAACTCGGCAAACTCTGCCGAATCGCTTCTTGTCGGCTGTCAGATACAGACCTGTCCACAGGCTGTACAGCGGGCAAATCCATTAACCTATTACACGGCGGACGATCCGCCGTTCTTCATTCAACACGGCACCACAGATTGCACTGTATCAATTGGGCAAAGCCAGATACTACAGAACCTGTTACAGAGTAACGGGCATGATGCTGCTTTTATTCCCGTCGTCGGGGCGGGCCACGGCGGGCCGCTATTTTCGGCGGAGACTAATCTGCAACAGGTAGATTCGTTTCTGAACTCGCGACTGAGGCAGTTTGTTGCACAACCATCGACAGTTAGCGGACGCATTCTGACGCCGGCGGGACAGGGCTTAAGACATGCTCGGGTGACAATGACATCAGCGGGCGGCGATCAGATATCGGTTACGACCAGCTCGTTTGGCTATTACCAGTTTGAGAACGTTGCTCCGGCCAGCGTCATCACGATAACGGCAAGTTCTAAGCGATATCGGTACGCACCACGTAATTTACAGGTGGTTTCAAACATTTCATCGATCGATCTTGTCGGCCTGGAATGAACGAAATTGTAGCGTCGAGAATTCGGAGCGGTCTTATCCGGCACTTCGTTATCGAAAACCCTTTACTTGGATAACAAAGCAATTTAATCTGAAGTTATGCAGAATGAACGCCTTCGCCACATCTTTCGACCGGGTTTTTCGTTACTCTTGATATTTGGCATGATCATCGTACCGCAGGCCGGACTGGCGGCGGCAGGCGAACGTCGGGCTATATCGTCTGATCAGCGGATCGTTCAAGTTTTGTCGCGGCTGACGTTTGGGGCACGACCGGGCGACATCGAACGCGTGAAAAAGATCGGTGTCGAGGCATTTATTGCTCAGCAGTTGGATCCTGATTCGATCGATGATTCCGCTTTGTTAAAGCGGCTCGAGAAGCTTCCGACGTTGAATCAACCGACCCCGATCTTAGCTGAACAGTACAATCCACCAAAGCCTCTGCCGAGGACTGTCCCCGGTGACACGGTTGAACTCAAGGTGCTTGGTGCTGAGAAATTCAATTTTAAGTCGACGGTAAGCGCCGAGGGCACGATAGACGTACCTTTCCTTGATAAACCGCTGCTAGTTAACGGCCTTATCGAAAAAAATCTGACAGCAGAATTAGTGGCAGGTTTGGCGAAGCACCGGCCGGCTTCGCAGGTGAATGTCACGATCATAAGAAACACGGCTCCACCGCCAGTAGCACCGCCCGCGAGCCCGACCCCGACGCCGAAGAATCCGCAGATGGTCATCACTGAACTACAGCGGGCCAAGCTGTTGCGGGCTGTTTATAGCGAACGCCAATTGGGCGAAATGGTCGTCGATTTTTGGGAAAATCATTTCAGCATTTACGGAAATAAGGACGCGACGCGGTGGATGATGACCGCGTTTGACCGTGATGTGGTGCGGCCTTATGCGATGGGCCGTTTTCGCGATCTGTTGGGTGCGACGGCGAAGTCTCCTGCGATGCTTTATTATCTCGACAATTGGCAGTCGAGTGTTTTGAAGGAATACGCCGCAACCAAAGACCGGCCCGCACGCAAGAGTGGCGGTATCAATGAGAATTACGCCCGCGAGCTTCTGGAGCTGCACACGATGGGCGTCGATGGCGGTTACACGCAAAAAGACGTACAGGAAGTCGCCCGCTGCTTCACCGGCTGGAGCATTCGCAAGCCACAGGAAGAAGGGCTGTTTGTTTACAATCCCGGAAATCACGACAATGGCGAAAAAACCGTTCTCGGCGTAAAGATCCCGGCCGGCGGCGGATTTGCGGACGGTGAACGCGTACTCGATATACTCGCTAAAAATCCGAAGACTGCAAAATACATCTCAACCAAACTGGCTCGACGCTTTCTCGGTGACAATCCGCCTGCGGTGGTCATTGACCGTGCGGCTAAGACCTTTCTCACCACCGACGGATCTATCAAGGAAACGATCCGCAGCATTATCACCTCGCCGCAGTTTTTTAGCCCGGATTTGTATCAGTCGAAGGTGAAATCGCCGTTCGAATACGTCGCGTCCGCGCTTCGCATAACGAACGCCGAAACGGACGGTCAACGGCCGGTGCTCGACTGGATCACCAGAATGGGCCAGCCCGTCTATGGCCGTCTGACACCCGACGGCTATCCCGACAAAAACAGTGAATGGCTGTCGAGCAACGATCTGCTCGCTCGGCTGAATTTTGCTTCTGCGCTGGCGATGAATAACATTCGGGGTACAACGGTCAACTCGTCAAAATTGGTGTTCGACGGTGCCAGTAACACAACATCGCGTACGGATTTTATTCGTCGGATGATCATCGGCGGTGCGTCTCGCAAAACGACCGATTCGATCGCAAAACTCGCTGCCGAACAGGCCGCGATGCCATCGATCATCCAGACCGCTTCAGTCACCAACGCTAAACCCGAGCCGCCCGAAACGCGAGAAAAAGCTCTGAACGGACAACTCATCGCTCTCGCTCTAGGTGCTCGTGAGTTTCAGCTCAAATAAGAATTCGGTTAGAATCTAGACCATGAAACTTGCGAAGATCGCCATCTTTTCCTGCGCCGTCCTGTTGCTTTCGATCCCAGCCTTTGGCCAATGGGTCAAGCAAACTGTCGATACCAAAGCCAGCCTTCGCGGGCTGTCTGTTGTAAATGAAAAGGTCGTTTGGGCCAGCGGCACCGGCGGCACCGTTTTACGTACCGTAGATGGCGGGGCGACGTGGAAGGTGATGACCGTTCCCGGGGGAGAAAAGCTGGATTTTCGTGACATCGAGGCGTTTGACGATAAGACGGCTTATATTCTGAGTATCGGCAATGGCGATAGTTCGCGGATATATAAGACGATCGACGGCGGAGCGACGTGGAAGCAGCAGTTTGTCGGCAGCAAGAAAGAGACCTTTTTTGACGCACTTGCGTGTTGGGATGCTAAGAATTGCCTGGCGATGAGCGACCCGGTCGAGGGGCATTATGTGCTGATCGAAACCCGCGATGGCGAAACCTGGAAAGAGATCAAGAGCAACAAAATGCCGGCGGCACGCGACGGCGAGGCGGCCTTCGCGGCGAGCGGCACGTGTCTGATCGTGAGCGGCGACTCAACTGCGTTCCTCGTTTCGGGTGGCGATGCGGCCCGCGTTTTTCGCTCGAATGACCGCGGCCAGACATGGGAAGTCGCAAATACGCCGATGATCAGCGGCACCTCAGGCAGCGGAATTTTTTCGATCGCAATGCGGGACGCAAAGAATGGCGTGATCGTCGGCGGCAACTACGAAAAGCCCGCTCTGAATAAGGGAAACCTTGCGTTCACGATCGACGGCGGCAAAACCTGGGAACCCGGAAAGGGCCTCGGCGGTTACCGCTCCGGTGTCGCATATGTTGACAGCAAAACTATCGTCGCGGTCGGTTCCAGCGGTTCCGATATTTCCACTGACGGCGGCGTCACCTGGAAGAATATCGACAGTGCTAATTACAACGCGGTACAGTCGAAAGGCAAAAATGCCGTTTGGACCGTCGGTGCTACCGGCCACGTAGCTGTGATGAAATGAGCTTTGCCTGGTACGACGTCGTAGGTACGCTGGGAACCGCGATCATTATCATTACGTATGTTTTGCTGCAGATCGGCAAAGTGCGGAGTGAGCAGTTGTTGTATTCGATACTGAATGCAGTTGGGGCGACGCTCATAATCGTTTCGCTGTATTTTAACTTTAACTTTCCGGCGTTTGTGGTTGAGTTTTTTTGGCTGTTGATCAGTTTGTTTGGGATAGGGAAATATCTTCTTAAAAAATGAAATGGATAGTCGAAAGAGCTAGATATCTCTCATACATTCCGATCATCGGGATGCTTGTCGGTGTGCTTGCGGCGATCTATGTTGGGGCTGAGAAGACGATCAAGGTCATTCAGATCGCGGTGCTTCATCACGAGAGCAACAGCCCGACGTTGTACGTTTTGTTCGAGGCTCTCGACAGCTTTTTGGTGGCGGTCGCTCTGCTGGTTATTTCAGTAAGTCTGTATGAGCTTTTCATCGGCGGGTTAAAGGTGCCCGACTGGATGCTCGTTAAGAATCTGGACGAGCTGAAAGCAAAATTCGGCTCGGTGCTGATCCCGATCATGGCTGTTAAGTTCGTGCAGAAGCTTTTGCAGTCTGAGAGTTCGCTCGAGACGTTGTATTATGGGATCGCCGTAGCTCTGGTTTCATTTGCGCTGACTGCGTTCAATTTTGTTGCCGACCGGCACAAGGAAGTCGAGCGGGCAGCTGAGACAGAATCTGTCGAGACACGCGCAGAGGACCTCAAAAGGGCATAGCATATGCAGAATTTCATCAGCGTTCCATTTAAAGCAGAGAAACATTCCGGGCTTTCCGAGGTCAACGGTATAGCTAAATTTTCGCAGGCTGGGATCGTCTTCGAATTTGAATCAAAACTCTTTGGCCTGATCTCAGACGGCGTCAAAGAAGCCCGCATATCGTCCGCCGAGATACTCGACCTGAAATTCAAAAAGGGGATCTTTCGCCGAGGAGCAAAGATCGAGATCCGCACCAAATCTCTAGCCGCGATGGCTGGAATACCCAATAGCGATGGAAAAGTAACCCTCAACATCAAAGCCGTAGATTTTCACTTGGCTCAAGACGCGATCGCAAAGCTGCAATCAGACCTGAACGACCTTCAAATAGAACAAACCAAACAAGCCGCCGAACTGCCCCCGATGCACACGCCGGTCAGCGTGCTATTTGACGAGAGTGAGGACGAGACAGAGAAACTAAAGCCCATGCCGTGATCCGCATCCAAAATCAGAGACCCAGCGAAACAAGAGTAAATTTTCCTGCATTGCTTCAAAATCTACTATTTTCATGGGGGAGTTCTGATGAAGAAAAGTACGGCTAGGCGTCGGGTTGTGTTTGCCGCTGTTTTATTTTTGTTTGGTTTATTAATGTTTTCAAGTGTCGATCCAGCCCATGGCCAGGCGAAAGTCGAGAATTTTGGCCTGAAGGATCAAAACGACAAATACGTCGAGGTCAATTTTCCGAGCGACCGTCCCGTTGTACTTATCTTCGGCGACCGCAAAGGTTCCGGGCAGATCGACGGTTGGTCTAAGCCTATTTACAAGGATTTCGAAGGCAAGGTTTACGTTTTCGGCATAGCGTCGCTTTCCGGGGTGCCAAAATACGCTCGTGGATTGGTTAGACAATTGATAAAACGCCAGACGTCTTACCAGGTATTGCTCGACTGGGGCGGAACGATATCAACAAGGTTCGGATACAAAAAAGACAAAGCGTTGTTACTCGTCGTCAGCAAAGACGGTACAGTGATAACTTCGCGAAGCGGAGCTGCTTCTGCAGCCGACCTTGAGACGGTTAGTAGTGAGATAAGGAAAAATCTCTGAAGTGGTCAAACAAAAACGGCCCGGAAAATGTTCCGGGCCGCTTTTCTAATTCCGCAGTTTCTACTGTCTAAGCCGTGGGTCACTCATAGCAGGAACCTTAAATTCCTTCGGCGGTTCAGCTCCTGCCAGGTGTTTGACGAAATAATCCCAGCGGCGGCGCATCATGTAGTTGTTGTCGGCTCCGTAGCCGTGACGGGCATTTGGGAATAGCACCAGGTCAAAGTCCTTGTTGGCTTTGATCAGGGCGTCAACGACGAGGTACGTGTTGTACGGCGGAACGTTGTCGTCCATCGCTCCGTGAGCGATCATTAGTTTGCCCTTTAGGTCTTTGGCATAGACCTGGTTGGCCTGTTTTTCGTAATTGTCGCCAACCATGAGACCGATGTAGCGTTCGCCCCAATCGTCCTCGTAATTGCGGTTGTCGTGGTTGCCTGACTGAGAAACGCCGACCTTGTAAAAATCAGGATAACGGAACAATGCCGCTGCGGTCGCAAAACCACCGCCCGAGTGTCCCCACATCCCTACGCGGTCAACGTCCATGTAAGGGTATTTTGCGGCAAGCTGTTTGATCCCAGAGATCTGATCTTCCAGCGTGTTGTCGGCCATGTTGCCGTAGCAGGCGTCGTGGAAAGACTTAGAACGATCCGGATTGCACGCGCCGTCGATAATAACTACGACAAATCCTAGCTCGGCGAGAGCTTGGTGGTCGCTGCGTGAGGCGGTGAAGCCTCGTCCGCCAACGCCGCCGCCCTGCGGGCCTGGATAGATGTAGTTAACGATGGGATATTTTTTCGACGGATCGAGATTCGTTGGCGTGAACATCAGGCCGTATAAATCCCATTTGTTATTTCGATCCTTAACGGTGATCGGGGTCGGCGGCTTCCAGCCCGCGGCTTTGAGACGTGTGACATCGACTTTTTCAAGCTCTGCGACCAAACGGCCATTCATATCGCGAAGAACCGATGTCTGCGGAACATCTGGCTTCGAAAAACTATCGACGAAAAATCTGCCGTCCGGCGAGAGCGAAACCTGATGTGTGCCATCTTCCGGAGTCAGAAGCGTCATGCCGCTGCCGTCAAAATTGACCTTGTAGAAATGGGTGAAGTACGGATCACGGCCCGCTTCGCGGCCATTAGCCTCGAAGTAGATCGTGCGAGCTTTGTCGTCGACCTTGAGAATTCTAAGAACGACGAAATTTCCTTTCGTGATCTGATTTTTTACGCGGCCTGTGGTCAGATCGTAAAGATACAAATGGCCCCAATCGTCGCGTTCCGAATACCAGATAGCTTCGTTTGTAGCAGGAAAATACCGCCAGTTTTCATCACCCTGGCCTGATTCGTACTGAGTCGCAACCTTTTCCTCAAAAACTTCTCGCACATCGCCGGTGGCGACATCGGCAATGCGGAATTTGGCTTCCTTGTGAGCACGATCTGTCGAGATAAATGCTATCTTCGTCGCGTCCGGGCTCCACGACACGTCGCCCCACGAACCGCCGCAGACGATGTCGTCGCAAAGCGTTCCACGGCGATCATCCGGTGCCATCTTAAACTTAACTGTCCGTCCCGTTTCGACATCGATGACGATGCGGTGGATCTTGATGATCTCTTTATCCTGCGGCAGCGGGTATTTCCATGCTTCGAGCTTGGGGGCACCGACATTTGTCGTGGCGAGATACATGTCGCTCACGTTTCGCTGATCCTGTTGGTAGGTCGCAACCTTCTTTGAATCTGGTGACCACAGAACCACAGGCCGGTCGCTTTTTCGCCAGCCAGCGTTATCAGTTGAATAACCGAAATCTTTTGCACCGTCGGTCGTGAGCTGCATTTCCTTTCCGGTTGCGACATCTTTTACCCAGAGATTCCAGTCCTTGATGTAAACGTGTTTCTTACCGTCCGGCGATGGAACCGCGTTTGCGGCTCCACGCTGCGGGCCTGGCCCTGGTGGTGGAGGCGAAGCCGGAAGGCCTAGATCCGCTTGTTTCGCGGCTGTCTTTCGCGTTCCATCAGCGGGGTTGAAGAGAACAAATTCGCGGCCTGTCGGCGTCATTGCCGTGTACCAAAAACGCCCGTCAGGCAGCCAGATCGGGCGAACCGCAGCCCGGTCGATCAGCGGAGCTGTCCCGCCGGCGAGCATCTTTGTGGCCCGCTCATAGTCGGCAGCAGTTAGGGCTGGTTTTTGTGCAAAGGTAAAGGAAGTCGCGAGCAATATAAGCGCGAGGGCTGTTATCGAAAATCTTTTCATTGAAGTTTTGTCCGATCCTGGAAAGTGTTTACACGACAATATTGTCTTTTTAGTGAATGCCCCTATTCTATATCAAATCGCCGCCCGCAAACCAGTTACCTGTCGGTGTGGTGATATTATTTTTAATACAGGCAAATGTGTAATACGCAGGCTGGACGAAAAAGTATGCTAAAAAAGACGGGAACGAGATCTAGTGGCACGTAAGAACAAAAATCGAGACAACGAACTCGGGCGGCTGGTCACAGTTCACCCGATCGCACCGGCGTACGTGCAGCGGGCGGTCTTTATGGCTGTGCTGTCATTTATGTTCTTTTTGGGGATGATGTTCGCGTTTTACGTGCGTCAGAGCCTGCTTTTCTTTTTGCTTTCGACGGCATTTTTAATGATCTACCTGATAACAATGTTCTCGTGGGTAATGCAGAGAAAGGGTAGCGTCGAGTACTTTGAGAACGGCGTGAAACATCGTAAGAACACTGTCCTGTGGAGCGAGATCACGAGCGTGAGCGATGCCGGGGAAATTACCCATTTGCATGGCAAAAAATTTACCATTCCCGCAACAGTTAGCGAATCCGAAAAACTCGTTCAGACAATAAAAGCAAGGGTGTCAGCGGTGAATGGCTAGGCCGGACGACGCTGTCCGGATCGTTACGAGTTTTCTGCATGTTTCTCTTACGTCCATAATTTTTGTATTCTTTTATGTTGGCGCCCAGCGTCAGCGGAGAATTTATGAGCATTGAAGTCGTAATGCCCCAAATGGGCGAATCGATCACAGAAGGTACCGTTTCAAAATGGCTGAAGCAGGTCGGGGAGCGTGTCGAAAAAGACGAGCCGATCCTAGAGATCTCGACCGATAAGGTCGATGCCGAGGTGCCTAGCCCGGGTGCGGGAGTGCTGCTTGAAGTCAGAACTGCCGAAGGCGACACTGTCGAAGTCGGGACCGTCGTTGCGGTCATCGGTGAGGAAGGTGCCGAACCTGTTGCCGCCCCCGCCCCGAAACCGGTTGCAGCGACAGAAGAAGCCGCACCGGTTGCTCCGCCTGAACCGATCGTTCCCGAACCGCAGCCGGAGATCGAGGCTATAAAAATGCCCGAGGTTGCCCACGCTGTTCCGAGCAACGATCAGCCAGCTACGAGCAACGATCAGTCCACCGAAGTTGTCATGCCTCAGATGGGCGAATCGATAACCGAAGGCACCGTATCGAAATGGCTCAAATCAGTCGGCGACGACATAGAGAAAGACGAGCCGCTTCTCGAGATCTCGACGGATAAGGTAGATGCTGAGGTTCCATCGCCGGCAGCCGGAAAGCTGCTTGCTATCAACGTACAGGAAGGCGAGACGGTCGAGGTGGGTTCTGTTTTAGCGTTGGTCGGCTCGTCCAGTGGAGCGGCAGTCCAAAGTCAACAGCCCAAAGTCCAGAGCTCTGAAACTCCGACTTCTACACCAGAGCCAACTCCCGTTGCACCAGTCGCCCCACCCGCACAGGCAGCTGCAGCGACTGCTTCGGCAAATCCGCGATCCGCGATCCGCGATCCGCAATCACTTGACGACCTTCGTCGGCAAAAATCGAGCCCGCTCGTACGCAATATTGCCAAGGAACACGGGATCGATATCACACGAATTCCCGGCAGCGGCGTCAGCGGACGCGTTACGAAGGATGACATTTTGTCGTTCCTCGAAACCGGTGCGGCGCTTCGCCCGCAGGATCTCCTGGTGAAAGGCTCGGCCTCATTCTCATCGCAATCGGCCCCAACTGCCCCAAAGACCAACTACGCTGCGCCGTCGGTTGTTACGGCGATGGATGATCGCGTCGAAAAAATGTCGGTCATGCGTAAGAAGATCTCGGAGCACATGACATTCTCAAAACAAACGTCAGCTCATGTGACGAGCGTTTATGAGATCGACATGACGAATGTCGCGAAGTTCCGCAAGGCTAATCAGGGAGCATTCGTCGCCAAATATGGTACGAAGCTGACATTCATGCCGTTCATCTTCCAGGCCGTGACGGCTTCGATCCGCGAGCATCGTATCGTTAATTCTCAGATCGACGGCGACAATATTGTTTACAAGGGCGATATTAATATCGGAATGGCGGTCGCTCTCGACTGGGGACTGATCGTTCCGGTCATCAAACGTGCGGGAACGCTTTCGCTTGCTGAGCTGGCAACAACGGCAAATGACCTAGCCGACCGTGCCCGCACCAAAAAACTGATGCCCGACGAAGTCCAGGGCGGAACGTTTACGGTCACAAACCCCGGCGTTTTCGGCGGCCTATTCGGCACGCCCATCATCAATCAGCCGCAAGTCGCAATTTTGTGTGTGGGAACGATCGAAAAACGGCCGACGGTAATGACCACGCCCGATGGCGACGATTACATCGCTATCCGCCAGATGGCCTACTTCGCCTTGACCTACGATCACCGCGTTGTAGATGGAGCTGATGCCGAGAAGTTCCTCGCGTACATGAAGAAGTACTTGGAACACTATCAGTTCGAGATCTAATTGTTTGAGTACCCTAAGTTAAAGGCTGTTTCACTCACATTCGTAAAGTGGAACGGCCTTTTTTGCGGTAGTCGGTTAACCTATTTCCCGATCAGACGAATTATCATTTTTGACTCGTCGGTCTTTCCCGAGAGCGGAGCGAAATTGTAGTTCGTGGTCTTATCTTCTTTCTCAAGCTCGATCTTAAACGAGCCGCCTTTGAACTGAAATAGTCGCTTTAGCTTGCTGTTCACATCGATCTTTTTGATGTTGCTGTCCGAAGTCTCGAAAGTCGCCTTGTTATCGTCAGATTCGAACCGCACATTGTTTTTCGCGATGTAAAGCGATCCCTGGTTGCTGGCCGCAAACGTGCCGCTACCTCTGTCGTGTATCACACGGAGCACCGCGCTTCCGCCGAGGCTGATAGCTTTTTTCCAGTGTCGCTCCGCTTCGTTGAAATTCTTGTAGCCGTACAAGTTTAAAAATCCGAGAAACTGATGGCCACGTGGATTCGACGGCTGCATCGCGACCGCACGGTTTAGCAGATCACTGGTAGCCTTAAGATCTTTGCGCACATCGTACGCCTCGACCGCCTGATCGATCAGTCCGTTATATGTGTTTCGCGGAGCTCCCTTGGTCCCGACCGTAGAAGAGGCCTTTGCAGAGTTGCTCGCCGCTCCGCCGCGATAGTTGCTTTTAACCGCGTCAAGAATCGGTGGCCGCGCCCCGGCCGCCACCAATTCGTTTTGAATTTCTGAGTTCAACCTAAAATCGACCCCGTTTTCCCGAATGATCTGTACGATGTCGCGGGTTTGAAAACGCTTCGAACGAAGCACCTTCACAAGCCGATCACGCTTTACTGGGTCTCCGCCAGGCTGGCCGGACGCTCCTAACGGCGCTACTACCAGCAACGCTAGCGCGATCATCAAGGTGAAATACTGCCTGATAGCCTTCATAACCGTTCCTACCTCATTGAATTATTTCTCAGCAGGCGAATGATCATATCCGCTTCTGCAGGCATCCCAGTCGTTGCAGCCGCGAAGTACCAGACGTCGGAGCGGCCTGCTTTTGCTGTCGCAATACTGAAGGTCGCCAGCCTAATGCCTGCGGCGTAGTCTTGCTGCCGCTGTGCGTTCGCTGACTCGCCCGTGTTGAATTGAAAAAATTTCTGATCCGATTCGACCGTCATAAAGCCTTTGCCGATATGGACGACCTCAAGATGCGGATTCCCGGCCAGGTGAAGAACCGGGAATGCGATGCTGCCGCCGCGGTCGACCGCCTGCTGCAAATAGCGCTCGGCTTCGGCAAAGTTCCTGAGTAGCAGATTTCCCGATCCTACGAGCCGATAACCCTCGGGACGCGCTGCATTGAGGCGAACGGCCCGATTGCCGATCTGCTGGATCTCGCGTCCTATTTCGGCTACGTCGGCGGACGATGAACTCTGCCCCAACTGGCCAAGAGCATCGAGGCCCTCGTAGATGAGACTTTCATACTGTTCTCCGGCAGTGTCTCGCGGAGGTTTGGCATTGCCCGTCGCTGGGCGCACGCCAGCGTAACGATAATTTTCACGGACCGCAGTGATGATTTGTGCGTTAGCCCTTGCAGCGCGGAGTTCCCCATCGACGCTCGGCGTCAGTTCGAAATCCACACCGGATAGTCTGATCTGCTTTACCAGAATGGGCACCGCGAACTGTTTTGAACGAACTGCCCTGATCAGGCGGTCTTTGGTCACGGGTGAGCCGGTGTACTTTTGAGCAAACGCAACTGGCACCGTAAGTGCAAAAGCTGATGCGATCAGTAAATAATTAATAAAACGCCGTAACATTATCGATCTCCTTGAGTATCTTTGCCTAACAGTCGCCAGTAAGAGCACATCGTGCCCGGCGAAGTTCCTGGTCCCGTGATGGAGCTTTTTTCGGTGCCGGTGCCGGCTTTTTAGGCTGAGCCGGCGGCGGAGGCTCGGGCCGAGGCCTTGACGGTGTGACAGCAGGCCTGTCGACCGGCTTCTCACGCTCGACCGGAGTTTCCATCGGTTCGGGCGTCGGTTTTTGCGGTTCCGGGGTGTTGAAAGCGATCGCCACCGGAGTCTGGGCCGGAGTTGGTTCGGGCGTTTTTGGTTCCGGCAGCTTTGCCCGGTCCGGATTTGAGTTTGAGTTGCTGCTTGCCGGGGCTACTTCGTTAACTTTCCCCGAAGATAACACGCCACTGAATATTACGATCGGCACCACTAAAACAAGTCCTACAATAAACACCGCGGCGGCACCACCAACGGCGTAATGAACCCATGTCAGCCTGTCCAAGAAATTGCCGCCAGCGGAACCTTGAACAACTGCGTTACCTGCGGCTTTAAAATCGTCCCCGGGTTGAAAAGTGCCTAGTCTGGTTTCCTTCAAAACCGCATCCGGAACCCTCGACGGCATCGATCCCAAACGAGTCTCCTTAATAACGTCCTCGGAGGCGGTCGGAGCTCCCGGACCTTCCGGCCGCGACACGGCCGCTGGCGGCTGGGTTAGCGGAATCGCACGTCCGGGCCCGGTGATGCGACGCAGGACACCGTTCTCGGCGTATCCGGCGTCGAGTAGGGCTTTTCGAAAATCTCCCGCCGTTTGAAACCGGTGTTCCGGGTCTTTTTGGATCGCTCTGAGGATCGCAGCCTGCACTCCTTCGGTGATCGTCGGATTGATCGAACGGGGCATGGGCGGCAGGCTTTCGGTCTGCAGCTTCATCAATTCGAATTCGTTTTCGGTATCAAAAGGGGTTTTCCCGGTCAGCACCTCGTACAGCATCATCCCGAGCGAATAGGTATCGGACCTCGCATCGGTTTCGAGCCCACGCACCTGTTCGGGAGCCATGTATTCGAGCGTGCCTATAATACTGCCGGCACGCGTCATGCGGTTGCTTCCTAGCAGCCGGGCGATCCCGAAATCAAGCACCTTAAGTGTGCCATTCTCGGTCAGCATCATGTTGGCGGGCTTTATATCGCGGTGAATGATCCCAAATTCATGAGCATGATTGATGCCGTCGAGAATTTGGCAGAAAACCGGGATAACCTCTTCGGCAGGAAGAGCTCCTCGCCGCGAAAGGATCTCGTCCAGGGACTGGCCTCGAACATACTCGAGCACCATGTAGAGTTCGTCGCCCTCTCGCAGCAGCGAATATAGCGTGGCGATGTTAGGATGATGGAGTTTCGCAAGGGTCACGGCTTCAGACCGAAAACGCTCGACGATCGACGTCTGGCTCGCGAGTTCCGGCTTTAATGCCTTGATCGCGACCTCGCGGTCGAGCATCGTATCGACGCCCTTGTAAACGGCTCCCATGCCGCCCTCGCCGATCTTGCTTTGGATCTTATATGTGCCTATGACACGTCCGATCATTTTACAACCTCTATCTCTCTCGTCGCGGGAACGGCTCTCGCATGCGACCTTTCTCCGTCATTGACGCTGACAACGCCCACCGTAATGTTATCTTCACCGCCACGTTCTTTAGCGAGATCAACCAGACGTTCAGTGGCAGTGTGAATGTCCGGCGAGTTACTCCAAACGCTATAGACATCGTCGTCGTCCGCCATATCGCACAGCCCATCTGAGCATAGCAGGAACTGATCGCCGGGAAGAATATCGAAAGGCTCAGAAACGTCAACCTCAACGACGGGCTGCGTACCGACCGCCCGCAAAATGATGTTCTTATCCTCATGGTTCTGCGCTTCTTCGAATGAGATCAGTCCCCGAAGAACCATCTCCATTACCTGTGAATGATCGAGCGTCATCCGCTGCATTTCTCTTCCTCGAAGGCGATATAAGCGGCTGTCGCCAACGTGTGCCGAGTACCCGATACCATCCTGAATAACAAGTGCAACAACCGTTGTTCCCATGCCGATAAGGGAAGTATCCAGGAGCGTCGTGCAGAATATTTCAGCGCTGGCCTTTTCAATGGCCATGCGTAGAGCGTCCGGCGTGCCGTCTGTTTCGTTCTCGTAATAGTAGCGGCTGATCAGATCGACCGCCATCTCACTCGCGATCTCTCCCGAACTGTGTCCGCCCATGCCATCCGCGACGATCGTCAGGGTTCCGCGGTCGTTACCGTCCGCCGCGAGGGACGCGGCCGTATGTCGCCCGTTGTCCTCGTTCGACTCTCGAACACATCCGGAATCAGTCTTAATACTCGCGTTTATCACGAGCGATGATATGGAAAATTCTCTGGTCGGTTTCATAATTCCCGTTTGTTTTATCTCTCACTTCCGTTTGAGGCTGAATGTGTTGATCTTTTTTCTAACAGCTATTTCCACCACGACATCGAGGTCTTCGTAACCGTTGCGTTTTAATTTCAAAGGCACGGATTCGTTTTCACGCCCTTCTATCTCGACTGGCGTGACACCAACAAGTTCGCCATTTCTATAGACTTCGGCTTTACCCTCAGTCGAGTCCACGGTCACACGCTGGAGCGTTCCGCTTGCAGCGGTTCCCGACTGGATCGCCGGCCCCGGCGGTGTCGTGACAGTTTTCGTAACGACCGGCCCCGGCGCGACTTCTGGACTGTTGCTTTTCCCGCTAGTGTCGCCCGCAATTTTCGGCGATGGCCCCATATTGGCCCAGATGCCAACACCGACGACCATTAGCGAGATAACTACGGCAGCCGATACTAAAGCGACCTTTAGTCCATTCGAAACAGATATCGGTGGTTTTGTATATGACGGTTCACTTGAAGGAAGCAGACTCTCGCCGCTGCTACCCGTTTTTACAAAGATGTCTCGAAGGCGGCCCTTCGCTAAGTTCTCAGACTTGGTGCGATATCGTTCCTGGGCTCGTCGAACGTCCGAGATCAGGTCCGCGACGCTTTGGTATCGCTGGGAAACATCAACCGTGAGACATTTCCTGACGATATTCGCGACGGTTGCGGGAATTGCCGGGTTTAAATCTTCCGGATTGGAGAACTTGGCCGTGGTGATCTGCAGCTGAAGCTCCGCAAGCGTCCTTCCCTTAAAAGGCTCATCACCTGTAAGCATTTCAAAGAACAGAACCCCGAGTGCCCAAGTGTCCGAATGGGCCGACGCCTCGTGGCCCTGAAGCTGCTCGGGAGAGAGGTAATTGGGCGTTCCGATCACTCCTCCGACTCGCGTCAGCCCTTGGTTTATCGCGCCTTTTGCGATCCCGAAATCGAGCATTTTGATCGTTCCAGCCGATGACATCTTGATATTCTGCGGTTTGATATCACGATGAACGATATTGCTTCCGTGAATGAAAGCAACCGCTTCGCAGACAGTCTCGAATGTTCTTAGTGCCTCTTCGACCGCGAAGTATCTTTGCTTTATAAGACCATCGAGGGTTTCTCCATCGACAAACTCCATCACAATGTAAACAAGGTCTCCGACTTCCTGAAAATCGTAGAGTGTCGCAATGTTCGGGTGATGAAGCCTCGACTGCAGCCTAGCTTCATTGAAAAATCTTTCTCTGAAGCTAGGATTCTGAGCAACATCCGACAGCACCTTAATGGCAACGGGCCGATCTATTTTCGTGTGAACGGCATGATAGACCGATCCCATCCCGCCAGCACCAAGAAAGCCAGCGATCCGGTAGTCACCTAGTTGTTCACCAATTTGAAGCCGCCTGAACATAGCATTAAAAAAATAGGGGCGGATCAGAGTATTTAAGTTCGTTCTAATGGATCCGCCCCTTCCGGGAAGTAACTTATGGAGTACCCGGGAAAAGCTGCAATCCGTAACGGATCGGAACTGCGAAGCCGCTCTGGTTGGCACCTGCCACTCCCATCCCTGCAAAATGAATGGCTACGACTCTACCCTGCATATCGAAAACCGGGCCGCCGCTATTTCCGCCCCAAGTGAGGCCGCCGGCGTAACGTATGGTATCGCCCGTGTCGGACTGCCGAACTTTTGAAGAGTCAGCTGACTCAACCTCTTTTACGATATTGCCGACGGACGTAACCGAGACGGTCGGGTCGGGGATGATCGTGAACTTCGGCTCCTCGTTGAGGAAGTTACGCGATTTGAGCGGTGCATAAACGGTTGGGGCACCGCCTGGATAACCCATGATCACGAGGCCTTCGCCTTTCTTGATCGTGTCAAACGAATCGAAAAGCTCAACTTTTGGCAGATTGCCCGGGACAGATATTTTCAGCATCGCGACATCATGCCGCGGTGAATCCGCTATCTTCTGGGCTTCGATTCTCGTGTCCGAGCCGGGAAGCATCACGGTCAGTTTTTGCTGAGCATCGAACTTGCCCTCGCCGCTTCCAGAGACGGTATATTGACGGCCAACTGACCTGGTATTGTCGGGGATCCAGTCTCTCGGTGGCTCAACTCCCGCACCCGCGATCGAACCGTCAGGAGCAAAAACGATGCCCCTCGGATAATCGCCGGGGAAACTGTATTGAGCCTTCCAAGGTGAAGAGCAGTGGCGGTTAGTTAACAGAAACCCGTCGGTGGTGACGATGAATCCCGTGCACGTATATCCTGCACCGCCGATCGGCTGCGACAGATCGCTCTTCACATCTGTCAGGAGCGGCTCGTAGCCATTATCAGTCTTTACGTAGGCCGGGATGGCGTTACCGCCTTCGGGAATGATCGGCCCCTTGCCGTAATCCTGCTTATACATTTTGCTCAGGACCTCTCGGTTGTTTGGGAAAAACTGGTGAAATATCTGGCTCTTGCTCTCCCGGTTGATCAATTGCCACGATCCCTGAATGAAAATGACCGATTTGCCGTATTTATCGGAGATCTCGGCGGCAGAGATTCCTCCGGCAGCCTTGTCCTCCTCCATTTTGGATTTTAACTTGGCGGCATCGGAATCGATCTGGGCAGATTTATTGGCAAGCTCCGTCTGAAGTGCCGACTGCTGACGCTGCGTGTACCAGTATCCGCCGCCTATGGCAACACCGAACAGCAGGAGAACGGCAAGTCCCGCGACGGCACCGATCGCACCGTACTTTTTGCCCTGTTCCTTTTTGGTCTCAGCAACCGTGCTGCTGATCATCCGCTCCACGGTCGCTTTGCCAACCGTCGTCTTGGCAGGAGCGGTAACGAGCGAAGGTGCAACGTCGGAGGAATTGGCGATACGGGTCGCAGGTGCTCCAGGAACTTCAGCGATACGCGTCGCTTTCGTCGCTCCGGCGGGCCGAGGTTCTACGTCAAACGTAAACTGAGGTCCTCCGGGTCCGAGCTGCACGGTGTCGCCCGGCTGGAGTTTTTGCCGGCCCGAGATCTTTGAGCCATTCACCATCGTGCCGTTTTTGCTGCTCGTGTCTTCGATCAAGAATCCGCTTTCATCGGCCGGATCACGACTGATCTTCGCATGCTGACGCCCCACGAGATCGTCTATATCCGGATCATACTTGACCGTTGATGAACTGTCTCTGCCGAGAATCAGTTCACTGTAATGGTGCAAAGGAAATTCCTCGACCTGGTTTGCCTTTGAACCGCTTGAGTGTTTGATTATCATCCTTTCCATAATTTTATTCTCCTATGATGAATTTCTACTCCATTAGCAAAGTTTTCACTCTGCCAATTCAAAATTGTTAAAGTCTGCGAACACCCAGTTGTTTGTGAGGGTGCTGTAGATTATTTTCAAGTACTTTCGTGCCAATGCGATTTTGGCT
>JBGSQW010000032.1:0-87458 GCA_041737885.1 Pyrinomonadaceae bacterium | reverse complement strand
AACCGCTCAGCGACGGCTCGAACGGCATCTTTTTGGCCGATCACTCGATTTCCCAGATCTTTTTCCATAGCCGAAAAACGATCCGAAGTATCGCGATAGATCATGTCCTTAGGAATTCGTGATTCCTGAGAAATGACATCTATTATGTGCTCAGGCCTCACGATCATCTCCAGCGGCTGGTTGATCTCGACCTTTACCGAGGCCGTGTCGAGCCAGCCGATCGCCTTGTCCGGCAGGTGGAGGTTGCGGATGTATTTCGGCGACATTTCGAGAGCCATGTTGATGGCTTCGTCAGAAATGGTGACCGAGTAATTCTTTTCGAGACGCGGACGAACACCAAGGAGGATCTCCTTCGTCTCATCCATGCTAGGTTCGTCAACCTTGACAAGACGGAACCGTCGAGCAAGAGCTTCATCGTCGCTGATGTACTCCTTGTATTCGGTAATCGTGGTCGCCCCGATTATCCGCAGTTCGCCGCGGGCGAGAGCGGATTTGAACATGTTTGCCGCGTCAGAGGTAGTTCCCATCGCGGCTCCGGCACCTATGATGGTATGAGCTTCGTCTATGAAAAGGATGATGTGATCTTTTTCCTTTACTTCGTCGATGATGCCCTTGATGCGTTCCTCGAACATGCCGCGAAGCATCGTTCCGGCAACGAGGCCACCCATCTGAAGCTGGACGATATGTGCGTCACGCAATCTCGCCGGAACCTTTTCAGGCTCAAGTTCGATCATTCTCGCTAAGCCTTCAACAACCGCAGTCTTACCAACTCCTGGCTCGCCGACGAGCATCGGTGAATTCGAACGCTCACGGTGCGAAAGTATTTCGATCATCTGCAGGATCTCGCGTTCACGGCCGATGGTCGGAGCGATCTTGTCCTGACGAGCAAGCTTGTTCATCGAAACCCCGAAATGACGAAGGAACGATGGCAATTCATACTTCTGTCGCGTTCTTTCTTCTTCTTTTTCTCTCTTCCGAATGCGGGTGCGTGCTGTGGTTGCGACCTCGTCGGACGGTACCCCTAGATTTTGCAGGACTTCGTTCAGAATGCTGCGTTCGTCATTAGAGAGGACGTAAAATATGTCGCTGCCGTCGATGACTTTTCTGCCCTGTGAACGAGCCCGGTCCATTGCACGTTTGAAGAGCTCCGTTGTTTCCGGCGCTATGCGAAAGCCCTTACCGCTGTGTTGGCGGCCGTCTTCCATACGTTTTTCGATGAGCATTTTGACCGAACGCGGATCGACCGACAGGTCGCGCATTGTTGAGGAGAAAAGATCGTCCTCTTCGAATGCGATAGCATGCAAAATGTGCTCGATCGAAACGTAATTCTGATCGCGTTTTTTGGATTCGCTCAGAGCTGTCTCTAATATCCGCTGCCCGCTCTCACTAAATTTATCCTTGTATGCGTCTATATCTGCCATATTAAAACCCGTAATTACTGAAGGCTAGGATGCAGCTGGAAGGAAGCTTTGTTACCTACTGGTAAATGATAACATTTTGTCGCGCTCGTCCGAAAGCTTTTCCTGGCGAACGCGACACTATCTGTGGGTAAAAAACGCTACTCGTCTGGAGATCCTGCTACAGCTTTTCCAACCTGGACCTTTGCTGGCCTCAAGAGTTGATTTCCGAATTTGTAACCCCTTGAGTATTCTGCAGTTATTGTCCCATCCTGTTCCGGTTCAACTTCTTTCATATCTATTGCCTGATGAACCTCTGGATCGAATGCAACTCCGACCGCTCCGATGGGCTCGACTCCAACGTCGATCAATGCACGCTCGAAACTGCGAGCCGTGCCGATAACTCCACTGCGAAGATTGTCTATCGAAGCGTCGGTCTCGCTTGCCGATACCGCGAGATTTAGGTTATCGAGTACCGGAAGAAGGGTAGTCAAAAAATTGAATTGAGCCTGTTTGCCGCGATCTTCGAGGGTTTTCATGAGGCGCGTTCGCATCTCGGCGGTTTCGCGTTCGAGGTTGGCTTTGGCTTCTTCGAACTTGGCCTGGACGCCGACGAGCTTTGATTCGGCTGCCTCCCGGCGTTCGAGTTCGGCTTTTAATGCTGCTTCGAGAGCCCGCTCCGCAGATGATTTCATGTCCTGCGTTTTGACCGGCGGTGGCGGTGGGTCTTCACCTTCAAGACGTACGCCGCTTTCGTTAAACCGCCGTTTGTCAAAAACCGGAATCTTCTCGCCGTCAAGATCGTCAAATTCTTCGATTTCTACTTCTTTCTCGTTCATTTTCTTTTTTCCAAACATGTGTACCTGATTATAAAGCGTTCTTTGGGTCAGTACCACCTGCGGTAGCGGGTGGGGCATTGTGTTTGGTACCAAAGATCCCCACCCGCTACCGCAGGTGGTACTGACTCACTACCTACGCCCTAGCTTCAGAGCTCGTCTCCACGGGCGTAAACTTCATTGCTCCATCCAGCGCTGAGATGCGAACCGTATTTCCACTCGCGATCTCGCCTTTTAGCAGGCTGACTGCCAGCGGGTTCTGAACAAGATTCTGGATCGCACGACGCAACGGCCTTGCACCGTAAACGGGATCGTAGCCTTCCTCGATGATAAGTTCCCGGGCGGAGTCATCTAGTTCGATAGTGATGCCGCGTTCGTCGAGGTTCTTGCGAAGCTTTTCGAGCTGAACGTCAATGATAGTCGCGATCTGATCGCGGCCGAGCTGTCCGAAGACGACGATGTCGTCGATACGGTTCAGAAACTCCGGTTTGAAGTGATCGCGAAGCACCTGCAGCACATCCGTTCTGATGTCCCGGTCGGCCAGTGGGTTTTGCGTCGCGGCCTGTATCTCACGCGAACCGAGGTTCGATGTCATGATCAAAACCGTGTTCTTAAAATCGACAACGCGGCCTTTGCTATCGGTCAGACGGCCGTCGTCGAGGATCTGGAGCAGCACGTTGAATACGTCGGGATGAGCCTTTTCGATCTCGTCGAACAGGATCACCGAATACGGCCGACGACGCACTGCCTCGGTCAACTGACCGCCTTCGTCATAACCGACGTAGCCCGGAGGTGCTCCGATCATGCGAGCGACGGCGTGTTTCTCCATGTACTCCGACATATCGAGCCGAACCATCGCACGCTCGTCGTCGAACATAAATTCGGCGAGAGCCCTCGCGGTCTCGGTCTTACCAACACCAGTCGGACCAAGGAAGATAAACGAGCCGACCGGTCGATTCGGATCCTGCAAGCCGGCACGGGCACGTCGAACGGCATTGGCGACGGCTTCGAGAGCCTCGTCCTGACCGATCACACGTTTGCGGAGACCCGATTCCATGTTAACGAGTTTCTGCATCTCGCCTTCGAGCATTTTTGAGACGGGAACGCCGGTCCACTTGGCGACGATCTCAGCAACGTCCTCTTCGTCAACCTCTTCTTTTAGGAAAACGCCATCTTTCTGAAGTTCGCCGAGACGTGCCTGTTCGGTTTCAAGCGATTTTTCGAGCTGCGGAATTAGCCCGTATTGGATCTCAGCGGCTTTATTCAGATCACCGGCTTGGCGTGCCTGTTCGAGTTCGAGTTTCGCCTGTTCGAGCTGCTCCTTGCCCTCGCGCATCTTCTGGATCTCGTCTTTCTCAGACTGCCACTGAGCTTTCATCGCAGATGATTTTTCGTTGAGATCGGCAATGCGCTTCTCGATGTCTTCGAGGCGGGATTTTGATTTGTCGTCAGTTTCCCGCGTCAACGCCTGACGCTCGATCTCAAGCTGGAGAATCTCTCGTTCCAACACGTCGATCTCCTGCGGAAGGGAATCGATCTCGATACGAATTCGCGAAGCGGCTTCGTCGATCAGGTCGATGGCTTTGTCGGGTAAAAAACGATCGGTGATATATCGATTCGAAAGCGTTGCAGCCGCGACGATAGCGGCATCTTTGATCCGTACACCGTGGTGAACTTCGTATCGTTCCTTCAATCCGCGGAGGATAGCGATCGTGTCCTCAACATTCGGCTCGCCGACGTAAACCTGCTGGAAACGGCGTTCGAGAGCTTTGTCTTTTTCGATGTATTTCTGATATTCCGCAAGCGTTGTCGCGCCAACCGAACGCAAAGTCCCACGGGCAAGTGCGGGTTTGAGCATGTTCGACGCATCGATCGCACCTTCGCTAGCCCCAGCTCCCACGAGTGTGTGAAGTTCGTCGATGAACAGGATGATCTGTCCTTCAGCCTTTTCGATCTCGTTGAGAACAGCTTTCAAACGGTCTTCGAACTCGCCTCGATATTTTGCACCGGCGAGCATTGCCCCGAGATCGAGTGATACGAGGCGCTTGTTTTTTAGGCCTTCCGGAACGTCGCCGGAGACGATACGCTGGGCTAGGCCTTCAACAATCGCCGTCTTACCAACGCCCGGTTCACCGATCAGCACAGGATTGTTTTTCGTTCGACGCGACAGGATCTGGATCGCACGGCGGATCTCGTCGTCGCGGCCGATCACAGGGTCGAGCTTGCCTTTACGAGCACGTTCCGTAAGGTCCTGAGCGTATTTGTCGAGCGCCTGAAAGTTCTCTTCGGCGTTCTTATCAGTGATCCGCGAACCGCCCCGCATGTCGGTTATGACCTTTTCGAGATCTTCACGCGCAATGCCGTTCGAGCGCAAAATACGGCCCGCGTCGCCTTCTTTTTCGTCAGCGATCGACATCAGCAGATGCTCGGTCGAAAGGTATTCGTCCTGCATCTTTTCCGCTTCTTTCTGGGCGTTCTGGAAAAGCGTGTTGGTGCGTGAGCTGAAATATTGTTGACCGCCGCTGACCTTTGGGAATTTGGCGATTGCCGCGTCTACCTCGGTTTCGATGGTCTGGGCATTGGCACCGATCTTGCCGAGAATCGGCTTGACGACGCCTTCTTTCTGCTCAAGCATGACGGCCAGAATGTGTTCCGGCTCGACCTGCTGATTTTGGCCTTTTTCCGCCAGTGTTATCGCTTCCTGCACGGCTTCCTGACCGCGGATCGTGAATCTGTCGAATCTCATAATCTTATCCTACTAAATGACAAGCGGTGGATGGCGAATGCTCACCATCCACCGCTCTTTTCTAACCAGCGGGCAAATTATGCACCTGCCGACCGGGCTTTGTTGTCAGTATCGATCGTTTTTGGTGTTCCGGTCGAACCGGTCACCTCGATCTTTCTTGCTTTCGTATCCTCGCGTTTCGCCAGACTGACGCACAAGATGCCGTCATTGAATTCTGCCTTTGCTCCCTCCGCTGTAACGGTTGGTGGGAGCGTAAACGAGCGGGTGAATGAGCCGTATGCACGCTCGACGCGATGATAATTCTCGCCTTCAGTCTTCTTTTCAAACTTTCGCTCGCCCTTTAGGGTAAGTACGTTGTTTTCGAACGAGAGTTCGAAATCATCTTTGTTCAGGCCCGGAAGCTCGGCTTCGAGCACGAGGTGATCTTTGTTTTCAAAGATGTCGACTCTCGGGCTCCACGAGCCGTTCAGCATTTCCTCGCGGCTGACATTCGCCGGCACAACGCCCGTAAATAGGCGGGTCATTTCATCCTGCAAGCCACGTAACTCACGAAAAGGGTCGTATTTAACTATGTTCATAATCATATTCCTCCAAAGTTCTAGGTTAATGACTAATTACTTAGCCTGAGAAGATAATAAAATATGAGTGTGATGTTGTCAAGTATCTTTCATATTGCAACGCAAATATTTTTTATCCCGATTATGGGGCTTTTCAGGTGACACTTTTCCGCTTGTCGGTTATATTTATTGACGCACCTTTCCTCATAAGTTGAACTGTCGAATATGCTTCGCGATTTCGAATCGATGATTTACGCGTTGCACACTGAGAATGAACATACTTCGTGAAGTTCTATGGCCGCTGGCGGCAGTTTTTGCGGCATTCGTCGTTGGCGGGATAATTGTCCTGCTGATCGGCGATAATCCATTCCAAACTTACTATCAGTTGATCGGCAATTCATTTGGATCGCTGAATGACCTTGGCTATACCCTATTCATCGCGACGCCGCTGATATTCACAGGCCTGGCGGTAGCGGTCGCGTTCCGCTGCGGGTTGCTGAATATCGGTGCGGAAGGCCAACTCTACATCGCCGCATTTGCGACTGCGTGGGTCGGCATCAAGTTCGGCGGGACGATGGTCAATATCTTCGGAAAGGAAGAGAACTGGTCGTGGTTTAGCCTTCCAGCCGTCCTTCTCGTGTTGGTCTGCATGATCACGGCGGTGCTCGCGGGCGGACTTTGGGGAGCGATCCCCGGCATTCTAAAGGCTCGATTTGGTTCGCACGAGGTGATCAACACCATCATGCTGAACTTCATCGGCATTGCTCTGGTCAGTTATTTCACACAGTATTTCTTCAAGATCCCGGGCGATCCGATCCTGCAAACTGCTGAGATTGGCAAGAATGCGCACATTCCCCGCATCAGCCAGTACATCCCGGGAATGCCCGATTTTGTGCCGCTAAGCGTGGCATTTTTGCTTGCGATCCTGATGTGCGTACTCGTTTACGTTTTCCTGTGGAAAACAAAATGGGGCTACGAACTGCGAGCCGTCGGCGAAAATCCATCGGCAGCAGAATATGGCGGGATCTCGCCTAAAAAACAGATCATCATCGCGATGACGATATCAGGCGGGCTCGCCGGAATGGTGGCGATCGGTGAAGTTTTGGGTTATCGGTATCGTTATTACGACGGTTTCTCGGACGGCTGGGGTTTCCTTGGTATCGCGGTAGCTTTGCTTGGGCGTAATCACCCGTTGGGTATATTTGTTGCGGCAATATTTTTCGCTGTGCTGAAACGGGGAGAGATCTTCGTCGATATCGAGACCAAGTACGTTTCGAAGGATCTAGTCGAGGTCCTGCAGGCGATCATTATTATCTTTGTGGCGTCGTTCCAGAGGTTCATCAAGAAATAGAATGGGCGAATTACTGACACCGACATTTCTACTCATTTTATTGTTTTCGACGCTCCGGCTCGCAACGCCGCTGATCTTTGCGGCATTGGGCGGGATGTTTTCGGAACGAGCAGGTGTGATCAACATCGCTCTGGAAGGACTGATGCTGGCAGGAGCGTTTACAGCTGCGGTAGTGACCTACGAACTCCAGAACCCCTATATTGGATTCGTCAGCGGAATGGCCGTTGGAGCCCTCGTCGCACTTATCTTTGCCGTAGCCGTGATCAAATTTGAGGCGGATCAGGTCGTTACCGGATTTGCGATAAGTTTGCTGATGCTCGGCTTGCCGGCGGTTATCAGCAGCCGCATCTACGATTCGGCTGGCTCAACGCAACAGATTGCTAAAGAGTTCTTATTGCCGGAATATTTTAATCGCGTATCGCTCGCCTCTATCGTCGCGATCGCCTTGGTGCCAGTATGTTGGTACGTGCTGTATAAAACACCTTTTGGCCTGCGTCTAAGGGCAGTAGGAGAAAATCCGGAAGCCGCTGACGCTGCCGGCGTCAACGTTATCCGTCTTCGTTATATAGCTGTCATACTCTCAGGCGTCCTCGCGGCAGCTGGTGGAGCCTACCTTTCGATCGGGCAATCTTCGCTGTTCACCCGCGGCATGACTGCGGGCCGCGGCTACATAGCTCTTGCAGCACTGATCCTCGCAAAATGGAAGCCGATCCCGGTTCTGATCGCGTGCCTGTTCTTCGGTTTTACTGAGTCGCTGGCGATCCAACTACAGGGCGTTATCAAGATGCCCTCGGGCGAAGATGTGCCGGTTCAATTCATTCAGATGATCCCATACGTGCTAACGATAATCGTGCTTGCCGGGTTTATTGGGCTGTCGCGTGCTCCAAAGGCACTAGGGATTCCATACCGCAAGGAAAGTTAATTTTACAATTCACCGGAATTCTGAGTTGGCCATTCGGTAAGACACGGGTGGTTTGTGGTAACCTGTCAATCCATTTATGTCATACGAACAAGCCGCTGCGGCGGCTGAATTTATTAGATCTAAGTACTCTGGTGAATTGCAGACCGCGATTGTTTTGGGTAGCGGGCTGGGTGATTTTGCCAATTCCGTCGAGGACGCGGTTCGGATCAAATACGAAGAGATCCCTGGATTTGCCGTTTCGACCGTCGAAGGCCATGCGGGGCAATTGGTCTTAGGCAAGATCGGCGGCGTTGGCGTTGCCGTTCAGCAGGGCCGTTTTCATTATTACGAAGGCTACGACATGCAGCAGGTAATGCTGCCAGTGAGGTCGTTTGGGCTGCTTGGGATCAAGAATCTAATCGTGACAAATGCTGCCGGCAGTCTGAACTCGGACATGACGCCGGGAAGCCTGATGATCCTTTCCGATCATCTAAACTGCTTAGGCGTAAATCCGTTGCGTGGACCAAACGACAAGAGATTTGGGGCACGGTTTCCGGACATGTCGGAGGTTTACGACCGCGAGTTCCAGCAGATCGCACATGCTGAAGCTGAAGCGATCGCCCATGAACGCTTTGACAAGGGGCTGGACGAAAAGCTGACCGATTTTATTCACCGTGGAGTTTACTGTGCCCTTTCGGGCCCGACTTATGAAACTCCGGCTGAGATCCGAATGTATCGCCTGCTCGGAGCCGATGCCGTCGGTATGTCGACCGTTCCCGAAGCGATAGCGGCTCGACACATGGGAATTCGTACGCTCGGAATATCGTGCATTACGAATCTCGCGGCTGGTATGGCTGAAGGCGAGATCGATCATTCGGAAGTGATGGATACAGGGGCTCGTGTGGCCGAGGTTTTTGGCGAATTGCTAAAGCGGGTAGTTGCCAGAATGAATTGAACCTCGGAGACGCAGAGAAGCGAGAAAATAAATTGCCATTTGCCTTTCAATTCTCCGTGCCTCAGCGTCTCTGCGGTTAATATCCTTATATGATTATTGGAATTTGCGGCGGAACTGGATCTGGTAAAACGACGATCGCTCGCGCGATCGTCAAGGCTGTTGGCGCCGAAAAAGTTGTGTTGGTCGAGCAGGATTCGTATTATCGCAATCTCGCCGACATGCCGCTCGATGAACGTCATCAGGCAAATTTTGACCATCCGGATTCGATCGACAGCGATATGCTAGTCAACCATCTGCGGCGGCTCAAGCAGGATCTGAAGGTCGAGATGCCGCTCTACGATTTCAAATCGCATACGCGCAGCGACAAGACCGAGGTGATCGAACCGAAGCCGGTAGTCATCGTCGAAGGCATCCTGATATTTGCCGAGCCCCGGGTTCTCGATCTGCTTGACGTGCGTGTTTACGTCGATACTCCGGACGATATCAGATTTATCCGCCGTTTGCAGCGTGACATCGCCGAGCGAGGACGAACGACGGAATCTGTTATCGCCCAGTATTTCCGTTCGGTTCGACCGATGCATAACGAATTTGTCGAACCCTCAAAACGCAACGCTGACATCATCATTCCGGAAGGCGGTCATCAGGAAACGGGCATTAATTTTCTGTGCAGCCTCGTTCGCGAAAAGCTGGCTGAGCAGACTGTAGCGACAAATTAATCCATGCAAGAGAAAGAACAAAAATTGATCGAGGCCGCGAAGTTGGCCCGAACTCGTGCCTACGCACCTTATTCCAATTTTCAAGTCGGAGCTGCTGTCGAATCTGAAAACGGCGACATCTACATCGGCTGCAATGTCGAATCAGCCAGCTACGGCCTGACCGTCTGTGCCGAGCGCGTTGCCATCTGGAAAGGAATCTCCTGCGGCGAAACCCGCTTCACCCAGATCGCCGTCGTCGTCGACACCGAAGACCTCACGCCACCCTGCGGAGTCTGCCGCCAGATCATCTGGGAATTTTGCGGCGACGTACCCGTTATTCTGTCGAATCTCGACGGAAAAACCGAAACGCTGATGATGAGCGAACTGCTGCCGAGGGCGTTTGATTCGAAGTTTTTGAAATAGCATACAGTTTTGCACCTTCCTACGAATTTGTAGTAACCTCAGCTATGGATAAGCTGAAATATTTCTTCTCGATTCTCCTTCTCATATCTATACCTATCTCTGGTTTTGCGGTGACTGCGACGGAAAGGTCGCGGGTCGTTGATGTTGATCTTTTGATCGTCGGCGGCACGGTGGTGACGATGAACGCTGAGCGTGAGGTCATTGAGAATGGGGCCATTGCAATTAAAGACGGCAGGATCTTTATGATGGGAACGCCGGGGATCGTTGTCAAGCAATCGCGGGCGAAGCGCACGATAAATGCCAAGGGCAAGGTCATCATTCCGGGCCTTATCAATACTCACACACACGTTCCGATGTCGCTTTTTCGCGGGATCGCGGATGACCTCGATCTTCAGGAATGGCTGACCAAATTCATATTTCCGGCCGAGGCTAAGAATGTTGACGAAGCCTTTGTGAGGGCCGGTACGCGACTCGGACTGGCCGAGATGATCAGGGGCGGTACAACGACGTACTGCGACATGTATTATTTCGAGGATGCGATCGCTGACGAAACCAAAAAGGCCGGTATGCGCGGCGTTCTTGGCGAGACGGTGATCGATTTTCCCGCACCGGATAATAAGACGTTCGAGGCCGGAATGGCGTACGCCGAACGCTTTATCAAAAAGTGGCAAAATGACCCCTTGATCGTTCCGGCGATCGCACCGCATGCTCCATACACGGTCTCGCAGGAACATCTTCTTGCAGCTCGGGATCTGTCCAACCGTCTGAAAGCCCCGCTGGTCATGCACCTTGCCGAGGCTAATACCGAGACCGAGTTCATCCAGCAGAAACATAAGGGCATGCGGCCGATCGAGTTTGTCGAGAGCATCGGATTTTTGACGGACAGGACGATCGCCGCTCATGTTATCCAGGCCAACGCTAATGAACTCGACATCCTGAAACGCCGCGGCGTCGGCATCGCTCATAACCCGCAGTCCAATATGAAACTCGCGGCCGGCACGGCCCCCGTTCCGCTTATGCTTTCCAAAGACCTTCCCGTCGGGCTCGGCACTGACGGGGCGGCGTCGAACAACGACGTGAGCATGTGGGAAGAGATGGATACGGCTGCAAAACTTCATAAATTGATCTCCGGCGATCCTAAGGCCGTATCAGCCGAACAGGCTTTCGAAATGGCGACGATCCGCGGAGCTAAAGCACTGCATCTGGACAATATAACGGGCTCGCTCGAGGCCGGGAAGCGGGCTGATATCGCTATCGTAGATATGGACAGCCTGAACCAGACTCCGTATTTCAACATATATTCCTCGCTCGTTTATTCGACCAAAGCTAATGACGTTCGCACCGTTATCATCAATGGCCGGATCGTCATGCTCGACCGCCGTTTGCTCACGCTGAATGAACGTGCTATAAAAATAGACGCAAACGCATACCGCAAAAAAATCATCGATAGCTTAGGTAAATGATTTGCGGGCCCCACAAAAGGCTCGCTTCGGAGATATTTTGGCGTTAGGTTTTTTGCATATAGCAGGTCGTTATGGTGAGCCCTCCTCGGGTGAGTTCGCTTGGCCTTTACGGAAAATTTAAGTCGAGTTTTGGGAGGACTATAAATGCCGGTAAAAGTCAGGAGGTTTAGCACTTCCGTTCTAGGGTTTTTGTTATTTTCAGTTTCGTTCTGCATACAGATCGTTGCGCAGACTGCCGCGGTCACGCCGCCGGTGGTTCCGCAGGCCGCTCCGCCTACGTCGGGCGACATCATGCGCGAACGAATTTCCAAGTCAAAGGCGTACATCGTTGTCCGCAATTACAACGCCGCGATTTTTGAGCTTGAGAACATCCGCAAGGAATCGTCCGACCCGTCTGTTCAGGGCGTGGTCAATGTTCTGCTCATGAACAGCTACCTCGAGCAGGGCGACTACAAACGTGCTCAGGATCTGCTTGCCGAGTTTTACGCAGCTCAGAAAACCACCAGGCCTAATGCCTCCGACTCGTACATGGCGGTGGCCGGCCAGATCATCAAAGGGGCTCGCAATCGTGTCGAGCGCTACCGTACGCTCGGCTTGAACACATCGGACCGCACGCTGCCGCTCGAGGCTCTCAATGATCTCGAAAAGATGCGTGAAACGCTCGAGCTCGTCATCACACAGACCAAAGAGATCGGTGCTGACAAGGCAAAGGCTTCTGACGCAATGCTGATGCTTGAGGAAGCCAGCAATTCGCGCAGCATGCTCGCCCGCGACGATTTCGACTCACGCCGCTGGAAGGAAGAGGTCGCCGACACGCGTGAGAAGATGGTTCGGTCGAACAGCGTCGTCATGAGTGCCGTCAACGATCCTGCCGCTGAGGCGTTGCTAGCGTCTGGTAACAGGCCTGCCGAAACGGTTCCGCCGCCTGCTCCGCCTGTTTCTCAGCCGATAGTGATGCAGCCCGTTGCTGCCAATCCGACGCCAAACCCGACGCGCGAACGCGAGGTCAGGGTCATCGGCAATATGCCGCTCGACACCGCAACAGCACAGGTCGAGAAACCCGTGTTCGTTGCCGAAAAGCCAGCCGCCGCACCTGTCGAAGAGCCTAAAAAGGAAACTCCTAAAGTAGAAGTGCCTGTCGTAAATGCTGAACAACTCGAACCGGTGCGTGACAATTCGCCGCTGGCGGTCGGTTCGCTCGTTCCATTTGCGACCAGTCAGGCTAAGCCTGTATATCCATCGGCTGCCAAAGTCGTCCGGGCAACCGGCGTGGTCACGGTCGAAGTCGTCGTCGATGAGAACGGCGGTGTTTCTGAAGTTCAGAAAACCAGCGGTCCGATGATGCTCCAGGCGGCTGCCAAGGATGCGATCCGCAAGTGGAAATTCAAACCCTTCGTCCGCGACGGCCAACCGGTCAAGGCGACGGGGTTTGTTAATTTCAGCTTTGCTCTTTGATCACAAATTTCGACCGTCTAAAAACCTTTTTCAGATCACCTCCAGTTTCGGCTGGAGGTTTTTTGTGTTCCTGCGAATTATCAAATATCCACGATGTGAAACAATGTATCATAAATAAGACAATTTGTCAAGTGTTTTTTGCTTGAGGCTCCTGTGCCGCGGCTCTATGCGGATGTCTCAAAAGTTGATTTCTTAAGCGGCAAAGCCGCCTAAAGAAACTAGCCAGAGGTGAAACCTCTGGAAACAATGACCTGCACCGTCTCGCCCTGAAGGGGCGAAAGATACTTGTTCACAAGGCCTCTGCCGCACCTTCAGTGCGGGCGAAGCTGTCCTGATTACCAGACGTTTCACGTCTGGCTAGTTTCTGTCGCGGCTCTGCCGCGGAGGAGACGAAACGGAGAATGGTCGCATCGGTTGATACAACTTATCTACCGCAAAATGCCACTTACCGTTTAAGATGTACGTGATGATATTCAAACTCCTTGTGATGATCTCTGTTTTGGCGGCGACGGGTTTTGCTCAGGTTCCGGCCATCGAGCCGGGCGTATCGCTTGAACTGGCCAAGTGGCGGGCCGCCCGGTATTCCGATGTGCGGTACAAGCTGAACCTGACGCTTGAAAAGATGTCACCCGTTTTGAAGGGGACGATCGAGATCAGGGTGAAGGTTCAAGACGGCTCCCCTCCTTACGAAGGAGGGGTGGCCGCCGCTCTGGGCGGACGGGGTGGTTCTCTGATAGTGCTGGATTGGCGCAAGATCAGGGGAAGTGAAAACCTGTCGACCATTTCGAACGTCTCGATCAATGACCGCCGTGCAGAGAACCACCCCGTCGCCGAAGCGGCGACTCCCCTCCTTCGTAAGGAGGGGAGTTTCGCGTACTCCGAACACAACGAACACCTCATCTTCCGCGACGGCGTTGTCGTCGGCGAGAACGTCATCAAGCTTGATTTCACTTCGCCGATATTGACGAGCGGGTCGGCGATCACGCGGTATGTGGATAAAGAGGACGGGACGGAGTATATCTATTCGCTCTTCGTCCCCAGCGACGCCAGCACGGCGTTTCCGGTGTTTGATCAGCCGGATCTGAAAGGGCGGTTTAGCTTAAAAGTGATGGCTCCCGATAATTGGAAAGTTATTTCTAATGAAAGGGTTAAGCATCAAATTACGTTGACGTCAAATTCCCAAAATTCCAAAGATTTGTACGGCTACGAATTTGCCGAAACCAAACCCATCAGCACCTACGTCTTCGCATTCGCGGCGGGGCCGTTTGAGGAATATGTTAATCAACGGGCGGAAATGGAATATGGACTCGAAGAATCAGTAGACGATCCGGATGACAAAAGGCTTTATAAACCCAGACCGTCCCGACCTCCAAGGGTTTATTTCCGTAAATCGCAGGCGAAAAAGTTTGAGCCCCACGCTGCCGAGGTGTTTCGGCTTAATCGCGAGGCGATCAGGTATTTTGAGTCCTATTTCGACTATAAGTTCCCGTTTCCTAAGTACGATCTCGTCCTGATCCCGGAGTTTCCGTTTGGCGGGATGGAGCATGCGGGGGCTACTTTCCTCAGGGAATCGTCGATCATCTTTCCGCAGGAGCCGACGAAGAACGACTATATCTCGCGTGCCACGCTGATCTTTCACGAGGCGGCGCATCAGTGGTTTGGGGATACGGTGACGATGCGTTGGTTCGACGACCTGTGGCTGAAAGAGGGCTTCGCGACCTTTACGGCGTACAAGGCGATGGAGAAGATCATGCCGGAATACAACGCCTGGAAGGTCTTCTACGAACGCGTCAAACAGGCCGCCTATCAGACCGATTCGACCAAAGGAACCACGCCGATCTACCAGGAAATAAAAAACCTCTCCGCCGCCAAATCCGCCTACGGAGCCATCGTCTACAACAAAGCTCCGGCCTTCCTGCGCCAAGCCGAGTTCTACCTCGGCGAAGACAAATTCCAAACCGCCGTGCGAGCGTTTTTGAAGAAGCACGAGTTTGGGAATGCGGGTTGGGAGGATTTGGTTGCGGAGTTTGAGACGGCGAGCGGTAATCAATTAGATAAGTGGGCTAATCAGTGGGTAAAGCAGAAAGGGCTACCAATTATCAGGGTCAACACGTTGTCCACTGGCGACAAGGTCTTGGGATACATGCTGCGCCAAAAACCGAGCATGGAATTGAATCCAGGTGAAGATCGAATTTTCTGGACTCTCTATTTCAAGCTCATCGCAAAGTTCGCAAATGGAAAAACGGAAACCAGAAGGCAATTTCTAGATTTCGTGGGGGAACGACCGTGGGGGCCGGAGAATCGACTCAATTTTGTTCCGCAATTTGTCTTCCCAAACTACCAAGACTACGGCTACGGAATCTTCCTTCTCGACGACAAGAGCCGCGATTACGTGCTGAAAAACATCGGGAGCGAAAAGGACGATTTTCTCCGCTCGATGATGTGGGGAGCGTTGTGGGACAGCGTCCGCGAGGGCGAGATGGATCCGCGGGAGTATGTTGATCTGGTTGTCAAAGAGCTAAAGCGCGAGACCGACGAAAGCACGATCCAAACCCTGCTCAGCCGCGTCTCGACGGCGATGCGATATTACATCGACGAGGGCAGCGGCGGCCTGTCAGTACCACCTGCGGTAGCGGGCGGGGCCACGTTGCAGAAGCCCGCGCGTAAGCAAGGGCTTAACACTCAACGCCCGGGTCAAGCCCTCCCTCACGGTCGGGCCTCCGCAACCGATCTCCAACTTCGCGTCGAAAATCTACTCATCGACCGCATGCAAAACGCCGCGACGCCGGGGCAAAAGATCACGTACTATCGAGCGTTCCTCAATCTCGCCTCAAGCGAGAACGCACGGCGGATAATGAAGGAGATATTGAAAAAGTCGACGGCGTCAATACCACCTGCCGCAGCCGGTGGTGCTCGGATGCAGAAGCCCGCGCGTAAGCAAGGGCGTAACGCTCAACTTCCGGATTCCGCCCTTGCTAACACGCGGGCCTCCGCAACTACTGCCAAAGACAAATTCGACCTCGTCTCACGTCTCATCATCCTCGGTGATCCGGATGCTCCAAAGCTGCTCGCTGAACTCGAAGGAACCGAAACCTCAGACGAAGCCAAGCGTTATGCCTACGCCGCGAGAGCCGGTTTTGCGACGGCTGAGAACAAGGCGAAATACTGGAATGATTTTGTCGCGAACAAAGACATCTCAGAAAGCTGGATCGAGGCGGCTTTTGGTTCCTTCAATAATGTCCGTCATGGTTCCCTGACGCTGCCGTATCTGGAAAGGGCTCTTGCCGAGCTAGGGAACCATAAACGCAACCGCAAGATATTTTTTGTCAACGGCTGGCTTGGTTCCTTCGTTGGCGGTCAAAGAACCGAACAGGCACTGGCGATCGTCAATAAGTTTCTCGCGGACAATCCGGATCTGGATAAAGACCTACGGCTCAAGATCCTGGAGAACGTCGATGTCATCGAACGGGCGGTGAAGATCAGAGCGAGGTTTGAGAAGAAAGGAACCACTAAATAACACGAAAATTTCACGAAATGAACGTATTGATCGAACGTTTTTTGTGATCTTTCGTGTTCATTCGTGGTTCCAAACGGGCCTAAATGTGCTAATCTTTTCCCGTCCGATCAACTACCCGAACAAAACAATATGAGCCGTCGAATATTACTGATACTCGCTATCGTTCTGACTTTCGCCTTTGTCTCGCTGGGCCAGACCAGGCCGCGCAAGATGCCTGCTCCGCCGCCGAGGGTCGCTCCGGTCGGGGTTTCCGTCAAGACGCCTTCGGGCCTGACCTATATCATCACCAAACGAGGCAAGGGACGCATGCCGAAGGTGGGCGAAACGGTCGTCGTCAATTACACCGGCACACTGCTCAACGGTAGAAAATTTGACAGCTCGTACGACAGCGGACGAGCCATCTCGTTCCCGCTCGGCCGCGGCCGCGTCATCAAAGGCTGGGACGAGGGCATCGCCAAATTGCGAACCGGCGACCAGGCGATATTGATCATTCCGTCAAAGCTCGCCTACGGCACTCGCGGTGCCGGTGCTGACGTTCCGCCCGATGCGACATTGATATTTGTCGTCGAGCTAATGGACATCAACCCTAAATAGAGCTCAGGAGCCATCGGGGAATTTGTTGTCAAAGATCTAGGCGGTCAAGTTGGTTTAAGTCGTTGAGAGGTGAAAGACGCCGACGGAACCAGGCGATCCGCGTGCGAACGGCAGTGTGGGGTTAAGGCTTGATAGATCCGCCGAGATGGTTCCCTGGAACATGATCTTTTCCGAAGCTCGCCGGGCGAGTGTGATCAGGTCGCGAACGGTTCCCTGAGAATTTGCCCACAACTCACTTTGGTACCGAACAGAAATATTCCCTATTTCATCATCAGAAAATATGGGCAGCCCGAGGTCTGCGTCGCAGCTGACGTACGGAAGATGAACGGGATCCACGTCATTTCCGTAGCGGCTCTTTAGCAGCGTATCGAGTATAAATTCCACATTTGCCAGACGTTCGTCGCGACGTAAGCTGTCTACGCTGGCGTTAGAGTGTGTCGATCTGCGGGCGGTATCTTTACAAGTGTTCATGCCTCAACCCTATACCGATGGGCGGCAAAATTAAATGCTACTTTTCCCAGATCTGCATAGTTTGCCTAAAAAGACATAGTTTGCTCAAAATGACATAGATTGCCGAGAACAGGCCAGCAAAACGCCGCCGCCCCAATCTTGACAAAAAAATAATGATTTGCGATTATATCTGCATAAGTTAGTGGTCAAATCACCCGTCTGAGCGTAGTTATGAAAATTTCGGCACAAGAGGAATACGGACTGAGATGCCTGGTCCAACTGGCGAATTTGCCTGACGGCGAGAGCCTGACGCTGCCGCAGATCGCGGAGCTCGAGGGCATTTCGACGGCGAACGCCGGTAAGTTGATGTGGCTGTTGAACAAGGCGGATTTTGTCCAGTCGACCCGCGGCACCAAGGGCGGCTATTGCCTAGCCCGTCCGGCGGACGAGATCAAACTCAACGAGATCATCAAGGTGCTCGACGCCGATGTCGTAGATAAGCATTGCGAGAGCTACACCGGCGTGCTCGACACTTGCGTGCACAAAGGCGATTGCGGCATTCGGCCGGTCATTGTCGGGCTTCACGAGATCGTCGAGAATGCGTTGTCGAAGATCACGCTCGCTCAACTCGTCGGCAACGAACTCACCGTCGGTGAGATGTTTCATTCGATACAAGGGATCCACCGGACGATCAAGCCATCGGGATTTAACCACATAGGAACATAGGACACATAGGAATAGGTCATAAGAAACTATGTGATCTATGTTCCTATGTGGTGAAAAAATAAAATGTCAACAGCAGCAGAATTACTTACAAATCGGGAATACAAATACGGCTTCGTAACGGACATCGAGACCGAGACGATCGCCCGCGGCCTGAGCGAAGACACCGTGCGGCTCATTTCGTCGAAAAAGAACGAGCCCGAATGGATGCTCGATTTTCGGCTGAAGGCGTATCGGAAATGGCTCACTATGGAGCAGCCGGACAACTGGGCAAATTTTGACTACCCGGCAATCGATTTTCAGAATATCTCGTACTATTCCGCTCCGAAGCAGAAGCCTTCGAAAGCGAGTTTGGACGAGGTTGATCCGGAATTGTTGAAGACATTCGAAAAACTCGGCATCCCGATCACCGAGCAGAAAATGCTCGCAAATGTGGCGGTCGATGCGGTGTTTGACTCGGTTTCGGTGGCGACGACTTATAAGAAAAAACTGCTCGAGGCAGGCGTAATATTTTGCTCGTTCACAGAGGCGGTCGAGCTTTATCCGGACAAGATCCAGAAATATCTCGGCTCGGTTGTTCCCGTGGGCGACAACTATTACGCGGCCCTGAACTCAGCAGTTTTCTCTGACGGTTCGTTCGTATTTATCCCCAAAGGCGTTCGGTGCCCAATGGAGCTTTCGACCTATTTCCGCATCAATACGCAGGAAGCGGGGCAGTTCGAACGCACGCTGATCGTCGCTGAGGAAGGCGGTTATGTTGCCTATAACGAGGGCTGTACGGCACCGCAGTTCGACACGAATCAGCTTCACGCGGCGGTCGTTGAGCTTGTTGCTCTGGACGATGCCGAGATCAAATATTCGACCGTTCAGAACTGGTACGCCGGTGACGAGAACGGCAAGGGCGGCATTTATAATTTTGTGACCAAGCGTGGTGCTTGTCGCGGTGTGAGATCGAAAATTTCGTGGACGCAGGTCGAGACGGGCTCGGCGATCACCTGGAAATACCCGAGTGTGATCCTGCAGGGTGACAATTCGATCGGCGAATTCTACTCCGTCGCTCTCACCAACAACGCCCAGATCGCCGACACCGGCACCAAGATGATTCATCTCGGCAAGAACACAAAATCGACGATCATCTCAAAAGGCATCTCGGCCGGAAAATCGAACAACTCGAACCGCGGCCTCGTCAAAATAATGCCGAAAGCCGAAGGTGCGAGAAATTACACCCAATGCGACTCAATGCTCATCGGCGGCAAGTCCGAGGCAAACACGTTCCCCTACATCGAGGTCCTCAACAACACCGCCAAAGTCGAACACGAAGCCACGACCTCTAAGATCAGCGAGGATCAATTGTTCTACTTACAGCAACGCGGTATACCTCAGGAAGACGCCGTTTCGTTGATCATCAACGGCTTTTGCAAGGAAGTCTTTCGCGAACTGCCGATGGAATATGCTGTCGAGGCGACAAAGTTGTTGGGCTTGAAGTTGGAAGGAAGCGTTGGGTAGTCGTCGCATTGAGTATGAAAACGATCTTGAATCTTTTGCTTCTGGTCGTAGCCATTCTTCCATTAGGTTGTGCGTGGAGGGTTTCGTGCGAGAATTTTGTTAAGACCGAAGTTTCTTCGCCGAAATACTTGGCGACGGTTGTAACTAGGGCCTGCGGCCCACCGAGTCGGGACGCTTCCTACCTTAATATTAGGCCGGCGGGAACCGAGGTTGATTTTGAAAAAATTCGTGCTGATGAGACTTTCTTAAACCTCAAGAGCGAGGTATTTCAAATGGAATGGCGTGAGAATGTATTGGTTGTTGATTGTTCCAATTGCTTAGAATTAGCGGTTGATCAAGCTAATGCAAAATTGAGCAAAAACGATGAAACACTAAAGATTCGTTACGCGCCGATAGCCAAATAATGAGGAGAGAATGAATTTGCCAATCGAACTCGAACAAGAAGATGACGGTCGCTGGATAGCTGAGATCGATGATCTTGATGGTGTTCTCGTCTATGGCAATACAAAAGAAGATGCTATTCGAAATGTTAAGGCATTGGCACTTCGGGTTATGGCGGAACGATCGGAGAATTGAGGTTTTGAACGCCGTTAGGCGTGGAATATTTATAGAAACGGGATGTGAGACAAGGTTCTGAGTTTCGTAGGAACGGCATGGGAAATGGCGGTATTTGTGACGCTCCTACGGAGCTCGAATTCTTCTATCACTAGAGCTTTTGCTATAAATATCCCGCTCCTCTGGAGCTCAGGAACGAAAGATTAGATTTGTTGCTATAAATATTCTGCTCCTCTGTAGCTCAGGAAAGATAAGGAATGGCGAATACCTATTCTCAAATTTACATCCAGATAGTATTTGCCGTTAGCGGCAGAGAAAATCTGATCTCGAAGGAGTGGAAAGACGAACTATATAAATACATCACCGGAATCGTGACAAATCACGGCCAGAAATTATTGGCTATTAATGGTGTCGCGGACCATCTGCACCTTCTCTTAAATATCAAGCCGAACATTGCTTTGTCGGAATTGGTTCGTGACATTAAAGCAAATTCTAGCAGATGGATAAATGAGAAACGGCTCGTACGAGGTAAGTTTCAGTGGCAGGAGGGATTCGGTGCTTTTTCGTATTCACTTTCTCAGCTTGATGACGTCATTGGATACATTCAGCGGCAAGAAGAACACCATCAGAAGGTGAGTTTCAAAAAGGAGTACCTCACCTATCTCGAACGGTTTAATGTAGATTTCGATGAGAAGTATGTTTTCGATTGGATAGAAGAATGAAAACGATTCAACCACCAAACCAACCACAACCAAAGGGCCATTACAGCCCGGGGATCGAGCACAACGGCTTGATCTATGTTTCGGGGCAGTTGCCGATGTCGCTGGATACGCGTGAGCCTTTTACGGGTGATATCGACGCGCAGACGGAGCTTGCTTTGCGGAACGTCGAGGCGGTTTTGGAGGCGGCGGGGAGCGATCTGGGGCAGGTTTTGCAGTTTACGATCTATGTGTCCGACATGGAATTGTGGGGTGCGGTGAACACGGCGTATGCCCGAGTGATGGGCGATCATCGTCCGGCGAGGGCGATCGTGCCGGTGAAGGATCTGCATTTTGACACGAAGATCGAGATCCAGGCGATCGCCGCTAAGAAAGAGGGTTAGCCACGAATGTCACGAATAACACGAATGAAAACCTTTTTACCGGCTTTGCTTTGGTCGGTTGCTGTAGTCTTTGCCCTTTCGATCTCGACGGTTGGTCAGACGGCTAAAAAGCGAGCGGTCGAATCGCCTGACGCACCTAAGGCTATCGGGCCGTATTCGCAGGCGATCATTGCTAATGGATTTATCTTTACTGCGGGACAGGTTGGCTCTGATCCCAAGACTGGAACGCTCGTCGAAGGCGGGATCGAGGCTCAGACGGAGCAGGTTTTGAGGAATATCGAGGCCGTGCTTAAGGCGGCGGGCAGTTCGTTTGAGGATGTGGTTAAGACTACCGTTTTTCTGACGGACATTAACGATTTTGCCAAGATGAACGAGATCTATGCAAAAAGATTTAAGGCTCCGTTTCCGGCGCGTTCCACGGTTCAGGTAGCGAAATTGCCGCGTGATGCAAAGATCGAGATCGAGGCCGTCGCAGTCGTCAGAACCGCGAGCAGTAAGTAGTCGAGATTGGATATGAAGCTTGAGATATTTCAGGTAGATGCATTTACGGATAAGGTTTTTGGCGGCAATCCGGCGGCTGTTGTACCGCTTGAGGCTTGGCTACCGGACGAGGTGATGCTCAATATCGCAGTGGAAAACAACCTAGCGGAGACAGCGTTTTTTGTGAAGAGCGAGGGGCATTACGACCTTCGATGGTTCACGCCGAAGGTTGAGATCGATCTTTGCGGGCATGCGACGCTGGCGACGGCTCACGTTATATTTAGTGAGCTGAAGCTGGAAGACAGCGAGATCAAGTTTCATTCACACCGCAGCGGCCCGCTCGGTGTTACGAAAAGCGGCGAGAGGCTGACGCTCGATTTTCCTGCTTATCCGATGAGGGAAATTCCGACCCTGCCGCAGCTTATCGATGTCGAGGTTCCGCCGTTGAAAAGCTGGGAATCGCAGGGCAACATGCTGTTCATGCTGCTTCGCAGTCAGGAAGAAGTTGCGACGCTTGAGCCGGATATGCACGCGGTCGCGAATTTGCCGTACGACGAGATCATTATCACCGCAAAGGGCGAAGATTGCGATTTTGCATCGCGGATGTTTGCACCGAAGCTCGGAATTCCTGAGGATCCGGTGACCGGAGCGATCCATTGTTCGCTCATTCCGTATTGGGCGGCGGAATTAGGCAAGACCGAGCTTTTTGCCCGTCAGGTTTCGGCTCGCGGAGGGGAATTGTTTTGCGAACTCGCGGGCGACCGCGTAAAGATCGGCGGGAACGCGGTGCTTTATTTGAAAGGCGAAATTTATATTTAGAATGAAACCGATAAGTACAACAAACGCTCCGGCCGTGGTCGGGCATTATGAACAGGGAATGCGGTGCGGCGATCTTGTTTTTGTTTCGGGCCAGGTTGCGGTCGATCCGAAAACGGGTGAAAAGGTACTGGATTCGATCGAGGCACAGACGAGACAGACTCTGAAGAATGTCGAGGGCGTGCTCAATGCGGCGGGCCTTGGCCTCGCGGATATCGTAAAGCTGAACGTATTCCTCACCGGCATTGAGAATTGGTCGGCGGTCGATAAGACAATTGCCGAGATCATGGGCGAGCATCGATCGGCTCGAGCGATCATTCCGGTCGGCGAATTTGCGGGTGGACTGATGATCGAGATCGATGCGATCGCAACCGTCAAAAAAGACTAAGAATAAAGAAAAAAATGTTACTAGAAGTTAAAGATCTACACGCCGGTATCGAAGGCAAAGAAATCCTGAAAGGCCTAAATCTACAGGTCAAGAAGGGCGAGGTTCACGCGATCATGGGACCGAACGGCTCGGGCAAATCGACCTTGTCAAAGGTTTTGGCCGGGCATCCGACCTACGAAGTGATCTCGGGCGAAGTTTTGTTCGAAGGCAAAAATCTGCTCGAACTCGAACCGGATGAACGTGCACGCGAAGGCGTTTTCATGGCGTTTCAGTATCCGGTCGAGGTTCCTGGCGTGTCGAATTCGCAGTTCCTGCGGCTCGCCTATAACCAAAAGGCTTTGCATCACGGGCTGGAGGAACTCGACCCGCTCGAATTCAACGATTACCTGAAAGAAAAGGCCAAAATCGTTGATATGGACCCGCAGTTTTTCAAACGTTCGGTCAACGAGGGCTTCTCGGGCGGTGAGAAAAAACGCAACGAGATCCTGCAGATGGCGGTACTTGAGCCGAAGCTCGCGGTGCTCGACGAGACCGATTCGGGCCTCGACATCGATGCTCTCCGCATCGTCGCCGAGGGCGTGAACAAGCTGCGTTCGTCGGAGAACGCGATCATTTTGGTCACGCACTATCAGCGGCTTTTGAACTACATCCAGCCTGATTTTGTCCACGTTTTGGCCGGTGGCAAGATCGTGAAGGAAGGCGGGAAGGAACTTGCTATCGAGCTTGAGGCGAAAGGGTATGATTGGGTGAAGGGAGCGACGGTTTAGGCTATTAATTCATTTGGGTCAGAGTTTTCTAAGCCGTGGAGCAGCGTTAAGAGAATAGCCAGACGTGAAACGTCTGGTTTGCTGACATCTGATTTATCGCACTGAAAGTGCGACAGACGGACATCTCACGCCCCTTCAGGGCGTGCGACTTTTGTGGCATTTTCCAGACGTTTCACGTCTGGCTAGTTTCTTTGGCGGCTCTGCCGCCGTTCGATTCCGGCAATAAAATGGCAAGCGAAACACCGACAAAATCCACCAACGCCGCGTTCATCATCGCGATATGGGCGCTTGTTTTGTTGATGCTCTTTGTCGCATTTCGCAGCACCGATCTGTTAAAACTGCCTAGTTTGCTCGGTAATCTTGGCGGCGGGCCGCTGTTTGGTGGCGATGGAATCTTGGCTTCGGTCGTTGGAGCGATTGTCGCCGGGCTTATTCTTGTTTCCTGGTTGGGAACAGGAACGTTTATTTTTCGGCATTTGAAGATAGAGCGTAGCGAGAATTACTCGCAGATGCTCGAGCTTGTTCGCAGTATCGCTGTCGGGGCGATCGTCACCTCGCTGATATGGTTTTTCCTCGGCCTTGCGGGGCTTTATACGCCGCTCGCCGCGATAATCATCACCGTTGTCACATTCATCGAGGGCGGCTTAAGCCTTGCTCGTGTTCGAGAACCGAAAACCAGCGACAGTGTGCCTGACAAAACAACAGGCTTCGACAAAGTCTTACTGATTCTAATCGCAATTCCCGTCGTTCTCGCATTTGTTGCCGCACTTGCTCCGCCGATCGCGAAAGACACTTTGCTCTACCATTTTGCGGTGCCGAAAGCATACATCGCACAGGGCAGCAATGCGTTTATCGAGGGAAATATCGCGAGTTACCTTGCTCTTGGAACCGAGATGCACGCGGTTTGGGCAATGCTGCTTGGCAATTTTGTAAGCACGCGAGGGGGCGAAGCGGCGGCCGGGGCGACGACGTTTTTATTCTTTCCTTTGCTGCTCGGTGCGGTTTTTGGATGGGCAAGAGAGCTTAGTGTCTCGCGGCTTTGGTCTTTGATCGCAACGCTGATGGTCGCGGCGATACCGACGGCGTTTCATGTGGCGTCGAGCGGTTATATTGACATCGCTTTGGCGTTGTATGTGACGCTCGCGGTTTATTCTTTGACCCGCTGGTGGAACTCGTTGTCGACAGCGTCGATGATCCTGGTTGGTGTGTTTCTTGGCGGGGCGTTGGCTGTGAAGCTGACGACTGTGTTCGTTATTGCGGCGTTTGCCCTGATCGTCTTGCTGCGTGCTCGTGGGAACCGGGTCGCTGCGGCTCCCAGTTCTGACGAAGAGGGCGTGGCCACGCCTTCGATTAGCCCGGGCAAGATCGTGGCGTTGGGGTTTGGAGCTTTAGTTTTGGCTGGGGTGATCGCTTCGCCGTGGTATCTGCGGAATTGGGCGGCGACCGGATCGCCGGTATTTCCGTTTTACATGAGCATCTGGAAAGGAGCGGCGAACGGCTGGGATGTCGAGCGGTCTAATCTCTTTCAGGGCATGAACTCACAGTATGGCGGAGCCGACCTTAATAAGTCGAACTATCTGATGTCGCCATTCCGCGTTTCGGTCGCGGCTCAGCCTGAGAATCCGGAACTTTATGACGGAGTTCTCGGTGCGGCATTTTTGATCGGGCTGCCGCTACTGATCTGGGCGTTCTGGAAGAAAAAGCTTGCGGACGAATTCGCGATCGCGGCCGGAGTCGCGGGGATAGTTTATTTGTTTTGGCTGTTTTCGAGCCCTCAGCTTAGGTACTTGCTGCCCATCGCTCCGCTGCTAGCAGTTGCAACGGTTGGGGCGATCCAGTCGGTTTTAGAGGATTCGGGGTCGAAGACCGCAGCGAAATATTCACTGCTTGCGGCGTCGGTTCTCGCGATCTTTACGTCGGCTGCGTGGTTTTGTCAGAAGGCGCCGCTTCGCGTGGTGCTAGGTGGCGAGACGCGGGATCAATATCTGACGCGGAATCTCGATTATTACCCGTTCTATCAGACGATCAATAGCGACCCTGACGCGGATGCGAAAGTTTGGCTGATCAACATGCGGCGGGATACTTACAACATCAACCGGCCCGTCGTTTCGGATTATTTGTTCGAAGACTGGACGCTGCGTCAGATGGTCTGGGAATCGCGAAACACGGCGGAATTAAAAGCGAAAGCGGCCGGTCTCGGCGTGAAATATATTCTGACGCGGCACGATTTTATATTCGATTATGACAAGTCTTCGCTTGTCGATGACAAAAGGCCGCGGCCAGAGAACGAGGCGAAATTGCGGATGGCCCGCGAACTTATTCTCGATCCGGCGAACACCGTGAAAGCGGATAACAAATTTAGTTTAGTAAAGGTTTTTTAAGAAATGGTATCAACGACAGCCGCCGTGGAAACACGATTTGCGGAACAATTCAGAGAGTTTATCAAGGGCGAATCGAACGCCGAACTGCAAAAACTGCGCGAGGACGCATTTGCGGCGTTTTCGCTTCTCGGATTTCCGACACCGAAGGATGAGGACTGGAAATATACGAATGTATCGAAGATCTCAAATCTCGATTTTGAGATTTCCGATCCTGTAAGTTCTGAGTCTCACGAAGCGTTAGAGCGATTTAACTTTCGCCGCAACGGATTTACGGCTCTTAACCTGGCATTTGGCGCATTTCAGGTGATCAGAATTCCGAAAGAAACGTCGCTGGCAGAGCCGATCGAACTGAATTTTGCGGCAGGCGAGGGCGAGGCGATATTCCCCCACGTGATCGTCATTGCCGAGGCTGGAAGCAAGGCGACGATCGTCGAATCGTATTCATCGGAAGCAAAAGGATTTGCAAATGCGGCGATCCAGGTAATTGTCGAGGAAAACGCGAATCTGACCCATTACCGCGTGCAAAAAGACGCTCCGGAAGCATTCAATGTAGGAACGACCGAGGTAACGCTCGGCGCAGGCAGCCATTACGATTCGACCAACATCAACCTCGGCGGCGGCATTTCGCGGCATGATATCGATGTGAAGTTCCGTGCCGAAGGCGGCGAAGCGTGGGTTGACGGACTTTATATGCTGAGCGGCAGTCAGCATCATGATACGCATTCGATCATCGACCATACCGTGCCGAACTGCATGTCGCATCAGACATACAAAGGCGTGCTGAACGACCATTCGCGTGGCGTTTTTAATGGCAAGGTCTTCGTTCGCGAAAACGCCCACGGAACCGACGCTCAGCAGTCGAACAAGAACCTCCTGCTCTCAAACGACGCCCGCGTCGATACTAAGCCGCAGCTCGAGATATTCAACGATGACGTCAAATGTTCACACGGTGCGACCGTCGGGCAGCTTGAGGAAGAGGAATTATTTTATTTGCTAGCCCGAGGACTGCCAAAAACCCTTGCGAAAAATCTGCTGACCTACGGATTTGCTGAGCAGGTGATAAATAAGATCGGCATCGAATCGATCAAGTCGGAGTTGGATGCGATGGTGTTGAATCGGTTGGGAGCTGAGATCTAACCACATAGAAACAGAGGGCACATAGGACTATGTTTCTATGTGGTCAAAAACATATGACGGCTGTAAAAGAAATGAGCAATTGGGATGTTGAAAAAGTAAGAAAGGACTTTCCGGTGCTTCATCGGGAAGTCAATGGGAAGCCGTTGGTTTATCTCGATAACGGCGGGTCGTCGCAGGTTCCGCAGATGGTTATCGATCGCGGGTCGAAGTATCTGGCTGAGGAGCATTCGAATATCCACCGCGGGGTTCATTATCTTTCGCAGTTCGCGACGACGGCGTACGAAGCGGCTCGTGAAAAGGTCAAACGCTTTATCAATGCTCGCGAATCGAAGGAATGCATCTTCGTTCGCGGCACGACCGAGGGCGTGAATCTGGTGGCGTATTCGTATGGGCGAAAGTTCATAAACGAGGGCGACGAGATCATGGTCTCGCAGATGGAGCACCATTCGAACATCATCCCGTGGCAAGTTATAGCCGAGGAACGCGGTGCCCGTATCGTGATGATCCCGATGAACGAACGGGGCGAACTGATCATCGACGAATACGAAAATCTGCTCAACGAACGTACAAAAATGGTCGCCGTGACGCACGTTTCAAATTCGCTCGGGACCGTAAATCCGGTCAAGCAGATGATCGCAACGGCGCATAAATTCGGCGTACCGGTCTTGGTCGACGGAGCGCAGAGCGTGCCGCATTTTCCGGTGGATGTGCAGGATCTGGATGCGGATTTCTTTGTATTTTCGGGGCATAAGATGTTCGCTCCGACGGGCAGCGGCGTGTTGTACGGCAAGAAGGAATGGCTCGAACAGATGCCGCCATACCAAACCGGCGGCAGCCAGATCCGCACGGTCAGCTTTGAAAAAACAACCTACGCACCGCTGCCTGCAAAATTCGAAGCCGGAACGCCAGCGATCGCCGCCGGGATCGGGCTCGGAGCCGCGATCGACTACATTAACGCTCTCGATTTCGAAGCCGCCGCCGAATACGAACACGGCCTGCTCGAATACGCGACCGAGCGCCTGTCCGACATTCCGGGCGTAAAGATCATCGGTACCGCCGCAAAAAAGGCTTCGGTTCTATCCTTCACCATCGAAGGCATCCACCCGCACGACATCGGTACGATTCTCGACCAACAAGGCATCGCCGTGCGAGCCGGACACCATTGTGCTCAGCCGGTCATGGAATTTTTTGATGTTCCGGCCACTGCGAGAGCGAGCTTTGCGTTTTATAATACCCGCGAGGAAGTCGATAAATTGGCAGATGCGGTGCAGAAGGTGTTGGAAGTTTTTGCCTAAGGTTTTTTATTTGTTTGGTTCCGGGTGAGGATAATAAGATCAGCGTCAATATAGGAGAAGGTCTATGAAGAAATTTGTAATTTTGTTGGTATTGACGGTTGTTGCTATCTCTTCATCCGGTATCTCAGTCGTTGGGCAGCAAGGCAATCCGCAGGTCGTGAAACGGACTGAAAAGATGAAACAAAAGGTCGCTAAGTTCGGCACCGGCGACGAAGCAAAGGTACAGGTGCTGCTTTTTGACGGAGCCAGGTATTCCGGATCGATCAGCGAGGCGAATGAGAAAACTTTCACGGTAAAGGACTCGACCGGCAAAGCAACAACTGCGAATTATTCGGATGTAAAGACTTTGGACGGCTTCGGCAAAAAGTTGAGCACGAAGTCAAAGTACGTCTGGGCCGGTGTCTTGGCGGGGGTAGCAGCGGCGGTCGCAATATTTGCCTACGCTGTATTCCATAGGGAGTGACTAAAGGCGGTTTATTAGTCCTCTAGAGGCTCATATGAAAACCATCGGACTCATCGGCGGGATGTCCTGGGAAAGCTCGGTAGTTTATTACCAGATCATCAACCGCAAAACTCAGGAGCTGCTTGGCGGTGCGCATTCGGCGAGGTCGCTGATGTATTCGGTCGATTTTGGCGAGATCGCACGGCTGCAGCACGAAGGGAACTGGGCGAAGCTTGGTGAGATAATGGTCGATGCCGCAAAAAAGCTCGAACGCGGCGGAGCCGATCTGATCTTGATTTGTACGAACACGATGCATCTGGTCGCAGATGACGTGGAGCAAGCAGTAGATATTCCGCTGGTCCATATCGGTGACGCGACAGGTGAGGCGGTACAAAAACGCGGATTGAAGAAGGTCGGGTTGCTCGGAACGAAGTTTACGATGGAGAAGGATTTCTTAAAGAATCGCCTCCTCGATAGATTTGAAATCGAGACGATCATTCCGGATGAAACCGACCGCGAGATCGTCCACTCCATAATCTATAATGAGTTAGTCAAAGGCAAGATCAAGGCGTCGTCACGAGATGCTTACATCAGCATCATCAACAAACTGACCGCCGACGGAGCCGAGGGAATCGTGCTCGGCTGCACCGAGATACCGCTGCTCGTCACGCCGGAATGTACGGATGCGGTATTGTTTGATACGACAACGATCCATGCGGAAGCCGCGGTAGAGTTTGCATTGAATCCTCAGAGAGGCGATGCTGTGCAGAAAGTTGTTGAGGTGTTCGCATGAAAAAGAAACGCGACATGCAGTTTTGGCATGGCAAAATCGAGGATGCCGACCCGTACGTCGCAGTACGTTATTGGCAGGCGCAACCCGATAGTGCGAAATTTGAGGTCGCCTGGCAGATGGTGCTGGACGCTCACGCGATGAAAGGAGAGGATCTTCGTGGATCAAGACTTCAGAGAACTGTTGGAGGCCTTCGAAAAATACGAGGTTAGATTTCTTGTTATCGGCGGCCATGCAGTAATCAAGTATACGGAACCGCGATATACAAAAGATCTCGATCTTTGGATCGCCAGCGATACAGAGAATGCTCAGAAAGTGTACAGGGCTTTAGAGGATTTTGGCGCTCCTATTGGCGGATTGTCGGCTTCCGATCTGGTCGCAGATGACCATTATTTTTCTATGGGAACGCCTCCGAGTCAGATCGACATCTGGCCACAAATTCCCGGAGTCGAGTTTAACGAGTGCTGGGGTCGAAAGACGCCGGGAACTCTACTAAAAACCGAAGTGGACTTCATTTCTAGAGATGACCTTATCAAAAACAAGGAGGCGGTCGGAAGATTGCAGGATTTGGCGGACGCTGAAAAGTTGCGCAAGACAGGGGACCTAAAATAAGGATTGGTCGATCGGGTTATCAATTCGTGCTTTATCTATAGAATTTTCAGAACTAAGTAGTAGAAATATATCGAGAATGTCAGAACTAAGCGATCTATATCAGGAAGTAATTTTGGAGCATAACAAGAATCCGCGGAATTTTCGTGAGATCTCGGATGCCGATCAATATGCGGATGGAAAGAATCCGTTGTGCGGCGATGCTTTGCGGGTTTATATTAGCCTCGACGGCGATACTGTGACGGATGTTGCATTCAAAGGGTCGGGTTGTGCGATCTCTAAGGCGTCGGCGTCGATGATGACGCAGGCGGTGAAGGGGAAGACCAAGGACGAGGCTCACGCGATATTTGACGAGTTTCACCGCATGGTTACGGGCGATCTCGATATCGAGACGGACGACAATGAACTCGGCAAGCTGAAAATTTTCTCAGGCGTCCTGGAGTTCCCCGCGCGCGTCAAATGTGCATCGCTTAGCTGGCACACGCTGAATGCGGCGCTCAGAGGCGAGGATGTTGTTTCAACCGAATAATGATCACGGACATCGCAAATCGAGCGGATATCGAACACCTTCTGGACGAATTCTATAAGGTGCTTATCTACGATCCCGATATCGGACATCATTTCGATGGGCTCGACCTTGTTGCACACATGCCCGTAATTGCTGACTTTTGGGAGAAGAATCTGTTTGGAAGTCCCGTTTACTTTAATAACCCGCTTACGGTCCATCAAAAGCTGCATGAGAGGTCGCCGCTGCTTTCCGAGCATTTCGTGCGGTGGGTTTCGATATTCAACGACACGGTTGATCGGCTCTTTGCGGGAGAGATGGCGACGATCGCCAAGTCACGTGCGGGAGCGATCGGGCAGAGCCTGGACCAACGTCTAAATGGCGGTATTAAGATCCAACGAGGTATTTAGTCGATGCAGAGATCGCTTCGAGCATTTGTCATTCCGCTTTTTATCGCAGCGTTGGTCGTAGCAACCGCAGCCGCAACCAACGTAAAACCGCAACAGCCCGACGATCCTTTTGAAAAGCACGCAGATGCACTTCGTACAAAGCTAAAAGGCCGCGGCTTCACCGTCGTCGTTGAAAAGCCTTTCGTGGTGATCGGTGACGATTCTGAGGCTGTCGTAAAACAGTGGGCCGAAGAAGTAATTCGCGGTACGGTTGCGAGGCTAAAGCAGGATTATTTTGCAAAAGATCCCGCGAATATCCTCGATATCTGGCTTTTCAAGGATCAGGCGTCATATCGGACCCACGCGAAGGAGTTTTTCTACGACGAACCCGACACACCATACGGATACTATTCGCCGTCAAAAAAGATACTCGTGATGAACATCGCCACCGGCGGTGGTACGTTGGTTCACGAGATCGTACATCCTTTCATCGAGGCGAACTTTCCGGATTGTCCTGCCTGGTTCAACGAAGGTTTGGGCTCGCTTTACGAGCAATCGGGAACGGTCGATGGCCGCATTTACGGCTACACCAATTGGCGGCTCGCCGGATTGCAAAATGGATTGAAGAGGAAAGTCGTTCCGACCTTTAAGGCTCTGACCGCGATGTCTGATGCCGAATTCTACAAAGAAGCGACGGGCACAAATTACGCCCAGGCCCGCTACTTGATGTATTACCTGCAAGAGAAAAAGCTGCTTGTAAAGTATTACAAGGAATTCTCGGCAAACGTAAAGACCGATCCGACCGGATACAAGACCTTACAAACCGTTCTCGGCGAACGCGACATGCTGGCTTTTCAACGAAACTGGGAAGCTTTTGTGATGAAACTCGTGTTTTAGGCCACCAGTAGTGACAAGTCAGTTCTCAAAAGATTATCCCAGATACGTTTTTGCGAGACGCTCGAAATCTTTAACATCCGCGTCGCGATCATAATTCACATTCATCGTATGGTCCGCAATGATCGCCGCAACTGTTGGTGCGATCTCAATAGCCGCTTTGGCATTTAAGAAAAGAGTCCGCGTTCGCCTCGCCAAAACATCCTCGACCGTCTGAGCCATCTTATTTCGAACAGAATGAATAACGTCATCCACCGTGTATGGAAGATCGGGATGAAGCTTTTCCGCGTTTTGGGGTTCAATTGGAGTACCGGCAATCGCAAGGTCCGCCGTGTTCGAACCTGTGACCGACAATTTCCCGCATTTTGAAGCGATATCTACTGCTTCTTCCGCCATGCGGCGATATGTTGTCCACTTGCCGCCGGTGACGGTGACCATTCCGGCCGTATTGACCTCGATCATATGGCCGCGTGAGAGCGATGATGTTTTCTTCGCTGTGTCCGAACTGACTAGCGGGCGAATGCCGACGAAAACGCTCAGGATATCGTCGCTGTGTGGCTTCTGAGCCAGATATTCACCCGCCGTCTTGAGAACAAAACCTATTTCTGACTCAAGTGCTTTTGGTTCCAGTTCGGCGTGGCCGATCGGGGTGTCGGTCGTGCCGATCAACGTATGGCCGTGCCACGGGATGCAGAACAGGACGCGGCCGTCGCTGGTTTTTGGGATCATTATTGCCGCGTCGCCAGGCAGGAATTTGCGGTCGAAAACAAGATGTATTCCCTGGCTCAGCGTAACGAGCGGTTTAGCGGAATCGTCCGCCATTGTGCGAACTGCATCGCAGAATGCACCTGTCGCGTTGATGACCACTTTTGCGGCTGCCGAAAAAATTTCCCCTGAGAATTGATCGGCAAATTCAACGCCCGTCACCCGTCCGTTAAGATTCTTTTTCAGACCGTAAACCTTTGCATAATTGATGATCGATGCACCGAAACCGCTTGCCGTAACAGCCATGTCGATCAGCAGCCGCGTGTCGTCAAATTGGCCGTCGTAGTAGAGAACACCGCCTTTTAGGCCTTCGGTCTTAACGGTTCCGAGTTGCGCGATAGTTTTTACAGCCGACAAGATGCGCGATCTTCCGAAGCTATACTTGCCCGACAGGAGATCGTAAACCTTGAGCCCGGCACCGTAATAAAATTTTTGCCACTGGCTGTAACAGGGTACGATGAAGGCCTGTTTATGAACCACATGCGGAGCATTCTTGAGCAAAATTCCGCGTTCCTTCAACGCCTCACGAACGAGCAAAATGTTTCCCTGTGCAAGATAACGAACGCCGCCGTGAACGAGCTTCGTACTGCGGCTCGACGTACCCTTTCCAAGATCGTGTTGTTCTAAAAGCAGTACATCAAGCCCGCGTGAAGCGGCATCCAGAGCACATCCAACGCCGGTCGCACCGCCGCCGATGACGATGATGTCCCACGGCTTCTGACGGTCGCGAACTCGCTGTAAGTTCTCTGTTCGGTTCATTTCCAAATAGATTCTTGCGTAAAGCGAACGCGTTGGCAAAGCGAACTTCGGGGTGAGAACTTGCGGAATCTCGCGTTTCGAAGCAAACTTTCTTAAAAATGACTGATCACCATCTAAAGGAAAGCGGCCTTTTCGAGACAAAGACTTTGCTGTCGTGTCTCGCTATCCTTGCGGTTGCCGTGGTGATACTCGATCTACAAGGCCGCGTGTGGTGGTGTCAGGCTGGCGATTACACTCCGTGGTCGTGGGATATCTGGACGGCTCACAATTCTCAGCACATCCTCGATCCGTACACGTTTACACACATTCTGCACGGCGTGCTCGAATTTTGGCTGATCGGACTTATCTTTTGGAAAGTGCCGCTGGCATGGCGTTTTGTGATAGCGATCTTTATCGAAAGTTCGTGGGAAGTCGCTGAAAATTCGAGCTACATCATCAACCGTTATCGCGAAGAGACACTTTCGCTTAACTATTTTGGCGATTCGATCATCAATTCAGTGGCTGACATTGCCGCATGTGCATTTGGCTTCTATGTGGCATACAAGATCAAATTCTGGCGTTCCCTCGCATTTTTCATTGCGACCGAGGTCATTCTCCTGCTAACGATCAGAGACAGTCTGATCATAAACATCATAATGCTGATCTACCCGATCGAAGCCATCAAACTCTGGCAAATAAATAAATGACTAAAAAAGCCCGACTCGCCGCGATGAAAGTTATTGCCGCTCTAGAGATGGTTGGTGGAGCAGTCGGCTTACTCTTCATCGTATTTGTTGCTGTAGAGTCGCGATTCAGCTTCGGCGTGATGGTAGTGGCACCACTTGTCGCGACAATTTTCACTTTGAGTTTTTTGGCCGGAGTTCTACTTTGGAAGCAGAAGGAGGCCGGTCGTAAGGCCTCAATTCTCGTACAGTTAATACAACTACCGAAGTTGGCCTCACCTACTTTCACGTTTATGTTCAGCTTTGGATTGGATTTCTTCCCTATGCTGGTTGAGTTGGGTGACAGGGGAGCGATAGGTCTGCAGTTGAGGTTTCTTTCAGACGGACAGTTGTTTTTCTTTACAGAAGGAACTCCGTTCTCGCTCGGATTCAGTATTTCCGCTGTCGTCGCTATTTTCTTACTGTGGATTGAAGGAACGATCAAGCCCGTTAACGATAGCGAATCGCCACGGGATGAGCCGCCACCACCACCACACTATTTTAGCGAAACTGTTTGATCCCTATCGTTCTCCTCTCGCAGCCTCAACAGAAGTCTCCAAATCGACGGCGAGTTTGCGTGAGCCTGGCTGGTCGAATGTTTCGGTCCATCGCAGGGCTTCGTCGAGAATTCTTAGTTGATATTCGCGAAAATTCGGTTTACCCGCGACCGAGCCGAGTTCGCCGTTGTAATAGGCGGTTCGCGGCGGACGGGTCATATCGGTGAGTTTCGGATCCACCGATATCATCATCGTTGGAATGCCGCTTTCCTCGATCCCGCGGGCGATGATGCCGAGGGTTTGATGGCAGAGACGCGTGGCCGGAATCAGCAGAGCGGCCTGCACTTCGTAGCGATGCAGGCGTTCGGCGATCCTTGGGGCGACCTCTTTGGCGACGCGTTCGGCGTTCGGAATGTGGCTGCTGAGGCTCCACCAGACATTATTGAGGGCTCCGATGACGCCGTTTTCAGCGTATTCGGTGAGACGGTCGATAGGTATCTGACAGTTTCGGTCTTCCTGCACGGCTTTGGCGTCATAGCCTTTCGCGGTGTACCGCAGATCGCCTGCCTCGACCTCAACGGGGATCTCGAGAAAGTTCAGATCACCATCACGGCTCGCCGTGTCGAACGGATCCATTCCGTCGATATAAGCTCCGGCGGATGAGATCAACGCCAGGTTGAGCATCGGTAAAGCACGGCGGACAGGTGTGAAAGGCGCATGGACGTTCTCAACCCACGGATAGTTCGAGAGGTTATCGTTGGCGTTCCAACGCGAAAAACGTCCTGAGACGACATTGAGATTTTCTATCAGTTCCATATCAGATCAGACCTTAAATTCTTTTGAGAAATCGTAAATATTATCTTTTTCGGCTTTAACGACCGTTGTGCTGAACTTTCGGTTGGCAATAATAAAAAACGCGAGCAGGGCCGCGATCATACCGCCGAACAGAACCCAAACCGAATACTCGTGCAGCATGGTGAACTGGATCCGAAGCGGGTCGTCGGCAGCGACTTCGTCTATCGGCTTGCCCATCTGAGCTCTAACCGAGGCGAGCCACAGGCTGATCACGAACTGGCCAACAGCGCACGCCGCCAAAATGGTCACCAGCAAAAATCTCTCGACCCACAGCCAGAGTTTGCTGATACGCGAGGTTGCAACCAGCGATGTCAGGATCAGAAAAAGCGATATCGCCAGCCCGCTGTAATTCAGGATCGACAGATTTCGGTTTACGACCGCTCCTGCAAGTTCGCGTTGGGGCAGAACGGCAAACGCCGATTGAGCAACCCCGATAAAAAATACCGCCGCACCTAACCAGATCGCGAGGATCAGTAACCTGATATCAGAGAAAAACTTCATAAACCTCTCTTGCTTTCAGGCCTTTATTATCAGTCTTTTCCGCCGAAAGGGCAAAACGGGTCATTCATCTCGGCCCGAATATAACATCGGCGGTTTCGGCGACGAAATGATCTGCGGCGATCGCGTGAACGAGCTGCCAAGCCTCGTAAACAGGTTGTACTTAAAAATATAGGCCAGAGCCGCGATGCCGTCGGTCAGCCCGATCTTTTTTCCCTCTTCATACGTGCGGCCGTAATAGCTGATCGGAACCTCGTAAACCGCACAGTGTAATTTTGCGACCTTTGCGGTTACCTCGACCTCGAATCCGAATCCGCTTGAGGTTATCACCATGCTGCGGATAACGTCACCGCGAAACGCCTTGTAGCACGTTTCCATATCGCTCATGTTCAGATTTGTGAAACAATTTGAAAAGAATGTCAGCGATTTATTCGCGATATAGTGTGTGAAATACAGGATGCGGGTGGCTTTTTTGACCATGAATCTGGAGCCGTAACAAACATCGGCGTGCCCCTGGATGATCGGGCTGATGACATCGGCGATCTCATTCGGGTCATATTCCAGATCGGCATCTTGAACGATAACGATATCGCCCTCGGTCAGGGCAAAGCCGGTCTTAAGTGCCTCTGTCTTGCCTTTGTTCTTTTCGTGACGAACGTATCTGACCTTTGGCTGCTCGGCAGAAAGCTGCCGGCCGATCTCGCCCGTGCGATCTGACGAACAGTCATCGACGATTATGAGTTCCAGCAGATGCGGAATGTCTATGACCCTGCCGACGATCATCGCCAGAGTTGCTTCTTCGTTGTAGGCGGGCATTACGACGGAAAGACACGGGCACGCCGTCTGACTATCAGCTTGAAGTTCAGTATTCTGAGACATATAATCGCTAAAATTTAACGCTTCCGGTCATAACGGCCGAATGCCAACCGCCTAATTTTACGACGAAAGAAGGTTCGCGGCCAAAAGAACAATATAATGCCACAAAACAGCGAACTCTCATCAAAATTTCCGGCCTGGTTGCTGCCGGTCGCGACATTTATTTCGATGCTCGTCCTGTCGTGGCATCGCTGGACGTCGCTGATCGTAGATAATGGACGCGAGACCGACCTGCCGTACCGGCTGATGAACGGCGAATGGCTCTACCGCGACATCCACTATACCTACACGCCTTTCTCACCTTATTTTAACGCGTTGCTGTACCAGATCTTCGGCGCTCATCTCGACACTTTGGCTTACAGCGGAATGGTTTGGTCGGCGATCCTGAGCTTTCTCTGTTATCGCATCTTTCGCCGGATGATGCCGCCGGTCGATACGGCTCTGGCAACGTGTCTGGTCATCGTTCTCTGTATCTTTAAGCCGGCGGGCAATCTTATCCTTCCATATTCGTTCGGAGCCCTGCACGGCACCGTGTTCTCGATCGCCTGCGCCCTGTTCATAGTTCGTTACGCTGAGAAACGCAATAAACTCGATTTCGTCATCGCCGGTTTGCTCATCGGGCTCTCGGGCATTGCGAAGCAGGAATTTGCGTTTGCGACGGCTCTCACGGTATCGGCGTATTTAGTGTTTCTGCACCGGACGAATATCTTGCCGCTGTTCCGCGATCTGATGCTCGCCGCGATACCGTCACTGCTGATCGCGGTGCCGGTGATCGGGGCGTTGTTTGCCACAATGGACCCGCAAATGTTGATCCGCGATTGCCACATCTTTTACACCAATATCCCGCAATCGCTGGTCTTTTACAATCGATTCAGGTCGGGCCTGAACTATCCGCTCTGGTCGATCTTTCAGATGCTCGGTTCGGCGGGTGTCTGCGCATCGATCGTACTCGCGATCGTGTTTTTTAGCGACCAAACCGGGAAGATCAGAAAAAAGGCGGTGACGCTGTTTGCTGCAACAACAATATTTGCGGTCGTTGTCGGTTTTCTGTCGATCAGCCAGTGGGACGGCAGCCCGATCAGGGCACTGCCGTTTTTACTGATCGGAATGATAGTCGTAGCCTGGCGGCGGGGAACTGTCTCATCCGGTGAAGTGCCGGACGAGCGAGCCGCATTTCTATTCATCACCTCGTTCTATGCTCTGGCAATAGTCCTGCGTGTGATCCTGCGCGTGCCGAGCGGCGGTTTCTCTGGCAGTTTCTTTTTGCCTATCGGCCTGTGTTTGATCTCGTATGGTTTACTGTTTGAGCTTCCATATTTTATTGGGAAATGGACGAGCGACGAAAATTCGGCTCGTCGTGCCCTTGTTATTTCCAGAACATTTGTTGCGGTCGCCATTCTGAGTACGATCATATCTTTCGGCTACAGATTTAGAAGTAAGTATGTATTTGAGTTATCGGCGATGCGCGGTTCGGTTCTCGTAGAGAACCACACCGGGCCTGTGATCGGCGAAGCATTGCGATTCATCGAGACGAATACGCGGCCCGATGACCACATCGCGGTTTTGCCCGAAGGCAATGATCTGGCATTTTTGACAGGAAGGCGGATCAATTTCCGCCATCAGGTCTTGCTGCCGGATTTTCTGAGCCAGCAGGATGAATTGGATGCTATCGAGCAGCTTCGCCGCGACAATGTCAGGTACATCTTTGTTCCAAATCGCGCTATGCGTGAGTTCGGGACCGTTGCGTTTGGCCGTGATTTTTATCAAACGCTCGGTGGCTGGATCGAGGAGAATTATCGCGTGGTCAAGACCTTTGGCATTGCGGAGGGCGAGGAAGCAGAGATCGGAATGCCGAAGTTCTTTATTAAGGTTTACGAACGAAAGACACAATAGGTGACAAACGTGGTTCAAAACATCACCGCCGCTCTTTCTTACGGATCGTCCGTTCTCGAAAAAGCCGGGATCGACCAGGCGAGACGCGAGGCTGCATCTTTACTGACGTTCGTGCTCGAAAAAGACCGTGTTTTTCTGATCGCACATTCGGAGTATGAACTGTCTGATGCCGAATCAGGCAAATATTCTTTGGTTATCGAGCGTAGAGCATCGCGTGAGCCCTTTCACTATATAACCGGAATAAAAGAATTTTACGGCCTGGATTTTAAGGTTGCTCCCGGCGTGCTGATCCCGAGGCCCGAGACCGAATTGCTGGTTGAAGATGCCGTCCTGATACTCAGCGAGCTAAACGCCCCTAAGTTTCTCGAGGTCGGCGTGGGGAGCGGCTGCATTTCGATCACAATTCTCAAAAACATGCCGTCTGCGACTGCGATAGCGGGCGATATTTCGGAGACCGCAATTGAGATCGCTGCTGAAAATGCCGCTCACCACGGCGTCACCGACCGGCTTGAGATCATTAAAAGTAACGTTTATGAACGTATCGGCGGCCGTTTCGACTTGATAGTTTCTAACCCGCCATACATCCCGCAGGGCGATCTGAACTCGTTGCAGGCGGAGGTTGGGAAATATGAACCGCACACGGCTCTTTTTGGGGGAGATGATGGTCTCGATATCGTGCGGCCGATCGTCTCGGGGGCTCCATTATTATTGAACGACAACGGATCGATTCTCATCGAGATCGGATTTGGCCAGGCAGATCTCGTTTCTGAACTATTCGATCAGAAAGTCTGGTTTCCACCTGAGTTTATTCAGGATCATCAGGGAATTAAAAGGATCGTAAAGGCAAGATCACGGCCTTAAGCGAAACTTTTATCATCGGATAACGTTTGATTATTTGGACACAGAATTTAAGATGCCGGATCGGGCGTAAGCGTAGCCCGAAAACAGCTTGCATTTGAAACCATAACGGGAGTAAGATGGTGTCACTATCTTAGCTTTAGGCAGTTTGAAATAGCAGCGGAGCGATCCGCATTCGGTTGGGCGAAGCGTGGTTTTTGCCCGCTTTCGCCATGTTAACTTCGTAGCACACAAACCTATTTTCAGGTTGGAGGTGATTCTTGTGAAGGACATGATCTTTGCCTTACTAGCACTCGTAGCCGCCATCGCGGCAGCTTTTTCTTTCTACAAATACACAAATACTGGCGGTCAGACGATGTATATCGTTCTTTTCGCCATCTGCGCCCTCGCAACCGTCGGGCTCGGGGCGGTATTTTTATCAGGCCGGATCGGAAAAAAAGAAGATATTCACATCACTGAATAGCTCCTTGGCCGTAGATGTTTGAGCAAGCGTTTTTTGTGTCAGGCGGAATAGCGCCTGCACAGCACAATACCGAAATGGAGCCGATCGTCATTGGGCATTTCTCCGTGTTTTGGCGGCTTTAGAAAGCTGTAAGTGAGACGAAATTGGCTATAAACGCTTTGTTTTCAATTGGTTACAGCCTTTCATATCCGTGAAAACGCCGTTTCGGTGGAGATCTTTTCTAAGTGAGACGATTTTCCGCCGTAAGCCAATATCTTGCAATAGTTTAAACCGTCTCACTTTGTCCTTTTAAGTGAGACGGTTTTTAATTGTTCGCTTGGTTGTGTGAATAATTTGCGATGCCGTGGAAGATGCGATATCATAATGTTGACAAAAATGTAATGATTCGTTTTGTCACGTGAAAAGCAATGCCAAAGATCGCAGATATACAAGAAACGCCAAATCCGAACGCGGTGAAATTTATTCTAAAGGATCCTGTCTCGAACGGGACCTCGCACTCCTTCAAAACTGTTGAAGATGCGGCGGACAATGTTTTGGCAAGATCGATCTTTGAGGTCGGCGAGGTCGTTTCGGTATTTTACATGGATAAGATGATCACGGTCGAAAAAACCGATGACATCGAATGGGATGAGATCCTGCCAGATCTGGCAGTTCCGATCCGTGCCGCCGAGGCAGTTGCGGCGACAAATGGTACTGCCAGAAAAGCGGCAGCTGCCGCAGTTGGCGGTTCGATCGCAGCAGCCGCAAGTGACGATCCGAAATTGGCAGCTATTAACGACCTGCTGGACGACCGCATTAGGCCATATCTAGCGAGTGACGGCGGCTGGCTCGAGGTGCTGGAGCTCGACAGCGAAACGCTCAGGATCAGGTACGAAGGAGCATGCGGCAGCTGCCCAAGTTCGCTGACCGGAACGCTGATGGCGATCGAGAATATGATCCGCGAAGAGATCGACCCTAACATCACCGTCGTAGCCGTGTAACGATCGGTTTTTAAATTCCCAATACCCTCCTATTCCCAGCGTTCAACAAACTTTATTTTGTTGATTTTTAAGAATTTCTTGACTTTTCCGCGCCGGATTGTACATAATCGTGAGGACGGTGGTTTATGTTAAACGCCGGTTACCGCACGAGGGCAAGCTTTCAGCCCATTCCACCGCAAATACATACCACACATATAGCACTTTTTTTGATCGATGGAGGAGAAACGTAGTGAATAGTGAAGAACTCGAACAGAGTCTCAAAACTGAATTTGAGGGATACCTCAAGACAGTTCTTGCCGAAATGAAGCAGGAAACGACTGAATTTCAGGGCAAGATCGAGGCGGAGTTTGAAAAACAGAAAGCTCAGATCGATGAGGCATTTAAGAACTTTTCAGCTCGTTTCAATTCGGAGAGGACATTCGACGCCCCCTTTCTTGGGTCGGTAGGAGAGCATCTGCGCCTGGCTCGCGACGAAGGAGCGCGGATCGCGGCTGATGCAATGGTCGAAGCCGAAAACCTCGGCCAGTCGCCGCTTGCCGCCATGCCGGCACCGGCACCAGTTGAACCGAAATACGATGCCATCCGCGATGCGGTGGCTGATATTTGCTCGAAAGATTCGCAGAGTTCCATTCTGAAATCGCTGGTTCACCACGCCTCTAATTTCGCACCTCGCGGAGCATTCTTCATCATTAAGTCAGAGCATTTCTCCGGATGGAAGGTTTTTGGCGCCGATGACGCTGCGGAAAATTCGATCAGAGACATTCTTTTTCCGGTGGCTTCAGATACCATCCTGGGTGCTGCCGTTTCTTCGGCATCATCGGTAGATAATTCGGAAAGAACGCATCCTGGCGATCTAGCTTTTACTAATCCACTTCAATTTGGCCAGCCTGAAGCGATGTTCGCGGTGCCGCTCATTGCCCGCGGTCGCGGTGTCGCCGTACTTTATGCCGACAAAGGCGAGAACGGCGAAGGAAATATCAATCGAGAAGCTCTCGAGACCATCGTTCGCGTAGCAGGAATGACCGTCGAACTTCTCGCCTCAATGCAGACGGCCAAGGCCGAGAACCGGGTTGTCGCACCAGCTGATTTTGAGAACGTCAACGGTCATACCGATGAACCATCTGCCGAGCAGCCTGTCGAAGCTCCGGTTCAGAGCCCGGCTGCGGTGTTTGCTCCGGTAAGTGAATTTCAGGAACCGGTCACGGAACCTGCTTTCCATCAACCGGAAGCTGAGCAGACCTACGAGGACTCAGATGCTCCGATCGTTGCGGAGGAGCCGGTAAAAGAGGAAACATTCTCGTTCAGCGACAGCGTTTCGTACGAGGGCGGTTTCCCGCAAGAGGTTTCATCCAATCCTTTCGATGCCGAGCCGACGCCGTTTGGTCAGAGCAGTGCATTTGACGAACCGGTTTCGCAGCCGATTCCGGCGGAAACGTCGTTTGAAGACAATTCATTTGCCGAGAGCCCATACCCGGGCGATGAAGCGATGCGTCAGGCTGAAATGACTTCGGCATTTGACGCTCCAGTGGAGAGCTTTGCCCCTCCGGTAGAAACGACTCCGCCTCCCGTTACGGAGTTTAATCCGACACCTGATGCGTTTTCGCAACCCGTCGAGCGATTTGAGCCGGTGAACGATGTATTTGCATCACCGGTCGAAGCATTTGAGCCACCTCAAACTGATTCGTTTGCACAGCCAGTCTCGGCGTTTGAACCAGTGTCCAATGCTTTTGAGCCGATAGCCGAACCTGCTGCTGAGGATGAGTCGAAGAGCGGTGATATGATCTTCGATTCGGCCCGCTCGTTTGATGCTGCTCCGGTCAGCTCGCCATTCGAACAACCGAAAGATCAGTTCGAGCCCGCGGCTGTGGTAAGCGGCGGCGGATTTGCCCAGCACGTGGCCGAGCCGACGGTAATGGAGGCTCCGGTTGTAAAAGCTCCGCAACCGCGTCTTAGCGATCGTAATGTCGACCTGCCGATCGAGGTTTCTGAAGAAGAACGTCGAATTCACAACGATGCTCGCCGTTTTGCACGCCTGCTTGTTTCTGAGATCAAGTTGTATAACGAGAAAAAGGTGACCGAGGGCCGTGAGGCAAGCGATCTTTACGATCGTCTAAGGGAAGCTATCGACCGTTCGAGGGAAATGTACGACAAACGTGTTCAGCCACCGGTTGCTGCCAAGTTCGACTATTTTCACTATGAGATAGTTAACTCGCTGGCCGAAGGCAAAGTGGATCGTTTAGGCTCGGGTTATCCCGGTGCAACCGTTTAGGATCAGCTTAGTTGATCTGAAAAAGCCGCCTTTCGGGGCGGCTTTCTTTTAGTATTTAATGCCTGGCGAGGAAATCTACTGACTTATGCGTTCAGAAGGGAAGACCGGACGGGTCGCATCTGGTCGGTCCGGTGATGTGTGGCGATGGACGATCTTCCAGTCTTTGCCGATCAGTTTAAGCACGAGCGACATTCGGCCCGCCGAGTTCTCCACCGTTCCGTTATTCTCCTGCGTCTGCTTCCACTTGCAGCTGACGTAGGCCGCTGTTTTGCCCATCATCTCGACGCGAAGGCCCGTGATTTCAAGCGTCACGTTCGAAACCTTGGCGTACGATGATGTGACGTTGCCCTTAACGTTTTCCCAGCCGATAGTGGCAGAACCGTTGTTATTAAAGATCAGTAGTCGGTCGCTCTTTTCGTACGTTGACATTACCTTGTCAACATCAACCTGTTTGATCCCCTCAACGAGTCGTTCAAATGTGTCACGAACGCCCTTCGCCGGATCGTTGCTTCCGCCGCCAGCTTTTTGGCCGAAGGAGGTAACGGAGAGGGAAATGACTGCGAGCGAGATAAGAATAAAATATTTCATAAAATAATGGCTTCCTGGCGGAAAGGATCCGCAAACGTGAGTTTATATTTAGCAGTTACGCCGTGCAACTTTTTTTGATCGGCTTTGCACGATTTCGTACCTATTTCAGTGCTTACATACTATTTGGTGATGACTGTCCGCCCTTAAAGGTTCGGGTAGGAAGCTAATTGCTTGCTCTCGCCGATTATCCCGCAACTGGAACACATTTTGCAGTGGGTGAGCTTAATTGAAACTATTTTGGTTTCGATCACTCTTCCTAACAAAGTAAAATCCGCTTTAGGAGTGCATCGTTATGTGTAGATCTAAGAAAGGCATCTTTGCCGTACTTATTGGGTTGCTGACTCTTTCCGGTTCAGTATGGGCTGAACCAGCATCAAATGATCTGGTGACGCCTGCTGTTGCCTATGGACCGATGGTCGAGGATGATGAGGTGCCAGAGGTTACTGACCGTGTTGCTCGTATCAGCTTTATCGACGGGGAAGGCAGTATCCGCAGGAATGGGTCCGATGAATGGGAAAAGCTAGCGCTCAACTTACCGCTTGTCGAAGGCGATGAGATCACGACCGGCTACGGGGCACGACTTGAGCTGCAGTTTGATAAAAATCAGCATTTACGGCTTGATGGGAACTCGTTCCTGAAGATCACGACCCTTAAGGATGAAGGCATTGCCGTCAGTTTGTCGCTGGGGCGGCTCAGCGTAAGGATAACTTCGTTTTATAAGGAGATGGCGTTCTTCGAGATCGATGCACCGAAGACTACCTTGGCAGTGCAAAGAGCTGGCCGATATCTTGTCGATGCGGGCCGAGAGGGCGACACCGAGGTCAAGGCAAGTGTTGGTGATGGCGGAGAGGCTCGGATCTACTCTGACAACGCTGGCTTTGTGCTCAAGAATGGCCGCAGCACGAGGATCTTCACCGAAGGTGTAAATGCCGGCGAATGGGACACCGCAGATGCCTCACGCTTTGATGACGAATTCAGTCAGTGGGTTGAAGATAGAGAGAGAGATGTGGCTCAACGATTGAAGGACGCACACTACGACAGATATTACGATGATGATATTTATGGCGCGGATGATCTGAACGATAACGGCGACTGGATCAACACAACAGACTATGGCTACGTGTGGCAGCCGAGCCGCCTTGCGTTATCTCAATACTCCGACTGGTCGCCATACCGATATGGACACTGGCGTTGGATGCAGCCATACGGCTGGATATGGGTAAATGATGAGCCGTGGGGCTGGGCGACTTACCACCACGGTCGCTGGTTCTCGCATAACGGACGCTGGGTTTGGTCGCCATACGGCTATTACCGCTACACACGCAGCTGGTGGTCGCCAGCTCTGGTTGTAATAAACCTCTTTAATAACAACGTCTGCTGGTATCCGCTGCCGTATCATCGACGCCGCTACAACTACAATTCAAATCATCAGACCGCAAGAGACATTAAGCGGCGAACCCGGAATCCACGTGCACTCGTTGTAAATGTGCCTCCGAGAGCGGTCGTACCGCCAGCGGGTATGAAGAATGGAGGAAAGGTCGATGACGTCGTGCCGGTCGGTGGTGTGGTCGCCATCGATGCGAAAGATTTTGGCTCGCGCGTCCGCCCGATCCGTACGACTCCGCCGGTCATAGCCAAGACCGTGTTGTCAAAGGATCCGGTTGACGGCAAAGATTCAGGCCTGCCCGCCTTCAAAGATCGGCGACGAAGCCTTGATATTGCTACCGAACGACCGAAATTGGATCCTGTCATTCTGCAGAACAGAACAGGTGCGGCACCGAGAAAATCGGCTCAACCGCTCGATGCTGAACTGCAAAGGACAAAGGTCTTCGGTGGACGAAATACGCAGCCCGTTGATCGGCAGCCGCCAATGCGTGACCCGTCTGTCACGCCGGGCGAACCGAGAAAGACCGGAGCGGTTGATCGCCAGCCGATAGTTCGCCAGCCGGATCCAGTTCGGGTTCCAGATGGCGAGGTCCGTGAGAAGCCGCGTCGCATTTCGCCTCCGGCAGAACCGGCACCTATTGTGAGGACTACGCCTAAGGAGACACCGCGTTACACGCCGCCAGTTAGAGAGACTCCGCGGTCCGAGGCACCAAAGGCTATCGAACGTCCTAAAAACGATCCGCCAAAAAGCCAACCGCCTGTCAAGAGCGAGCCTAAACCGGTCGAGAAACCGAGTTCACCCTCGCGAAAGGATAAACCCATCGATTGATAGGCTTAGTGATCTAGGTGGAAAATTGGCAAATAAATGCCGCGAACGAACGTCGAGTTCATTCGCGGCATTAACTTTGAACCGGACTAGTTTTGAAGAAATATCGACTTGTCCACGTCGGTCGGGTTGCCAACGATAACGAAGCGAATATTCTTCATATATTTTTGGGCAACGGCTTGTATTTCAGTCGGCTTGACCTTACGCATTCGATCGAGAAAATCGAGCGAATTTCGCCAGCCGCCGCCAAGAAGTTCGTACTGCCCGAGTTCCGCCGCCTGAGCCGCATTCGTTTCCTGTTTTAGATAGTAGGTCGTAAGAAAATATGCCCCCATCTGACCGATCGATTCTGCGTCAACCGAGCCTGATTTTAGCTTCTTTATCTCGTCGAGCATTACAGCTACGGCTGCGTTAGGCTTAGTTGTAGATACAGAGATCGACGCAGTATTCGCGGCATGTTCGTCCAGTTCCGCGTCAGGAGCATACGAAAGATTCCGACGACCGCGCACCTCTTCGAAAACACGCTGCTGCAAGATCGTCATCGCCGTTCTCATTGCATAATAGTCAGGATCGCGAAGCGACGGAGCCGCGAATGTTCCCTTAACGTAGTTTGTTTCAGCGGCTTTATTGTTTATATCGACCGACGGTTTTGCGAACGCCAATGCAGGTGGAAAAGTGCTCTTATAGTCGCCCCGAGGGATCTTGCCAAAACCTGTTTCGACCAATTTTTGGACCGCTGCCGGTTCGATGTCGCCTACAACGACGAGAAGCATCTTGGATGTTTGGATCAACCCGCGATGATATGCGACCAGGTCTGCACGTTTGAATTTTGTTAAGTTTGCGATCGTGCCCTGCGGAGCATTTGCATAAGGATGGCCGGCATAAACGATGCCGTCATTCACAAACTCAAGCGAACCCTCAGGCGAATCTGACTGGGAGCGTAAGGCCGTCAGAAAATTGCCGCGTACGCGTTCAACGTCCTCGGGAACGAACGATGGATTTAGCGCAACATCGGTAAAGATCTTCCACGAATTTTCAAAGCTCTGTTTCGTACAGATCATTGCCAGTGCGCTGAAATCAAAATTCGAACCCGAGGATATGACGGTGCCGACGCTGGAGGTTTCCTTTCTCAGCTTTTGACGCGGGTAAGCGGCGCTGCCCTCTGTCGCAGCATTGAGCGTAAAAGCTTCGATTCCTGCATTCTCTGCCGTCAGATTTCGTGTGCCGCCGCGGAAATAAAGACCGGCGGCAACCGTCGGAGTGCCAGGACGCTTTTTGACCAGAACTTTCAACCCGTTGACGTCGAGCTCGGTTATCTGGCCCGCGGCTGTTGTGGTGGCTTGGGAAAATCCAAGCTGAACAGCGGTTATCGCAATAATCAGAGAAAGGAATAGCTTGATCGTTGGTTTCTGCATTATGGTTTACCTCCGATCAGATCTTCGTTAGTGAGTTTTGCCGTCGCCTGTTGCTCTGACGAAATGAGAGCGATCGCGACATGCGGTTTATTCTGGATATATGTTTTCACGTATTTGATAATGTCGGCACGCGTGGTCGCGCGAAGGTTTTTATGATAGCCGCGGAAGTAATCTATTCCGGTCGTTGACCACCAGAAGCTCAACGTTCGTCCATAATCACTGAGCTTTTCACGGCTGTAGAGGTCATCTGCCTCAAGCAGCATCTTGGCATTTTCAAGCTCTTCATCGGTGAAGTAGTTCGGCTTATCAAATTGGGCGATCTCATCGTAAAGGGTCTTCATCGCGGACTTGGCTTTCGTTGGCTCGGTGGAAATTATCGCCTGTATCGGGCCGACGTTCCGCTGGGTGTAATAGCCAATGTTCGCACCGGTCGTTAGCTGTGAATCGACCAGAGCTCGCTGAAACCGCGAATCAGGCTGGCGAAGGATGAATGAAAAAACGTCTGCGGCGTAGGTCGCTGCGTCGTCTTTGCCGACAGACGGCCCTTGCCAGCTGACCTGAACCAGAACGCTCTGCACCGGCTGATTAACTATAGCCGCTTCGCTTTTGGCGAGAGGCGGATGTTCGACGAGCGGGAATTTGATGAACGGATCGTCGCTCTTTTTCCAGTCGCCAAAAAGCTCCTCGGCGAGCTTAAAGATGTTCTGCGGATCCACATCGCCAGTTACGATCAGTGCTGAATTATTCGGCACGTAGTAGCGAGATTGAATCAGCCGCATCTGGTCGGTCGTCGCAGCTGCAACGGTCGCCTTGGTCCCGCCGGGGCTCTTACGGGTAGGATATTTATAGAACAATCTATCAAGCGATTCCTGATTGAGATAATAGCCTGGCTGTGAGAGGTTACGTTCGAGTTCGGCTAGGACATTCTGCTTCTCTCCCTCGAATTCCTGCTCGTCAAATACGGGGTAGCGAGCCGCATCTTTGATAAAACGCATCGCGGGCAGAATATTTGGGCTGGTGGTAGTGAAGTAATATTGGACCACCTCTTCGCGGGTCGTTCCGTTATTAACGATACCCAGCTGATCTATCTGGCCGATATAATTTACGTCCTTGATCTCCGGCTTCAGCTTGAGTTCATTTTCGCAGCCGAGATTGCGATAGGCCATCATATTGCGAAACTGTAGGAATTCACACCGAAATATCGCGGTTGCCCGGTTGGTCTTAAAGAACATATGTTCGTAAAGATGCGACAGGCCATTCAGCTCGGGCGGTTCGGTGAACGAGCCGTTACGAACGGCGAGTTCGAGTGTTACTAGCGGCACAGATGCATCCGGCAACACTATGACCTGCAGGCCATTGGCGAGTGTTTTGGTAACGATCGGTATTTCGTAGGCCGCTTGTTGGCTAGCGGGCGGTGCCTGTAATTTGGGCGGAATACGCTCAGCTTTTTGAGCGATGCCTAAGGATGATAGTAATGTTAGTATCGAAAGGAACGAGGCTAGAAATTTTTTCACAAAGAGCTCCAGTAAAATGGCTTGTTCTCAAAAGTAACACACGGAGATATACAAATGGAACGCGACAATATGATGCACGGCGCCCGCACGGCGTTGAATAGAGATATGGACACTCGAGCCTGGGCAGAGAATTTCCTCAAAGAAAAAACCCGCCAGGAGAATACGCAGATGTCAGAAGAAGAGTTTGAAAAATACTGGAAATATCACAAACCCGAGATCATGCACGCCGGAGCGGCGGAGGCGATGGCCGCGTGGAGGAGTCGGGGAGAAGGGGAATAAGGGAGAAAGGGAGATGGGAAAACTGGTCACTAGGCATCAGGACCCTGGACGTATATCGCAAGGCCTTCGAAGCGGCTATGCGAATCTTTGAGATATCGAAAGGTTTTCCGAAGGAAGAAACGTACTCGCTAACTGATCAAGTTCGGAGGTCTTCAAGGTCGGTTTGCGCAAATCTAGCGGAAGCGTGGCGAAAAAGGAGATATCAGGCAGCCTTTTAAGCAAACTGTCGGATTCTGAAGGTGAAGCCGCTGGGACGCAGACTTGGATCGAGTTCGCGATTCGATGCAACTATCTTGATCGTGAAACCGCGAAAGGAATATTTCTCGAATACGACGAGGTAATCGCAATGCTCGTTTCAATGATTAACAACCCGGATGTGTGGGTTTTGCCGTCCGGCAGGAAATAAGAAAGGGAGTGAGGAAATTCCCCCACTCCCTTTCTCCTCAACTCCCCTACTTCATCAAACGCCTGGCATTGCTTTTTTCAATGGTTTGAGAATCGCAAATAGTACGACGGCCATTACTAGGGCCATACATGCCAGGACAATGAAGAACGACGATTGTAGCCAGATGTCCCAATAGACGCCGATCTGGGTCAGTTTGTTGCCGATCGCGGTCGCGACGAACCAGCCTCCCATGAGGAGGCCGCGTTTCGAGATCGGAGCGACCTTGGACACGAGAGAGAGTCCCATCGGCGACAGCATCAGCTCGCCTAACGTCACGATCATATAGGCGAATATCAGCCAGAATGGGGATACCCGGAACAGATGTGATGCCTGAAGGAGTTTCTCCTTATTTGCATCGCCCTGACCAGGAGCAACCTTGTTCACAGCGGCAACGAGGCCATCACCTCCGGCGGTTTTGGCTCCGGTCTTTTCATCGGTGGCCGTCGCGAATTTGACGCCGTTTATAACAGGCTTACAGGTTTTGCCGGCAGGGCATTCGGAAACGATCGCGGTTTCGCCATCGGGTACCTTTGCCGCCATCAGTTTGTCGATGACATCCTTGGGAACGCCCTGAGCTACAAGATTCCCTGCAACGCGTTCGTTGATGCGGAATTCGCCAGTGGCTATCTGGTCGGCTGTTCGCGTGGACGTTTCGCCGATGTAGGCACCGTAACCCAAAACAAGAAACGACAGCCCAGTAAGCGTCATACCAAACGCCATCTTGGTCGGCGTCGAAGGCTCCTTTCCACGACGTGATAGGAATCCCCAGAACCAAACGAGCGGGAACGTTAAGATCAAGATCCAGATCGCGTTGATCGAATTCGAAAGCGTTCCCGAAACGGCCCATTCCGTGTTGTCGTCAGCGAAGTAGGTGATAGTCGAGCCGTTCTGATGGAACACCATCCAGAAAACGATGACGATCAGGGCCATGATGCGTTTGCCGTCCGAGACGGTGTTCATCAGGTCCATCGCCTTTTGCGATGTGGTACGTTCGCCTTGATCGCTGACCTCATGGGGCGGAGCATCGACCGCTGTCGCGGCGGCATCAGCTTGTTCCGCGCCGGAAAGAGCGTGCTTGTTATCAGCAATTTTGATGTGCTCTTTCCATTTCCAAAGCACCAATACCGAGAGAACCATTCCGAATGCCGCAACCGCAAACGCAGCGTGGAAACCGAAATATGCCCTAACGATTTCCATCACGATCGGGGCGAGAGCCGCTCCGACGTTGATGCCCATGTAGAAGATGTTGTATGCACGATCCTTGAGCGGGCTGCCCTCGGGATAGAGGTTGCCGACCATCGTCGAGACGTTTGGTTTGAAGAAACCGTTACCAATTACGAGGAACGTCAGAGCGAGGTAAACCGCCCAAATCGCCGGTATCGACAGCGTCGCATGACCGGCCATGAAGAAGAATCCGCCGATCATAACGGCTTTTCGATAGCCGGTAAACCTGTCCGCGATAAATCCGCCGACGAGCGGGCTCAGGTAAACGAACATCAGATAGGTCGAGTACAGCCACGTGGCTTCTGCGGCAGTCCAGCCAAATCCCTCGTTCGGGTCACGCAAATAGAGTGTGAATAACGCCAGCATTGAGTAAAAGCTGAAGCGTTCCCACATCTCTGTCGCGAAGAGGACAGCGAGGCCCTTAGGATGTTTATCTGAAGCGGCAGCGACACCGCCATTGATCGTTTCTGCGTTTGCGCTCATCGATTATTGTTCCTTTATTGTTTAAATTCTGAGAAGAGTTAGGCAAAATATAGCAGATAAATCATTTATGGAAAAGAGAATATGAACAAATCATTAACCACGCTATTTCTTGCCGTTTCGTTTTTGATGCTGTTTTCGGTCGGCGCGGCTGCCCAGTCGAGGGCAAGCGTTTCGGCGGCTGAGGTCAATGGGACGTTCAAGATGAATTTCTCCGGCAAGTTCAAGACGTTCTCGAACGAGGTGAAAGTCCTCGCGCTCGGCGGTGGAAAGATCAGATTTGCTCTCGACCTCATTTATCCATACTCGATGCAGAATGGCGAGCCGACGGTGAATATGGGCGGCCTCTTCGGCGAAGCCTCGATCATCGGCGACACCGCGACCTATACCAGCGAAGACGGCAAATGTAAGATCACGCTCCTTTTTGTCAAAGCCGGAACGATCAAGGTCACACAAGACGGCGGACCGGCAGCATGCGGCTTCGGGCACAACGTGATGGCGAGTGGAACGTATAAAAAAGTCAGTAGTAAGAAGCCGAACTTCGATACCCAACGTTAGTCTTTAAGAGGAGAAATCCCATGATCCTTCAGCTACTTGGTTTTATTGCAATCATTGTTTTTACAGTTTTCATTGGCAAAACGGCGAAAGAGAACGGACGAAATGCGGTATTGTGGGCCGCGGCCTGCATTGGGATCGGCCTGGGTACGCAATTTGTTGTTCCGTTCCTGATCGTGATCGTGATCACGATAGTTCTAGTTGCCACGGGAACGCGACCTGATCAAGTAGAAGCTGCAATCGGTTGGTGGGCCTTTGGAATTAGTGCTTTATGCATTACGTTGAGTCTGATCGGGATGTTCTTAGTTCTGCGCCACGTAGCCCAACTCCTTGAGGATCAGGATGGTGGCGATGCCCCTCCACCTCCGCCGACGTTTAAGCAGAACGACTAAGTTTTTATGGATTTTTTTTATAAACTCGGCGAAGAGATCGAAAGTCTCTGGCTCGAGAAAAATTACAACGAAGAAGACCTGCCCGCAATAGCTGCCGTAGCTCTCAAAAAAGCTGATCTTCCGTCTAAATTAACCGCTTGGGATGTCGCCGAATGGGCTTTAAAGCAACGGGAATTGCCGCCGCAGCGTGATCTGCATGGCAATTTTGCTGATCCGCCGATAACGATATTTGCGGGGCCGCGATTTCACATCGATCTGTATTTTTGGTTCGAGGGGACGACGGCGATCCATCAGCACGGATTTTGCGGGGCGTTTCAGGTGCTGTTGGGGTCGAGCATTCATAGCTGGTATGAGTTTGAGACCCATGAGGTCGTTAACGCATTTACCGAGATCGGCGAGATGAGCCTGAAGGTTTGCGAACTGCTCGAGGTCGGAGCGGTACAGGAGATCTGGGCAGGGAAGCAGTACATTCATTCTCTCTTTCACCTCGAAATGCCGTCCGCGACCATAGTCGTGCGAACTGATCGTTCGCCGCTGCACCTGCCGCAGTTCGCATACGAAAAGCCAAATCTCGCGATCGATCCGTTCTTTGAACAGCCGACGACAACGAAAAAGCTTCAGATACTGGCGGCAGCATTTCGAGCAAAGCACCCGGATGCGGACCGCTTGGCCACCGAGATGCTTGAGGCGAGCGACCTGCAAACGTCATTCGTGATCCTCAGCCGTCTGCGACATCTGGTCGGAGCAAATCAGCTTGAGCAGCTATTCAAGATCGAGGGATCGGTGTCGAGATTTCAGCAATTCCTCGATGTTGTCAGCCGACGTCATGGCAAGAATGGCGAAGTATTCGGCCCGATCTTCGACCGTCTCGCCGCGATCGACGAGATCGTCAACCGCCGCAGCTTCGTCACAAATCCCGAACACCGTTTCTTCATGGCATTGCTCATGAACGTCGACGAACGCGAACGAATATTCTTACTGATCAAGCAACGTTTTCCTGACGCAGATCCAGTTGAAAAGGTTCTTGATTGGGTCTTTGACCTCGCTGAAACCCGAGTAGTCGGCGTCGAAACCTCAAACGCCCTCGGCATCCCAAATTTTGGCGACGCTGAGATGTTTGTGCTGGAGAATATATTGAACGGAAAATCCGATGACGAAATAATTAAAGCCTTTGCTGCAGATAATCCCGGCGTAGATGCTGGTGAGGCGATCAAGAAGGTACGAGCGGCCGTTATTTTCCGGCCGCTGGTAGTCTCCTAATCCCGTGGCGTTCGACCGAGCTTCTTCTTTGCGTTTTCTTTGCGTGCTTAGCGACTTTGCGTTAAAAATGGGTTTTTCCTCACGCAAAGTCGCGAAGGACGCAAAGAAGCCGCAAAGGAAATCCGCAAGAACCACAGATTTCGGATACTACCCGGCCGCTCGTTAGTTGATCCGAATTTGCGGGAATTTCGAGATTAAATTAAACTTTCAATGTTGCCCCTGTAGCTCAATGGTTAGAGCAGCAGACTCATAATCTGTTGGCTGTAGGTTCGAATCCTACCGGGGGCACCACTTCTATTTGGATCGACCGATCCCTATTTCTTCATTTCTTCTTCAATTAAAGCTCTTAGATCCGACTCGCCGAAACGTGCGAGTTCGCGGCCATTTACAAAGAATGTCGGTGTACGGCGAACGCCCAATGTCTGACCGTCCTTGCGGTCTCGTTCGATTTTGGCTACATATCGGTTCTCGCTTATTGCTTTACCGGCTTTTTCGAGGTCGAGGCCGAGTTCCATGGCGTATTTGTCAAAGAGCTTATTGATGTCAGGTTTAGGCGTATTGATCGGGGCACCGTGTTTTTCGCCCCACTCGCCCTGTTTTTGGAATAACAGCTCCTGAGCCTGCCAGTATTTGCCCTGCTCGCCTGCGGCCTCGGTGAACGATGCAGCCGGCATCGAATTTGGATGCAGCGGCATGTATCTGGCGACGAGGCGGATCTTGCCCTCGTAATCTTTCATGATCTTTTTGACGACCGGGGCAAAGGCGGCGCAGGATTCGCATTCCGGATCGTAAAACTCAACCAGGGTCACCTTGGCATCCGCCGGCCCGAGCGTCGGACTGTCTTCGCGAACGAGGGCAGCACTATTGGCTGTCGTTGGCGTAATTGGCTTAACCTCTTTTTGAACTTCACTGCGATAGTATCCGGCACCAAAATATGCCCCGACGATCACGGCGATCGCGATAATTCCCATTACAAGTACATCTTTTCTCATAATTAATTTTGCTTTGGCCTTGAAAGTATCAGGCAAGTGGTTATTACGGTAAATGCGGTCAGTGACATCAACGGGATCGTGATAAATCCGAGCCACTCTATCTGGATCGACGTACACGAGATACCCTCGGTACATGGCGTAATGCTGTCCGGGATGAGGTTGTAATACAGCAGATTATGATAGATCGCGATCACCAGCCCAAGAATACTGAGCGGCAGAGCGTAAATTCTCAGCCTGACATCCCGTGTTAACAGCCCGACGCCTATTACTAGGATCAGCGGGTACATCGCGATGCGCTGATACCAGCATAAAATGCACGGCGGAAGCTGCATGACCTCGCTAAAAAAGAGACTGCCGGCCGCAGCTACAAGCGAGATCGCCCATGCCGCGTAAACCATCACACCCAGATCGCTCTTATGTCTATCTGCTATTTCTATTTCTGCCATTCCTGCTGCCAGCCTTTCATCATTTCTATCTCTGCTTTCTGTTCTTTGATTATAGCGTCTGCGAGCGTTTTTATCTCGTCTCGTTTCGTTCGTTTTAACGCTTCTTCGGCCATGACGATCGCCCCCTGATGATGCGGGATCATTTGTTTTACAAATTCAAGATCGAAGGGCTTTCCGTTCAGAGAACCGAGTTTTTTCATGTCCATACCGGTCATAGAGTCTTTCATCCCGGCCATTTCCATGTTTACGGCGTCGGGCTTTCCAGCAAACCATTTGTCACGCCAGTTGCGCATTTCGTCGATCTCTTTCTGCTGCGAAACGGTCATTTTAGCACCCATTTTCTTAAGCTCGCCATTTTCGGCCTTGCCATTCATCAGTTTCGCCATATCGACGGCTCCCTGATGGTGGGCGATCATGGTGTCGATGAACTGCAGGTCGTAATCAGCCGACGCAGCATTTGGCGAGCTTTTCATCGTCGAATGGTCCATCTGGCTGTGGTCCATTGTGCTGTGATCGACCGGGGCTGCATTGGCTGGCTTGGTCTGAGTGCTGTGATCCATCCCGGCATGCGGGTCAGCATTGTTCGCCGAGTTTTGCGTACTGCAGCCGGCAGCGAGAGCCACGGACAGGGTAAAAATACAGACTAAGTATGCTCGTTTTGTCATTGCGTTAATAATTAAGTTGTCTATTTTACAGCTTTCTTGAGAGTTGCTTTTACTGAACCGCAGGTCAGCATTTTGCTGCCGTAATATGGATTCTTGACATCTTTGCTCGTTGAGAGCCACGACGCTTTTTTCATCGGGCAATAATGCAGGTACGCGTCAGCGTCATTCGCCTTAAAGCTGAAAACTAAAGCATACATGTTGTTCGACAGCTTAATAAAATGTTCGCGTTGATGGTCGAGATCCTTATTGCGGTTGATGTGGACGGCGTCGGTACGGATGAGCTTTTCGAGCTTTTCCCAATGGGCTTTTTGAGGCACGGTCATTTTTGCAATGTCGACGGCGTCGAGTGTTTTTAGCAGATCATCTGCTTTTGCACTCGCGGTTTCGACATTTGAATCAACGAGAGCGTCTTTTAGCGCATAGTAGCTCGTCAGCGAAGCTCCTGCCTGTTTTTGTACCGCTGGGTCTATAGCTCCGAGATCCTGGGCCGTCGCCGCCATCGCGGCGAAGAAGATCGTTAGGGTTACAAAAAGTAGTTTTTTCATTTTAGTTCTCCATTAGTAGCTGTACGTGACGCCTGCGCCAAAGCCGTACTCGTTGTAATAGTTCCCGCTGATCTGCCAGCGTTTGGCGAGGATGTACCTCATTCCGATCTGATATTCGCGGTCGGTGTTCCACATTGCGTCGAGGCGAAGCCGTCGTGACAGCGTGATATCCTCGCGGGCTAGCTGCAGGCGAAATTTGCCATTAGTATTCACGCGGCCATCCGCCTGGATAAACATCGGCAGCGTGTATTCAAATCCGAGCGTGCCGAATGCCTCGGTTTCCCAACGCCCGTTTTCCTCCTCGCGGTTAACATCGAAACCGGCATAAACGTTGAGAAACTGCTGTTTATCGACGTACCGTCCAAATTTCGTCTCGCTCTCAAACCCGTATTTGGGATTAAAATGAAACTGGGTTCCCGCGAAGTAGTAGTTGTTAGCGATCTGTCCGTGGCCGAAAGCTCCGTTCGACTGAACGGCTAGCTCAAATTTCGAATGAAGCATCCGATTATCCTCGCCGCGGAAGTAATTCCACATCTTCTGCGTAGGCGGAACCTGTGTGTTCGGCGGCGAATCGGCGTAGCTAAAAACGCGGCCCATTCCCGCCATCATGTGATAAAGCACGTGACAGTGAAAGAACCAGTCCTTTTCCTCATTCGCGTCGAACTCGATCACGTCCGTCTCCATCGGCATGATGTCGAGGACATTTTTGAGCGGCGAATACTCGCCCTGGCCGTTCAACACGCGGAAAAAATGCCCGTGCAGATGCATCGGATGGCGCATCATCGTGTCGTTGTAGATGGTGATGCGTACCGTTTCACCTTTCTTGATCAGGATCTTGTCGGACTTTGAAAGCGGTTTGTCGTCCATGCTCCACATGTAGCGGTTCATGTTGCCGGTCAGGCGAAATTTCATCTCGCGGAGTGGCTTATTCGCTGGAAACTCAGTCTTCACCGGCGATTTGAGCATCGCGTAGTTGAGCGTAACCGGCGGCAACTCACCCGGTTTTGTCGGGTCGGGAATGGTTTCCGTATACATTACGTCGTTCATATCCATCTGCTGATACGACATCTGCATCTTGTGCTTGCCCATGTCGTTCATCATCTTCATCCCTTCGAAGAGCTTGAGCTTAGGCAACACTGGAGCCGCGACCTTTTCACCAGAACCTAGCCAGAGGGAGGTCGCCTTGGTTCGATCTTCGGCAGTTGCGCGGAGTTCGAACGATTTGTTTTCGGGTATCCTGACGATGACATCATACGTCTCGGCAATGCCCATCATCATCCGGTCAACATCGACCGGAACAACATCGATTCCGTCGGTGGCTACCACTGAGAGTTGGCTTCCGGCAAACTGGATCCAGAAATATGTAGAGGCGGAGCCGTTAATTATTCGCAGGCGAACCTTATCGCCAGCCTTGAACTGCGGGGCGTGGTCTTCCTTTTTTCCATTAGCGAGAAAGGCGTCGTAATAGACGTCAGAAACATCCATCGCATTCATCCGCTGCCATTCCTGCCGGAATTTTGCCTTGAACGCTCCGGCCTTCAACGCCTCGCCGTAGCTCTGAACGGCGTCCTTTTTGATCGCGAACCAGTCGTTCGCGTTCTTGAGCATTCGCATCACTTCGTGTGGATGCTCGTCGGTCCAGTCGCTGAACAAAACGGTGTAAGACGGCATTGGCGGCTCGTCTCGTTTCTTTATAACGAGAGCTCCGTAGACGCCTTTTTGCTCCTGTAGATTACTGTGCGAATGGTACCAATAGGTGCCGTTCTGCCTGATCGGGAAAGTGAAAAAATGCGTACCTTTCGGCTTGATCGGCGTGGTTGTCAGATACGGGACGCCGTCCTGCTCATTCGGCAAAAGGATGCCGTGCCAATGCAGCGACGATTCTTCGTCGAGGTTATTTTTGACGTAGATCTCGGCTATATCGCCCTCGGTAAACTCAAGTGTTGGCGCCGGGATTTGCCCGTTTACCGCAATGCCGTGCGCCATCTTGCCTGAGTAATGAACCATCTTGTGGTCGATCGTCAGGTCATAGCGAACAACTTTTTGAGCGAGAGCAAGGCTCGAAAAGGCAATGCCAAGTAAGGCTGCCAAAAGTAGTTTTTTCATACGACAATTTACCCACCAAGATCCTGAGCCACGGCCGGTAGCCATGGCTCAGGATCAAAAATGGCTTTGCGATCAGATCGCTCCTTTAGCTGTCGTATCTTTCTTTTCTTTATTGTGGCTGCAGCATGCACAGCAAGACTCGCCACTTTTAGCGTGTGCTGAGTGATCCATGCCTGCCAAACCTTTGTGCATTTCGCTCGTCTTGCCGTCCTTCATCATGGGACATGATTCGCCGTTTGCCATTTTCATGTCATGTTTCGTGTCATGGCCGGCCATGCCTTCATGTTTACCTGACATCATCGGGCAGGAATGGTCCTTGTCAGCAGACATTGCCATCTTATCGCCATGCTTGGCATCCTTTGACTTCATCGGGCACGAATCTGCACCGCCTTTGCAGCAGCACTCGTTCGTGGATTCGCCGGACGCTTTGGCGTCCTTTGACTTCATCGGACAGGAATCTCCGCAGCAGCTTTTCGAAGCTGCGGTCGTCTCCGCGTTGGTTGGGGTTGTGTTGTATGCGTAAACTGCGATGCCGAGTCCGAAAAGGAGTGCGGCTGTGAATATAACTAATACTTTCGATCTCATAATAAGTCTCCGTAAAAAAGCTCAAACAATAACACCTCGGTGCTATATGCACGCGGGCGCAGTGATATCGCGTGTGAAGACAATTCCTCGCACGTGAGAGAGCTTTAGATACGGATAACTGAATTGAGAATTCGTTCGACTCTGCGGTCGAGTGGCGGTGGTCGGTAAACGGGCGTTGATGCTATGTGAGATATAGCGAGGCGTGGGGCGGCAAATCTATAGAAGTCGACGTTAACCGCTTGGGCGGAATCGGCCACCAAAATGTCGGTTGCCCTTGTCTGTTTCTCGACCGGAGCCGCGAACATGCTGACAGGCATCATGCAGCACGACGCCTCATCGGCAGTGAACCTGGTAGAATTTTTATCTTTTTTTTCGGCTTCTTGCTTCGCTTTGCGGCAATGTTCCGAAAGGTGCGAGTCGTCTGATAGAGAAGGCGATGACGCCATCACGATCTGCGTGCAGTACGTCAGACAGAAAGCTCCGCCGACGTTCAGGCAAAGAAACGCGAGTACAAACATCGCGATCATCTTTTTATTTGCCCGGTAACGTCTCATCGATTTCAGAATACATCAATTCTGCTTGCAAGCGAAGGTTATTCGCGGTTTTGGGTGAGGATCTGGTTGAGATCGTCGGGAACTGGCATCGGTTTGAAGAACCAGACGTTCGAGCCGCCCGTGTTTCCGGTCGGATAGATCCCAAGCGGCGTTTTCGTCGCCGCACCGATCATTCTGATCACTTGCCCCCAGATCTCGCGGAATGAACGCATTCTTAATCCGAGCCTGAACATTCGCCAGTGGATGCGAGTGTGGTCAAAAGTCCTCGACTGACCGAGTACGTGAGCTCGTTCCAGATGATGAAAAGCTCCGGACAGATCGCCCGTCGAATAGTGTTCGTCAGATAGTTCCAACTCTAAAGCTATGTGCTGTTTGACCGTACTCATTTTCGAAGATAATTATTGCGCTTTTGCGAAGTGATGCAAAGCAAATTAGACTAACAATGATGATGCTTTCTGCGGAAATGGATCGAAAACGAAGCCTGCTTTTTCTCATAAAGGCTTGGGCGTCGTTTTTTGCGATGGTTATGGCAACGATCCCGTTCTTGCCCGTTTCGTCACCTGCATCTCAGAACCTTGTTTACTGCCCATTGCAAAAACAGTGGGTCAAACGCAGCGAAAGAGTTGAAAAGCCAGTCGTTTCTTTTACAGATATTTGTACGGGAACGAGAGGGAAGGCAGAATTTCTCGGGCGGCTTTCGCTTGCCTTGCGAAAGTCGAATACGGTCACAGATCAAACAAAAGCGGATTCTTATTTCTTCTCATACGTTAAACGTGGAGATGCCGCCTTTGCGGGGTTGCCGTCTGCTCCTGATGCTCCGGAAAAGTTAGCTACCATCTCACCTTTGACTCAGGCCGGGTCGAGCATTGTGAACCTCGATCCTCCAGTCGTTGGTTCAATCGCGTTGTCGCTAGATGCGTCTCCGAGGCCGCCGACACCGCTCGCGGATGATTCTTACTTTTCTCATACAGCCTCTGTTCATTCCACTGTTCTCACCACGCTAGTTCCGCGCGGCCCTCCTTTCGCCTAATTAGAAACTCAACCAGTGTTTTTGTCGGCAAACCCTCGGACATTAGAGGATTGCTTTGTTGGGCTTCCGGTAAGCCCTGACACCATTTAATTAGGACCTAAGACATCAAAATGAAAATTAGATTTAGTTTGATCGCATCGTTTATTTTTGTCGCTACTGCTATGAGCATCAGTTGCTCGAATACGGGAACGACGAATAACCTGACAAATTCTAATGGCGCTAGGCTAGTAGACAGGCAAACCTACAAATCGGTCGGCGTCGTTAAATCGATCGACATCGACGCAGATCGAGTTACGGTAGATCACGAAGAGATACCCGGCTATATGTCTCCGATGGAGATGAACGAAATGGTGTCCGATCACGAGTTGCTCGGCAGTATTCAGGTCGGTGACAAGGTGGAGTTCGAGATACTAAGGACCGGATCTACGGTTGTTTATACGAAATTTACCAAGATCGGCGAGGTCGCGGTATTGAATGGTTCGGAGATTTACAAGACTAATTGCGCTGAATGTCATGGAGCAACTGGCGAAGGTGCCGAGAAGGGCATTCCACTGACGGCGGGCCACGCTCTCGATCATTCAGAGGCAGACTTTCTCAAGACAGTGAGCGACGGAAAAGGTAAGAAAAAAGATAAAGAAATGCCCGCTTTCCGCGACAAGCTGACACCCGAGCAGATCAAGGAGGTCGTTAGTTACGTCCGCAACGATATCCAGAAAGGCCTGAAACGCAATGAAAGCCACAAGCATTGACCGGGTTATGAAGCGACGAAACTACAAGCATTACATCCGGAAAACGCACCGGTATCTAGGAGTTTTTATCGGCATTCAGTTCGTAATGTGGACGGCAGGCGGGCTGTATTTTAGTTGGACGAATATCAAAGAGATCCGTGGCGACCATCTACGCAACGAGAGCGAGCATACGATCAAATTTGATAAGCCATTGATTTCGCCGCAGACGGCGGCAGAGAGTCTGCTTGCATCAGGACAGGCTAATTCAATATCGAAGATCAGGTTGATCGATCTTTTCGGTGCATCGCATTATGAGATCGGCTATCGGACAAATGATGGTTCCGAAGAACTTGCTGTCGCGAACGCGGTAACCGGCGAGATCAGAGCGGCCCTAACAGAAGACGAGGCGAAGCGGATCGCGACTGAGGCTTTGAGGTCGCCGCAACCAGTAAAGAGCGTTGAATACATAACGAAAGTGAACGTTGGGGGGCATCACGAATACCGCGAAAAACCTCTCCCCGCGTGGGCCGTTTCGTTTGAGAATACGGACAATTTGACGGTCTATCTGTCAGCACAGACCGGCCAGATAGGTGCGTTTCGAACAGGAAGCTGGCGAATATTCGATTTCTTGTGGATGCTGCACACGATGGATTTTCAGGAGCGTGACAATATCAACAATTACCTGTTGCGAGGCTTTTCGGCATTAGGGATCGTGACGCTATTCTCAGGCTTTCTTTTGTTTTTCGTCAGTTCCAAATTCTGGCGTCGCTTTCTGGTTCGGAGAATCAATCCAGGGAACTAATTTTTAGCCCCAAACCGGAAAGTAAGCCCGACGCTTGCGGTGAACGGATAGCCCGGCGTGGCGTGTATTCGTTCTTCCAGATCGCACGTCTGGCACGTTCGTGATTCGAAGAAGTTTTGCGTTTCGAAATAGCGTTTGTTAAGCAGATTATCTATCGAAAAGTTCAGATCGACCCACCGGCGGAGGCGTTTTGAGAGTGTGAAATCGACAACGTCGTTACCGGCGGCACGCAGAGTTCTGTCCTCGGCATCGAGACGGTAATTTGAAATGTGCCGCCAGGCGATCGATGCCGTGAAGCCGCGAAGTTCTGATAGAACAAAGCCCGCATTTGCGACGAGGTGCGGCGAACTGTCGACGATGACGCGTTCGCCTGTCGAGGTGAATTCGTCTCGGAAGAAAGCCTTTACGACCTTAGTAAATCCCCCGTTGAAGCTGAGGTTTCTCGTAATGCGGATCGAGTTTCTCGCCTCGAAACCGTAGGAACGCGACCGTCCGGCGAGTTCTATACTGCCGTCGTCGGGGATGTAGACCTGTTCATTTGAGCGGTCGATCAAAAAACTGCTGAAAACTGCGGAAACCCTCGATCCGTTGTACGACGCTCCGGTCTGGTAAAAATCCGTCGTCGCCAGCTTGGGCGAACTTGGCTCGCGGATAACACCACGGGCATCCTGCGACGAGATGCCTCGACCGTAATTTGCGTAAAATGTGATCGGCAGTTTATCAAACGGAGAAACGGCGACGGACAGCTTCGGTTGAAATTTGCCTTCGCTCTGTTTTCCCACCAGATCGGTTCTTACGTCGCTTAGCTCAAACCCATTGACGTCGTATGAGAACCGGTCGAAACGCAGCCCCATATCGACACGCAGATGGCCGTCATAGAACGCCATCGTGTTCTGCACGTAGCCTGCGTAGTTATTCACATCGGCATTGGCTGAGGTAAACAAAACGTCAGGATTTGCTAAATTGCCGGGGAGGAATTTTCGATTCGGCACACGCGCATCCGTCGGATACAGGCCGACATTTATCTGATTCAGGTGGAAATTGGCTCCGGCAGTAAGAAATGAATATGAACCGAAAGCCTTGTACGGCTGTAGAAACTGAAAATTAACGCCTTCCTGTAAACGCGAATCGTGCTGCTGTATCTCGTCTCCGTAAACCGGATCGGCGGTGAAGAAGGTGAAGTTGGAATAAAGATCGAATAGCGAACGAGCAACAAATGCGTCGGCCTTGAATGTCGCACCGCTGGCGAATTCTCGACGGAAATATACGGCTCCGCTGCCGAGTTTAACGCGGCCGCCATTCTCAGGGTCGATGAAACCAAAACGATCGAGTTCACCGCTTTCGACCAGATCAAGCGGTATTTGACCTGATGAGGTGAAATCATTTCGACCGAAATTGAATTTGAATCCGATGGCCCGTTTATCGTCAAACTTGTAGGTAAGATTGCCTGAAACGTTGTCGCGGCGGTATTTGAGCGGGTTGATAAATGGGCCGTCGGTGTAGCTCGGCTCGTAGGCGATGAACGAATCGACATTCCTCCATGACGGCGAGGCCGAGAAAAAACCACGAAAAGTGTTGAACGATCCGCCCTGAATGCGTGCCGTAAACACATCCGGCAGAGATTCCTTCTGCGTGATCTGCACGACGCCCAGACCGGAGAAATCACCATACGCGGCCGAGAAAGGGCCGTTGATGATCGAAACAGTTTCTACTAGTTCGGGCGAGAATGATTTCAAAGCTCCTAGATAGCCTTGTCCGTGGCCCTGCGTTCCTTGATTCTGCTGTAGATTGTCCACGACGATCTTCAGTCCGCCGCCAACGCCGCCGTGATCGAGATTAAATCCGTATCGACGAATCTCGAGCGACTTCCCGCCGCCTTCGTGTTGGCCGGCATTGATGCCCGCGTTTAAGGTTTGGATCAGCTGATCGTCGCGGCTGAAGAGGCTGTTTTTATAGATCGCGTCATTCCGCGTCTCGATCTCCGGCGTAAGAGCGTCGTTCCGGATCGTCACGCTCTCGCTAATGGGGGCAATGCGATAAGTGATCTTGGCCTGGATCGAGTCGATTTTGTCCGATGCTGACAGGTTTAAAGTTGTTGCAGCAATATTCTTGCCTGTAAAGTTCACGATCAATGGCCCTTCAGGAACCGTGATGGAAAATCGTCCTTCTCCATCGCTGACCGTATTCAGCTTCTTACCGACCGCATCCACCTCGATAATGACACCCGCGACAAACTCATATTGCGGCGTCACAACCGTTCCTTGCAGGAGGCGGGTTGATTGAGAAAATACCGGCGACGTAAAAAGTAGGATGGTGGCGGTGAGGCCGAAAAATAGTACGGATGAAGATGATCTGAACATGAGAACCCCCGTGAAAATACCCTTGAAGCAGTGCTGTTCTGGTTAGCCAAAAAGTAGGCGAATGTTAAGGTAATTCGCTTGAAAGGAGACCTCGGATTCAGTTGGCATGTAACGTCGGCTGAAATGAAGAGAGGTCGACCGTTAGATCGACCTCACTATCACCTCGGCAACATCGACCGGAAGTCAAAATCTTACCTTGATCCCGCCATTAAAAACTCGTCCTTCGAGATGTGTGTAGATCTCGGCGAAGGTCGAGTCCGTGTGCGGCGGAATGACGACGGGGCCGTAGCGGCCCTGGCGAACGTCGGTCAGGTTCTCGCCGTTGATGAACAGGCTGATCTTGCCGAACGTTTTCTCGCCAAACAGGCCCACTTCCGCCGTCGAACGGGTCAGCGAGCGGTCGTCGAGCGTTTGGCGGCTTGCGAAGTAGAATTCCGCACCGAATTTGTAGCTTTCGTGCTTTTCGAACACCAGCGACGAATTGACCTTATGCTTCGGCAGCAGTGTCAGTCGTCGCGTTCCGGTGAGGTATCCGGCTTTCGCGTCGGTGAGCGTATAGCCGACGAAAAGCTTTGCCACGCCGTAGCCGAGGCGGACGTTGGACTCGATGCCCTTACTGATCACGGACGAATTTGAGTTACTGAATCTGTAAATATTCTGTGCATCGGGCCGTAAGATGATCGGATCGGTGATGTCGGTGTAGAAGAACATCTGATTGATCGAATACGTGAATGCTTCGCGGACCGTACCGCGATAATTGAAGTCGAGCGTGCCGCCTTTGCTTCTTTCTGCCTTTAAATCGTTTCCCACGCTCGCGACGTTTCTGAACAGGAGCGTTTCGGCTTCCTCGGTAAACATCGTCGGCGTTTTGTATCCCAGACCGAATCCAATACGTGTTGTGAAGTTATCTATAAATCGATAAAGCACCGAGACGCGCGGTAGTGCGAAAGTACCGTAATCCTTAGCCTTGTCGAGCCGAAACCCTGCTTCGAGCGAGAATTTGTCCGTCAGATCGACCGTGTCCTGAACGAAAAACCCGCCGTACGAGCGCGTTTCGTCGCGGGGCGAGGGATTTCCGACGGAATTCTCGCGAAAGCGGTCGTAAATTGCACTAGCCCCAAAGACCAACGCGTGTTTCCCGACCACACGTGCGTAGGAAATGTCTGTAAACGAATTGAACTGCCCGCCGTCAAACCGGTAACTCGGCGTGGTCAACTCGCGGCTGAATACCGCAAAACTCTGCTTGGCAAAAAGCCGTCCGCCGTCGTCGAACTGATGATCGAGGTTGAACGTCGTGACGTTGCGCAGCGATTCGTTTTCCTCGAAATAGGTGTGCAGAGCGTTCGGTTGACCGCGAAGAGCAAGAACATCGCCGCCTTTTCGGTTTTGAAACGAGAACGAATTGCCGACCGTCAGTGTCGTCCTGTCGCCAAGATAAAAAAGCAGCTTCGGCGTGATGCCAAAAGCTTTTGTGTTCGGCAGCTCGGTGAATTCGTCGTCGTCGACGTCATATTCTTTCTGATAGTTCGTCGAGCCGAGCAGCGTGTAGCCAAACCGTTTGAATTTCTGTGAGTTAAAGACAGAAACATCCGTCCCGATCGCGGATGTCTGATTGAATATCAAAGTCGTAACCGGTTCATCCGAAGGATTTTTGGTGACAAAATTGACCACTCCCGCGATCGCATCGCCGCCGAACAAAGTCGCGCTTGGGCCCTTGATGACCTCGACCTGTTTTAGATCGAGCGGCGGGATCTCGAGCAGGCTAAGGCTGCCCGAGAAACCTCCATACGCTGGAAAGCCGTCCTTCAATATCTGCGTGTAACGCCCGTCGAGGCCCTGAATGCGGACGCTCTGCGAATTCGAGGTCGCCGAGGTTTGCTGCACCTGAATTCCGGTGCTCTCATGCAGGACCATCGAGACGTTCGAGGGCCGCATGTTTATTTTTTCGTCGATCTCTTCTTCGTCGATCGCCTCGACGCGGGTCGGTTCGGCCTCGATCTCACGGCCTGTGCGGGTCGAGGTGATCGTGACTTCGCCGACCTCATTGTGAAGTTCGAGGAAGACTATTCGCTCTGACAGATCGACGAGCGGAAATGTCAGCTTTAGTTCCACGCTGTCGTATCCCGGTGACGAGATGTGGATCGTCTGCTCGCCGTCTGGGATGTTTTTGAGTTCTGCTCGTCCGTCGGCGGCGGTCTTTGCCTTGATGTCATTGACGGTGATATCGACCTCGGCGATCGCTGCTTTGGTGTCGTTATTCTTAACGACGATCTTTATCGCGTTCCCGCTCTGGGCAAACGCGATATTTGCCGTCAAAAAGACGGCGAGAAATAATACTGCTTTGTACATAAACTCCTTAAGTTTTTAGGTCAATAAACAACGGGTTATTCGCTCGGATCACACGAATCGAGTCGAAAAATGGGCGCGGGTATGGTTTATTGACTAAGCTTTTGGCGGCTGCCAGATGGAGTTTTGAAAGGTGGATGTCGCGGGCGGAATATATTCACTAGGAACCGCGGAAAATGAAACCGTCTGGACAGTCTCGACCGAAAATTTTGACATCGAACGGTCTGCTACCGAAAGGCTGCAGCACGAACAAAAACAAAGCGGTGAACAATCGTCCGCTGGCTCCTCGGAATTCGGTTGCTGCTGATCGATGCTTGCGACCGATGAACCCAGGCCATTTTGACTGTCAAATATCGCGATCATATCCTGACACGGCTGAGTCAGAAGCATCACGATATAAACGATGAAAATGAAACAAAAAGCTCTCATTCCGAATAAAGTATCTCAGGCCAGGCACTGACGACCCTTAAATTGCGTTCGACCGCAGTATGTTCTGCGATCCCAAGTTTCCGATCGAGCCGAAACGCAGCAACATCAAAATAAATAGCCTCAGCCGACTCAACCCTAAAAGACCGCCGCGAACGCATCCGCCGAATGATAGCCATTTCCGGCATATCCGATCTGTTGTCGTTCAGGTCACGATCACGCATGAGAGGATTTTATCATTTGGATCCGATGCAGGCTACAAGATTTGTAGGAGTGAATTAACAGGGATGAAGGGGATAAAGGTGATAAAGAGGGCGGTGCATGGTCAGCTACTAGATTTCCTATCCTCTTCATCCTTTTTATCCCTGTTAAGAACTACACATTAAACCTAAAATCCACCACGTCGCCGTCTTGCATGATGTATTCCTTGCCTTCGACGCGGGCGAGGCCTTTTTCGAGGGCAATTTTGCGTGAGCCGCAGGCGACGAGGTCGTCGTAGCTGACGATCTCGGCGCGGATGAAGCCGCGTTCGATGTCAGTGTGGATCTCGCCGGCGGCCTGTGGGGCTTTAGTTCCGATCGGGATCGTCCAGGCTCTCACTTCTTTTTCACCGGCGGTGAGAAACGACATCAGGCCGAGCATGTGATATGCGGCCTTGATCAGTTCGTCGACGCCGCTGGATGAGAGGCCGAGGTCTTTGAGATATTCGGTACGTTCCTCGGCGTCGAGGGCGACGAGTTCGGCTTCGAGCTTGGCACAGATGACGACGACATCGGCATTTTCGCTGGCGGCGTGTTTCTTGACGGCTTGAACGTGCGGGTTGCTGTCTGGATCAGCGAGCGATGCTTCATCGACGTTGGCGGCGTAGATCGTCGGTTTGGTCGAGAGGAAGAACCAGGTTTTGAGCTGGGCACGCTGGTCGGCGGTCAGGTCGGCGGCACGAGCCGGTCGGCCTTCTTCGAGGAGCGGTTGGATCTTGTCGAGGATTTCTACTTCCAGCTTTGCAGTTTTATCACCCGACGCCTTTATCGCGCGGTTGGCTTTCTCGCGCCGTTTTTCGGCGGAGTTCAGATCAGCCAGAGCGAGTTCGATCTGGATCGTCTCGATATCGCGGATCGGGTTGACCGAGCCTTCGACGTGGATGATATTGTCGTCGTCAAAACAGCGAACAACCTGAATAACGGCGTGAGTCTCGCGAATATTCGCCAAAAATTGGTTACCGAGACCTTCACCCTTCGACGCTCCGCGAACCAATCCCGCGATGTCCAGAAACTCCACCATCGCCGGCACCGTTTTCTGAGCTTTATTCAGCTTTTCCAGTACGGCAAGGCGTTCGTCGGGTACGGCGACCATTCCGACGTTCGGTTCGATCGTTGCAAAAGGGTAGTTAGCCGCCAGCGCCGATTCCTGCGCCGTCAGTGCATTAAAAAGTGTCGATTTTCCAACGTTGGGCAGCCCAACTATTCCAGCTTGTAACATAAGAGCGTCTTCCGTCCCGTTTCAAAAACTTTGATTTTACAATTGTTCGGTTGGAAAACGAAATTGCCTTGGCGGCGACAGCTATCGCCGGGCGTAATACATCGCGATGCCCGCCAGCCTACTCGCATTTTGCTGGTTGATCCATGTGTACTCGCGGGCGGCAACGGCCGTTATGTCATGCTCTCCGATCTCGCCGCGGCATTCCTTTTCGCCCAGTGAATAGATGAATGACTCAGCTTCACGGGCGAGCGTAGTCAGATGGTCGATCTCGTCGTCGTCGAGTTCGGGATAGAAAACGCGGATGCGGTCGTGGATGGGTTTGCGAAAGTTCTCGCCCCATTCGGTCGCGAGTTCGAGGGCTTTGTTTAGGATTTCGGATTCGTTGGCGGTGACTGAGACATTATTTACCACTTCATGAGGCACGATCTGACGCTCGTCATTGCGAATGCCCGGATATCCGGCCGAGAATCTTGGCGGGAAGAACTTAATGAAGGTCAGCCGCCCGGTCGAACCGTCTGCAAATTTTATCATCGCCTCATAAAACCCAGGCTGCAGGTGGCTGATGTGGAAGCGGTACTCGGTTTCGTCGCCGTTTGCCGACGGAAAATAGCTGTCTACCTCGACCGATCTCACACGGTCGTTAACGAGAATAGACACAACGCTTTGCGGAATAACGAGTACCTGAAAATGGATCGATTCATCGACTTTTATCCTCGCGATATCTTCGAGCCTTTCGCCGATCGCGTATGAAGTTACAACGACCGGACATTGGCCGGGCGGGATATTCTCGGCGAAAGGCGGACAAACGATTGAGCCCATGCGATCTATGATTGCCGGCGTGCCGTCGCCGCGGTCGGGCAGCGTCAATTCCGGCGTGTCGTCGAGATCGAAAAGCGTGCCTTCGGGAAAGTATGGATTTGGGCCGAGATAGACGAGCATCGATGGTAGATTTTACTTCAAAGTACGTGTCGCTGGCGAAGCCGCGTTTCGCTTCAAAACGCCGAGTAAAATTGTGTTTTATGCCCAAATTAAAGTAACTTATCAGAAGTCCGGCACGCGTAAATTATGTTTATCTCACTGATCCTGATAGCTCTGCTCGCCCTCGGGGGAATGGCTCTGACATATTTGGTGGCCAGAGAAAGGCCGATGCTTTGGCGGCTTTCAGCTGGAACGGTGATCGGATCCGCTATTTTTGGCATCGCGTCATTTTTGTTCGCTTCCGTCGCCGGCTTCAGCATTCCGGTTTTAATTGCGGCCCTCGTCGTGACGCTGCTGCCTTTGGTTATCTTACAGCGGCCAGATCACCGTCAAAATTTCCTCCGCGACTGGGCCAGGGCAAAAGGGACTCTGCAAGGAGCAAACGCGAAAAAGATCAGGCATTTTGCCTACTACGCGGGGTTTTTGCTCCTGTTCTGGCTCTTTTTCGACAAGACGATGTTCATGATGAACGGCGGCATTCATACCGGCGGTTCGCAGAATCTCGGCGATCTTCCCTATCATCTCGGTACGATATTTAGCTTTACCGAGGCTAATAATTTCCCGGTCGTTAATCCTTCGTGGGCAGGAGCCAAATATACATATCCGTTTGTCGCCGATCTTCTGAGTGCGTGCTTTGTTAAATTAGGGGCCGATGTTATCAATGCGATGTTCGTCCTCAATGTTGCCTGGGCGTTCTCGCTCTTCGTTATCCTGGAGAGTTTTGTCGTAACCCTTACGGGCAGCAAACTGGCGGGCCGATTTGCTCCGGTATTGCTGTTCCTTAGCGGCGGACTAGGTTTCTGGTGGATGGGCGACGATCTTTCGGCATCGGGAAAAGGCCTGTATGACTTCCTGATGAATATTCCAAAGGACTACACGATAAATGATAAGTACCGATGGGGAAATTCGCTCGTGGTCCTGTTTATGACCCAGCGGAGTTTGCTGCTCGGCATGCCATTGACGCTGCTTGTGCTCGGCTATCTCTGGAAAGTGTTCACCTGTGAGGCCAAACCTCAACCTACACAAGATGAGCCCGAACAAGACACCGCGGCGAAGCGAAAATTGCCGGTCGCGGCATTTATGGTCGGTTTGCTCGCCGGCACGCTGCCGCTGATCCACATGCACAGCCTAGTTGTGCTTTTCATCGTTACCGCGTTTCTGTTTCTGATGCGGCCGTCAAAATGGCTCGATTGGATCGCTTTTGGAATAGGAACTGCGGTCATAGCCATCCCAGAACTTGTGTGGTTAATGACCGGAACTGCTACCGAATCGACCAAGTTTTTTGAGTGGTTCTTTGGTTGGGACAAGCGGCAAACTGGTTTCGTTTGGTTTTGGTTTACGAACACCGGCCTTGTCTTTCCGGTATTGGCGGCCGGGATCTGGGTTTACCTGGTCGGCAGCCAAACGCGTGTCCATACCGAAGGTGAAACGAAAAGGCCGGTGGCGACGGCTCTCGTTCTATTTTACGTGCCGTTCTTTTTTCTTTTCATCATCTCAAACTCCGCCAAGCTCGCACCGTGGGAATGGGATAATATCAAGATCCTCATATACTGGTTCGCGGGTTCGCTGCCCTTGATAGCTTTAGCTCTGGCGTGGGCATGGGAAAAGAACAAGGCTTTGCGGGTCGCAGCCGGAGTTTGTTTTGCTGTCCTGATACTTTCGGGTTCACTGGATGTTTGGCGAACTGTTTCGGGACAGATAAAATACGGCGTCTTTGATGCTGACGCGGTCAAGATCGCCGACCAGATCAAGAGTAAAACCGACCCTAAGGCAGTGTTTCTCAATGCACCGACCTTTAATTCTGCCGTAGTGCTTACGGGACGCCAGTCCGTTATGCGCTACAGCGGACATCTTTCTTCGCACGGCATCGACTATTATCCGCGTGAAGCCGAAGTCAAACAGATCTATCAGGGCGGCGGCGTAGCAGATATTCTGCTGGCGAAATATAATGTTAATTACGTCCTGATATCGCCTGAAGAGCGGAATACGCTCAAGGCAAACGAAGAATATTTCAAGAAGTTTCCTGTACTCGCCGAGTCAGGTCAGTATCGCGTTTACAAGATAAAATAACTTTTGCAGATGGCTAAGAAGAAGAAAATCACCCCCGAGGCCGTTACGGCAGAGACCGACATCGTCACCGAGCCGACTAAGGTCGAAAACCCTCCAACTCCTTCCACCGAGCCTGTTCTCGCCACGCTGGAGCGCGATAATGTGTGGCTCGGGTTTTCGGCGGCGATAATCGCCCTGTCGGCATTTTTACGCTTTTTCATGCTGGCTCTAAAGCCTTTTCACCATGACGAGGGCGTAAACGGCTTTTTCCTGACCACGCTGTTCAAGGATGGTATCTACAAGTACGATCCGGCAAACTACCACGGCCCGACGCTCTATTACATCTCGGTAGCGTTTGCTAAGGTTTTTGGCCTCGAGACGGTTCCGGTTCGTGTCAGCATGGCGATATTTGGTGTGCTGATGGTCGTTTTGACGCTTTATTTGAGGCGTTATATCGGCACGGTCGGGACGCTGATAGCCGCGCTGTTTGTCGCGCTTTCGCCGGGAATGGTGTTCATCTCGAGATACTTTATCCACGAGATATTCTTCGTTTTTCTCAGCCTGGCCGTCGCTCTGTCGGTACTTTTCTTTATAGAAAAACGAAAGGCCGGCCCCGGAGCTGTCGCCTGGATGTCGGTGCTGCTGTTTACGGCACTTTCGCCGATGGCGATAACGTTTGCCAAGTTTGTCGGCGGCGATAACGAAGGAGCCCTTTTAGCGTTTCGCATTGCTTTCTTTCTGGCGGCGGCGGTGGCGGTCTATTTCCTGATCAATAAACTGCTCGCGTGGGACGAGGGCAGGCCGATGTATCTGATATTGGCGGCTGCGTCGGTGTCATTGTTTTTTGGCACAAAGGAGACCGCATTTATCACGCTCGGTACGATGGCGATCGCGTGTGTCAGCGTCTGGGCGTGGAAACAGATACGCGAAAGCCAGGTCTTTGTTAAAAATTGGTTCACCATCCTGCTCGGCGTACACGGCCTGATCGTCGTCGTCGCCATGATGAAACGCGAATCACTGGCCGACGGCGGCAAGTGGCTTTCGGACACATTTTTCCCGGTAAATAAGCCAGCGGAGAGTTTCGCATTTTACGCTGTCATATTTCTACTGGTTGGTGCGGTCGCGGCCTGGGGACTGTTCCTTTCGGATCTGAGAAGGTCGAATACAACAGATCTCATCGAACCTGTCGAAGCTACCTGGAAGAATTTTCTGCGGGCGATGAGAGAGAATGCCGGTACGATAGCGGTTTGTGCAGCGATGGCTGTGACGTTTATCTACGTCAGCATGCTTTTCTTCACTTCGTTCTTTACCTATAGCGAAGGGTTTTTCTGGCGGGCATTTGAGGCTTATGCGATATGGACCAAGACCGGAAATAAAGACCACACGCAGAACGGGTTTTTCGGATACATTAAGTGGGGCTTGAAGATCGAGGCTCCGATAATGATCTTATCGGTCCTTGGCGGCCTGATCGCGGTGATGAAGGGCAAGCATCGTGTCGCGATGTTCATCAGCTTTTGGGCGCTGGGATTATTGCTTGCATATTCGATCATTCCGTACAAAACGCCGTGGCTCGCTCTCAGTTTTTTGCTGCCAATGTGTATCGCCGCCGGTTACGGCATCGGGCAAATGTTTACCTCGGGCAGTAATAATCAGAAATACGCTTCGGTTGCTCTCGCGGTTGTGGGCACGTGTCTGTTGTCTTACCAGATGTATCAGCATAATTTCGTCCGTTACGACGACGAAGATATGCCGTACGTTTATGCTCACACGCGGCGTGGCCTGCTGGATCTGGTCGCCGAGATCGATCGTTACGCCGTAAAGAGCGGTAAAGGCAAGGATGCAACGGTAGAGATCGTTTCGCCTGACTATTGGCCGCTGACGTGGTATCTGGCACCTTTCAAGGCTAATTTCCACGGCACCCTTGTAGATGCGAACACCGCCGAAATGATCGTCGCCAAGAAAACGGATCAGGATGCCGCTATGAATCAGCGCTACGCTCTTCACTATAAATATGCCGGCGTTTATCCGCTCAGGCCGGGCGTAAATCTTGTCTTGCTCGTCAGAAAGGATATTGCCGATCCTGACGATCAGGATGTGAGTAAGGTGCCGGAATATAAACCTATCCCAGGTTACACGAACTAGTAAAATACCCCAACAATGACCAGGAACGCGCCGATAACGATGTGTAGAACATCATCGGCGCGTTTCCATTTAAAGAGGGCTTTTGGAAACAGGCCCGCAAAGCTGGCAACAGCCTGATATAGATCGATCACCCCGAAGCCAACATTGAAGGCCCGCGTCCAGGCTTCGTTTCCCGCAAGCAGAATTACGAGGCCGATAATTCCAAACACGATATGAAAGATGTTGTACGCTGGTGCACCGCTCGTCAGGCTTTTGTTCTCAGGAAGGAGAAAGCCAAGTACGCCGACCACGATCAGCAATGGTGCGAAAACCGCGAGGACGTAGTGGTTCAATTCCATCGTGCGACAATATCACATCAAGGCTCAAAATGAACGAAAACCTTTTCTGGTCAGTTACGTAATAACCCCCAAATACTATGAAAACAAGAACAGCTATCTCGATATCTAGCCTGATCATCGCCTTTTTGGCAACCTCCGTCTTTGCCCAACCGGTAAAGCCCGTGATGGTCGTCACGAACAAGGGCGATGCTTCGATGTCGATCATCGACCCCGTGACGATGAAAACAACGGGTAAAGTGCCGGTCGGCGATGGCCCGCATGAGGTCGTTTTGTCGGTGGATGGCAAGACCGCATATGTTGCCAATTATGGCGGCACTCAAGGGCCCGGAAGCTCAATTTCCGTCATCGATATAGCTACCGCGAAAGAGACCCGGCGTGTCGATCTGGCGCCGCTTCTACGGCCGCATGGCTTGCACATGATCGGCACGAAGCTCTATTTCACGGCTGAGGTCAATCGTGCGATAGCCCGCTATGACACGGTTTCGAACAAGGTCGACTGGATAATGGGCACCGGCCAGAACGGCTCGCACATGGTCGTCGTCTCACCCGATCAAAAGAAGCTTTACACCGCAAATATCGGCTCGGACAGCGTCACGGTATTCAATTTCACTCAGACCGCACCGCCCGGGCCGTCGCAGATCGTACAGATCCCCGTCGGCAAACAGCCTGAGGCTATCGACCTGTCACCGAATGGAAAGGAAGTGTGGGTAGGCTTGAATGTCGAAGGAATGGCCGAGGTCGTCGATCTCGCGACCGCAAAATCGGTCGCAAAGATCGACATCAAGGGCCGCCCGTATCGCGTCCGCTTCACGCCGGACGGCAAATATGTCATCTGCACCATGCTGCCGACGAGCGAGATCCTTGTTATCGATGCGGTGACGCGAAAGGAAGTTAAGCGGCTAAAGCTCGACAATCTGCCGCTCGGCGTCGCGTTCTCGGCAGACGGCAAAACGCTCTTCGTCACAGCCGGACGGCCAAATCCCGCTTCGCCCGGTGTCGATCAGGTGCTAAAGATAGACCTCGAAAAAATGACCATCACAGGCACCGCAACTCCAGGTGCGGCTCCGGACGGAATCGCGGTCGCCGGTGTCTGAGCCGCGAATCATCTACCGTCGCTTTGCCAAGGCTAATGATCGCGGGTTCGCACAAATAGATCTTGTTTATCCTAAAAAGGTAAGAATATGAAAAAAATAATAACCATCGCGGCAATGGCCGTCCTTGTATTTACAACCAACTCGTTCGCGCAAAAGGCTGATGACAAAACGGCGGTTCTCGGCGTCGTTCAGGCACTGTTCGATGGTATGGCGGCGGCGAATGCGGCTGCGATCCTGGCAACTGGTACGCCCGAAAATCAGCTCGTTGCGGTTCAAAAGGGCCGCGATGGCAAGAGCCGGGTGTCGAATATAAATGGTGAGCAATTTACCAAGTTTTTTACAAAACCGGGAGCGGTTAAAGAGGTGATGTACGACCACAAGGTCGAGATCGACGGCGATTGGGCGATGGTTTGGGGGCGTTATGTCTTCTTTTCCGAAGGCAAGCGCTCGCATTGCGGCATCAACCAATTTAACCTCGTTCGCACCGACGCCGGCTGGAAGATCGCTGGCGGAGCATCGACCATGGACCCGAACGGCTGCACGGAAAAAGAAAAGGCGATGAAGCCTTAATTTTTGGCGTGCCTGCGACAACGGTTTTGGTAACTCTGTGCATCTGAGAGGCAAATACACACAGCAGGAGTTTTTTATGATGAAAGGATGTGTTCTTCTTGCCTTGTTGATGTTTACGAGCCTGGCTCTCGGCCAGAGCATCACGCCCGAGATGCGTACCGCGGCGAACGAAGCATTTCAGAAGCAGGACTGGAAAGCTGCCGCCGCGGCCTACGAAAAGATCGTCAAGGCCGAGGAAACGAATGCCGGGGCTCGCTATCGCTATGGAATGTCGCTGCTCGGTGCCGGCGACAACGCGACCGCTCAGACTCAGCTCGAGACGGTTTTCACCACCACGCCAAACCCCGTTTTCGGTCTCGCCCTTGCCCGTGCCTACGCTAGAAACAACAGCAAAGACAAAGCCTACGAGACGCTCGAAAAGAGTATAGCTCTCGGCGGTATCTCACCCGATTCGCTGAATAGCGAGACTGATTTTGCTGCGATCAAGACGGAAGCGAAGTTTATCGATCTTGTAAAAAGGCACGATGTGGCCGTTAATCCGTGCAAGGCGAGTCCGGCGTTTCGTGAGTTCGACTTCTGGATCGGCGACTGGGACGCCAGGAATACGCAGGGCGTGACGGTCGGCTCGAGCAGTATTCAGCTGATCCTAGGGCAGTGCATTATCTTCGAGAATTGGTCGACGCCGGTTTCGTCCGGTAAGAGCTTTAACATCTTCAACACCACCGACAAAAAATGGCACCAGACCTGGGTCGATGACAAGGGAACCTTTACGCACTACATCGGCGGCATCGTCGATGGCAAGATGGTGCTCGATTCCGACACGATATTCAACGGCAAAAAGGCGATCGGTCGCATGACCTTCTCAAAACAACCAAACGGCAACGTCCGCCAACACGGCGAACGTTCCACCGACGAAGGCAAAACCTGGACGACGACTTTCGACTTTATGTACGTTCGGAAAAAATGAGATCTACATGCGGATTTTGTTGGGACGACTTATTGGGAGCGAATCTCATCATAGGCGGCAACTACCGAGCGGATTATTGCGTCACGGCGGGGACCGGTAATCTTTAACTCTGTAAGGTTGTTCACAAGCTCCGAATTGGCAAACGGGGGCTTGCTATAAAGTGAGATCAAGAATTTATCAATAAATCGGGGCATTTCACTATCTATCTGATGGATTTTGTATTGAAGGTTATACTTTTCGCCTTTAATTTTATTTAGTTCTAAAGCCTCGCGATATCTTTCCCTTAAATCGGACTCCTTTACGTCTTCGGGGCGAATACCGCACAGGTACTTGGCCCCGGGACATAAATTCGCTTGAGGCCGGTTGTTTTTCGAACTCAAATCAAAACCGCGTTCAATTTTTCCAGCAATTCTTTTGTCAAGGTGAATTAGGAAGGCAATTCTCTTGGCTCGATCCAGGGGCCATTCCGAAACAGGCGCCAGTTGATGAACATATTTAATGTCACTACTTAGCTGGCGTACCATGGCAAATTCTATTTCAATGGGTATCTCGTCAGCTCTCGACAAAAGTCTTCTTGCTATCTCCTCGGAATAGAGATACTGGCGGTTATCTCCGAAGTCGTAACTCGATAACGCATTAGCGATGCGTGAAAGCAATTGGGAAGACGGTTCGCTTTCCGTCTCGTATTTTTTCTCTAGACTGTATGCGAGTTGTAGCAGCTGGTCTATGTTTCTGTTCTTGATCAATTTTTCGACCAGTTGTTCATCTTCATAATAGGCAGAGGGATAGAACTTTGTTTTACCCTGATTATTTGAGCCGGTCTCAGATTGCGATCTAGCCCGCATGTGTGGGTTTTCGCTTACGTAAACGAAAAGTAAACCGGCAAGGCATAAAAACAGAAAAAATTTGGATTTCATTTCGTCCTCCGTTTAGCATGCGGAAAAACACCGGAGAACAAGATAAGGGGCTGCAGTCAAAGATGACCCCATTTCCTCACATTTCTTCTTTTGATTGACCCCCATTCTTTTTCCCATTCTCTATCGGATTACGACCGTAAGCGAATTCGACTTGGCCTTACCCCGAGGGCTGCGCACGAACCGGCTGACCGAGATCGCGTATTTACCAGGGCTCGATAGATCATATAATTGCGATACATCTAAATTGATTTGTTTGCTCGCTCCCGGTTGCAATCGCAATGCTCTACGCGGGCCCAAACTTGAGACGCTCGTGATCTTCTTTCCCAGGGCGGTCATTGGTGGCGAATCGCCGCTTGCATCAGTCAGAGATATCTCGTTATCAAGTGTATCGCAATCAAGTGCAGCGCAGGTCTGCGGTAACGCGGCGGCGGAATCACTAATGTTTTCCACCGTAATAATCAGGATAATCTGCTCGCCGGGTTTAAAGGTATGTTGGCCGTTTTTAGTGTCGATAGATACTTTGATAGGACTCGATTGCGCAACTGCTCCTGCACATACCACTAGTTGAAAACAAATTACAGCTAGAGCAAAGGACGCCAATGTTGCATAAGAACTAATTTTCATGACACCTCCCAAAAAATTTAAGAAGAATAGGGCGTGCGATATTGCGATTCTCGGCAATGCAACTTGTTTAACTGAAGAGAATTGCAATATCGCATGCCTGACCCTTTTTTTCTTCCTCATGGGTTTTCCGCTGGCTTATCCTTGGACAGATATTCAATCGCATATTTCGCATTTACGCTGAGGACTTTATTATCTGACTTCGTGAGTGCCTCTAATTTGTGAACTCTTGCATCGTCATCTTTTGGACTTAGAGCTTCGCATAATTGTCTTATTGCTTCGATCAACTCAGCGTACCGATCCGTGCTGAGGTCGATTCTTCCAACGTTGTTTGTTCCATGCATCGGATCCGGAGTATCGGGGAATATTGACTTTGTTCCTTTATACGGACGATAGTAGTTCTTCTCCTTGTCTAGGTCTAGGGTTACAAATATCTCGTCTGTTTTAGATATCTCCTTTAGAAAAAGCAAGTAGCGGGTATTCTCCTTATATGTTTCCTTCCAGTCTGTCATTTTCTTGAAGGTCTCAAATGTCCGCGTCGTACTCACGCCCGACGGGGTATGCGAGTAAAATTGCTCCTTCGCGAAAAGTAGTTCTTCGACATGAAAATGGTTCACCGTCCCAACCATCCATTCGGCCATATTTGGAGTAGGACTTTTTACACGTTGGCCAATTGCAGTAGCTTTTCGCGTGAGCGCAATCGCTACGTAATCACTATCCATGAGATACTGAAAAAGTGTTGGGGCATCGCTCGGATTCACCTCCCGAACCTCGGCTCCATTTGGCACCGCAAGCATAAAGCTGTTTCTCTGCTTAACGGCTGCATTTTGTGAAACACAAGCAGATAAAAAGACACAACTCGCAGCTACAAAAAGCAAAATTACCTTCAACATTTAACCCTCCTTAACATGGCGGCACAAAAGTCGTTCGCCCACACCGATTGTAAATATATTGCGGTACCAAAGAATCTGAAACATTGTAAGCGTCGATTTCTCCTTGATTACAAAGACCAGCAACGATTACGTCCCTAGAATTGATATATCCTTGCATAAGAATAGGGTCAGGCCTGCAATTGTGCAATTCTCCAAGTGTAAGGAGATATAGTTGCAGAATTGCAGGACTGGCGATTGCTTCCCACTTCGACCTCCCCACGTCTGATCGTTACTAAACTTTCTAAATGGACATTCTTTGCCTCCTGGAGCGAGACGGGAGAAAAGGCTGCAACACTCCTCTCTCGATCATGGGTTATCGAGAATGTGATGGCTCGGTGACGTCGGGTCATCACGATTGCGTCTAAATTGACATGCCGAGGACTTTATCCCTCTTTGAGATATATGTCAACAGATTTTTAACGCGGGGTAATGGATCGACTTGAGATCCTCTGCCAAAAAGCGGGTGAGAAAATAGCCACATGCGAACCTTCTGCTTACACGGCCTGATCCTTTCAGCGAAAGCTTGTAGCTTATCGATAAATGCGTGCCTTTTGACCTGTATTGTACCAGCTTTATGAAGACTTGTTGTTTCGGTAGATCGTCCGGTACCGCCATCAGAAAACTGGCGATGGAGGCAAAAGTGGGGAATTTTGCCCCGTCTCACTTGCGTGGAGGGTTTTATTAAGTGAGACGATTTATCGTCGTAACTCTCGTAATGACAAATAGTTAAGTCGTCTCTTTTTGTCCTGGTAAGTGAGACGATTTTGGGGACAGGTATGCCATTGGGTTCCAGACGGCTGGGACTGTACAGTGAGAATGTAAATATGTGTCCGGATGCCCCGTACAAGCTATTTTGGCAGGGACCGCGCTACAATCTAGGCATTCTTAAATTCCAAACGGAGGCTCTTCAGATGAAAAGAATTTTGGTGGCGGTGCTCGCCATTTTTTCGCTTACAAATGCGATGTTTGCTGTCGATATGAGCAAGGATATCGACGCGGCAACGGCCCGGATAATGTCAAAGGTCATCGAATGGCGGCGGCACGTTCACCAGTATCCGGAACTTGGCAACAGCGAGGTCAAGACCGCGAAGTTTGTCGAGGATCATTTGAGAAAGCTCGGCATGGAAGTCAAGACCGGCATCGCGAAGACCGGAGTCATCGGCATTCTAAAAGGCGGCCAGCCCGGGCCGGTGATCGCTCTGCGAGCGGATATGGACGGACTGCCCGTGACCGAACGCAATGCTCTGCCGTTTGCTTCGAAGGAAAAAGCCGTATTCAACGGCCAGAATGTCGGCGTCATGCATGCCTGCGGACACGACACCCACGTTGCAATGCTGATGGGCGCCGCCGAGGTGCTTGCTGGTATGAAGGCGAAGGTCAAGGGAACGGTGGTCTTCATCTTCCAACCTGCCGAAGAAGGGCCGCCCGCCGGTGAAGAAGGCGGAGCCGCTCTGATGGTCAAAGAAGGCGTGATGAGCGATCTAAAGATCGAAGCCATATTCGGCATTCACGTCAATTCCCAAACCGAGATCGGCAAGATCAAATATAAGTCCGGCTCGGTCATGGCGGCCAGCGATTGGTTTGAGATCAAGGTGAAAGGGAAGCAGACGCACGGTGCGTATCCGTGGGAGGGCATCGACCCGATAGCCGTCGCGACACAGATATACACGGGTTTGCAGATGATCGTTGCACGGCGTTCGGAACTGCCGAAAGCACCGGTCGTCATCACGGTCGGCCGCATCAACGGAGGCGTTCGCGAGAATATCATCCCTGAGGAACTCGTAATGGCCGGCACGATCCGCACGCTCGACAGCGGAATGCAAAAGGACGTTCACGCCAAGATCCGGCAAACGGCTAAGAGCATTGCCGAAAGCATGGGAGCCACCGTCGAGGTTTCGATCGACACCAAAGCACCGGTAACCTACAACACGCCCTCGCTGGTCGAGAAGATGCTGCCCTCGCTGCAAAAAGCTGCCGGCAAAGAAAATGTGATCGCCGCCGACTGGGTGACCGGAGCCGAGGATTTCTCGTACTTTGGTGAAAAAGCTCCGTCGTTCTACTTTTTCGTTGGCGGCATGCCGAAAGGGAAAGATCCGAAACAAGCCGCTCCGCATCATACGCCGGATTTCTTCCTGGACGACAGCCGCCTAGATGTCGGCGTCAAGGCGTTTTGCAATATTGTATTTGATTACTCGATGTAGGGAGGCCGTAACTCTGGGTAGGCGAGCAGACAGTCTTAATTGAAGGGCTATGGGAAGATAGTAAACGCCGCGATGCCGAATAGAGCATCAAAATAGGCGAGGAAGTTACTATGTTCTATCAAAACGCCAATACAGGGGTTCTAAACAATGCGTCGCACATCACTGATGTCGCGTGGCAATCGATCAACAGTCTTCTGACCGGCATCGTCGAGCGCCTGCCATTTATTATTGCCGGCGTGCTGGTCGCTCTTCTGTTCTACGGTTTTTCAAAGCTTGTCAGGAAGTTATTCCTGGCGACGACCACACGTGCCAAACTGGATCCCCGGTTGAGGTTGCTGTTCAGCCGTCTCATCGTGGTCGTGATCGCAGTTTTAGGCATATTTACGGCTTTGACGATCATCATTCCGTCATTCGGCTTCGGTGATCTCGTCGCCGGAATAGGATTGACCACGTTTGCCATCGGCTTTGCGACCAAAGACATCCTCAACAATCTCCTGTCCGGCGTATTGATCCTGTGGCAGCAGCCATTCAAGATCGGCGATCAGATCTTTATTGATAAGGCACAAGGACGAGTGGAGCATATCGGCGTTCGGGCAACTTCGCTCCGCAAAGATGATGGCGAGCTCGTGCTGATCCCAAACGGCGATATGTATTCGGGAACGCTCATAATACGCGGAGCCGGAACAAAACGCCGAATGACCATCAACTTAATGCTCGGCTATGAAACAAACATCGACGAAGCAAAAGCGGCGATCCGTTCCGGTTTGATCCTCGCGGACGGAGTCGTCGATGAACCTCAGCCAAACGTCTATGTCACCGACCTCGTCGCGGAAGGCGTGAAGGTCACTATCAATTTTTGGATCAACACCTATGAAGCACGGCCGCGCGAGGTTTTTGATAGAGCGGCAACGTCCATTATAGACGCCCTGAAGCATTCAGGCGTCGAGCCTTATCCACCTAATTCTGTGATAATACGAGGCGACACGGATCCATCAGAGGAAGGAGATCGACAGGCATTAGATAACTAAAAAGGAGGTGAATCAACGAATAACACGTGGAGTATTGGCATTCGGCGGACGAAAACGCCCTGGCATATTTGAGTTGCCGGTACCGCGAAACAATGGTGTGAAGACCCAGTTTGACTGTTTCTCGATGCCGTAATACGAAATTATCGAACGTGCTTTGCTCTGGCTTGCGACCCCGATAAAAGGTGTATTCTCAGTAAGCAACTCAATACCTTCTTCGTCCTCATCTTCGTCCGATGAAGATATCTCGTCTTCGGTACCGGTATTTAGGGCACTTAATACGACCAGTCCCCACCGATCGAGTGTGGAACTGGGATTTGGGGGAAGCTGGCCGCCGTTGTAACTCTGAACGCGTTTTGCGAATGGCCCGAGCGTAGTGACATCAGCCTTTATCAAGCGCCATCGACCATCTTCGCTAAGCGGATCGATAGCAGCTGATGCACGAAGGATCTGTTTACGTTTTGTACCTTGCGGCAACCCTTCCAACAGATCATCCATTGAACTTGGAAGCCTCGAGCCGCGGTAGTAATCGATGTACTGGCGTATTGCCTCTGCAACCTCTTCGCCGCGACGAATAGATTCCAATTCCTTTTCCCGTTGGATCTCCTGATGTATGGACGGAGCGACCGCAAGCAGACCAATTGCGAAGACCGCCATGACAGCCATCACCGCAAACAGGGTCATTCCACTCTGAGACCTTTTATTGCTTTGGATCGTCATTGTCATCGACATCATCTTTCGACGCAGGCGGTCGGCGTTGATCAGGACGCGGCGGCGGCTGAGGCGGCAAACCGCGTTGGATATTCGGGTTTCCAGGCGTCTGTATTTGCGAGCCGCCAGGATTATAAGGAATAAATCCTCCTCCTGGAGGGGCAGAGCCGGAGCCGCTAGCCGTTGTGGTCATTGCGATCTTATGCTTAAAGCCGAGCGAGACATCCTCGACCACTACTTCACCGGCAGATATGTCGATCAAGCGGAACCTGGATGCGATAACATCGTTGAGGCGAGCTCCAAACGGTGTAGTTTTGCCGGTTTCCAGGAAGTAGGCGGTGTCATTGTTGTAACGCTTTCGCCCAATCATCCCGATGTACTGAAGGCTCGACGGACGCGGCGGCGGCATTACGTTCAATGAGACGGCCATCGAATACGCTCGGCCATCAGGTGTCTGCACGATGACCTGTTTAGGGCCTTCCTGAACGATCATGTTTTCTGACACCGTCGTGGTCAATGACTGAGAGTTCACAAACTGCGTGGGCATCTCGGTCTGATTAAAATAGATTCGTGAATCGGGCGTAAACCTCTCGCCAAATACCTCCAGCTTAAAACCGCCTTTGCTTCCGGCAAAGATCGTTTGCGGCGTAATGGCCGTTATCATGAACGGCGGTGTCGGCAATGGCGAAGCCACAGGCGGCGGAGGTGGAGGCGTCGGCGATGGCGTAATAAAAGGCGTAGGCGGTGGTGGCTCGTAAAAGGCAAAAATATTTCTGCCTGGATCAGGAGCACCATAGGTATTTCCCGGACGGTAATTAACGGGAACGATTATATCCAACTGCGTTTCTTCAGCAGTCGGAAGTTTGAACTGGTTAGCGTTAGACGCCGTCGATGGAGCTTTAGGCGTGGGTGTTGGCGAACCTTTTGTGGTGGCCGTTGTTGTTGAGCCGCCAAGAAAGCTACGGCCAAAAGCCATATAGAGTGCAAAAAGAGATACGACGCCAAGCACCGCTGCGGCGATCATCTTATTTCTCTCACTTGGAGTTTTACCGTCAAAAAGTCCCATTGCGTTCTAAAGAAAACTACTGTATTGCTGTGGCCGGTGACATTCCCGGACGTCTGAAATATGCTGCCAGTTCAATGCGAAGGCTAACCGCTTCACCATAGGTCTTCCCCTGCTGGCGTGCTGACGATTGAGGTGCGGTGGAACGCGAGGGGCCAGGAAATCCACGAGGATCTCCAAACCCGGGAGCCGGAGCCATGGAAGAATCCGTGGCAGGGTTCTGAGCCGGGTTCGATTCAGGTCTCGACTGGTCGCTTCCTTTCCCTTTTTCCGAAGGGGCAAGCTCGACCGAACTTACGATGATGAATTCGCGGCCCGTTTCGATCTCGCGGATAAAACGACGAAGGTTCTGATATGACCCTTCTAAAGTCATTGTCGCGTAAACACCTGGATATAAACTTCGATATTTCGAACGGCCTTTTTCCTCTTGAGTCTGGTCGCCGCCATTAGCCTCGTTTATCTCGAGTGGAACGTAGTCAGGGCCAGAGGTATTTGAAAGTCCGTATGCGGCAATTAGTCCGTTCAAACGTTGGTAAAGGGCCGATTGCCCCGTTGCCGTAACTGGCAGGAACCGAGCTTCAAAATCACCGATGCTCTCAACGATCTTTGCGACTTGGGTCTCCGTATTGGTTATCTCACCGTATTTGGCCTTTGCCGAGATAAGTTCCGATTCCAGCCGGTCTGCTTCGGCCTTGTTTTTAACTAACTCATTGTTAGACGGGACGACCCAGAAAAAATAAGCGACGGCTGCCATCAATACCGCTAGTACGCCAGCAGATACGGCACCTATCTCAGGCGGTCCCCACATTCCGGCATAAACTTTGCGTGGTCTGTTTACCACGACGGTGCTAGACGGAACAGCGACAATGATCGCGTCATTGCCCTCAAGGGCATTGGAAAATTCTTGTTGTTTTGGATCAAGTGAGGCCATTTATTGAGCATTGCCTCCCTGCAGATTTTGAGCCGTTTCAGTTGCGGCCGGAGCTGTCGAATATCCGTAGCCAGGAGTGTAGATCAGGCGAAAGGTGTATTCCGTATAGACTGTACGTTCAGTCTTTTGCAGATCCTGTCCGCGAAGTTCCGCCAGAAAAAGTCCCGAGTTATTCATTCTTTCGATCATGCCCATTACGGCTGGATATTCACGGCTGATGACACCAAGTTCAAGTTCAGCTTTGATGCGGTCTCCATCCTGATAGATGTTCTCAACGGAGATACGTGACGCGCTCACGGTGCCTGGCAGAACGGATTCGAGATCCGCAAAAAGGCGGGACCATCCGAATGCTTTATTCGCAACAAGCTTATGCGAGGCAGAGAGCAAAGCTTTTTGATCGGGACTCAGGAGTTGTTGAACCTTTTCTCCTTCACCCTTTAGCTTCTGAATGTCGCTCTGCCGCTCACGGATCGCCGTAACTAACAACTCGTTCTTATCACGGTTTTCCTTAAGTTTCGCTATGCAGTATACGCCGCCAAACGAGCTCATCACGAGCAAAAGACCGGCAACCAAATATGGTAAAACCCGGTTTCTAAAGGGATGTGTCGAAAGATTTAGCTTAGTGATCACCGTTAGTTAACTGAAAAATTCTGGCCGTTTGGCGGAAAATGACAAAATAAAATACTAACACGAAAGAATTCCAATGTCTTTCACGTTGTTCCAGGGTGAATTGTTGCAATTTTATTCGCGACGAGGCGGCAGGTGCCGGTCAAATTCTTCTTGGGTCATATCTCTATATGCAGCAACGCGATTTCGCCCTTCCCGTTTTGCTCGATAAAGCGCGGAATCCGCCATTTCTACCAATTCGATCGGATCTGATGAGTCATCAGGAAAGGAGGAAACCCCGATGCTCACCGTAATGTTATGTGTCTCTTTTGGACCGCTTTGTCGAAGAATACTGAAATCGTAATTCTCGATACTTGCGCGGATACGTTCCGCCGCCGTCAGCCCTTGAGGAAGATCCGCATCAAGTAGGAATGCTGCAAACTCATCTCCACCGAAACGGGCCGCTGCATCACCGCTTCGAAGGTTTGTCATGATCGAAAAACCTATTTCTTCGATCGTCTTGCTGCCGGTAAGGTGACCGTGACTGTCGTTGACGCTCTTGAAATTATCCCCATCCATCATTATCACGCAGAACGGGCGATTCTCGGCAGTTGCCCGTCCAGCCTCTCGACGTAACTCGGAAAAGAATGACCGACTCGATAGCAGTCCGGTTAGATCATCGTGTGATATGAGCCTATGTATCTGTCGCTGATACTCACGATCGATCTCATCGAGAAGGTCGAATCGCAAGATCGTTTCACCTATCGTGATCTTGTCACCGTTCTCAAGCTTTTCACGGCGTATGCGGCGGCCGTTTAGAAAGGTGCCGTTTCTCGAATCAAGATCGGTCAGAATATAGTCGGGCGAGTTTGGCCGTTCTCCGTGAACCGCGGATACCTTCGCATGCTGACGTGAAACCTGTGTGTCATTAACACGAACATCGGCCTCAAGTGCCCGTCCGAGAATCACGTCTTCTCGCTCGAGAGGGATCGGCACGGCGATAAGTTCCCCGCTAAGGAATACCAGTGCGGGTTTAAGGTCACGGCGGATGATTTCAGAATCGTTCATAAGGGGGCCAGGTGTGAATTGGCAGCATCTAAGAGCATACCTATTCTTTGCAACAATTTCCAGGATTTTTATAACAGATAGCAGGCAAAAAAAGACGGCCTGTTAAAGGCCGTCTTTTCATATTCAGCTGGACAGGACGTTATTCCTGGCCGACGAAGTTGAGATCAGCGAGGGAGTCGGAGACGTTGACGACGCGGGAGCCGAAACGGAAGCGTTTCGACGAGACGCCGATGACGTATGACTGTCCAGCCTCGACATCGTCGAAGCTGTAGAAGCCGAACGAA
>JBGSQW010000094.1:0-10440 GCA_041737885.1 Pyrinomonadaceae bacterium | reverse complement strand
CCCGGGCTGTGGAAACCGTGGAAAAATGAGGAACATTTTCCCACCGTTCCCACAGCCCCTACTACTAACAAAATGACATGAAAGAGAAAGAAGAGAAAAACCAAAACCGATCATTTACACAAAAGATTTGACACTACCGTTAGCATAAACGCCTGCTTCCAAGACAAACTAAATATAGTATTTGAAGGCAAGAGGAGGTGCCTTAATGTCTGCACTTGCAGTTAAGATTTCACCAATCTTGTCTGCAAAACGTAGAGTTACAGGCATGCCATCTGCGAACTGACAGGAATTATAGTTTAGCTTTGTCAACGCCATGATGTCTGAGAGAACTTGCTTGATATCGGCTGATCCCTTATTTATCTCAACGAAGAGCGGGTTAGGCACTTCCATTGACATTGCGGTTTGCGTTTTGGGGGCGTATCCGACAGTCCAAAGAAACGCGCTTTTGTCGTCAATAAGGTAAGCGAGCCCTCTCATCACCGGATAATCCCCGGTTTGTCTGTATAACTTCAGTGGTTTGGACCGCGACATCGATACACCAACTAGATTGACGCCAGAAGGGGCAGCTTGTTGGAAGGCATCCCACTCCTCCCTATTGAATCGCGTTTTAGCGTGTATGAATACTTCTCCCGGATTTTGTCCGTTATTTTGCTCACGATAAGATTCGATGGCTTGGGTTAACAGAGACTTCGCTTCTTTCGGATCTAAGTGAAACTCTTCTCTTTCAGGATTCCACCACTCACCTATCTCACCTTTGAAGACCGTCCCATCGCCATTATCCAAGAACATTTGAGCAGCACAACAAGCATTTTTCGGGTTCTTGCTTTTCTCTAGTTGTTTATAGACGAGTCCCAAATAACATACTCCACTTCGTATGTCGGATAACTTCCATGGCTTCCCTCCCGCCTTATAGAAGACGCCCGTCGAAAACGTCCATGCTAAATGCCCCTCGATCTTCGAGAAGTCACGAATCGGGACACCCCGGCCGTCAGTAAACTCTCCCCAAGCAAGTGTGCTTTCGCGAACTATCTGCGTTGGAACTGTGTGAGCGAGGAGCCGAGCCTTTAATTGGTCATGAAACTGGGCATCAAAAGTGTAAGCGAGGGCTTCCTCTTCTTTTGCTCGATTATCCTCGTCCAGCTGGGAAAAGAGACTTGGTGTAAATCGAAAACTCTTTGCCTGAGCCTTTGAGATAGTTCGCTTTGTCTGAACAAGATATTTCGGCAACGTTTGATTCGGACGACAAAACTTGTAAATCTCGTCTGGAACGACTACGAACCAAACATCGACAGTCTCATCGGTATTCTTATTCGCTGTAACAATTTTTTCTAAGAACAAGGAGACAAGGTCATAGGTTCGTTTATGAGTATTCTCGTTATAGAGAAAATGATCGATCTCTTCTTTCCGAACTTCTTGATAATACAGATTATTGGATTCCCATTTGCAATTAAATACGGCTTCAAACCCAGGAAACATTGGCCGGGTTACGTTGTTTGCATTATATGTTGGCTTTTGCAATCCATCGAGAAAGTCTTTGAAAATTTGCAGGCCTCGCTGAGTCGCGACAACACCGCTACGAATACCATATATTTTGTTTACTGGGCCGTACATCGCCAATCCATCCCTCACGTCCGTACATTTCTGGTCGTAAGCAAATAAAAGGTTCGGTTCGGGAATATAAATAAGTGGTTTCATTCGGGTTCTGGAATATCATCTAGGGCATTGTCAATCTCCTCAACGGTTCCTATGTTTGAAATCTCGACTTCCTCGGACAACGTGTTCTTTATGGGTTTCTTATAAGTTGCAGGTGCGAGGAAAGTTACAGGCTCGGTTCCGACAACGATTTGTTCTTCGCTCCCTACGTCAAACTTCAATTCGCTCGAATTCGTTCCGAGATAGCCAATAAGAGCCATAAGAAGTCGGCGCCATTTTCCATTCCACCAGTTCTTACCCAGTCGGCGTCTTGCGGAGTGTTGCGTGGCATCAGACTCTATGAGGTCTATTCCGTTAGTTGTGAAGAAAATGTGAGATGAGAAGACGAAAACGGGAAATGGGTAAAGCTTCGCTGAGGGCGAAACACCGTAATGCCATGTATTCTCGTGATCTTTTCCAAGTAACTGTACTTTATTGAATTTATCCCGTTCTAAAGTGTCCTTTTCAATCCAGTATGCCAGGCGATTTGACATCTCGTAATCGCGGAAACCTGCTTCAACCATAAATCGAGCAGAAGCTTGGTTAAGTAAATCGACGACAAGTCTCTTACATTCACTGGGACGAATAAAATTCGTCTCTTTAATGGTACCCGTAAGAATATCAATCATGGGAATTCTGACGCTCCAACTGCTAAGGTAAGTACTCGTTTCCGGAAATTCATCAATAAAATCATATTCCCACGCGAACGTAGCAAGATATTTACCGTATCTGGCAGTTGGATATTTAATCCCCGGCGAATTACGATTTTCAATTACGCGGCGTGGAAACTCATGAAAGCGTAACTCCTCAGGAAATGAAATGATCGGGAACCAATTGGATTGGTAAACTTCTTCTTCGGCAATAGCTCCCTTGTCGTGTAAAAATATTTGCTGGTATAGCAAGGAAGTTAGTTCGGGATTTGGACTACTGCACGGAACCTCTTGCTTTTCCAGAGCTTCTAGCAGGTCCCTTAATCCAGCGGCCCAAGAAGTCCTAAAATTTACAGCATTTAGTCTAACGGCCTCGATATTAATATCGTCGAACGAAAGATTTTGATCAATCATCAGCGGGATGATAAACGCGTCGTCATCCAACACCTTCTTAACCTTCTCGGCTACCGCAAGTTCTTTCAGGACTCCTTCCCTTCGATTCGAGAAGACGGATAAAACGGGCAAGACTTTTATGCTATTCTCACGTATTTCCCTTTCAATGGCTGCCCAATGATCAACCCCCTTGTCTAAGAATTTAAGATCGCACCAAACCTCATAGCCTAATGCGATAAGTTTCAACGTGATCCATTTGGTGAATTCATTGTCGATTACCGTATCGCCATGGCTAATGAATAGGGTTTTTCTCATCTTTTAGGTTTTGATTATAGCCAAATTGCGACCAGGAAGCAGGTCGAACAAATCGGACAGATCAAAATCAAATTGGAGAGCATGATCGCAGTGCACCGACCATCGAGACAGGTTTACAAATGCATGGTTCAAAAATAGTCTTTTTGGTGCAAAAATAAACCAATGCTGGATGATTAATGCACCAATCCGATTAGCAATACGTTTCAACGTCCTCATCAATCCGGAATGACCGATTACTAGTTGCGGAGCCGCCCTTGTTCGATTGTTGTTATTGATCGCGAGGGCATTTCTGAGAAAATCTTGTTCTATTCCCTCAAAATCCAATCCCATCCGATCGCCGGGCATAAAATCAGGGACGGAGTGTTAGGAGTTTCCGCGGCACACGTCTTGCATCTGCCTATTCACCGAGCATACACAGATCGAGAAATTCGAGACGTGCTAGATAATTTTTGTTTACATTTGCGCGTTGTAAGTTGTATAACAGTCAATACTTAAGCAGAACAGGAGTTCAATGGCCGGTTAGAAAGAAGGTAACTTTTCTAACCCCTGAAAAAGCGTCTCTACGAATAATGCTAGTTATCGATAAGAACGCTGGATAACGCCATTGGTTAAACGTATGAAGTTGTCGTAACGAGTGCGGTAGAGCGAAATAGAATTGTGGATAATCCGATCCTTTCCAAGTTGCAAACCTCACCAGGCGACCCACCGAGTGGGTCTGACGGTGCGTTTGATCGGGAGGGCTTTTTTGCAGAATCGTTAAAACTAATTCGCAAAGTAATCGCTGGTCGTAGATCTGTTGTGGCCGATGACGCGCCTGATATTTCGCAAGAGGCTGCGTTAAGGCTTTGGAAGTGGCTCACGAAGTTTGAGGACAAAAGCTCACGAATGGCAGAAGCCGATTGGAAGTCCTTCACCGCGCGTACTGCTCACAACGAAGTAAATCGAAACCTCTCAAATCGAAACAAACGGATCGAGACATCTCTCGATGAAAGCGAGGCGCTCGGTGGCGAGGTAGATGCTTCGTCCGCAGAGACTTTTGTTTTGGTCAAGACGGTCTGGCAAGGTATTTGCAAGCTGAGTCTTTATCAACGCCAAGCGCTTCTTTTCAGTTCGGTAGATCTCGTACTTTATCTGTTCCAATTTGGAATCGAAGAAAATGAACTGTTAGCAAAGCTCGAACTGACAAGGGAGTCTTGGGAAAGGATTTCAACACGAATGCCTCTAACCGATATTGAAATCGCTGAGATAGCAAACCCGAATTCGGCCAATGGCCAAAGATCGGCAACCGCAGGCGCGGTTAAGAAGGCGAGATTTGACGCTCGCAAGAGACTTAAGGAGTTGATGAAATAAATGAATCAAGATCACTTATCAGCTGCTGAGGTCGCCATCTTTCGGGAAGACAGTCTTTCTTCGCGATCGATCGAGATCGGCCGACATCTTCTCGCCTGCAGAGAATGTCGAGCAAAATTACCTGCGGTAACGCCGCAGGAGTTCCGGGAGTGCGTTCTCGGTGCCAACGGTGAGCGACTGGATGAATCTGAATACAAGTACCGATTTCTCGATTTTCCGATATTGTCCTTTGCGAGAGTAACAGCATTTGCAGGATTCGCAATTCTGCTTCTGGCGGGAATCTATTTTGTTGGTGTTCAAAAGTTCAGTACGTCGAATACTGTTGCAAAAAGCGAGAATAACGCAGTCACGAATGAGTTGAATCCAGTCCCGGCCACCTTCGCCAATCAGACAACTCACGAGAAGGAACAGTTACCGATAAAGAGTGTGGACGTGCCCAATAGAGATTCGAGACCAAAGCCCCCCTTGACCAAAACCGACCAAAGGAAAGTGGCAGGCGTTACTGCAAGCGGGCCAAAGTTGCAGAACGCCGAAACTCGCGGAAGCGAAAACCCTTGCTCGGGCGGGGCCACGATCAGTCTTGAATCCAAATCCGATGGGAAAGAAGTCTTTCTTAAATGGAATTCTGTAAAAGGGGCTGAGTCCTACGACATTTATATTTCCGACCTCGATGAGAACATGATCGATCATTTCGAGTCGAAATCTCAAACATATTACCGTTCTGCGGTGAGGCTTGATCCGGCAAAATCCTATCGTTGGAAGCTAATCATTACGCTAAAGAACGGCAATAAGATCGTTGGTCCGCCCCAAATTCTTACTTCGGGAACAGCCACGGAAGACAACATAAAATCCGGAGCCATGGAAAGACAACGAGGGTCGTTTGAACTGAGGTGTGTGGTATCAAAATGAACAGAATAAATCACAATCAAATGAAGTTTCGGTCGCTGGCGGTTATCCTCTTTGGCTTGCTCGTCTCAGTACACGGCCAGCAGTCTGACGATTTTCCAGTGCCAGCTAGCTTCCGATCAGAGGGTATTCCGCGCATCAAGAACGACGATGTTAAGCACCTTTTCTTTGAACCATCTGCGATAAAGAGCAATTTGATCTGGGACGTCGATCGAACAGCGCGAAAACTGTTCGTCACCGATGAAAAGAACGCAATCTATTCGGTAGAGTCCCCATTGGCTAAGCCAAAGTTGGTCATTGACGGAAGGGGGCCAAGCACTCTCCGAGTGAATCCGACTTCTTCAGTCGTCGCTTTTAACAACGACAAAGAGGACCCGGATAATTACGCGCTTTTCCTGTGGGACGGAAAAGCTGAGGCTCGAAAGCTATCGAGCTTTAATGGAAAAGACGATTCAGTTGATTCATTTATCTGGGAACGAGATGGAAAAAGCATTTATTACACGCTCAACGATTACGAGACTAAGTTAACGAAACTCTGTCATACCGATTTGAGTGCGAGCAAGTGCTTCTCTTTGGACCTGAAAGGCCTTTGGAATGTAATCGACGTCGACCGAGGCAACATCTTGCTTAAGTACTGGAAATCATCCAGCAATCAACACATTTTTCATTATTCGATCAGCAGCGGCAAACTCACACCACTATCTGAATCAGGAAATGCGACAAAGGCTTTTTTCGTGGCCGGAAAAGCACTCCTTTTAGCTGAAGATTCGCCGGAGTGCGGGGGTAATCGATGCTTGATTTCAATTGATCCACGCACCAAGAAGAAGGAAATCATCGGTCTTCAGAATGTCCGTGGGCATCTGGGTGATATAAAGCCTTCGCCGGATGGAAAATCACTCTTGGTGCAAGAAGCGTCAGACGGAATTGACAGCCTTTGGATAGGAAAGATCAAAGATCGGAAAGTTATTCCGACCGCGGCTAACTTTCTGACCGGCTCGTATGTTGTTTGGAATACCCGCTGGCTTTCCGAGACCGAGGTCGTATTCACCATTGAAAATATCAGTCAACCTGCATTGATAAAGTCGTTCGATCTCAGATCGAAGAAAACAACCATTTGGACCAACTCCCATTTGCCTGAGATTTTGACTGACACCGTGAAACCTCCCGAAACAATACGTTGGAGGTCTTTCGATAGTAAAGAAATTTCTGGATACATCGTCAAACCCACGAAAATTGAAAAGAAGAGTCCTGTGCTTGTGTTTATCCACGGTGGTCCTCAGGTGCTCGATCGCCCCACTTTTAGTTCTCTCGACGTCCGGTTTGTGACATACCTTGGGCTGTCAATTATCCACACTAATATCCGCGGGTCGAGAGGATTCGGAAATGAATTCATGGATGCGGATAACGGCGCCAAGAGAGAGGATGCCGTTCGAGATATTAGTTCGCTTCTCGATTGGATCGAAAAGCAGCCGGACCTCGACGCGGATAACGTGATCATCCGTGGCGAAAGCTACGGCGGCTTCGTGGCTCTAGCGACAGGTCTTAAGGAATCTTCCCGAATCCGGGGGGTCATCGCGGAATATCCACTCGTGTCGATCAGGAATTATCTACAGCAAAGTTGGATCGATGAATTTGCGAAGAATGAATACGGCGATCCAAAAGACGAAATCTTAATGAAAAAGCTTGATGAGCTTTCTCCGCTGAACAATGTTTCAAAATGGAAGGGGACGCCGTTGTTCCTGACCAGGGGAAAACTCGACTCAAGGGTCCCGGAAGGGGACGTTCTCGGCCTCAAATCTCAACTGCGAGATGCGGGAGCCAATGTTTGGTTCATATATGCCAACGAGGCGGGACATGGCGTTGGAGGACGCTTCGTCACGGCGGCGATGTATGAATTTATTAAGACTCACTTACGGAGGAAATGAAAATGAAACGAATCAAAACTCTTCTCTTGGGGATGGCACTAACAACTGTGTTCGCCGGCAATATTTTCGCAACTGGCGGGCTATTGCCAGCAACCAGCAGCATCGTCACCTATGCGTTGACCGCGCTGCTCTCGCTCGCAGGTGGCAACGATCAATGCCCACTGCGGCAATGTACGAATTGTCGGCCAAATAATGAGGGCGGTGATAATGGCAATGGTGATTGTCGTCCTACACCGGACTAGGAGCAACTTGATGAGAAGCAAACCGAACATGTGGACTAATGCGAAATGGTCGATTCTGGTCATTTTCGCATTAGTTCTCATGTCGGAAACCTCTCTGAGCCAATTCGGCTCCCAAAGCATATCTAAGCTCTATTCAAAAGGTTACTTCGAAGAAGTAGCAAAGATTGCACCTGCACAAATTTCAAGACTTTCAGAATCTGGGCGAATCGATGAGGCGTCTAATCTAGCCTTCTTAACTTGTCGGACCTATATCCAACTGGGGCGACTTGACGAAGCTGCTCAAATTGTTGAGCGATTCATTTCCGATTCCAACTTACGAACTCGCTCGCCCGGATCTGTAGCTTCTCTTTACCTATGTAAGGCCGCAGTTTCTCGCTCGAAGCGCGACTTTGGAGCGGTATTTGAGAACCTGCAATTAGCGAACTCGATATCGGCAAATGACTCAGCATCGCTCGCGGCTTATCATTTAGAGGTCGGTCGAACCCTATATTCAGCAGGACATGATTTTGCGGCGATAATTTGGTTAGAAAAAGCTGAGAAAGAGTCTCTGGCGAACGGCCACATTTCGATTTACTATGACGCACTGCGATTTCTGAGCTTAGCTTGAACGGCGAAATTCTATTATGCCAACGCACTTACCTATGCGGAAAAGTTAGTCGCGAAATCTTCGATAGGAGAATTCGAACATCGAAACAGAATCGCCCATCTTGAATTAGCTAACCTACTCGACGTCACCGGTCAGCCACAGCGAGCGAAGGATGTGTATCTCAAGGGCCTCGCACTATCGACGCGAGCTCGTGTGAACTACCACGCTGGACAGTTCCTTTCCAGTCTCTTGCTGCGATCGTTATATGAAAATGATATCGAGTCCGCGAAAAACTACCTGGCAAGATTGGAATCAATCGATAAACCAAAGCAATTTAGTTTTGAATATCTTCTTGGGAGGGCTTTGGTCGAGAACTTCAAGGGAAACCGCGTACTTTCCGGGGAGTATTTTTCAAGGCTGGAAAACGAAAAAGGCACATCCGATTTCATTGTGCCCTACTGGAAAAGCACGATTGCCGAGCGAGATCAGAACTGGAAAGAACTTATCGCGAATGCTCTTCATCTACGTAAATTGACGGAAAAGGAAAATTTTCAAGACGACCTTCCCCGAATCTATTACAAGCTCGCGTTGGGTTCCTGGCGGCTAGGCGACGAGCGATCTGCGAGGGAACACGCGGCAAAATCACTCTCCTTGTTCGAGCCCTTTCGAAACACTCCTACCGTCGATCTTTCGATTGCGATGATGGACGTTCACCATTCCGTATATCGACTACTCAGCGAGATTGAGGTAACTGGCAATCCCACGAAAGCCTTTGAGAATTCTGAACATCTGAAAGCGAACCTACTTAGAGACAGGATCGAAGGATCAGTCCTGAAGACGCGTCCCGATCTTTCCGACTCAATCCGAAACGAAATTCTTACGACTTCTCGCAACTACATTGAAGGAAAAGGAAATGAAGCCGCCCTAACAGAGTTGGAAAACGGCATCGTGAGCGATAAACAAACAGGGAGCAAGCAAGCTCAGGATCTCTCGACACAGGATTTGAAACTTCCAGAGGACGTGACAATAGTTTCCTATGAATTCACGCAGTCAGGTCAACTCCTTGCATTCGTTCTTGAATCACGAAAGCCGTTACGTGCAGTTAAACTACCCATCAACGAAGTAGAGGCTGCAAAACTCGCGTCAGAAATACAAACTAAGATAAGAGATCGAATTTTCTTCAAAATCGATGGGAAGAAGCTCTACGATCTATTGCTGAAACCATTGGACCTGAAATCAAATCACCTAGTGATCGTCCCTGACAAACTTTTGTGGAGAATACCTTTCCATGCCCTAAGCCCAGACGGTATTAAATACTTGATCGAGACGAATCCGGTTTCGTATTCACCGTCTGTTTATTTGCTAAAGCAACAGCTCTTATCTGAGCCGCCCCACAGACAGACTATTCAGATCTTTGCGAATGATACTTTCAACCGTCAGAAACTAGCCTATGTAAACAGCGAGGCGATAAGTATTGGAAAGCTATTCGGAATCTCACCTCGGCTCAATGCCTCTAAATCAGATTTCCTAAAATCTGCGGCAGAAACTGATATCCTTCATTTTTCCATGCATGCTCAACTCGATAGCGAAAACCCTTTATCTTCATTTCTTGCCTTTCAGCAATTTGCCGGGGACTCTGGCAAATTGACGGTCAACGATCTCCTATCGGCTCGCCTCAAGCCGAATAACTTAGCATTTCTCGCGTCTTGTGACACAAGCAAGGTCCACAACGGCGAAGGTTTGATCAGCATTCCGTGGGCCCTACTCGGCTCGGGCAGTTCGTCGGTGATCTCGTCGCAATGGGAAGCGAGTGATAAAGCCACGCAAGCGTTTAGCACTGCTTTTTATCGCGATTATCTGAAAGGACGCTCAGCCGCTCAGGCTCTTCAGGCTGCAGCGGTCTCTGCAATTCAGGATAAATCGGGTGGCTTTCATGAACCCGTCTATTGGGCAGCCTTCACCCTTCTCGGCGACTTCCGGTAATCCAGAGTAAATTACATTTCGCGTCATAGAATAATTTTGGCCCCTTGATTCAAAAATAAACCAAATTACAGGAAAATGGTTTGTCAGGGAACCACACGAATTCTCATTTAGAGCCTGAAACATGGTATGCCGCTGTTTTGTAGGGATCTTATAGCAATTCTGCCCCGAGGCACATAGATTGCCATATATGGTTCGGAGGTAAGTATGAACGATGAGTTTATTGTAATGCCGAGGGCGGAGTTAATTGAAACATTGAGTAATTTGCTAGATGAGAGAATTGAGGCTCAGCTTGCCCCCCTAAAATCCATAATCGCTGTAAAGCAGAAAGAGGCTTGTTCGGCTATCGGGATTACGGATGATACCGCGAGAAACCGAGTCGAGCAGGGAGAAGTCTCGGC
>JBGSQW010000093.1:0-122796 GCA_041737885.1 Pyrinomonadaceae bacterium | reverse complement strand
CCCGGGCTGTGGAAACCGTGGAAAAATGAGGAACATTTTCCCACCGTTCCCACAGCCCCTACTACTAACAAAATGACATGAAAGAGAAAGAAGAGAAAAACCAAAACCGATCATTTACACAAAAGATTTGACACTACCGTTTCCAAGGTGCTTTTGCTTCTATTCATCCCTTACTCGACCTTTCTCATCTTCCTACTCTATTTTTACAAGCATCCATATATCTTTGATCTGACGATCCTTGCGACTGAGATCAGTGTTTTCTATCTTTCGTTCGTATTTCTGCTCTTCCCAGGCGTATTGTTTCTGATCTATAAAGTGACAGGAATCTACGTGATAACCGACGAATCGATATTTACGTTTTTGCCGGCTTCGATCTTTGCTCTTTTTTGCGGCTTAGCGTTTCGCAAATTCTTTGCCGAGAACTTTTTTGTTTCGCTCGCAAAATCACTCGTGTTTGCAGTGTTTCACCTGTTCTTCCTGTTAGTCATTTATCGATTCAGCGTCTTTTACGCGACGATGCTGATCGGGTAAAAGATCACTTGATTCGACAATTTATCCGGAAAGTAAATTTTCTTTGAAATGGAATCCATGTTTCTGTATTCTCATATTGCTATGAGAATACAAAAACACACTGGACGCATAGTTTTGGGGATCTTGGGGCTGGTTATTTTGGCCGGCATACAAGATGTTTTGGCTCAGGGTTTTCCGACGGACAGCCGCACGATGGTCGATGCAAAAGCTGCGATCAAGACCGCAACCGTCGAGAAAGCAACGTTTACCAGCGGGTGGAAACTCGAGCGCGAGCGTGGATTTCTCTACGATAATCTCGCAAAACGAGCGATAGAAATGGTCGTCAAAGACAACAGCTCGGGCGACAAACGAAGCTTTGAAGGGCTCGCGATCTATCAGCGATCTTCGGCTGCGGCACCGTGGGCATTCAGCCGGTTCTTCACCTATACCAACTCGATCAAAATGCTAGGCGGCAAAGAAGACACCGCTATGCTCAAGCAACTCGCTCTCGATGGAATGAAGGCGAATCCGGCAGAGTGGTTTGGTGATACGAGCAGTATTTTCTGGGTCTATCCGGTCGAGGTCGTGCCGGGCAGCTACCGGAAAGAATCGGACCGCGCGATGAGCTTTGAGGTAAAATTTGATATGGAACTGCGTTGGGATTACAAATATCTTGTTCACCGCAACCAGATCCTGAAGATCGATGGCTATCTTGGGCAGGACGGCAAAACATGGACGCTCGACCCCGGAAACGGCGGCCAGAAAGAGATCAAGCGACAGGAAATGAAGCCTTCGGATCTGGACGCGATGCCAAACATGAGCAAAAAGGGCTTTATAGCTCTCTATGGAGAAAAAGCTGCCGGTACGAAGTAGCAACTGGTTGACTTAGGTTACGATAATCAGTCAAAGATGCACGGTGAAGTTGCTTTCGCCGTGCATCTTTTCTATTTTTTAATCAAATGGCAAAAACAAAGGATCAGACACCCTTGGTATCGATCATCATGGGCAGCAAATCGGATTGGCCGACGATGGAGATCGCTTCGCAGACGCTCTACGAATTCGGAGTTGCTCACGAGAGTAAAGTCGTCTCGGCGCATCGCACGCCTGATCTGCTATTCGAATTCGCGAAAGGTGCAGAGGAACGTGGGATCGAGGTCATAATCGCAGGTGCAGGCGGAGCGGCTCATCTGCCCGGAATGTGCGCCTCGCAGACGGTTTTGCCGGTGCTCGGTGTGCCGGTCGAGAGTAAAGCTCTGAAAGGCCTCGATTCTTTGTTATCGATAGCTCAGATGCCGGCCGGTGTGCCGGTTGGAACTCTGGCGATAGGCCAGGCGGGAGCTAAAAATGCGGCTCTGCTTGCGATCTCGATCCTCGCAAATTCGCGTCCCGAGCTTCGAAAGAAGCTGCATAAATTTCGTGCTGAACAAACCAAGAGCGTTCTTCGTTCTACGCTGGATAAGGAGAAAAAATGAACAGTAATTTCAGACGTCTTTATCCAGGCAAAGTGTATGCGGGGCTAGGACTCGCTCTTTTATTTTGTTCGCTTACTCTCGCGGTTTCGGCTCAGGGCGATGATGTTGATAAGGTTGTCGCGGCCGAGATGCTGCGGCAGAAAATTCCAGGTGTTGCCGTCGCTGTGATCCGTGACGGGAAGGTGATCAAGGAAAAAGGTTATGGCATCGCCAACATCGAATTGAACACGCCGGTGACAACCGACACGGCATTTAAGATCGGATCGGTCAGCAAGCCGATCATTGCCCTGGGCGTGATGAAGCTCGTCGAAGAAGGCAAGATCGGGCTCGACGATCCGGTCGAAAAGTATTTCACTGAGGCTCCGGCGACATGGAAAGGGATAAAGATACGGCATTTACTTAGCCACACATCAGGGATCGTTCGCGAGGCTCCGGGCTTTGATCAAGGGAAGGTGCAGCCGGATTACGACGTGATCAAAACGGCATTTCCGCTGCCGCTCGTATTTGCCGTCGGTGAGAAATATCAGTATTGCAATGTTGGCTATTTCTCGCTCGCCGAGCTCATCACGCGGGTCAGCGGCAAGCCGTGGCCTGAATATCTGAGCGAACTGATCTTCAAACCGCTGAATATGCCGGCGACGCGGACGACCTCGGATTCTGAGATCATCCCTAATCGCGCGGGAGCGTATTCACTTGCCGGAAACAAAATGTCGAATGCGGAATCATACCGGGCACTGAGGCCAAGCGGTGCGTTTTACTCAAATCTCAACGATATGGTCAGATTTGGCATCGCACTGGAATCCGGCGGACCGGTGAAAAAGGCGACGCTCGACACGATGATGACGCCAGCGAAACTGAATGACGGGAAAGACGCTCCGTACGGGCTTGGGTTTCAGAGGGCGACGTTTCGCGGTAAAAAGCGAACGGGCCACGGCGGCAGTTTGTCGGGTTTTAGATCTGATTTCGCAATCTTTCCCGAAGATAAATTGACCGTCATCGTGCTCGCAAATCTAGATTCGGCCTTTCCGGCGATCATCGCTAACCTGGTCGCCGACGTTTACATAGATTTTCCGGTGGCGGCCCCGCCAGCACAATAATATGACGGCGGACGAGGTTATTGCCGAGCTGCGGGAGCTGGCCGATCCGTCACGGGGCGATGTTTTTAAGCGCTTTGCGATCACAACTCCACTCTGGCTCGGCATTTCGACGCCCGAGGTCAAGACTTTTGCCAAAGAGGTCAAAAAGGTCGTAACCGATCGTCACGAACTGGCTTCGGAGCTTTGGAAAAGCCGTATTTACGAGGCACGAGCAGTTGCTTTTCTGATCGACGATCCGAAACTCGTAACGCCTGAGCAGATGGACGCGTGGTGTGCGGATTTTGATAATTGGGCAACGGTCGACGGAGCCTGCGGCTATCTATTTTGCCGGACGCCGTATGCGTACGACAAGGCTGTAGAGTGGTGCGAACGCGAACCTGAATTTGAGAAACGGGCAGCGTTTTCGCTGATGGCTTACCTCGCCGTCCACGATAAAAAGGCGGCTGACGACAAGCTCGCCGCATTTCTCCCCCTCATCGAAAAACATTCGGACGACGAGCGAAATTTCGTCAAAAAAGCTGTAAACTGGGCACTTCGTCAGATAGGAAAGCGTAATCTGGAACTCAACGGCCTCGCGATCGACACGGCAGAACGGATAAAAGCTCCAGGAACAAAATCAGGGCGATGGATCGCGGCGGACGCATTGCGCGAGCTTACGAACGAAAAGGTCGTGTCAAGAATTAAGTACTAACCGACTGCATTGCCTGTGAGAAGCCGTGATAAAATGCCAGCGAGAGGTGCTATATGGAGTTACATCATATACAAACGCCAGTTTTACCAAACGGTACTATCGTGATAGACGAAGTGCCGTTTGAAGTCGGAGAGATCGTAAATGTTACGATCGAAAAAGTTAGGAAATTTAACCCCGATAATCCCTATCCCTTGCGCGGAACAGCTTACAGCTATGAAGATCCGTTTTCGTCGCTATTTGATCCTGATGACTGGAAGCCGTTCGAATGATAATTCTAGATACTCACATTTGGATCTGGAATGTCCAGGATAATAAAAGGCTCACGGAGGATCAACAACAATTGATCCGAGACAATGAGTCCGGTGAAATAGGTATCTGTTCAATTTCGTTATGGGAAGTGGCACAGGCCGTTCAGCTAAAAAGACTTACATTGCCGATACCGGTGGACGATTGGTTGGAGATAGCAATAAACTCACCAGGAATCGTGATGCTTCCGTTAAATTCGAGAATTGCGGTCGAATCTACGCGACTTCCCGGACAATTTCACAAGGATCCGTTTGATCAGCTAATCGTAGCAACGGCAAGGGAATACGATGTTCCACTAGTCACTGCCGACACCGATATTCTTAAATATCCACATGTGAAACTGCTTCCATAGATGAAAACGATCCATCCAAACTCAACCATCGGTGTCTTCGGCAGCGGGCAGCTTGGTCGTATGTTTGCGATCGAGGCTCGGAAGATGGGTTATCGTGTGCATACTTTTTCGCCGGAGAGTGACACGCCGACCGGGCAGGTTGCGGATATCGAGACCTGTGCGGGTTACGACAACCTGTTCGAGGTGCGGACGTTTGCGCAGAGCGTAGATGTGGTGACGTTTGAGTTTGAGAATGTTCCGGCAGCGACGGTCGAGGCGGCGGCGGAGTTTGTGGAGGTTTTTCCGAAGGGCGAGATACTTCACACTACTCAGAACCGCTTGCGAGAGAAGACGTTTTTGTCGTCAAACGGCTTTCCGGTCACGCCTTTTCGGCATATAAAGACGATCGATGAACTGCGAACCGGTGTCAGCGAACTAGGGCTTCCGTGCGTGCTCAAAACTGCGGGATTTGGCTACGACGGTAAAGGGCAGGCGAAGATAAAGTCGGAAAGCGATATCGAAACCGCGTTTGCTGGGATGAACGGTGCCGAAGCCGTTCTCGAGGCTTTTGTCGATTTTGAAAAAGAGGTTTCACTCGTTTGTGCTCGAGATCAGAACGGGAATTTTGCCCACTACGGCGTGATCGAGAACGAACACGCTAATCATATCCTCGACATCTCGTTCGCTCCTGCTGTTGTTTCAGAGAAGGTCTATGTTGAGGCGGTCGAGATCGCCCGAAGTATTGCGGATTCGCTGGGCTATGTCGGGACGCTGTGTGTTGAGTTTTTCCTCACTCGCGATGAGAAGCTGCTCGTTAACGAACTCGCTCCACGACCGCACAATTCGGGACATCTGACGTTTGATGCGTGTGTAACTTCGCAATTTGAGCAGCAGTTGCGGGCTGTGTGTGGTTTACCGCTCGGATCGACCGAATTTTACCATCCAGCGGCGATGGCGAATCTGCTTGGTGATGTGTGGGCGAACGGCGAGCCGAACTGGGGGGCTGCGATCGCATTGCCTGGTGTAAAGCTGCATCTCTATGGCAAGGTCGAGCCGCGCGTCGGACGAAAGATGGGACATCTAACGGCGACCGCCGAAACCGCGCAGAAAGCTGTTGATCTCGTCCGCGAAGCTAAACGGCTGCTAAACCACCCGGCGGCCTAAACTCACACCCGCTACAACGCCGAGAAATCCGACCATCACGCTGAGAGCGAGATAGAGGAATGCGGTGATAAGCTGCTTTTCCCTCACAAGCCCGAACAATTCCATTTCAAATGTCGAAAATGTTGTAAAAGCACCCAAAAACCCGACGATTATCGCCATACGCAGATTTTCGCTGGACGAAAACTTGTCCGCAAACAAGATCATCAGGAAGCCGATCAGGAATGAGCCGGTGATGTTGATGACGAATGTAGGAAGCGGGAATTTATCAAAAACCGAGCTAAGCGGCGAGATATTGATCAGATAGCGAGCGACCGCTCCGAAAGCCCCGCCGATGGCGATAGATAAGATCTTGCCGAGTTCTTCCATTCACCGGAATTATACATTTCATTTCGGTTCGCGGGAAACGACTCATTTGTCCGACATCGCTGAGCAAAGTAAAATCAGATGCTATGGCTGAAGCAGTTGCATTTTCGCGTGACGCGGATCGGACGACTCGGTATAACGAGATCGTGCCGCAAATTTCGGGCTTGATCGAGGGCGAGACGGATCTGATCGCAAATCTGGCGAACGTCTCGGCGGTTTTGAAAGAGGTCTTTGGTTTCTTCTGGGTCGGGTTTTACCTGAAGAGAGGAGATCAGCTCGTGCTGGGGCCGTTTCAAGGGCCGCTCGCATGTACGCGGATCGATTTTGACAAGGGTGTCTGCGGACACGCTTATACTACTCGTGAGACGGTTCTGGTTCCCGATGTCGAAGCGTTTCCGGGGCACGTCGCGTGCGCGTCGGCATCACGGTCGGAGATAGTTTTGCCGATTTTCAATGCGGATGGCGAGGTTATAGGCGTGCTGGATGTGGACAGCGATAAATTGGACGATTTTTCCGATGTGGATGCTTCCGGCCTGCGGCAGATCATCGCGATCATCGAGAAGAGCCTGTAACCAACCTCAGGAAAGCTGACGAGAGGCATTTCGGGTGCAGTTCGAGCAGGTTCCGCGAATAACGATCTCAAAACTTTCGATCGTTTGACTCTCAGGCAGCGAGCAGATGCCGAGGTCTGATATCAGGTCAAAGCCGACATCCTCGACCTTTCCGCATTTATTACAGACAAAATGATGGTGCTGGTCAAAATTCGGATCGAGCCGTATCGAGCCCGCCTCAAATATCTCCTGCAGCATTCCTGCGTCCTTTAGCCAATTGATGGTGTTGTAAACCGTAGCCCGTGACGTCATCGGGAATTCCTTATTCACGGCGGTAAGAACCTCGTCGGTCGTCGGATGTTCTTCCGTCGCCTGTAGATACGAGACGATCGCCCGCCGCTGCGGTGTCATCTTCAGGCCCTTTTCCCGGGCCATCTTTTCGACAACTGAAAGGTTCAAATGCTTCATTATAGTTAGACTAGGTCTAATGGCGGAGGTCTGTCAACACATTGAGGGATGGTCGGAAGGTTTCGATTCAGGTAGAATGGAACTTTTAGCTTTTAGCGGATCACACAGGAACACTAATCAGACTTTATGACACCGATCGAGCATCCCTATTGGGTTTGGATAACATTTTTTGCAGTGGTTTTATCGGCGCTGTTTGTTGATATTGGCATCGTCAACCGAAAATCACACGCACCGACACGCAAGGAAACGATCACCTGGAGCATCGTCTGGGTGTCACTCGCACTCGCGTTCAACGTGTTCGTTTATTTTCAGGTCGGCAATCATACCGGCGATTGGGATGTTGCCCTGGCTCAGGGAAAGCTGTTTCTGACGGGTTATCTGATCGAGCTTTCGCTCTCGATCGATAATCTTTTTGTCATCCTGCTGATCTTTACATTCTTTAAGGTTCCTAAGAAATTTCAGCATCGCGTTCTGTTTTGGGGCATCATGGGTGCGCTCGTAATGCGTATGATCATGATCTTTGCCGGTGCCGAGCTGGTCGAGCGATTCCACTGGATCATCTACGTTTTCGGTGCATTTTTGATCTATACGGGCCTGAAGATGTTCGGGAACGATGAGGATAATTTCGAACCGCACGAGAGTGCTATCGTGAAACTAGCGACCAAATACATCCGCATCAGCAAGCACTATGACGGCGAAAAATTCTTCACCGTTGTTGACGGCGTCAAGACCGGAACGCTGCTGCTGCTGGTTTTGATCGTCGTCGAATTTACCGACCTCATCTTCGCTGTCGATTCGATCCCGGCGATCTTTGGTATTACGACGGATCGCTTTATCGTCTACACATCAAATATTTTTGCCATCCTCGGGCTGCGTACATTCTTTTTCCTCTTAGCCGATCTTGCTCATAAGTTCCACTATCTGAAGTACGGCCTCGCTTTTGTGCTGACCTTTATCGGCGTCAAAATGTTGCTGCCGGTCATCGCTCAGGGCGTCCAAATGGTGGTCGGAGCAGACGGCACGTCAGCGTTTGCGGATCTGCTACGGCGATATATCAATCACGAATACCAACAGCAGGTCATCAATATCTCGTTGGGCGTCGTGGCCGGAGCGATCGCTGTTTCGATCCTCGCCTCACTGCTTTTCCCCGCTCCGGCGATAGACTTGCCGGAAACGCATGAGGAGGACGAGGCGGCCTAAGGCAATTTGTTTCGATGCCAGATAATCAGTACCGCAAATTTTACGTTGACTGGTGGAAGATCCGCAAAAGCACGATCTACGGAGCAATAGCCGTGATCGTAATTGGCGGCAGCCTTGCCGGCGGTGCGTGGTGGGCGTCAAAAAACAACTGGTTCATTCCTGACGAAAAGATCGATATACCAAAGGATGCGGCAAGGATACTGTCGTTCGAGGGCGAGGTTCGCATCACGCGTGCGGCAACACGCGAGACGATCCTGGTTACGAAGGAAACCTACGCTTCGCCGGGCGATATCATTCAGACCATGGCTGACGGCCGGGCGATCATTCAGATGATCGACGGTTCCCGCTATCAACTGCGGCCGAATGGAGCGATCACGATCAAGGACAATAAGACATTTCTTGGCGGCCGCAACGTGCGGGTTATGCTCGATGACGGACAGCTGAATGTGCGTACTGACGAGCAGGCTCAGGACACGAATAACGTGGTCGAGGTCGCGGACACCGAAAATAAACTGCTGTCTAACACCGACGCGACCTTCGATGCAGATCAGCAGACGAATGAGGGTGAGATACGTATCAGCCGCGGCGGTGTCGAGACGACGATAGGCGGTGAAAAGACCACGATCAGCGAGAACGAATTTGCCTCGGTCAGCGGCGGTAAATTGTCGGCAAAAGAACGGCTCATGGCTCCGCCGCGACCCACGTCGCCGGACAATTCGGCCCAGATCGTTGACGGCGGCCGCGGGGTGAGCGTCGCATTCAACTGGCAGGACGCTGAGGGAAATCCGGCGGCGAACTATTATCTTCAGATATCGCGTTCGCCAACTTTTGCCTCTGACGCGATCATGGTCGATCGCAGCGGGCTCAATAGCCGCGAATTCAGGCTCGCTTCGCTATCGCCGGGCAATTACTATTGGCGATTAAAGGCAACGGGGCGTTCCGGGCAGACAACGAACTGGAGTGACCCATGGAAATTCATGGTGGTAAGGGCCGGCGAAAGCATAACCATCGATGCCAGTGAATGGGGCGTCGAGCGAGTCGGCGGTAATGTTTACCTGCTAAGCGGCAGGACACGGCCGGGCGTAACGGTCAAGGCCCAGGGCCGCGAGACCAATTCCGGCCCGGACGGAGCGTTCAAGATGCAGATCTCCTCGCCGTCGGTCGAAACGGCGGTAGAGATACACGATGACCGCGGCAATCGCAGCGGATTTATCATATCCCTGCGTAACGGCAACGTCTTAAGACGCTATTAGGAGCAATCCATCGGACATCAACACGAGCATGGCAAAAGCGATCTGAGCCGGACCGGCCGGCTGAAAATAGCGCTTGTTATCACGTTCGTTTACATGCTTGTCGAGGGTGTCGGCGGCTGGCTGACCAATTCCCTCGCCCTAATAGCGGATGCCGGCCATATGCTGACAGATGTTGCCGCTCTGGCGCTGACGCTTTCAGCGATCTGGTTCGGCTCACGTCCTGCGACCGCTAAGAAGACCTTTGGATATTATCGCCTTGAGATCTTAGCCGCGTTTGTAAACGGCATCGCCCTCGTATTGCTCTCGATCTGGGTCATTTACGAGGCTTATGCACGTTGGCAGGTGCCCGAGGCGATCGACGGCACCCGACTGACAGTTATCGCGGTCGGCGGCCTGATCGTAAACATGATCGCCGCCAAGCTGCTACATCATGGCCATCACCATGATCTGAATATGCGCGGAGCGTGGCTCCATGTCATGGGCGACTTATTGGGATCGGCAACGGCTATCGTCGCCGGCGTTTTGATCGCTGCATTTGGGTGGTTGTGGGCTGATGCGGTCTGCAGCGTTCTGATCAGCCTGATAATTATCTTTGGCTCCTGGCGTTTGATCATGGAATCCGTCAACGTTCTGCTCGAGGGAACGCCGACACACATCGATCTCGGTGCCGTCGAAAACGTCATACTCGAGACCGAAGGCGTAACTGGCGTTCACGACCTGCACGTTTGGACGATCTCATCCGGTATGGAGGCTTTGTCGGTGCACATCAGCCATGAGATATCGGTGGCTCACTCAGAACTTTTGGTGAAGGTTCGTGAGCGGCTGCATGATAATTTTGGGATCGACCATCTTACCATCCAAATGGAGACGAGCGATCGAGAAGCCGAGGCCATCTACGTCTGTGAAACAGGGACACGCTGTTTCGAACCTGCCAAGCAGCATTAATAATGCCCACGATCGATCTAAAATACGGACGCAGTAATATTGCCTTCGAGTACGACGAAGCCCGCTTTGCCGTACTCGGTGCAAGAGCCGAATCGCCCGCATTGTCCGATGCCGAGATCGGCGAAAAGCTAGATCGGCCGACAGATTCCTCGATGCTTGAGGATATTGTCGGCCCTGGAGATTCCGTACTGATCGCGGTTCCGGACGCGACGCGGCAAACGGGCTGCGGACAGATCGTGAACCTCGTCGTTCGCCGTCTGATCGCAAATGGTACGGCACCGCACGACATCCGCATTATTTTCTCGACGGGCATTCACCGCAAGGTGACCGAGGCTGAAAAAGCTGAGATCCTGACGCCATTCATCGCTCAGCGTATCAAAACGCTCGACCACGATCCGCGTGACCTGATGCAGATAATCCAGCTCGGCGAGACAGCCGATGGCATCAAGGTCGAGCTTAACCGGGCGATCGTCGAACATGATCATGTCGTGCTGATCGGCGGGGTTTCCTTTCATTATTTCGCTGGTTTTACGGGCGGACGAAAGCTTATTTGCCCTGGCCTCGCTTCATCGAAAACAGTTGCCGAGACACATCGCCTTGCTTTTGATTGTTCTATTATGTCGCGACGGGATAATGTTGGCCGCGGAATACTCAACGGCAACGCCGTGCACGAGGCGTTTGAAGCAGTCGTTGAAAAGGCTCCGCCGAGATTTGCGATCACATCGGTCGTGAATCGTGCGGGCGAGGTTACGGATCTGTTCTGCGGCAACTGGCGTTCGTCACATCGTGAGGCCTGCGAGAGTTATTCTGACGCCAACACGATCGCTATCAAGGAGAAACGCGACCTCGTGATCGTCAGTTGCGGCGGCTATCCGCATGACCTCAACCTGATACAGGCTCACAAGGCTCTCGATGCAGCGGCTCAGGCTTGCGTCGATGGCGGAACGATATTTCTTTTAGCAGAGTGCAGCGACGGGCTGGGACGAAGCGATCTTATCAATTGGTTTGATGCCGCGAATAGCCGTGAGCTCGCTGAGAGATTGTGCGAAAAGTATCAGGTCAACGGTCAAACCGCATGGAGCCTGCTGACGAAAACAGAACGTTTCGATGTGAGAATGGTTACGGCCCTTGACCCTGAACCATTAGAAAAAATGGGCATACGACCGCTTTGGTCGCTCGATGCCGAACTTCGCAGAGCCGCAGGTAGAACGGGATATATTATTCCCGACGGTGGAAAGGTTTTACTTCGGTAGAGAACCCGGTTCAAAATCTGAGATGTAAAATGCTACTTTCCAAACGCCGTTCTCTTTAGCGAGGGCCACGGTTTCCAATTTTCATTTGCAGCTTGCTAGGACGCTTTTACCGAAAATGTTCGGGCGATCGAGTCGGTTTGGTTTCGCAGAGAGCGGATCGAATCTTTCTGACCTGTGAAACGCAGAACGTAAAAGGTTATGTCATTTGCCTTGAGGAAGTAAAATCTGCCGCTCATGCTGCGGCCGGCTGCAACGTACTCAAAGTTGTAGATCGCTCCTTTCAATTTGCCGGTAAAATTTTCTTCCTTTCCCGACACAAAGCCCGGGCGAAATTGCAGTTTCTGCTCTTCGTCCGCGACAATGTCCGTCATTATTGAGTCTTTGGGAACAGTGATCCGCCTAACCTCAAGATGGCCGTCAAAACGGTCACCGTAAACGTACTCGACGTTTGGGCTGGTAGCCGAAGGCTTCACCGTCATCTTCCATTTGCCCTCTGGTACCAGAAAGCTGTAGTCAACGGTCGGGTCGTTGAACGTACCTTCCTGTGCCGCCACCGAAAAGGCTGAAACGGCGATCAGCAAGATCATCATCAAAAGAGTAATTTTAGGCGTTCTCATTTTTTTATGTTCCGTGACCAAAGGCTATTCTAGCGTACCAACGCACAATAACTAAAATTAGATGTGTTGCCGCCCGATTCTGTTGTACCAATAGTGATAAATGCGGCCACACTCAATTTTACTTCGTCCTTTTGAATATCGACGGCGTCTAAGCTTGCAGGAACAGTTTCCGCAATTATAGTTCACGGGGTATTTAGATAATGAATAAACGCATTTCTCTTGTAAATCGAATCACTTCAGTTGCTGTTATGGCAGTTTTGCTCGCACCTGCAATGCTGATCAGAGCAGACGTCAAAAAACCGGCAAAGCCGCTGACCGACGACCAGCGGGCGATCCATGTTTTGAACCGACTTGGTTTTGGTGCTCGCCCGGGCGAGGTCGAAAAGGTCAAAGCGATGGGTGTTCAAAAATACATCGATCAGCAGCTCAATCCTTCGTCGATCAAGGACTCGATTGCTGATAGCAAGGTCAAGAATCTCGAAGTATTTAACCTGTCTACCGCAGAGGTCTTTGCGAAATATCCGAATCCCGGTGCTTTGCTAAGACAGCTCGAGGGCGGCAGGGTGGCACAGGCTAATGCTCAGGCAAAGAAAACGGATGCGATGCCAGCTGACAACAAGCCCGCTGCTGCGGCTGATGCGGATGCAATGACCCAGGCGGAACAGCGTGAGAGGCGTGATAAGCTGCAGCAGCTTTACGCAAAATATGATCTAAAACCGGCTAATCAGCTTTTGCCGCAGATCGTCGGGAATCGCGTGCTGCGTGCAGTCTATTCCGAGCGTCAGCTGCAAGAGGTGATGGTCGATTTCTGGCAAAACCATTTCAATGTTTTCTCCGGAAAGGCGGCGGTTCGCTGGTACATTCCGAGCTACGAACGCGACGTTTTGAGAAAGAACGCTCTTGGGAATTTCAAGGATCTCGTGGTTGGTACAGCTCAGCATCCTGCGATGCTCTTCTTTCTTGATAACTTTGAATCAGTCTCGCCAAATGCTGGTGCACCTGCGAACGCGGCCGGTGCAAAGATGATCGAAACAATGATGCGGAATGGCCGCTTGCCAAAACAGGCTCGTGAACGCCTGAAGTCGCAGTATGGTGTGACCGACCAACAGATCGATGCGAGACTCCGAGAGCTTCGCGGGAATCCGCAAGCTCAGCAACGTCAAAAACGTGGTATCAACGAAAACTACGCGCGTGAGCTGATGGAACTGCATACGCTTGGCGTTGATGGCGGTTACACTCAGGCTGACATTGTCGAGGTAGCTAAGGCGTTTACAGGCTGGACGATATCCGACCCACGTGGATACAGACGTGCGGCGGCGAGCACGATCGATGGAACGGAAGAAAAACGCCTCACACGGCTTCAGCGTCAGACAGGTATTCCTGACGAGGTAGGCAGCGGAGAATTCTATTTCAACGCCCGCTGGCATGATGCGAGTCCAAAAAAAGTGCTTGGTGAGACCGTCAATGAAGGCGGAGTAAAAGACGGGCTAAAAGTGATAGACATACTTACGTCACGCCCGGCGACGGCAAAATTCATTGCTAGAAAATTGGCGATGAAGTTTGTCAGCGATACGCCGAGCGACGCTCTCGTTGGACGCGTAGCCGATGCATTCCAAAGATCTAAGGGCGATATAAAAACCACGCTCAAAGCACTATTCACCGACAAAGAATTCTTTGCTCCGGAAAACTACCGTGCGAAGATCAAATCACCATTCGAACTGGCTGTAAGCTCGGTCAGAGCACTCGGCGGAAATACTAATTCGAGCCCGGCATTTGTGGCGATGCTCAATAAACTCGGCGAGATACCATACGGCTATCAGGCTCCGACCGGCTACCCGGACACCGCTGAAGACTGGGTAAATACTGGAGCATTGCTCGAACGCCTGAACTTCGCCGTTGCCGTGGCCAGCAACCGCATTCCCGGAACGCGTGTCGATCTGAAGGATTTTTCGACTACCGATAAGGTCAAAACCTTGGACAAGGCAATTGCGGAGATACTTGACGGCGACATCTCGCCAGCAACTCGGGCAAATCTGATAAAACAGCTCGAACAGCCGCTTCCGGACGTGAGGGAAGGAAAGGAACTCGCTGATGTAGATCTCGAGGTTCCAAATATGCGGGCTCAGGGTCAGGGAGGCCAGAACAGGCAGGCAAGATTGCTGAATCCGACCGGAAATCCGGATGTCTTCAAGGCCGTCAGTCTCGTTTTGGGAACGCCTGAGTTCCAGCGTCAATAGTTCTTACTGTCAGTACTTTGAAAGCCGGTTGCCGATCTTTGGCTTCCGGCTATTTTTATCTAAAATATGAAGAAAAGATCCCTTATAACGCTGCTGCTTTTGATCTTGTCGGCCATGATGCCGGCGGCGGGCCAAGGAACGGCTATGACCGAGAAGCAGCGTTACGAGCTTGCAGCCGCCTACTCAAAGCAACAGCGAGGGCTTTCGGTTTTGGTAATGAAGGGCGACAAGATCGTTTTCGAAGACTATCAAAATGGCCATCGGGCCGATCAGCCATGGATGCTGGCTAGCGGAACCAAGTCCTTTTCAGGAGTTATTCTTGCCGCCGCGATCGAGGACAAGTTGATAAAAGGTTTTGACGAGCGGGTTTCTGACACGATAACCGAATGGAAAAATGATCCGAAAAAGGCGAAGATCACCATCCGCCAATTGCTCTCGCTCACGAGCGGTATCCAAGCCGGCCAGATCGGTCGTGTGCCGAGCTATGCCGAAGCGGTCAATTCCCAGATTGAAGCTGACGCGGGAAGCAAATTCGCCTACGGCCCCGTACCGTTTCAAACCTTCGGCGAACTAATGACTCGAAAACTAAAGTCGAAAAATGAGGACGTGATGGCCTATCTTAAACGCCGCATTCTTGATCCTATTGGGTTAAGTGTCGGTACGTGGCGCATGGAAAACGGTCAGCCTCTGCTGCCGCAAGGTGCGGCTCTGACGGCGCGGGAATGGGTGAAATTTGGCCTGTTTCTCAAAAATGGCGGTAAATGGAACGGGAAACAGATCATCAAAAAGGCGTTGCTAAACGAACTTGTGATCGGTTCCAAAGCCAATCCAGCATACGGCTTAACCTTCTGGCTGAACAAAAAAGGAACCGACCCTCGCGGACGTCCGATGGGCGGCGGAGCTGTCGATGAGATCGGCAGAAACGGCATCGCTGATGGATTGCCCGACGTTTATATGGCCGCAGGAGCGGCGAATCAGCGGCTTTACATTCTGCCTTCGCTCGACTTGGCCGTCGTCCGCCAAGGCCGGCTCGATCGCTGGGAAGATGCGGAGTTTATGCGAAGATTGATCTCGGGCGTTGCCGCTAAATAGCCGTCTGCGTCACCCTTTTCATGGTAAAATGGAGGTTGTTAAGAAGAATGAAACGCGACCTCAAAGTTACAAAATCCAAGCTGGCGGATTCCGATGATCGCGATGATCTCGAAGGCAAAACGCCAGGCGAGCTGATGGGCATGGTCTGGCAGCTTACACAGGACGCGTGGGCATTCAAAGAGAATCTAAATGCTGAACCCAGACTTCAGAGACATATTGTTGTCGTTAAACCGCGCGAAGGTTGATTTCATTGTTGTAGGCGCGTTTGCCTTGTCCTCGCACGGAAGGCCGCGAGCGACGGGTGACATAGACATCTTTTTACGCAACACAGTCGAGAACGCGGAACGAGTCATCGAAGCCTTGCGTGATTTTGGTGCCCCACTAGACAAAATTTCAGTGGGCGATTTCACCTCTGAGGACAATGTCGTTCAGATCGGCGTCGAGCCGCGTCGGATCGACCTGATGACCCGGATCAGCGGCGTTACGTTTGACGAAGCGTGGAAGAATAAGTTGTTGGTTTCAATTGAAGATCTTGAGGTTTTTGTTTTGTCCAGATCGGATTTGCTCAAAAACAAATCCGCTGCCGACCGGAGTAAGGACAAGGGCGATATTGCGTGGTTGACGGAGAATAAAGCTAGCTGATTCATCGGCAATATTTCTATACTTGACGTCCCAAAGCAAAAACCTTGATCAAAGCAAACCCAGCGATAAATCCACCGATGTGGGCCGCATACGCCACGCCTCCTCCTTCTGCTGGAGCGAGATAGCCGAGCACGATCTGATAAACGATCCAAATACCCAGTGCCACGAATGCTGGTACGGTCGTCAGGAAGTTAAAGATCAATGCCCGGACCTGCCGCTGCGGAAAAAGCAAAATGTAACCGCCAAGCACACCCGAGATCGCACCTGACGCTCCAAGCATGGGGATGATCGAGCTTGTATCCAAAACGATCTGAGAAAGTGCCGCAGCGATCCCGCAAAAAACATAAAACGCGGCATACCTGATGTGTCCCAATAGATTCTCGAGATTGTCGCCAAAGACAAACAGGAAAAGCATATTCCCGAAAATATGCATGACGTCGCCATGCATGAACATCGAGCTGAGAAAGTTGAAGTAAACTGGCAGAGGCGTCGGCTGATGCACGACCTCACCGATGATCTTGCCGGAAGCGTCCTTAAAATCGATCAGGCCAGCAAGGTCGATCCCCGAAGTTATCTCACGCGGCACCAGTGAAAAGGCGTACGTAAACGCATCATTACTGCCGATCTGCTGCAGCAGCAAAAACACAAGGATATTGATAGCGATGAACGCGTAGTTTACTATCGGCTGGATCTTACGATCCGAATTGTCATCGCTTATCGGGAACATATACTACCTCATTTATGTCACACCTTTTCCGGTGTCTTTAGCAATTCAAATCCCTCGCTTCTTGCCACAAAAGTTGCGGCAGTCAGATCGCCGACGACGTTCAATGTGGTACGGCACATGTCGAGCAGGCGATCGACGCCGAGGATGATGGCGATCAGAGCAGGATCGATACCTATCATCGCTAAGATGCCAATAATGAATGGGATCGAACCGCTCGGGACTCCGGCCGTGCCGATGCCGCCGAGGATCGCGAGATATACGACCATGAGCTGAACGCTGAGCGTGAGGTCAACACCTGCGAGCTGAGCGATGAAAAGCACCGTTACGCCTTCGTAAAGGGCGGTTCCATTTTGATTTGCGGTCGCACCGACTGTCAGTACGAAGTTATTGATCTCTTTCGGCACGCCGAGGTTTTCGTGCGATACACGAAGAGCTGTCGGCAAGGTGGCGTTTGATGAAGATGTCGAAAACGCCGTGATGATAACGGTCCAAACGCGCCGGAAAAACTCGATCGGGCTGATCTTCGACAGCAGCCAAACCGACAGCGAATAGACGCCAAAGAAATGCAGGCCCAGGCCGAGGAGCACAGTAACGACAAACCATCCGAGCGAGCGCAGTAGGTCGAGGCCGAAGACGGCGATATTGGTGAAGATCAGGCACGCAACCGCATACGGCGCGAACTTCATGATAATGTCGATGATCTTTGACGTGATCGCGAAGAGCGATTCCATCACGCTTACGAACGGCTGCGAGACCGGTGCCGGCAAAAGAGTGATCGCGATTCCAATGATCAGAGCGAAGAACATGATGTGCAGCATGTTCGGGTTTTCGCCCGCAATGGAATTGAATACGCTTTTGGGAACGATCGTCTTCACCGCCTGCATCAACGGTGAGTCTGACTTTGCTGCATCTGCCGCTTTTTTCTGGGCGTCCGTAGCGGTCGCCGCCCCGGTACTGTATTTTTCCTTCAATTGAGCTGCTATCTCAGGGCTCACTCTCTCGCCGGGACGTATCGTATTTGCAAGCCCCAGGCCGATGACGACCGAGATCGCAGAGATGATCAGGCAATACGCAAAAGATTTCAGGCCGATTCGGCCGAGTTTCCGAATGTCGCCGATGCCCGAAACGCCCACAACCAGCGATGAAAAGACCAGCGGCACGACTATCATCAGAAGCAGGTTTAGGAACAGCGTGCCGACTGGCTGGCTGATATTTGAAATGATCCAGGTGACTGTCTCATGAGAGCCGCCGAGCGTCTGATTTGCTAGCAATCCGCCCCCGATACCGACGATCAGGCCGATCAGGATCTTGGTATGCAGAGCTATGCCTTTCGGTTTGTCCGGCGTTTTGTCGTCGAGATCGGTATCAAGCTCGCGTTCGTAGTCGTTGGGCAGAATCGGGTCCTTGTCCTGTTCGCTCATTGCTGGTTGGCTCCTTTTGCGGATTGCAAAGTTTTGATTTTGTGTGAGTTTAGCAGAACTAAGCCGAATTTGGTAAATTTGCTACGGTTGAGAAATATCGATGTTCGAATCTATTCATTTTCAGTCGCAAGGACGACGACAAACAAACGCTTCAAAGCCCGGGGTCTTGGCAAAACTCGCGTTGATCGTGGGTGAAGAAAATCTTATTGTTGAGCCGTCCCGCGTGGAGCCGTATGGTGCGGATGCAGTAAAAGAAAAGTTTCCGCCCGAGGCAGTTGTTTTTCCGGAATCGACCGCTCAAATGGTCGAAATATTAAAGCTCGCAAACGAATATTTGTTCCCAGTAACCGCTCGCGGCGGCGGTGTTGGCTATACGGGCGGAGCGGTTCCGGTTGATGGCGGGATCGTGATCGGGACTGACCGGATGAACAAGATCATCGAGATCAGTGCAGATGATCTGTATGCGGTTTGTCAGCCGGGAATCACGACATTTGAGTTACAACAGGCGGTAGAGAAGCAAGGGTTGATGTTTGCGCCCGATCCGGCTTCGTACAAAGACAGCTTTATTGGTGGCAACATCGCCGAAAATGCCGGTGGCATGCGCACGCCTAAATACGGAGTCACGAAGCATCACGTTCTCGGCATGGAGATCGTAACCGCGACTGGCGAGATCATCAGAACGGGCGGCAAGACGGTCAAGAACGTCGTCGGATTCGACCTGACTGGCCTGATGTGCGGCAGCGAGGGAATGCTCGGCATCATCACCGAGGCCACGTTGAAACTGCTCCCAATGCCGGAAGCCACCTCGACCGTCAGAGCAAATTTCCGCTCGATGGAGGCTGCGTGCAAGGTACTCACGAAATTCACGCCCGAAGGTTTGTTGCCGATGGCGATGGAGGTCATAGACAAATTTTGCGTGGCCGCAGTCGAGGAGAATTTTGCTTTTGGCCTTTCGAAAGAAGCCGAGGCGATCTTGCTCGTCGCAGTTGACGGTTCCCGCGAAGAGGTCCAGAAAAATGCCATCACCATCGAACGCATCATCGCCGACAACAGCGGATTCGACATTCTGCGAGCCAGATCCAAAGAGGAAGAAGACAAGCTCTGGGACGTTCGCCGGGCGATTTCGCCGTCGTTAATGAAATACGGCACGTTGAAGATAAATGAGGATGTCGTGGTGCCGCGTTCCCGCGTTCCGGAACTCGTCGCCGGTGTCGAGCAGATCGGCAAACGGCACAACACCTTCGTCGCCAACTTCGGCCATGCTGGTGACGGCAATATCCACGTCAATTTCATGTGCGACCGAGACGATCCCGAATCCATCGCCCGAGCCCGCGAATGCGTATCCGAAACTTTTCAACTTTCCGTCGAACTCGGCGGCACCATCAGCGGCGAACACGGCATCGGCTACGTCAAATCCCAATACATGCACTACGCGATCGACAAACCGACGCTTGAGATCATGAAAGGCATTAAAAAAGTGTTCGATCCGAACGGGATTTTGAATCCGGGAAAAATGTTTGTGTAAAAACTATTCGATTGCTTCTATGCGGTCGGAAAAAATCGTAACGAGCTTGTGATCGGTGTTCAGTTCGAGCACTTCATCCCAGATGGAATTCACGGCAACAAAGAATTCTCGCATTCTCAGATTACCCAGCCGTATATGGATGACTCTAGGAGGAGGTTGGTGAAAGATTACGCGGCTTGAAAAGTCACCATCTTACTGATGATCGTAAGACGGTTTTTCTGAGCATAATTCCAGATCTGGGTATCGGTCCACTCATCATCGATGTCTTTTTGGTGGATATATTCATCACCTTTCCAGAGTGAAAAGCGATATGGAAGATTCACGTCAACGATGAACTTAGCCATTACCTCAGATAGATCTTATAACGTAATTTCTATCCATCAGGGAGCTGGCAAATTGCAGGCAGGCCGCAATGTCATCACTTTCCAGCGACGGGTATTGATTCAGGATCTCTTCCACCGTTTCTCCAGCTCCGAGAAATTCAAGTATAGTCTGCACGGTAATCCTCTTGCCGCGAATCGTCGGCTTACCGTTGCAAATTTCCTCGTTGATGGTGATCCTATCTACTTGAGTATTCACGTTCTAAGATTATCAGATATTCTTTGACATCGACAAACTTTTTGACAGAGTGATTTTGACAAGAAAATGTATAAGTAATCTATCGCGAGTTTTTGCATTCCTCAGAGAATCTGCTAATTTTTGACAATGAAATTTAAAGTCCTTTTTTCCATCCTGGCTATCTTCGTGGTCGTAGTGCTTTCCAACGTTGGAGCAACAGCTCAGACAAACAAAACCATCGTCCTCGTCCGTCATGCGGAAAAAATGCCGGCGGTTCCGACGGATAAGGGTGATCAGGATCTGTCGCCTGAGGGTAAACAGCGGGCTGAGAGGCTCGCGAAGGTGATAAAGAAATACAAGCCGCACGAAATATTCGCGACCGACTACAAACGGACGAAACAAACCGCAGAGCCGATCGCTAAATTGCGTAAGAAAGAGATCCAGACCTACGACCCTGCAAAGCAAGCTGACCTGGTCGCCAAAATAATGCCGACCAAGACGGATCACTATTTGATAGTCGGCCACAGCAATACGATCCCGGTCCTCGCAAACCTTTTGGCAAAGAAAGAGGTCTTTCGCAATCTGCTCGATACCGAATACGGCGTGTATTGGGTGATCAGGATGAAGAAAGGCGTGGTGACGAAGGTTGAGGTTTTCCCATACTGATCCATGCGAATACTTACGATCCTAGTTGTCCTGATATGCTCGTTAGCGGTATTTTCCCAACCGCGAGAGCGTCCACAGCGGTCTGTGACCTGGAAGGTGGACAATCTAAAAAAGATAGGCGGTCACGCGGTTACATCGCTCGGATCGCCGAAAGTTGTGAAAACCGATCGCGGCAAAGCGGTCGTTTTTGATGGCGTTCGTGACGGGATCTTTATTCAAAACAACCCACTCGCTGGTGCTGACAAATTTACGATCGAGGCTATCTTTCGCCCTGACGCGGGTGGTGAGAAAGAGCAGCGTTGGCTACATATCGAGGACACGGAGAATATCGAAAGCCGTGCGATGCTCGAGACGCGGCTGAATGGAAATGAGTGGTTTCTCGACACCTTCTTAAAATCCGGCGAGAACCGCATGCCGCTGTTCGCAGAGAATTTCAAGCATCCGGTCGGGCGCTGGTATCACATCGCTCTCGTCTATGACGGTATCGAAATGCGGCATTACGTTGACGGCAAACTGGAGCTTACCGGCAAACTCGCTTTCAAAACTTTTGGCAAAGGCATCACATCTATCGGCGTTCGCCAGAATAAGGTTTACTGGTTCAAGGGTGCAGTTCTCAAGGCTCGATTTACAAACCGGCCACTCGCTCCTGCACAATTCATGAAATAGTAAATTTGGTGTACGCGATCTTTCCTGAGAGAGCATTCACCATGAAATTCGGCACGCCGCCGTTTACTATCCACGTTTCGGTGTTCTTTGCCTGACAGATCATAGCCGCCTCGAGTTTGGAGTTCATCCCTCCAGTTCCGAGACCGGAATCGCGTTCTTCTACTAGACTGCGGGCTTCTTCAATATCTTTTATCTCAGAGATAAGTTTAGCGTCAGCATGCAGGTGAGGATTTTTATCAAAAACGCCGTCGATGTCGCTTGCTAGAACGAGCAGATCTGCGTGGATCAAGGTTGCGACGAGGGCAGAGAGCTTGTCGTTGTCGCCTAATAATATTTCCTCGACCGATGTGGTGTCGTTTTCGTTGATGATCGGCAGGTAGTTGTATTTCAGAAGTTCGGTGATCGTGTTGAGCGTGTTCTGCCGCGAGGTATCGTTCTCAAAATCGCGGTACGTCATCAGGCACTGAGCGGTCGGAATGCCGAAATCGGAAAATACCTCGTTGTAGATCCGCATCAGCAGCGGCTGGCCGATCGCCGCCATTGCTTGTTTCGATTCGACGGGCTTTCCGGTGTCTTTGATGTTGATGTACTGCTTCGCCGCCGCGATCGCACCGGATGAGACAAGAACGATGTCGTATTCCTCACGCAGCTCGAGTATCTGACGGCCAATGTCCTCGATCTTGCCGCGCGAGATCAGTTTCGTACCGCTCGTAAGCGTTGATGTACCTATTTTCAGAACCAGCTTCTTCTTCATCTTCTAAATTGCTAGTTTTTAACAGGGATAAAGGAGATAAAAGGGATATCTTAAAATCTCCTTCATCCTTTTTATCCCTGTTAATATTCCTAATTCCTAAATTCGGGTTTGGCCGTCACCATAAACAAACCATTTATTCGTCAGCAGATGCTCGGCCCCGAGCGGGCCGCGGAAGTGGAGTTTTTGGGTGGAGATCGCGATCTCGGCTCCGAGACCGAGCTGGCCGCCGTCAGTGAATCGGGTTGAGGCGTTGTGATAGACAGCCGCACAATCGACCTCGTTTAAGAACTGCTCAGCAGTTTCCATATTCGCCGTGACGATCGATGCCGAATGGCCGCCGGAATATTCATTGATCGTCTTGATCGCTTCCTCGGTCGAAGTAACGATCCCGATGACAATCTTTGCCGACAAGAACTCTTCGTACCAGATATCTTCATCCGGTATTGGTGTAACAGTCGGGTCAAGATCTACGATCTCTTCGTCGCCGACCACCTCAATACTCAGCTCTCTCAATGCGCCAATCAGTTGCGAGACCTTGGCGCCAAGATCAGCTAAGTGCTGATTTATCAGTATCTTATCGAGAGCATTGCATACGCTCAGCCGCTGCTTGCCGTTGACTGCGATCTTGATCGCCATTTCGAAATCAGCATCGCTATCGATGTACAAAAAGTTGTTTCCACGACCGCTGACGATAACCGGGGCCGTCGAATTTCGCAGAACAAAATCTATCAACGCCTCTCCGACTCGTGGAATGACGAGGTCAAACTTCTCAAATTCACCTCGAATCAGGCTCTGCGTTTCTTCGCGTGAGATGTCGAGATATTGAACATTTTCTATGTCTGCCCCGCTCTCCTTTAGAGCGATCCGCCAGAGTTTCGCGAGACAAAGATTGGTATTACGGGCTTCTTTTCCGCCTTTCAGCAATATCTTGTTACCGGCTTTTAGTGCGATCGCGGCGGCCTCGATCGAGACATCAGGCCGGGCTTCGTAGATGATAAGGATCGTTCCGAATGGTACCAACCGATTCTCAATTCTCAGCCCGTCCTCGCGCGTATGAGCTGAAAGCACTTTGCCAACCGGATCGTCCGCCGCACTCACGCTTTCAACCGCCGCGATCATTGCGTCAATCTTTTTGTCGTCCACTTTTAGCCGATCAATAATGACTTCATCATCGTCCGGACAGGCGTCAACGTCGGTTCGATTTGCTTCAAGGATCGCGGCTCGGTTCTCGTGCAGCAGGCGTGCGAGGGCGTCGAGTGTGCTTTTTCTGCTATTACTGTTCATCTTCGAGTAGAATTTTACTATATTAGGTGCAGAGAAACCCTGTATGAAAATTGTACGATCGATATTTGCGGCATTTGCGTTCGGCTTGTTAACAATTTTGTCAGTACCCGTCGCGGCGCAGACGAAAGCTCCAAACGATGTTTTTTGGGATGAACTCAAGAAACTCTGCGGCAAAGCATTCGCCGGAAAGATCGATGCCGACACCTCGAACAGCCCTGATTTTGCGGGGAAAGCTCTCGTAATGCACGTGCGTTCTTGTGAGAAAGACCGCATTAGAATTCCTTTCTTTGTGGGTGAAGATAAGTCACGCACGTGGGTTTTGACCCGTAAAAAAGGCCGGATCGAGTTGAAGCACGACCACCGCCACGAAGACGGCAAGCCAGACAAAGTCACAATGTACGGCGGCACATCGAACAACGCTGGAGAAGCGATCAGGCAGTTTTTCCCGGCAGACGAGCAGACGACAAGGGTCGTCGCCCCGCCCGTTGGCGATGCTCCGTCCGCAGCGGCAAACATCTGGTGGATCGAGCTGGTTCCCGGGCAGCATTATTCTTATAACCTGCGACGCCTGGGGCGTGAAAGATTGTTCTCGGTCAAGTTCGATATTACCAAAGAGATAGCTGCTCCAACCGCCCCATGGGGGTGGAAGGACTAGTCAGAAATGCTGTATCAGACGTTCGACCCACCACCGCAACTAGCTCCGTACGTCCGATTTTATTGGGCGATGGAGGCGGATGTGCCGGTTGGAGAAGAGTTCGTCCATCGCTCGATGGCGGACGGCTGCGTCGAAATGGTCTTTCACTATCGGGGCCTTTTTGACGAGGTTGGGGTCGACACAATTTCGCCGCTATCGAACGTTCAGGCTCAGTCCACCTCGTTTCATCGCTTCTCGACGCGTGAAGATTTCGGCATTTTCGGTGCTTACCTTTATCCATTTGCGATCCCACGGCTTTTTGCATTGCCGGCATCAGATCTCACTAATATTTCTCCCGATATGGAATCGGTCTTCGGTGCCGAGGGTAAAGCTATTGAGCAGCAGATGATCGAGGCGGCCGACAACGAAACCCGCGTCGCGATCATCAGCCGGTTTCTCTCGGCCCGGCTGTCGCAGATCACACGGGAATTGCCAGTCATCCACCACGCCGTTCACTCCGTTTTTGATGCTAAGGGCGTCGTGAATGTCTTTCAGATGGCTCGCGAATTTGGCCTATCGACTAGGCAGTTTGAGCGAAAATTCAAGGAATTTGCCGGCCTCAGCCCAAAACTCTTTTCCCGTGTCATCAGGTTCCAGGCCGCAACCCAACACAAGTTAAACGGCGTTCGCGACCTGACCGAGATCGCTTACGCCAGCGGATACTACGACCAGTCGCATTTCATCAACGATTTTCGTGAATTTTCCGGTTATACGCCTAAAGAATACTTTTGGAACGAGGCTGAAGGAACCCAGTACATCGATCCCGAACAGATGTCGCATTTTTCCAATTCCTAGATCTGTTGTTTGCGTAGGATAGTTCTGGAAGCGATCGAAAAGCCTTCCTTTTGTAATTATGAACAAAACAGAAAACGAACAGATCGAACAAGAACTGTCGCGGATCGGGTCCGAGTGGGCCGCATCGATGGTGGCGAATGATGCTGAGCAGATCGGCAGTTTTATGACTGATGACTGGGTGATGGTTTCGGAACGCGGTATCTCAACACGGCAAGATTTTCTTTCTTATGTCGAGTCGGGAGCGTTGACGCACAGCTCATTTGAAATGGCGGACGAAGCACGGATCAAAGTTTACGGCGAGACAGCAATTGTGACCATACGTGTCGTAAACACCGCTCATTTCGGCGGGCAGCAATTCAACGCTGACGAGTGGGCAACCGATGTTTTCGTAAAGCAGGACGGGAAATGGTTGTGCGCCCATAGCCACATAACCGCAGTAGATAAAGATTTTGAAGCGATGAGGAGCAAAAAATGAACATTCCAACCGGCCACCAGGCCGTAATGCCGTATCTAATGATGGAAAATGCGGCGGGGTTTATCGAATTTATAAAGGCGGTCTTCGATGCGAAGATGACCCATGAGAGCGAACGCGACGGCATCGTCGGCCACTGCGAAGCACAGATCAACGGCGGAACAATTATGTTTTCGAATAGCCGCGATCAATGGACGCCGCAGACGGCGAATTTGTTCGTCTACGTCGAGAACGCGGACGAAACATATGCCAAGGCTCTCGAAAACGGAGCCGAAACCATCATGCCGCCTGACGATCAGGACTACGGCCGAAGCTGCGGCGTCAGCGATCCATTCGGAAATGTGTGGTGGATAACCTCTGCCTCGGAGAAATAGGAGAGACGAAGATGAATTTCAAACCCGAACATTATCAACCCATAATGCCGTATCTCGTGCTTGAGAATGCGGACGAATTTATTGATTTTATCAAGGCTGTTTTCGATGCGGAGGAGAAACTGGTCGTTCGCTTTCCGGACGGATCGATAATGCATGCCGAGTTCAGCCTCAATGGCGGGGCGATCATGCTTGGACAGGCAAGTGATGTCTGGCCGCCGTTTCCCGCTCCAATGTATCTAATGACCGCAAAGGTCGATGAGCTGTACGCCAAAGGCCTCGAAAACGGAGCGATCAGCAATCAGGAACCGGGCGAACGCGGCTATGGCCATTCGGCCGGTTTCCTTGATAAATGGGGAAATCAATGGTGGCTAAACGACCCTGCCGAACGTAGTGACAGCTGATAATACAAAAGTGTATCGCCGCAAATATGGTCTGACCCAATTGCGGCGATACTTCTATTTCTTCTGCCCGTTTTTAGCGAAATAACCCTGACGATGGGTCACTTTAACCTTTTCGTTCTTTAACTGTGGATTGACCACCTGAATTTCGATCTTGCGATATGAACCATCTCGATTCTGATTCGTTGGTTCGTATGCGATCAGATATTGCGACCTCATCTCTTCCTGGATCTGTCTGAATGCATCGCGAAGCTCGCCCTCGTCGCGTGGGAAATAGGCTCGCCCGCCCGTGCGTTCTGAGATCTTGTTGAGCGAACCTTTATCGACACCGCTGTAAAAATTGTCGCCGATGCCGATCGAGTAAACAACGGCCTCAGACCTAAGAGCCGCCTGAACCGCATCGTCTAACTGCTTTTTACCAAAGGTATTTACCCCGTCGCTCAAGAGGATGATCGCACGGCGCGTTCGCTCAGGAGCCGGGCCGAGTATCTCGTCGGACGTGACCCAGATAGCATCCCAGATCGCCGTCGAGCCTTGGACAGCCTGATTGTCACCCGAGATCGGCGGCGTTCCTGTGTGCACGCCGCCACCGATGTATCCGGACGGCGGGTTGAATCGAACCGAACTGACGGCACGACGAAGCCGGGTCAAGTTGCTGGTCATACCTTGTTCCAGGGTTGCCTCACCCGTGAAGGAAACGATGCAAACCTCGTCTTTAGTTGGGCGAATTACGGTTTCGAGGAACGAGATCGCGGCAAGTTTTTCTTCGGGCAGCGTTCTTTCCTGCGAGGCACTAACGTCGATCAGGATAGCGAGACTTAGCGGCAGGTCGATCTGTCGCGAGAACGCGACTATCTCCTGCGGCTGTCCATTTTCCAGAAGTTTCACATCGCCCTGAGCCAACGCGGTCAGCAGGCGACGATTTTTGTCCTGAGCCGTGAAAAGCACGTTAACAACGTCACTATCGACCTTGATGACCTCATCGTCATCGATCGGAGTTGGGCTGGGCGTCACGGTTGGTGCCGGCGTCGCGGTCCGGGTCTGAGGATTTGGCGGCGTTTTTTGTGCGTCAGCGCTAGTCGTGCCGATCAGCCAAACCAGTGAAAACGCGGCGCTTAGCAGTGCCAGGATCCTATTTCTTAAAACCATTGTTACCTCTTTACTTCAAACTATCTCTGATCTGCCGATAGCTGGACTTCGTTCGAACCTTAAACTTGCCCGACTTTTCCTTATCGGTCAGCTTGACCTCGATCTTGCGCTCTCGGCCATCGTAATTCTGATTGGCCGGTTTATATGTGATCAGATACTGAGATCGCAATTCTTGCGAGACTCGTGTAAACGCACGTTCCAGCTCGATCATGTCGCCGGTGAAGAATGCTTCACCGCCGGTCGCTTCGCAAAGCTGGGTCAGCAGCTTGTCTCCCTTATCCTTGACCGTTCCGGCTTCGACGCCGGGAACGGTTCCTAAGAATCCAGCCTTTGTAGAGATGGCGAAGATGGTTGTTTCGGTTCGCTGTGCAATATCGATCGCGTCTTTTAATTCGGCACGGCTAAACGTGTCGTCGCCATCAGTAATGATCACGATCACGCGTCTGCCCGGCACATTGCGGAGCTTCTCGTCCGTAAACTGCCAGACGGCGTCATACATCGCGGTCTGCGAGCCCGGCTTCTTCACCTTATCGACCGCACGGTCGAGCAGGTCGAGTTTGTCGGTGAAATCCTGCTGGAGAGTGACCTCGTGATCAAATGTCATGAAGGCAGCCTTATCCTTGCGAAGCCTCGTTACGGTAAAAATAAAATTCTTAGCCGCCTCTTTTGAAAAGTTGATCTTTCCAGCTGCTGACGGTGAGGTATCCATCAGAACACCTACGAATACAGGTGGGTTCGTTTTTTCATCCGAGAAAAACGTGACTTCCTGCTGAACGCCGTCTTCGAATATTGCAAAATCATTCCTCGACAGACCGCCGACGAGCTTGTCTTTTTGGGTCACCGTTACCGGAAGGCGCACCTCAAAAACCTTAGTCGCCGACGGGTCGTCAACGGTTGGTGTGACCGTCGGGACAGGTTGAGGCGTCTGGCCAAAAACTGAAGCGGCAAAAACAAAGGCCGATAAGCAGATATGCAATGCAAGGAACCTAAACGGGTTTTTCATAGAGATCAGGTACTTTTTTACGAAAATGTCGCAATCATTCGATGCGGTTCGAGCGAAGCTTGTTGCCCCGCCCGAAACGGCAAGTATAGCAAATATCGATGTTTCCTTCACGTAAACCGATCTGGCTAGGATTGCCCGCAATGTTCAAATGAGTGAAAATTATACGGGCCGCAGTATGAACCAGAATATTTTCAGAGAATACGACATTCGCGGGATAGTGGGCGAGCAATTGACGGATGAAACGGTCGAAACGCTGTCGTTCGCAATAGGGACGTTTTTTCGTAGAAACGGAGCAAAACGAATCGCGATCGGATATGACGCACGAGAAAGCTCACCGCGGTTTTGCGAGATACTGACAAATGGATTGAACGCCGCCGGGTGTGATGTCGTCTTGATCGGCATGGTTCCAACGCCTGTTCTCTATCACACGACATTTACGCAAAACGTAGACGGTGGCGTTATGATCACCGGTTCACACAACCCGTCGAACCACAACGGTTTTAAGATCAGCCTCGGTACTGACTCGCTCTTTGGTTCGCAAATTCGCGAGATCGGGGCGATCGCATTGGCGGGTGTCTTTGAAAATGGAACGGGCAAGGTAGAAACGATCGAGGTTCTGGATGAGTACTGCCGTGATATCGCCTCGCGGGTCGCCCTCGCTAATCGCAAGCTAAAAGTCGTCGTCGATGCCGGCAATGGGATGGGCGGCGTGACGGCGGTCTCGGTGTATCGTTCTCTTGGCGTTGAGGTAATCGAGCTTTTTACCGAGCCGGATTCCACTTTCCCAAATCACCACGCCGACCCGACCGTCGAAGAAAATCTCCATGATTTGATCGCAGCCGTCCGCGATCACAAAGCCGATCTCGGCATCGCCTTCGACGGCGATGGCGACCGCATCGGTGTCGTTGACGAAACCGGGCGCATCATCTGGGGCGACGAACTGATGATCCCGATCTCGCGTTCCGTCCTTGCGGAAAACCCCGGAGCGACCATTATCTCCGAAGTAAAATGCACCCAAACGCTCTTTGACGATATCGCCGCCCACTGCGGAACGCCGCTCATGTGGAAAGCAGGCCACTCGATCATAAAAGCCAAAATGAAAGAAACCGGAGCCCTGCTCGCCGGCGAAATGAGCGGCCACATCTTCTTCGCCGACAGATTCTATGGCTTTGACGATGCTTGCTACGTCGGAGCCAGACTGGTCGAAATGCTCTCAGAAACGGACAAACCGTTCTCCTCGTTTTTCGCTAACATCCCCACAACCTACTCAACCCCCGAACTAAGAATGCCATGCCCCGACGAAATAAAATTCGACGTCGTCGCCCGCGTAGCCGAACACTTCGCCCGTGACCACAATGTAATTACAATCGATGGCGCTCGTATTCAGTTCGAAAATGGCTGGGGTTTGGTCAGGCCTTCGAATACGCAGGCGATACTCGTACTGCGTTTCGAAGCTGTGTCGGCCTTTGATCTGGTAAAGATCAGAAACAAGGTCGAGACCAAACTTGCACGGTTGATCTAAATAACTTTGGTATCGTACCTACACGCCGCCAACGTCTGACAAACGTCCCACAACCTGCATTTTCTCGACCAGTTGCTGAAATCGCGGATCTTCTCGCAGAGACGATAGTCGAGGTTCTACGTTGACCCAAACGAGGCGTTCCTCTCGAAGTTCAAAGCATTTCTCTAATGCGGCAAATGCATCATCTATGCGGCCCAGTTCTGCGTAGTTAAGGGCGAGAGAATAATCGGCCTTTGAGTTTTCTTTCGCTATTTCTTCAAGCTTCTGTAGGTGTTCACCTGCTTTGGCTGGATTGCCGACCCTCGAATAGAGTGTTGCAAGGAGCGACGACCAGACAAACTGCCTCTTTGGATCTGAAACAGCTGCTTCCTCGGACACAGCTATCGCACGCTCGTATTGTTCGGTATGCAGCAGAAATGTCGCCAAAGCCCGGACCGCAGTGTGGTTTTGTTTGTCAAAATTATATCGCTCCTCGGAGATCTTAAGACCATCGTCAAAGCGTCCGGCAGATTCGAGTATCGCAAACTTTGCGTCCTCGACCATCGGTGTGACCGGATCGATCTCGACAGCTCTCTCGATCATCACGAGGGCTTCGTCAGGACGGTTCAGGAGGGACAACATTTGAGCGTACCAGGCGGTAGCGATGGCGTTATTAGGATCGAGTTCGATCGCTCGTTTGAACTCCTTTTCAGCCCCATTCCAATCCCACTCATTGCTGCGTTTCAGCTTGCCTAGTGACGCGTGAGCTTCCGAGAGGTCGGCGTCGAGTTCGAGAGCTCGTTTGATATAGGCTGTCGCCCTTTTGTAGTGTTCAGCTCCCTGAGCTCCGGGAGCCCCATTACCCTGCCTTGTAAAAAGGTCTCCAAGGCCTGAGTATGCGAGAGCGAACGCGGGATCCAATGCGAGAGCTTGCTGATATGCGTCTAGCGACTGCTGAAATCCGTTTTCGATCCGTCGGGAAAATATCGCCCGCCCGCGAAGATAGGCGAGATATGCTTCGCGATTCTCTGTGTACCGTTTTCCAAGTATCTCCTCGTCATTTGGCGTAATGCTGTCGAGCAGCGAACCGGCGACACGCAGAGCAAGCTGATCTTGCAAAGCAAAGATGTCTCCGTTCGGCTCGTCAAAGGCATAGGACCAGAGCTGCGAGCCATCGCGTACATCGATCAGCCGCAGGTTTACACGCATTCTATCTCCGGTCTTATGATAGGTACCGGCGATGATCGCGTCACATTTCAAGTCATTTCCCAGCGCTATCGCATCCTTTTTTGCTTTTGAGAATTGCTCTATCGCCGAAAAAGGCCGTACGCGGAATCGCCTCAACCCGGCTAGTCTCGTAATTAGCGAATCCGTCAGGCCGAGGATCACTGCGCTGTCCGCTTCGTCCTCTGAAAGGTTCTTAAATGGAAGGACCGCGAGCGTCGCGATGTTGCGGGATGACTGCGAAACAGGGGCGGAAAATGGTCTGAAATATACAAAACCCGTGATTCCAAGAACGAAAATGAGCAGCCCGGCGACAGCCACAAATGGTCGATAGTTTCGCTGATTCGACGAATCCACGTGAGCCACCAGACTTTCTTCCTCACTCCGTGTAGGGGCAAATCTATACCCTCGACGTGGTACGGTCTGGATCAGGTCCTTGTCACCCATAGCCTTGCGGAGTAGGGAGATCGTGTAGTTAATGTTGCCTTCTTCGACAAAGGTGTCTTTCCAGACTGTTGCCAACAGATCGTCACGAGTCACGATCTGGCCGCTGTTCTCGATTAGCAGAGCAAGGATCTCAGCAGCTTTTGGAGGCAGCGGAACGATCTCGCCATTGCGCCAGAGAGTTCGTTCCGTCGTATCAAAGCGGAATTCACCAAACGCAAAAATATGAGGGTTTTCGTCTGCCATTGGCTAAAACAAATAACTTCCTAACGCATTCCAAAGGTCTTTTCTATATCTTCTACGATAAAACTATCCTCACAAAACGACAAACAACCAACTTGGAAAGATTAGGAGTTAAGACGTAATGAGACCAATAATCCGCAACATATTTCTGCTGACATTGTTAACGATGCTGCCTTCACTTGCCGGAGCGCAGTTCCCGATACGGCTTCCAAAGATACCCAGCATTAAATCGTCGCCCCAAACCACTGCGACCCCGGCCAAAAATGACCGGCTGGCTCAGGCGGGAGTTCGCGAAGCCTTTTACGACGAATCGAAACGCCCGCTGTCTGACGTCGCGGTGTTCATGAGAGCCTACGACCCAAACCTAAGCGGTAATACATCCATAAATACTCCAAATAATGCCGCCGAATGGGCCGCCCTCATGACGCGGATGGAGGCACTCGACAAGATCTGTAAGAAATACCCAAATCTCACGAATGATCCCGCATATCCATCGAACAGCATTAACGGGAGCCCGGTGATCTGGTGTGCGATCGCGGCAGATCGCGTCGCTTTAGAGAAAAAGACTCGCGGCGGGGTCACGGACGCTCAAGCTGCAACGTATGTCCGCGTATGGCGTATGGAAACAGACAAGGCTGTCAACGACGAGAAAGGTTGGATATACAACAAGGTCCAGCGAATGCTTTTCGATCCGAATTGGAAGACCGAAGAGTTTGCAGAGATCCAAAAACGATATGCGAAAGATGGCTTGGGAACGCCGTCAATGTCCATCTTTGATGCCATCGAGCCGGACCTCGCAAAGGTTCGCGAGCGCATCGACCGCGACAGCAAGACGAATTCGTGGGAAAAACCCCCGTATTCCGAACCGGCAATGGAATCATTCTTCAAGACGAAGTTGCTGGCCAATCCATATTTCAAAGGCATACAGGTGTTAAAGATCGGCAGCAACTATAGCAATTGGCGCGTGTTCAAAAATTCGATCGGCATACCAACTAATCAGTACAAACGAGGTCTCTACCTTGCCAAGCTGTCCGGACAGAACGGACTTTGCCAGATACGCGAGTGGATCGTCAAGCAGGAATACATCGGCGGGGGCAAATTTGGCCCGTCATTGGTCGAAAGCTATAGCCAAGCCGGAATATACGCAAAATGCCAGTGATCCGCGAATGGCGTTGGAACGAGACCGAGGAAGGCTGTGACGGAGTCACGCTGCGAACAGATAGTGTGACGCTGTGGTCTGCAAACTGGAGAGCACCCTTTACCGACAGTGGACACGAATGGACGATTGACGAGTTTCGAACCTCGGCCACCTCGGCTGGAATTCCGGCAGAGGTCTGGAAGGAGCTCCAACAAGAAGTATCAAATTTATGAACATCGAAAATGTGCAGTTTAATAGGGGAGCGGTAAACGCGGTTGAGTGCGTCAGCAAGGGCTGGGAAATTCTTAAGTCAAATTATTTTCCGTTCTTTGGCATCGGCGTACTGGTCTTGATCCTGGGATGCATTCCAGTGGTCAGCTGGTTCCTCATCGGACCATTGTTGGTCGGCATCTATGCCGGGCTGCTGATCCAGTATCGGGGAGAGAGGGCAGATTTTGGGATTCTCTTTTCCGGTTTCAGTAAGTTTTTCCCGGCTTTTGTGATAGGCCTTCTCCTACTGCTCCCGGGAATTATTCTCAATTTTTATAACCTGTCTATTCGGATAGCTCAGGCACTTGCGATCTTTAATCCGAATGAATTGACCGCCGGGGCTGCGACACTCTTCGGTCTTTTCGGCTTCTTACTTAATATTCTCGCCCTGATCGGATCGATACTCTTCGGTATCACATTTACATTTGCTCTCCCGCTCCTGGCTGACAAGGATCTTTCACTCGGCGACACGATCAAGCTAAGCGCAAAGGCCGGATGGGCGAATGCCGGTGGGCTTTTTTTATTGCTTCTACTGCTGGGACTGATTCTTGTTGGGGGTATTCTCGCGCTGTGTATCGGCATCTTCTTTGTGTTGCCATTAGTATACGCCGCTTTAACTGTCGCTTATCGGCAGGTCTTCCCGCTGCCAAGTAACTCATTGCCGTTCACCTCACCACCGCCGTCAGGCTACGCCGGAATGTGACGCATACGAACAGGTCGACCTTTCGATATCAAAAATGGAGAAAAGAATATGAAAAACACTATTGGATTCGTTGTATTACTCGCGGCGGCACTAGGCTGCTCATCTTTTACCAAACAGGAAACGGCCAACAACACGGCGACCGCCCCGGCACCTTCCAAGAGTCAACCGGCAAAAACCGACGCCCCCCCGCCGAGCGCATCCGACCTGACGCTCGAAAAATTTGACCAGCTCACGATCGGAATGAAGTATGACGAAGCCGTAAAAATTCTCGGCTCGGCAGGTGTCGAATCTAGCAGTTCCTCGTCGGGAAGCAACACCTTCAAGACGTATAAATGGGAAGGTGCTGATAATGCTCGGATTACTGCATCATTCAGAAACGACGCCCTGTCGTCCAAAAATCAGTCGAGCTTAAAGTCGGCCAAGGCCCCGGCTGCGGTCGCCGATCTGACGATGGCTAAGTATGATCAGCTCCAAACGGGCATGAGCTACGCTGATTCCGTGAAGGTCATCGGTTCCGAAGGGTCGCAAACGAGCAGTTCCGCATCAGGCAGCTTCAAAACCACTACGTATAAATGGGAAGGAGAAAAGAACGCCCGCATCTATCTGACCTACAGAGACGACAAAATCTCATCAAAATCTCAATCGAGCCTAAAGTAGTAAAGATCTAATGGGCAAATTGCCGTGTCCGGAAACGGGCACGGCAACTTTGCTACAGCCACTAGCTCTCGTTCACCTTCAACACGGCAAGGAATGCTTCCTGCGGAATCTCTACGCGGCCGACTTTTTTCATTCGTTTTTTGCCCTCTTTTTGTTTTTCGAGGAGCTTGCGTTTGCGTGAGATGTCGCCGCCGTAGCATTTGGCGATGACGTTTTTGCCCATGGCTTTGACGGTTTCGCGGGCGATGACCTTGTTGCCGATCGCGGCCTGGATGGCGACCTCGAACATCTGTCTCGGGATCAGTTCCTTCATCTTCGCCGTTAGCAGGCGGCCTTTTGAGGTGGCCGTGTCGGTATGGATGATGATCGAAAGTGCATCGACCGGCTCGCCTGAAACTAGCACGTCGAGCTTGACCAGTTTGCTGGCCTGGTAGCCCGAGACATGATAATCGAGCGATGCGTAACCCTTCGAAACGCTCTTTAAACGGTCATAAAAATCGAGAACGATCTCGTTCAGCGGCAGTTCGTAGACGAGCATCACGCGGTCAGTCGTGATGTATTCGAACTTTTTCTGCACACCACGCTTCTCATCCAGTAGCGGGAGAATTCCGCCGAGATATGCATCATTGGTCAGGATCGTAGCTTCGATGAAAGGTTCTTCGATCTTCGTAATGCGGCCGGTGTCGGGCATTTTCGAAGGGCTGTCGATCTCAGCAACCTCGCCGTCAGTCGTCGTCACGCGATAACGCACGCCGGGTGCGGTGGTGATGAGTTCGAGGTTGAATTCACGCTCAAGCCGTTCCTGAATGATCTCCATGTGGAGCAGACCGAGAAAGCCGCAGCGGAAGCCGAAGCCGAGCGCGGTCGAGCTTTCCGGTTCGTAAAAGAACGACGAATCGTTCAACCGCAGCTTGTCCATCGCGTCGCGAAGGTCTTCGTATTGTGCCGAATCGATCGGGTACAACCCTGCGAAAACCATCGGCTTCACTTCCTTAAAACCAGGCAAGGCTTCCTTGACGGGACGCGCGGAATCAGTGATCGTATCGCCGATCTGGACGTCGGCAACGGTTTTAATTGACGCCGTTATGAAACCTACTTCGCCCGGGCCAAGTTCGCCGATCGGAGTTGGGCGCGGACGGTTAACTCCAATGGTTTCAACCAGATATTCACGGCCGGTGTTGAAGAATCTGATCTTCATCCCCTTCTTGATCGTTCCGTCGATCACGCGAAACAGCACGATCACGCCGCGATACGAGTCGTACCAACTGTCAAAGATCAGAGCCTTCAGCGGTGCAGTCTTGTCGCCTTTTGGCGGCGGAATTTTTGCAACGATCGCTTCCAGCACGTCTTCGACACCGAGGCCGGATTTAGCTGAGGTCAGAACAGCTTCGCTGGCGTCTAGGCCGATGATGTTCTCGATCTGCTCCTTGATGCGGTCAGGTTCGGCGGACGGCAGGTCGATCTTGTTGAGGACAGGGACGAGTTCGAGGTCATTTTCGAGAGCGAGATAAGTGTTGGCGAGCGTCTGCGCCTCAACCCCCTGCGATGCGTCGACGATCAGCAACGCTCCTTCGCACGCCGATAGTGAACGCGAAACTTCGTACGTAAAATCCACGTGGCCCGGCGTGTCGATGAGATTCAGGACGTAATCTTTGCCGTCCTTCGCCTTGTAATCGAGCCGGACGGCGTGCGATTTGATCGTGATGCCGCGTTCGCGCTCGAGGTCCATGTCGTCGAGCAGCTGCGCTTCCATATCGCGCTCGGCTACGGCTCCGGTTATCTGCAGCAAACGGTCGGCAAGCGTCGATTTGCCATGATCGATGTGGGCGATGATCGAGAAATTTCTAATCAGGTTGAGATCCATACAGTACAAAAAACGAATCAACCAGTAAGGATATCAAACCCTTGCAGTTTTCGCATTTTCGTCCTAATTAATCAGTCTCACTAATATTGTGAATCTGTTTTACTAAAAAAGACGAAACAAGAGCTGAACACACAAATGCGGCAGCGCATTGATCGCGTAGCGATTTTACTCGGGCGACCAATCAAGGGACGTATGCGAGCTGTTCTATTTAGACCATTCATCCAAGGGGGATAATATGAAATTTAACAAGAAATTGAGAGGAATTCTCGGTGCGACACTTCTATGTTCGACCGCGATGGTTCCGACTTTTGCATCGAGCCATGCCGAGGCTCCGCTTATCAGCATGGATCGCTTTGCTGACAATACTGACACCTACGCTTTCCGCAGCGTCGAGCCAGGACGCGAGGGATTTGTAACACTTATCGCCAACTACATACCGCTTCAGGAACCGTCAGGCGGCCCGCAGTGGTTTCGATTTGACGATACAGTGCTTTACGAGATCAAAATTGACAATTCAGGTGACGGGGCTGAGGACGTCGTCTATCAATTTGAATTCACGACGAGTCGTGTAAATAACAACACTGTACTCGGCCAATCAACGGTAAATCAGGACGGCGTTATCAGCAGCCTTACCGACGTAGACTACAACATGCCGCAAACCTACCGGGTTAGACGGACAAATGGCAAGGGCGAGCGATTTGTTGTCCTCGGATCAGGCCTGATCGCTCCACCGGCAAACATCGGACCGCGCGTAACACCAAACTACGAAGCAACGCTCGGGCAGCCAGCCGTCTATAACCTGCCCAATGGTGGAAAGGTTTTTGCCGGTAACCGAGACGAATACTTTTACATCGACCTTGGCGTTTTTGATGCCCTCAATCTGCGTTCCGTCGGTATGACCGGCGGCATCGATACAACGAAGGGATACAACGTAAGTTCGATCGCCATCGAGGTGCCGATACAGGAAATTACGCGGGATGGCGTAATGCCTGCATCACCAACCTCACCTGGTGCGGTTGTAGGCGTCTGGGCAACTGCGAGCCGGCGGACAACACGCGTTATCAACACAGACGGAACGCGTACCGAAGATGGTGACTTCCGACAGGTTTCACGCCTTGGCAATCCGCTCGTTAACGAAGTTGTTATCCCGCTCGGCCTTAAAGATGCTTTCAACAGCCTCTCGCCAACACTGGATGGCACGATACCGCAGGTAGTTCAGGCGGTCACCGATCCTGAACTGGCCAGGCTCCTGGCAGCGGTCTATGGCATAGCCATTCCGCCACCGCCTCGAAACGACCTGGTCTCTATCTTCGCTACGGGAATTCCGGTGAATGCGGTGACGGGGCCAAACTATACGACATTTCTTTCGGATGGTATCGCTCATGAATATCTCCGGTTAAATGTCGCTATACCGCCAACGCCGATCGCGAATCAGAACCGGTTGGGTTTGCTTGGCGGCGATGTTGCAGGCTTTCCGAACGGCCGCCGCGTGTTTGATGACGTGACGGATATCGCGCTAAGGGCGGTAGCTGGCGGAACGCCATTCACGCCTGCGACCAATGTTGCTCCAAACAATGCGTTGGGTGACGGTGTGAGTTTTAACCCCGAAGGACCGCTTCTTACACGGTTCCCATATCTCTTGCCGCCAAATCAGGGTAATCAGCCGCGTACGGCCAATCAGCAGCGTCAGACAAACCGTGTCGAGCGCGATCAGTCGATCATTCCTACAGTCGATTCGACCGGGTTCCTCAGGTAGTCAATTCCTTTCGAGGCATGCTCGTCCAAAGACGGCGTGCCTCGAAAGCGATTTAGAAATAGGTGATATTATGAAAATTAAACACTTACAAAAGTGGGCGATGCTGCTTGCTATCGCCGGCATTGGAATAGGAGCTTCTTGCTCTTCTCTGCGCACAACTCAGAACGTTGTCGCCGATCAAACGAACTCTACTGCAGATCCCGATATCGAATCAGCTAAAATGTTGGTCGCGAAGTCGCCCGATTCGCCGGCGGCCCACTCTCAGCTAGCCGTCCAATACATAAAAGCAGCGAGGCGAACTGGAGATTTCAACTTAAACGCCAAGGCTCTTGAGGCCGTAAATCGTGCCCGCGAGATAGCACCCGACGATACTATCGCCCGTAAACTAGAAGCCTCCCTCATGCTCACCTTTCACCGGTTCAGTGAAGGGCTCGAGATCGGGACAAAGCTTCACGCCGAGAATCCAAAGGATCCGTTTGTATATGGAATTCTCACGGATGCGAATGCAGAACTAGGTAACTATAAAGAGGCGGTTGAATGGGCGCAAAAAATGGTGGATCTTCGCCCCGACAGTTCGTCATATGCTCGTGTAGCGCACATGCGATCGTTACACGGCGATCACACAGGTGCCGTGAATATGTACACGCTCGCAGCGCGAACCGCTGATCCGACGGATAAAGAAGCACAAGCCTGGTGTTTAACCCAGCTTGGATCAGAGCTATGGCGCTACGGTCAGTACGAAACAGCCGCGATGCGGTTTGAGGAGGCACTCGCCATATTGCCCGACTATCCTCTTGCACTAACGGGAATCGCTCGAAACTATGCTTCGCGCGGAGATCTTGCGTCAGCGGCTACTAATTTAGAGCGAGCAAACAAGATCGCGCCACACACTGACACGGTCATTCTTCTCGGAGATATCTACACTCTTACCGGCAACAGCGAACAAGCGAAGGCTCAATATCAGCTGGCCGAGAATGGCGAAAAAGAGCTTGGCGACCTGCACGACGCTCATCGTATTGCCCTTTATTGGGCCGATAACGAAGTCAATCTTGATGAGGCAGTTAGCATTGCTCGCGAGGATCACGCCAAGCAGAAAGATCTATATGCTTCAGATACGCTCGCTTGGGCCTTGTACAAAAAAGGCGAGCTTGTTGAGGCGAAGAAGATCATTGGTGAAGCAATGCGGTTAGGGATGCATGACGCACGTGTCTTGTATCACGCGGGTGTGATCGAAACCGCTCTGGGGAATAAGGAAGAAGGAACACGCCTTCTAAAGCTTGCCCAAAAGCTCAATGCTGAATTCGATCCGATCCAGTCACGCAAACTCAAACAGTTGCTCTCCTGAGCAGCCATAAATAGAAAAAGAGGCGGTCGGGGACCGCCTCTTTTATTTAGGATCTTCTACCTTCTATTCCAAACCAACAAAGTCCAGATTTGACACCGCCGCCGTGATCGGTTCGACGCGCGGCGAGAAGCGATAGCGTTTCGACGCGACCGTTAGTGTGTAGGTTTGAGCTGTTGCAACATTTGCAAAGCTGTAGAGGCCGAACGAGCTGGTGGTAGCGATGCGGCGTACTCCATTACCGTCGATCAGCGATACCTGTGCGTTTCGCAGATTCTGTCCGGATGGTGTAGTTACGCGACCGCCAATGGTTACGAATGTGACCGCAGGCGGAGCCACTGTTACGGTTCCGACCTGATATGCGGTTGCAAGCAACGCACCAAAAGCACTCGAAACGCTGAGTGGCGTAGGCGAGGTGACAAAGGTTATCGGCGTGGCTCCCGCCGGAGCGTTTGCGGCGACGTCAAATCTGACTGAGATCACCTGACGATTTGGCGGGCCACTGAGAAAAGGGTTTGTCGAATCGACGAGAACGCCAAGTCTTCCCTGTGCCGACTGGTTTCCATTCAGCGAAAGATTTGCACCTGCCGGCACGCCGCTTCCGAGGGTTACGACCGGATTGCTTAGGATGGCAGGGTCGAAATTAAGCGTAAAGCTCGCAGCTACCTCATCGCCTTGCGAATCGAGTTCGATCGAGACATTTACCTGAGTGCCGGGGTCGGCATTTGTCGACACAACAGTCATCGTGCGTCCACCAAATCCAGCAGCTTCGGTTGGCTGCGTGTCGATCGTCAGTGAGCCAACTGCCAATAACGCTACTATTGCCGCGAAGGCTATTCCCGCTATAGAGATACGTTTTTGAAAAAAGTTCATTAGTGCTTTGAATCCTTCCTTTAAAAAGGGTGACCGCGAATGTCAATGCCAGTTAACACGGCTGCGGTCAGATATATTTGTTAGACGATTTGTTTCGAAATTGATCAACCAGGGGCAAAACGAACCGGGTCAGATCGAGCGATCCAACCCTTATTATCTTATCCAGTCCTTTGTTTGTCAACGTTTTTGCGGTTAAACGCCTGTATCCTGATTGTCCTTAGCGATCAATCGGTCACCTGATCCCTCAGTACCAGGGTCGGGACTGTTAACGATGAAGTTTGGTTTCGGGGCATCTGAAACGTCTCCTTCGAGTGTGGCGTTCAGCACCTCGCTGATCCAGCCGCATGGAATTATCTCGAGTTCTTTCAACACATCTTCCGGAATTTCCTCCGTGTCGGCTTCGTTTCGCGAAGGCAGAACGATACGGCGAATACCGGCACGATGTGCCGCCAGAACCTTCTCCTTGATACCGCCAACTGGAAACACCAATCCTGAAAGCGTGATCTCGCCGGTCATCGACGTGTCCGAACGAACCTTTCGCCCTGTGTAGAGCGATGCCATCGCGGACGCCATCGTCACACCGGCACTCGGGCCGTCTTTTGGGATCGAACCAGCCGGAACGTGGATGTGGATGCCGTTCTGCTTGATCAGATCAGGATCGATGCCGAATTCGGCTGCGTGCGACCACAAATAACTGCGGGCCGCTTGCGCCGATTCCTTCATCACGTCGCCGAGCTGTCCGGTCAGCGTCAAACCGCTGCCGCCGGGCAACAATGTCGCCTCGATAAAGAGCACTTCGCCACCCATTTCGGTCCATGCCATTCCGGTTGCGACACCTGCCGGAAGCTCTTTTCTGGCTTCTTCAGGATAAACTCTTGGGGGCCCGAGATAGCCTTTGATCTCTTCGGCCGAGATCGTGACAGTTTCGGTCAGGCCTTGTGCAACCTTTAGGGCGACTTTACGGGCAAGATTACCGACCGTTCGTTCTAGCTGACGAACTCCCGCTTCTCGCGTATATCTGGAAGTCAAGAGGTTTAGTGCGTCGTCCGTGATGATCAACTGGTCGTCTCTTAAGCCGTTTTCCTTGATCTGACGCGGGACGAGGTACTGTTTGGCGATGTTCAGCTTCTCGCGGTCGCTGTAGCCGGCAAGCTGGATGATCTCCATGCGGTCGCGAAGCGGCATCGGGATCGGCTGGAGCTGATTGGCCGTTGCGATAAAGAAAACCTTCGATAGATCGAACGGCAGATCGAGGTAATTATCGCGAAATGTATTATTCTGTGCCGGATCGAGGATCTCAAGCAAAGCCGAGGCCGGATCGCCGCGGAAATCGTTGCCGAGCTTGTCGATCTCGTCGAGCATCATCACGGGATTGTTCACACCGATGCGGCGAAGCGACTGGATGATACGTCCCGGCATCGCACCGATGTATGTTCGGCGATGTCCGCGAAGCTCAGCTTCGTCACGCATTCCGCCGAGACTCAAACGATCGAATTCACGGCCCAAAGCCCTCGCGATCGAGCGTCCAAGCGAGGTTTTACCAACTCCCGGAGGGCCGACGAACAGAATGATCGGGCTTTTGGAATCAGGTCGAAGTTTTACAACCGCGAGCGATTCCAGAATGCGTTCCTTGATATCATCGAGGCCGTAATGGTCTTCGTCGAGGATCTTGCGGGCTTCGTTGAGGTCCAGCTTTTCCTCGCTCGCTTTTCGCCACGGCAGTTCGAGAACGTAATCGAGATACGTGCGAATGACGTGATAATCAGGGGCAGATTGCGGTAGCTGCTCCATTCGTTTCAGTTCGCGGGTTGCTTCTTTACGGACCTCGTCGGGAAGGTCGGCTTTTTCCAACCGTTCGCGAACCTGCGAAGCCTCAGCTGCCTCGCCTGAATCTTCGTCACCCAGCTCCTTCTGGATCGCCTTCATCTGCTGACGCAGGACGTAATCGCGTTGCGATTTGTCCATCTCGTGCTGGGCCTCGTTAGCGATCTTCGAACGGATCTGCATGATCTCGACCTCGCGAGCGAGAGCGGCGTGGGTCAGCGTCAACAGGCCGTCAACCGTGCTCGATTCGAGCATTTTCTGTTCAGTTTCCGTTCCAAGATCTAATACTGAAGCAAGAAAATAGGCGAGCTGAACCGGATTTTCCTGCGTCGTTACCGCCATCCGAACTTCGGGCGGAACCTGCGGCAGCAAAGCCAGAGCTTCCTGTATCATGCCCTGAATATTGCGTTTCAGAGCCTCGATCTCCTCGTTATCCACGCGCCGAAGCTCGGGCAGGACCCGGATCTTTGCTTTCAGGAATGGCTGTTCGCCCGTCCATTCGACGATCTCGAACCGGTCCATTCCCTGAACGATCAGCTGCATGATGCCTTCGTTACGCATCATACGCTTGATATTAACGAGCGTACCGATCTTGTACAGATCCTCGTAACCAGCATCATCACCAGTGACGTTGTCGCTCTTGGTTGTGATACAGGCGATGAGCTTTTCCTCAGTCGCCAGAGCATTCTCGACCGCACGAGTCGATCGCTCACGCCCAACCGCGAGCGGCACGATCGTCTCGGGGAAAAGCGTTGTATTTTGCAGCGGAAGAACCGCGATCTCCATCTCTGACAATGGTACTGGTGTCTCTTCCTTAATAATTTCGTCAGCCATATTTTCCTATTGAGCCTTACGAAGACTGATGATCAACAAGCCATTCTCAAACTGATGCTCGACCGATGCTCCGTCGATCGTTGCGGGGAAACGGAGTGTCTTTTCAAAACTGCTGTATGCGATCTCCATTTGCTGATATGAGACGCCGGTCGCGCACGACTTGTCCTTTCGACAGCCTGCGATATGCAATACGTTGCCTTGAATCTCGACTTCGATATCCTCCGCCGAAACGCCGGCCAGCTCCACCTTGACGACCCAACCGTCCGGCGTCTGGTAAACGTCAGCCGCCGGATACCAAAGCTGGCCTGAACGGACATCTTTTGATGTTCCGGTAAATTGAAATAAACGGTTGGTTGATTTGGCCATGGAACAGTTGGTTTCAGCGGTTAGTTCTTACTCCAAAAGGCACTTCCGCTCGAAATTTCCTCGAGCGTTTCCGCGATCTCGCGTTCGTCTTCGGTCTCTAACGCAACGTCGGCCATTGCGATTATGCCAGCTAGCTCGCCCGCTTCATTTATAACAGGAACGCGGCGGACTTGTTTGTCGCCCATCAGACGAATGGCTTCGAATACGAAATCGTCGGGTGTAACGGTAAATAGCTTTGTCGTCATCGCTTCGGCGACTGGCGTCGAGGATTCCTTGCCCTCGGCGACCACCCGAACGACGATGTCACGGTCGGTGACGATGCCGATAAGCTTACCGGCGTCGACGACAGGCACGGCCCCCATATCGCCTTCGCGCATCAGTACAGCAACATCGCGAACGCTCATCTCGGGCGAGGCCGTCCGTACGCTTTTGGTCATTATCTCGCGGCAGCGTCGTCGAGAGATCGCGGTCTTGTCAGCTTCGCTCATATTTTTACTCCGTTCTAATATTTTGTTACCCGAGCAGGAATAAAGCAAGCCCCACGGATTTGCAGAACAAAAGCCGACGTGTAAGAGAGGGCGAAACACTCAAAGTTGAATGATCCGCCCTTGCTTACACGCGGGCTTCTGCGATCTAAAACCTGCTAGAACCTCAAAACGACATCCTGCCCATCGAGGATCAGGTCTTTTCCTGATATCGAATTGAGCCGTGTGCCGTTGTAGGCGATCTCGATCTCGCCGCTGGCGTCGGCATCGAGCGAGCTTGTGACCGCGATGCGGATCGCGTTCTGGTCAAAATAGGTCACCGTTCCGGCGAATTCCGTTTGGTTGCTGATCGTGCCAACCGTCACGGTTGCCGAACCATCAGTCCGGACGTTGACCGTACCGCGAACCAGGAATTGGTTAGCACGCGTGCCGATGCGTAGCGATCCGGCACCGAATTTTGACAGCGAGATCGTCTTGCCGGTGATTGCCGTCGGAGCTTCGGCACCCGCGGTCAGGACGAGCTCCACAGAGTCGGTATTGTTCTGATTGCCGCGAAGGTTGACCGGCGTACCATTGGCTGTGCGGAATCGAACAGTGTTGTTCGACCTGATCTCGGCTCGCAGCTCGTAATTACGTTGGCGGTTGATGTCACGCTGTTCGTAGTTTAATTCGAACTGATAAGGCACTTGCCGGTTCCCGGTCGAAAACGCCGTTTCTGCCACTGCGGCTCCCGTCGGATTTGCGGAATCGACAAGCCAAACCTTAACTTCTGAATTGTTAGGAAGGGCGATCCTTTGTAGATAGGTGACGGTTCCGCGGATCGTATTGTTGCGGATCCCGCCGCCCTGTCCACCGCCTCCAACCGGAACGAGCACGATCTCGACATTCTTTGGATTGCCCTGCGTGATCACGGGATAGCTGGTATCGGTTATGTAGATCAGACGGCCGTTGTCGCGGATCTCAGCCTGAACGGCATAACGGTTGCGGTCAAGGATCTTCGTGCGGTCGTAGGCAAAATCGAACGAGAATGGCACCTGTTTACCGGCTGTATCTACACGCTGTTCAACGATCGTGGTTGACGGAGCGTCAGCACGCGAAACGTCAACAAGCTTGACCGTGAGAACGGCAGTCGCGGGTAATGCGATCCGCTGGCGATAGGTCACAGTTCCCGAGATGACGTTGTCCTGAGTGGACATTCCGCCGCCATCATCCTGACACGTCTTGGTCGTGGTCACATCATTTGCCCGAACGAGAGCCCGTGCTCCACTCGTGACGGTGTACATCACCATGCTCGTCTGCGAAGGGCAGCACAAAGCATCGCTCGATGCGTATCGCGAAAATTCTGCGGTGATGCTGTCCGGGCTGTTGAGCCGGGCCATGGAAAGTGACCCATCGGAACGCGATTCCATCGTCGTCGGAGCGAGCGTGCCGGCAAAGCGGCCGCCCACAAATACGAATGTGTTATACAACGACGGACGGCACATGCCATCTGCTCCCGCCATGCCGTTTACGACGGTGACCTGACCGTATGTCTGAGCCGCTCCAAACAGAACCCAACCGGCACGGGTGACGGCACGGTCCGAAATGCTGTCGGGCTGGCGGATCGAGCTCTGGCAACGCGGGTCGATGGGAACGAGCGTCCGAGGAGCGTTTGGCACGACGCCGTTGCCGTTGTTCCAATTATTTAACGGACGGTCGAGCCACGATGTCTGGCCAAAAGCCGCAGTGGCGGTCGTTAAAAGCAAAAATAGAAATATTGATATACGCTTTTTCATAAATCCTCCGGGGATCAAGAGCAAATTTTGAATACATTTGGGAGATGCGTGTTTCAGATGCAGAAGTCTGACTTCCGCGTTGGTAAAAATCAGTTGAGCTTAGCGCCCGTCGTCACCGATAGCCTCGACAGGACAAGCATCGATCGCTTCTTCACAAAGTGCGAATTCTTCAGGTGTTTCAGGCTGTTTATGGACAAAAGAATAGCCGTTCGCGTCGTTCCGGGCAAAGTTCGCGGGTGATGCGTCGCGGCAAACGTCGCAGTCGATGCAGTTGCGATCGACATAGAATTTGCCCGCGGTGTTATCGGGTAGTTTTTCCTTGACGAAAGCCATAATACGAGTCAGAACCGGGAGCGATAGCGACTGGGTCACTCCTTGGCCCTAATCGAACATATCAAGGCTCGATGTAATGTTAAAAGCTTGTTTGCCGCCGCTAAGAACCCAGTCGCTATCGCTCCCGGTTCTGACCCGTTTCAGTGAATTCGATCATCCTCTGTAAAGCAACGTTCGCAAAATGCTTCGTTTCGTCATCGACAACTATCTCGTTGACCACGTTTCCGGCGACGAGGTTATCCATTGCCCAGGCGAGATTCTGAGGTGCGATGCGGTACATCGTTGCGCACATGCAGAGGTCGGGGGCGAGCAGGCGGATCTCTTTGTCGGGGAAGCGGGCCTGCAGACGGTTGACGAGATTTACCTCGGTCCCAATCGCCCATTTCGAACCGGCGGGGGAATTTTCGACAGTTTTGATGATGAATGATGTAGAGCCGTCGAGATCGCTGAGATCGACAACCTCTTTCGGACATTCTGGGTGGACGAGAACCTTCATTCCCGGATGATCCTCGCGGATCTTATCGACATGCCAGGCTTTGAAACGTCCGTGAACCGAACAATGTCCACGCCAGAGGATCAGTTTTGCCTCGTGGAGTTGCTCTTCGGTATTGCCGCCAAGTTCCTCGTGCGGGTTCCACAGCACCATTTTATCGAGCGGGATTCCGAACTTCGCTCCTGTATTCCTTCCCAAATGCTGGTCCGGAAAGAAGAACATCTTGTCGTATTCTTTGAGATAGATATCAAACAACGGAATCGCGTTTGACGAGGTGCAGACGACGCCTTCGTTTCGGCCGCAGAACGCTTTGATCTGGGCAGTCGAATTCATGTAGGTGATCGGCGCGACCTTATTCTTAAGCACACCGATGTCGCGAAGCTGCTCCCAAGCATCCTCGACCTGATCGATCGAAGCCATGTCCGCCATTGAGCAGCCGGCCCCGAGATCGGGCAGGATCACGCGTTGGAAATCTTTGCCGACGATGTCCGCCGACTCCGCCATGAAATGAACACCGCAAAAGACGATGTATTCCGCATCAGTCTGCGATGCCATGACCGACAGCTGGTACGAATCGCCAGTCAGATCGGCGTGTTTGATCACGTCATCGCGCTGATAATGATGGCCGAGTATAACCACTCGGCCACCAAGTTCACGCCGTGAATACTCGATGCTCTCCGCGAGATCGAGGTCTGACATTACCAGGAAATCTTCTAAAACGCGTGTTTGTTCAAGAACGGCTGACATACAAAAATGATGTCACTTCGCCTCGGTTAAGGCAAGGCTTAACTTTACGTCCCGGATGCGTATTTCGCCTCAAGTTGATCAAAGTAATGATCCCGTACCTTGGCAACGATCTGCGGCTCGGTCATTTTGTCGGCAGGTTCGACGCCCACCACGCGCCCCTTGTAATGTGCGTGCTCAAGTCTTTTCTCAAGCTCGCCCTTTGCCTCACCCGGACCGAAGATGAACGTCAGTTCCGTCTCGTGGATCAGGGCAACGACCTCATCATAATATTTGTTCAGGTGTTCCGTTGCATTGCTCTGGAGCCTGTCGTCGGCTCGTGTCGAGTCGCCCGAATGTCGCGGGTGCCGCTTAACGTTTGACTCGATCTGCTTCTTTTCATGATCGCCACGCGTAACAAATACAATAACCGCTTCTTCGTGGTCGATCCATACTCCAACTTTTTTGTTCATAATTTTTGTCCCGCCAGGCTAACTGGCTCCGCAAATCGCGTGCGTACACGTTCAACTATTTGCGAATTCGTCATCAAACCGGCGGATTCAACATCCAGGATAGTGCCGCCGTAAAAGTCACTCTGGAGCTGTTTTGTCAGCTCTCGTTTCGCTTCGCCGGGTCCAAAAATAAAGATCGAACGCGAATCCCGAATGCTCCCGGAGATACTTCCGTAGAATCGTCCCATTTGGTCGTTCGACATCCTTTGACGCAACTCCGCCGAAAGTTCCCAAACGTCGTATTGCCACTGTCGATGGTCAATATCAGAGTTTACAAACGCAATATCAACACCTCGTTCCGTGTCAGAAACGATGATGGCTTTTTGAAGGTCGATCCAAAGGCCTACGGTCTTCATTAGAACTTTCCTTTTGTCGTTTTAGGCTAAGGAATGATTTAACTAGATCGGTCAAACGAGGTCTGTGCGCTTTCGCACCAACAGAGCAGATTGGATCGCTAGAAAAAAGACGACGATCAAACTGATCGTCGTCTTATTAGGCATTGGTCCCGATTTGGATCTATTTTGGAATAGGCATTCCGAGAGCATTCGTCATCACGTGAAATATCCAGTTCTGCTCCATTACCCCGTGAACAAACTGCGAGCCTGGGCCATCTGCATAGATCGCTACATCCTCGCCTCCGTGCGTTTCACTGCCGAGAGGATAGACAGACTCCTGCATGAAGTTTGGTGCCGTTGTATCAATCTTTGTGAGATCCGGCCTTCCAGCCGTGCTTGCTTTAGTACCGGCGTTCGAATGCGGGAATTGTTTAGCTCCTGCTGGTTGGGCCGATGACGCTCCCGTATATCCAGGGCCGTTTGTGTAGCCGAGGGTTGTGTAGGGCAGGCCGAGCAGATCGAGGGCAAGGTTGTCAGACGGTTCGCCGTTCTGATCGTTTGTTCGAACGAGGCCGAAAATGTTGTTTCCGCGTGTGGGATAGCCCGAAAAACTAAGCGTATGGCTGTGATCGGCGGTCACGATGACGAGGGTTTCTTCTATGTTCACCTTGCTGAGGGCCATTTTTACCGCATTGGAAAGTTCGACTGCGTCGGTCAGAGCGCGATAGGCGTTTCCGTCATGATGCGCGTGGTCGATGCGGCCGCCTTCGACCATTAGGAAATAACCTTTCTTATTTGTTTCGAGCACGTCGATAGCTTTTTTCGTCATTTCGCTGAGCGACGGTTCGCCGCCGGTGTCAGTTTGCCGATCGTGTTCGTACTCCATATGCGACCGTTCGAACAGCCCGAGCAGATGCTTGGTCTTCTTCGGATCCACTGCATCGAATTGAGAGCGGTTCCAAACAAATTCAGAGTTCTTATATTTGGTCTTCCACTCGGACGTCAGGTCGCGGTTGTCCAGGCGTTCGCCTTTTTTGCCTTTGTCCTCGGGGTCTTCCATGGTCTGTGGGATAAATTTGCTGCGGCCGCCGCCGAGAGCGACTTCCAGGCCGTCACCGTACGGAAACTCGATCAACTGCCGTGCGATGTCCGGAAACTTAGCGTCGCGAGCCGCCTGATTCATATTGCTGTCCGCTTCCCAGTCGCGTTCGGGTGAATGCGAATAGCAGGCAGCAGGCGTCGCGTGAGTCAGACGAGCCGTCGAAACGACGCCCGTGGACATACCACGCTTTTCGGCTAGCTCGAGAACGGATGTCGCTTCGTTTCCTTTGACGGAAGTATGATCGTTTGACCGGACATTTTGATCGACCGAGATCACACCATCCCGCGTTTTTATCCCGGTGACGATCGCCGACATGGTCGGTGCCGAATCAGATGTCTGCTGATTCACACTGTATGTTTTCGACAGTCCGACGGACGGAAACCTCTCGAATGACAGGAAATTCTCTTCGCCGCTCTCGCCACGCCGCTGGCCGTCGAGAATTCGGGCGGCGGAAACTGTAGCCACGCCCATTCCGTCGCCGACGAAAAGTATCACGTTTTTTGCTTTCGTCTTTCGCGAGAGGATCTTTCGGGTCCTTTCGATAGCAGCCTGGCCGTCGCGAAGCCACGTCTCACGGCTTTCCGGACGCTTTACCGAGAACCGCAGAGGCGAACTCTGGCCCGTAACCCTAAACGAAGTTGCCGATGCTAAAAATGCAAAAACCAGCAAGAGGACACCGATCCTCTTTGCTGGTATTAGGTAATTCATCATAAATCTAGGATTGATCTCTGCCGCTGTGCTTGATGATCGACGCTTCAGCGAGATACACGGTCAGCTCGCAAACGTCTTTGACGTAATCGCCGATGCGTTCCAGGTGCTTAGCGACGAAAAGTAATTGGGCCGCACTTGTCGTGGTGGTCGGGTCGTTGATGATCATACCGATCAGTTCGCTAAAAACTTTTTTATAGCTGGTGTCGATCACCTTGTCCTGTTTAATGATCTGCCGTGCAAGCTCGGCATCTTCGGCGATGAATGCGTCGAGAGCCTTACGGAGCATTTCTGCAGCATTGTCCGACATGATCGTCATCTCGGAAAACTGCCTCAGCTCCGGCTCGGTATTTATGATAAGTACTGCTTCGGCAATATTACCGGCGTGATCGGCGAGTCTTTCGAGCACGGGCGTGATCTTGGCCACCGAAATAACAAGCCGCAGATCGTGTGCCGCAGGCTGATAAAGAGCGATGATCTCGACGCTCATGCGGTCGATCTCGAGCTCCATCTGATTGATAACCTTGTCGTCTTCGAGGACGACCTGAGCAAGTTGACTGTCGCGGGTGGTCAGAGCCTTCATGGCTCGCTGAACAGCCGATTCGGCCTTTCCGCCAAGCAAAAGGACCTTGTCGCGAAGGGTGTCGAGCTGTTGGTCTATAATTCGATTTTCCATTATTCTAATACTACCACGACCAAAAAACGTCCCGGAAGCCAAAATATTGATCAACCGAAACGTCCCGTGATGTAGTCTTCGGTAAGTTTCTCATTCGGATTCGTAAACATCTTGTCGGTTGGATTGTATTCGACCAGCTTACCAAGCATAAAAAATGCCGTCCTGTCCGAGACGCGGGCCGCCTGCTGCATGTTGTGCGTAACGATGATGATCGTGTAACGCTGTTTCAATTCAACAACGAGTTCTTCGATCTTTTGGGTCGCCATCGGGTCCAAGGCCGATGCAGGTTCGTCCATCAGAATGACCTCAGGCTGTACGGCGAGAGCCCGGGCGATGCAGAGCCTTTGCTGCTGGCCGCCCGAAAGGCCGAACGCCGATGTGTTCAGGCGGTCTTTTACCTCATTCCAGAGAGCTGCGTCCGTCAGTGCTTTTTCGACTCTCGCGGTGAGGTCGGCCTTGTCCTTATGAATGCCGTTGATCTGGATTCCGTAAGCCACGTTATCGAAGATCGATTTTGGGAACGGATTCGACTTCTGAAAAACCATCCCAACCTTTCGCCGCAGAGCTACGACGTCAGTACCGGGGTCATTAATATCCTTGCCGTCGATCAAAACCTCACCTTCTACCCGCGTGCCTGGGATCGTGTCGTTCATGCGGTTGAGTGTCCGCAAAAAAGTAGATTTTCCGCATCCTGACGGTCCGATGAATGCTATGACCTCGTTTGCCGGCAGAGCGATAGATATCCCATGCAGAGCCTGTGCCTTACCGTAGTAGAAGTCTAAATTTGAAACGCTGATTTTGCTCATCTTTAGTGTTAAGTACATCGCGTACTTAAGTTTTCTAATATCCTTTTCGCGTGGTGTAGCGCACGATGATGTTGATCACGAGTATAAGTGTGATCAGTACGAGCGTCGCGGCCCACGCCTTTGCATGCCATTCTTCAAACGGCGAGATGGCGTAATTGTAGATCTGCACAGGCATAGACGCCATCGGTTCGTCGAGATAGATGTTGTAAAACCTGCTCCCGAACGCCGTGAAAAGCAGCGGAGCGGTCTCACCCAGCACACGTGCGACCGCGAGCATTGCACCGGTCGCGATACCGGTCTTAGCAGCCGGAAGTACGATGTCCCAGGTCACACGCCATTCCGGAGCTCCAAGAGCTAACGCACCCTCGCGCATGGATTTTGGAACTAGTTTTACTATCTCTTCGGTCGTTCGTGTGACGATCGGAATCATTATTAACGCCAGAGCGATAGAACCGGCAAGGGTCGAAAAATATCCCTGTTGCAGCACGACGAGTGCGTAAACGAACACGCCGAAAACGATCGACGGAATACCGATCATCGCATCCGCGACAAATCTGACCACTGTCCCGAACCAGCCGCTGCCAAGTTCTGCCAGGTAGGTGCCGATTGCGATGCCGAGCGGAATACCGACGACCGACGCGAGCCCGAGCAGGATCAACGATCCGACGATAGCGTTACCAATGCCGCCGCCTTCGCCAACTGGTTTTGGTGTCTCAACCAAAAACTGCCAGCTCAGCGAAGAAAGCCCCTGGAAAGAGATATAGCCCAGAATTAGAACCAGGATGCCGACCACACCGAACGCACAAAGTGCGGTCAGCGTCGTCATTATCGTGTTCATCAGGCGTCTTTTCTCGATCATAACTAAAATAAGATCAACCGACGTTCTGCGTCTTGCGGCCGACGCTCAAAATTAGAAGCTTAGCTAAGGCCGTTACGATAAAGGTAACGACGAAAAGGATCAATCCCATTTCGACCAAAGCACTCAAATACAGGTCACCGGTCGCCTCAGTAAATTCGTTGGCGATAACCGAAGCGATCGTGTATCCGGGGTCGAAAAGCGAGGCACTGATATGTGGCCGGTTGCCGATGATCATCGTGACCGCCATTGTCTCGCCGACTGCGCGGCCTAACCCGAGGATCACGGCTCCGGCGATACCCGACGAAGCGTTTGCGAGAACGATCTTTGTCGTTTCCCACTTAGTAGCTCCGAGGGCCAGAGCGGCTTCACGCTGCGTGACCGGAACGGCCTCGAGAATATCCCTCACGACCGCTGTAATGATCGGCGTGATCATGATCGCCATGATCAATCCGCCGGTGAACATTCCGATACCGGTCGGCGTCCCCTTAAAAAACGGCAGCCATCCGAGCGTCGCCTGAAGCGGCGGCTGAACGTAAACCCGCAGAAATGGAGCGAGCACAAAAATCGCCCACAGTCCGTAAACTACCGACGGAATGGCCGCGAGTAACTCGACCAGAAATCCGATCGGCCTTGCCAGCGATTTAGGCGCCTGCTCAACTAAAAATACTGCCACTCCGATCGAGAGCGGAGTTGCGATAAGAACCGCGATGACCGAGGAAACTACGGTGCCATAGATGAACGGCAGAGCCCCAAATTCGCCCTTGACGGGATCCCACACCTGACCATAGAGGAACGAAAATCCGAACTCCTTGATCGACAGCCACGAACCCTGGCCGATCACGACGAGCATCGTCAGTACGATGACCAGAATGAGAGCGGCACAGGCCGTCAGCAAAATGCGGTACACCTTATCAGATGACGAGAATTTTCGTTTCTCGGCATCCTGCAAATTTTGATCTTGGTCTGGAGTGTTCGACATTATTGCGTAGCGGTCTTCAGTGACTGACCGTTGAATGATACAGCCGCGATCTTTGCCGAGGCCCGTTTCACCATTCCCTGCGGAAGCGGCGAGTAATAAAGAGCCTGAGTAAATCGCTGACCGTCATTGATTCCCCAGGTCAGGAAATCGACCAGCGTTTTGCCTATCGTTTCGTCCATCTGATCACGATAGATCAGGACGTAAACGTAGCTTGAGATAGGATATGCGTTTTGTCCCCCGGCGTTGGTAATAGTGGCTCGCAGATCCTCAGGTGTTTCCTCCAGAGTTTCAGCGGCGGCTACTGTCACGGTCTCAAAATTTGGCAACACAAAATTCCCGGCTTTGTTCTTGATCTGAGCCACCGGCATTTTGTTCTTTACGGCATATGCAAGCTCGATGTAGCCGATCGTGTTTGGTGTTTGTTTGACCTGACCAGTGACGCCTTCGTTTCCTTTTCCGCCTAGGCCGACCGGGAAGCTCGGCGACGTGCCTTCGCCGACCTTTTCTTTCCATTCAGGGCTAACTTTGGCGAGGTAGTTGGTGAATACAGCCGAGGTGCCGCTGCCGTCAGAACGATGAACGACCGTCAGCGGAACGGACGGTAGTGGAACGCCCGGGTTATCCGCTGCGATCCGCTCGTCGTCCCATTTTGTGATCTTGCCGAGAAAAATATCAGCGATCGTATCAGGCGAAAACCGCAAAGTTGCTTCAACCCCTTCGAGGTTGTATGTAAGTACGACGGCTCCTAAAACGACAGGAACATGCAGGATCGGACCCGGAGCCGAAGCGAGGTCTTCGTCCTTCATCGCTACATCGGTCGCACCAAATTGTATGGTTCTTTCTTTGACCTGCTTGATGCCGCCGCCGGAACCGATCGACTGATAGTCGATCCTGATGTTCGGGTTAAGGTTACCGTATTCGCTGACCCATTTTTGCATCAGCGGGTTAATAAACGTGGATCCCGCGCCCTGTATCTTGACGGCGTCGCCCTTCCCGCGCCGACCACTGAAGCATGATGGTGCTATCGCGAGCGTAGCCAGCAGCAGAATAAGCAAAATTCGTTGGTTCGACACCATAGTAACCAATAAACTAAGGCAACAGTTACCTGTTTGCCGCATTCTGGATTTACAGCGTTTGAAGGATTACATTACTTCGGCACAGCGCCAAAAGCAAAATCCCGTTGACCGCAAATCCAATAAATTTTCTCAACCTGATCTAATTACCGCGAACCGTGTTTAATAAATACCGCTTCGGTAAGGTAAACATTCAGTTCGCAAATATCCTTTACATAGTCACCGATACGCTCGATGTGCTTAGCAACAAAGAGAAGCCTCGCCGCACCGCTTGCAGACTGCGGCATATTGACCAGATTCCTGACCAGGCCATCAAAAACTCTGGCGTAGCACTTATCCAGCGTGCGGTCCCGCTCGATTATTTTACGTGACGCTTGCGAATCCTCAGTCGTAAATGCATTCAGAGCTTCTCGGAGCATCGTCGCGGCGATCTCACCCATCTGCGAGAAATCAACATAGTTATCGATCTGCGGCTCGTTGTTAAGGATGATCGCCGCCTCGGCAATATTTGAGGCATGATCTGCTATTCGCTCAAGGATCGGTGTGATCTTCGACACAGATACGACAAAACGCAGATCTCTTTCGCACGGACGCTGCGAACCGAGTATCTCGACGCACATTCGGTCAATATCCAGCTCCATCTGGTTTATCACCTGATCGGCATGACAAACGTCGCGTGCCAACTCGGAATTTCGCTCGGTCAGAGCCCTTATCGCACGATCAACGGCGATCTCTGTCTTTCCGCCTAACAGAAGTATCTTGTCACGGAGCAGATCAAGCTGAGCGGCCTCTAAACCTCGTGCTGCAACGTCGTCGGCAAATGCCCCGAAACTTCCGGGATGCTGATCGTACGCTGTAACCGAGTTTAATTCGCCCATAAAGTATTCAGGTGATTATAGTTCAGAGCTATCACCAGAAAGGTTACATTATACTTAACTTTTGAGAGCGGGTTGGAAATGAGCTCGTCGATGTAACATTCTGTTAACATTTTGATAATATCCGTCCGGCCTTTTGCGGCGAACGCGGTTAACACGCGATTTCATCCTAAATAAGCTTTCGCCCGACGTTGTATTGCACAGCGTCGGGCATTAGAATCTTGGAAACAAGACATGCGGAGGATCTTATGAAGAGTAATTTTTTTGCTAAGCGCATATCGGCTGCGGTGATGATAGCGATATTGTGGATACTGCCGGTGGCGGTCATCGCCCAGCAGACACAAGTTGTCGCCCCGAACAATAAATATAAAGTTCAGGACGACGTAAAGTTGGGTTCGGACGCGGCGAGAGAGGTCGAGAAACAGTTCCCGATCATCAACGATCAGGATGCGAACGATTATCTCCAGCGTATTGGGGATCGTTTGACGGGCTCGATACCGCGACAGTTTGACCAGCCGGCTTTTAACTATCGTTTTAAATGGGTAAATGCCAGTGATCTAAATGCCTTCGCTCTGCCTGGCGGCCCGATGTACGTTAATCGAGGAATGCTCGAATCTGCTAAGAACGAAGGCGAACTCGCCGGCGTTATGGCACACGAGATCAGCCACGTCGCTCTGCGTCACGCAACTGCTCAGGCGACGAAACAGGGAAGCGCTAAGAATACGCTTGGAACTATCGGGCTTATTCTCGGCGGTGCGATTCTCGGCGGGCAGACCGGAGCACAGCTCGGAGCGGCAGCAGCGGCAGCGTGGCAGACAAAGTACAGCCGTGAGTATGAGACTCAGTCCGACACGCTCGGTGCGCAGATCATGGCAGAGGCAGGTTACGATCCGCGAGATCTGGCCAACGTATTTCAAACCATTGCCGGCGAGAGCAGAAGTGGTGCTCCGGAATGGCTGAGCAGCCACCCCGATCCGGGCAACCGCTTTGAAAAGATCAACCGCGAAGCTCAGTATTTGCGGGTTTCATCAAATCCGATCAAGGTGACGCGTGATTTTGAACGTATTCAGGCAAAATTCCGTTCGATGCCGCCTGCTCGTACGATGGCAGAGATCACCAAGCAGGGCAGCGGACAGGGAACTGAAAATCCGACAGCATCGGGACGGTACACGAGAAATGTTCCGGCTCCGTCAACTCGCGTTCGCAGCTATAACAGCGTGAACTGGCTTCGGATCAACGTGCCGACAAACTGGCAGGATTTCAGCGGCCAAAGCGGCGCTCAGTTCGCTCCGGAAGGCGCGTACGGTGATCAGGGGATAACGCACGGTGTGATGGTCGGCGTTTATCCAGGCCAGGGATCTAACCTGCGAACCAAGACGACTGCGTATATAAATGAAACGCTGCAGGGCAACACGTATCTGCGGCAGAATGGCCGTCTGATCAGCAGAAACCTCGCGGGACGCAACGGGTTTACGACCCAGTTATCCGGACGTTCTCCGATAACGGGGCAGACCGAGATCGTGACGGTTTACACCACGCAGTTGAGGGATGGGCAGTTGTTCTATGTTGTTACAGTTGTGCCGAGTGCTGAATCGTATCGATACAACAACACCTTCAGCAATATGCTGAGCTCTGTTCGATTGAGCGAATAGCAGCGTTAGAGAGTTTTAATATATCGCGTGATAGAGGTGATCTGTGCGGATGTGAGCGAACGCTTAAATCCGGGCATGTCGCCTTTTCCATTGGTGATAATGCGGACATTTTTGTCATAAGCGTTACCTTTCACACCTGGATCCGTCAGATCGCTCGCCTCGGTCTCACGCCCTTTTGCCGTCTGGGATCTTCCGTTGTTGCCGTGACATTCAGCACAGTGCTGACGATAGAGCGTTCGCGAAGAAACCAGCGTACCCGCTTCCGTCGCGGAACCGGCATGCGCTCCGTTTCCGACGACCATGAAAATGCCGCCGGCTAAAAACATCAAAACAAAAATTCCCTTCAAACCTTTAGTCATTTAATCTGAACCACTCCGATCTGTCTAAAAATAACGTTTGTTGAGTTTAGTGTGAAACTTCGCGCGTTGTAAAGCGAATTGTTCGAAGCACCAATTGTTAATGTCGGGCATATCTTTGTACGATACCGTATGCCTGAAGTTGAAAGTGAGCTGCTCAGATTCAGAACCCTCTATGACAGTCCGATGATAACGGTGCGCGACTATGTTTGCCGCCATCCGGCCTATGGCCAAATGGCGGAAGAGCAGTCAGATGTGAACAGCATAACGCTAATGCGGTACGGCACGTTTGCTAAACATTTTGGCAAGCGGCAGGTCACCGCCGACGTAAATCAGGCGACCTTTTTTACCAAAGACTCGGTTTATCGCGTTAGTCATCCCGCAGGTTGCGGCGACCGCGGAACGACCTTAACCGTCGCTCCCTCGATCCTGAACGATATCGTTCGGGAACTTGATCCAAGTATCGAAGAGCATCCGGAGCATCCATTCCCTTTTGTGACCGGCCCTTGCAAAGCGGCGGTTTTCTGGCGGCATCGTGAATTCGTGAACAGACTCGAGCTGGTCGATGCGGAACCGCTGGAACCTCTCTGGGCTGACGTGACCGGTTTACAGCTGGCGGCTGATGTCATAGAGGACGCCTTTGAACTCCGCGGTACAACTACACGTCGTCGTGCATCGACGACCGCCGATCACGCTGAGAGAACTGAAGCAGCCAAGGCTTATCTGGCGACCCGCATGTCTGAGGCAGTCTCGCTCGATGACGTCGCCGCCGCAGTCAATGCTTCGCCATTTAATTTTGCCCGTATCTTTCAGCAGCAGACAGGGCTTCCGATCCATCGGTATCTGACCGTGCTCCGTCTGCGGGCGGCTCTTGAGCGGGTTGCCGATCCGCACATTGAGATCACCGAGATCGCGATCGGTCTGGGCTTTTCTAGCCACAGCCACTTTACTGATGTTTTCCGTCGAGAATTCGGCGAGACGCCGTCAGCTGTGCGCCAAAAGCTATCAAAAAACGCCATCCGTAAAATGAGCAAGAATCTGATAGCTTGACTTTTTAGTGTCTTCTATTCTCAAGGTGGAGACGGGAAACCGTTTTCACGAGATCAAAAAAGGAGGATAACTATCATGGCTACACAAACCTGCCCGGTCTGCGATTGGGAGATCAAAGAAGGCGGAGTAAAGGTCACCGTTGCTGGTAAAGAGATCACAGTTTGCTGTGACGACTGCGCGACACAAGCGATTGCCGGTCATACGAAAACATCGGCTTAACACCACCAAACTCGCCCGGTCCGCGGCCGGGCTTTTTCGCATATTTTACGGAGTTATTTAATGTCATCACAAAAAGAAAAAGCCGCGCGATTTGCGGCTCTGCACATTCCGGGTGAGCCGGTAATTCTATTTAACGTCTGGGACGCCGGCAGCGCAAAAACCGTCGCCGAGGCCGGAGCCAAAGCCATCGCGACCGGTAGCTGGTCAGTCGCTGCCGCCAACGGATTCTCTGACGCCGAAGCCCTGCCACTCGATCTCGCGATCGCCAATATCGCGCGGATCGTCAACACTGTCGATCTGCCCGTAACACTCGATTTCGAAGGCGGTTACGCCACCGACATCGACATGTTGAAAACCAACATCGCAAAGGTCATTGAAACCGGAGCGGTTGGCATCAATTTTGAAGATCAAATGATCGGCGGCAGCGGAATGCACCCGCTCGACGCTCAATCAAAACGCATCGCGGCGATCCGCGAGGCTGCAAACGAGAAAGGAATCCCCCTCTTTATCAACGCTCGAACCGACGTTTTTCTGCAAAACGATCCTTCGAAACACGCCGAGCATTTCGAGGAAGCAGTGACACGGGCCCACGCCTACACCGACGCCGGAGCAAGCAGTATTTTCGCCCCGGGATTGAAAGATCCGGAGCTGATAAAAGAGCTATGCGAACGTTCCACGCTTCCGGTCAACGTCATGGTCATGTCCGACACGCCGTCGAACCAGGAAATGGCCGCCCTAGGCGTTGCCCGCATCAGCTACGGCCCCGGACCATATCGCCAGGCGATGGAAGCCCTAAAAACCGCCGCGATGAACGTTTTCTAAGAAATGTGCCCGCGAAATACGTGAAAAGTCGCGAAAAAGGTTTTTTAATCGATTTAGAAAATCCCACAAATCGTTAGTAAAGACGTCCGTTTCCTTTCTCCGATCTTTCGCGCAATTCGCGGGTAAAAATATTTCCTCTTGCGTTTTGTTACCAATTTAGTTACAAAGATACATCATGCAAATTGAGTGGAAATCCGACAAAGAACCGCCATATCTCTTTCGCCAGGTCGCCGAATGGTCGGGTATCAGGCTGCATCGAGCTCGTGTTCGAGCCGGAAAAATGCTCGAACACGAACCTCAGCATCACGAGATAAACGTGTCGCTCGCGGGCAGGCTCGTCACGACAAAATTCACCGCAACGGGCCGTCAGGTTTCGCATTTTACGGGGGCGAATAATGTCTGCGTGACGCCGGCCGGACAAGCAGTAAGTGCGTATTGGAAAAGCCCGCTCGACAATATGGGCATACTGCTCGAGCCGGAATTTGTACGTGAAACAGCGGCTGAGAATAACCTCGGTTCGCGGTTCGAGTTTGTCGAGATCTACAAAAGCGAAGATCCGCTGATCGCTCCGCTCGGACTCGCCCTGCTCGACGAAGCGGCATCCGAAAACCCGATGGGCAAGCTCTACGCCGATTCGCTCATCCAGACGCTGACACTCCATGTTCTGCGTTCATACAGCACCGCCAGCGCCATGATCGAGCGCGTAAACGGTGGTTTATCAGGCTACAAACTCCGCATGGTCAAAGAGTTCATCGACGCCAATCTCGACAGCGACCTCGGCCTTGCTGAGATCGCTGCGGTCGCCGGCCTCAGCCAGTTTCACTTCGCCAGGGCTTTTCGCAGATCTGCGGGTGTCACGCCGCAGCAATACCTGATGGAACGCCGCATCGAGCGAGCCAAACAGCTGCTTGCTAAAAACGATCTGCCGATCGTCGAGATCAGCCTGCTAACCGGCTTCAAAAACCAAAGCCACTTCACGACACTCTTCCGCAAATTCACAAACCTAACACCGAAGACATGGCGGGATCTGAAACTGGCCTAAGGGATCAACCGCGAAATACGCGGAAAACACGAAAGGGAGAAAGCCTTTCTTTTTTTCGTTCCGTTCGCGTATTTCGCGGTCAAAAAACTCTTACAGCAATCTCAGAACATCGATAGCAACCACGCGAAAGACTAGTAAACCGCGCATTTTCTAATCTTTCCTCAGACTTACAAATAGTCTGAGGAGTTTTTAGTTATGCGGATCTTATCGTTTCTTTTTGTTCTAATTTTTACATTCTCTGCCTCTGCACAATCCTCGAAGGCCAAACCGCCGTTCGACGAGGGAACACGCCTTGCAAAAAGCGGCAACTTTGAAAAGGCACTCGTCAGCTATAGAACCGCTCTTGCGGCATCGAAAGATGACGCGATCGATCTGAAGTTTCTCGCCCGCCTGCATTACAATCTGGGCGTTTGCGAATATCGTCTGGGCCGCGCGGCAAAGGCTATAGCCGAACTCGAAACCGCGATCGAGCTTCGCGGCGGCGAATACGCTGAGGCATTTTATGCTCTGGGAATGGCCGAAACCGCTCTTGAAAATTGGCCGAAAGCCCGCATCGCCTTCCTGGGCTCGATCAAAACCAACAGCAGCAACGGCGAAACGTGGTTCGACCTGGCGTATGCGTATCTCGGCGAAAGTGATCTTGAAAGCGCCGAAAAAGCATTCCGCAACGCCATTCGCCTGAAAAGTATCGACACTCCGCTCAGCCACAACAACATCGGCGTCATCCTCGCCCTGCGCGGCGAGATCGATGCGGCAAAAATGGAATTTCAAACCGCACTCCGCTCATCTGGCGGACGTCTAAAAATCGCAGAGAACAATCTAAAATATTGCGAGACGCATCGTTCAAGCATTTCCGCCGCCAAGGTCGCTCTGACCATAGCCGAACGAGGCAACCAGGAATAACCCCATCCCTTCAACGCGTCTTCACTCTGTCGGCACCAAAGATCGAGCCCAATATGTTGCATCTATGCAATATTAGTTGACAAACGCAACGCTTTTATGCTATCCCTTCGTATCCGCAGATAAGTTGGCGAACTGCGGATACGAACGATATGTGAACGTCACATTAATTTGTGTGGGACAGTGGGACAAGGTCTACAAAATCCTCTAAGTCATATCGTTTGTATTACTTACATTGTTCGATACGCGTCCCGTCTCCGTCCCACGTGGGACAGAGTAAGACAAAAAAAGGACAAATTGGGACAAAAAGTGAATACTAGAGAAACGCTGGATAAGAAATGGCTCGATACGTAATAAAACGCGACAAGCAGGCTCTGCCGGAAAAGCTGACTCGATATAAGTCTGAGCTAAATGACGAGCAGTTTGCCGTGGTGACGGCTCAGCCTAAGGCGGCTTTGGTCGTTGCTGGTGCGGGAACGGGCAAGACGCGGGCTATCACCTATCGGGTGGCGTATCTGATCGAGCACGGCGTTTCGCCGCAGCGGATACTGCTAGCAACGTTTACGAACCGAGCTTCGAAAGAAATGCTGCGGCGGGTGGAATCGCTGACCGGCTCGCAGAACGTTCATCGCGTGTGGGGCGGGACTTTTCACCGCATCGCCAATCAAATCCTGCGGCGGCACGCGGTGAGCATCGGGTTTGATTCGAACTACTCGATCATGGACAGCGAGGACGCGAACGATTTTATCAGCGTCTGCATCGACGAAGCCTCGATCGACACCAAAGCCAAACGCTTTCCCAAACCGGACGTCATCCAAGGTATCATATCGTACGCAAACAACACCGATCTGCCGATCTCGAACGTCATCATCGGAAAATACCCATATTTTGAACCGCTCACACAACAGATCGAACGCATCGACCTGATCTACACTGCGCGCAAACAGGAGCGGAACGTGATGGATTACGACGATCTGCTCATCAACGTGAAACGCCTACTCGTTGAGAAAAAAGAGATCGCGGAACTCTACGCCGATCAATTCCAGCACATTTTGGTCGACGAATATCAGGACACCAATCGCCTCCAAGCCGAGATCATCGATCTGCTCGCCGTTAAGCACCGAAATGTCATGGTCGTCGGCGACGATGCCCAATCGATCTTCGCATGGCGCGGTGCGGAATTTACGAACATCTACGAATTCCCCAAACGATATCCCGAAGCTCAGCTTTTCAAATTGGAAACAAATTACCGCTCGACACCCGAGATCCTCGGCCTCGCCAACACCTCGATCTCGCACAATCGCAAACAGTTCCCGAAAATGCTGACGGCGGTCAAGCGTTCGCGAGATCTCAAACCGGCGATGGTCCCGTGCAGTGATGTCGAGCAGCAATCGGCATTTATCGCCTCGCGAATTTTAGAGCTTCGCGAAGAGGGCACCAATCTTGAGGACATCGCGGTCATGTACCGCTCGCATTACCATTCGATCGAGTTGCAGCTAGAGCTAACGCGCCGAAACATCCCGTACCGCATCCAGTCCGGCGTGCGGTTTTTCGAGCAGGCACACATCAAGGACGTCATCTCATACCTCCGCGTGATCGTAAATCCGCGAGATGAACTAGCGTGGAAACGGATATTAAAAATGGTTCCGGGCGTGGGAAATGCGACGGCGAATCGTGTCTTTGAAGCGATCGTTACGACCGGGCCACGACCGAACGAGCTTGCCCTGAATCCGGCGGCCGGAAATGCCGACGCGGAAGCAGTATCGCTGCGAGCGGGAACGCTTGCGCTCGAATCGCTCCGAGTCGTCGGCGGCCGTTTCGCGACGAGCCAGCCGTGGAAATCCTTCGTCGTCCTACTCGAACTTCTTTCTAGTCAGGAAAATCGCGATAACCCTTCGAAACAGATCGAGCTGATCTTGACGCACGGTTACGAGCAGTATTTGCAGGAAAACTACGAGAACGCCGAGGCACGCATTGAGGATCTAAAAGGCCTCGGCGCATACGCGACACGCTACAAAACGACCGACGAATTCCTCTCTGAGCTAGCTCTGCTCTCGACCGAGCGTTTCAAAGAGCCGCAGCCGCTCGTCGGCGAAAAGATCGTCTCAGGCGGCGACGATGACGAACTGCTGACGCTCACCAGCGTCCATCAGGCAAAGGGCCTCGAGTGGAAAGCCGTCTTCATCATCTGGGCCGCCGAGGGCAAATTCCCTTCGCCCCGCTCGCTTCGCGAGATCGACAGCGAAGAAGAAGAACGCCGCCTCTGGTACGTCGCCATTACGCGTGCCAAAGACGAACTCTACCTGACATACCCACTGCTAATGACCGACTACAACCGCCAGACGGTATTGCAGAAGCCGTCAAGATTCATCACCGAATGCCCAGCGATTTTGTACGAGATCTGGAATCTGGAAGAAGAAGCGGCGGTGTTTGACGCTCCGGTGGAGATCGGCGAGAACAGGCAGGAGTATTTGAACTGACCCTATCTATCAAGGCCAAAGTCTTGATGTCTTGCGTTATGACGGACCACGAGGATGAAAATGTGATCTAATTCGAATCTAAATAAAGCGTGGAAAGGAAATCTATCAAATCGACATTTTCTATGTTTCTCGTCGATCGCGGCAAACGAAAGCGGCCTGTCGAGAATGGTATCTTTGAGCGTTTCAAATTCGAGGAAAAAATCTGCGGCCAATTTTGTACCGCCCTTCAGTTCGTAATATGTCATCGCTTCTAGTACGTCGATCTGTACAAGCGGATGAACGACAAGTTTCATATTTCGAATCTTTCCGAAATCCGCCGTCGGAGTTCTTCGAAAGAAATACCGATCTCGGGATTCGCGATCAGTTCGTCATACCGACGGGTCGCCTCCGCAACGCCGTCGTCATCATCTCGCATAAATTCGGGAAGCGAGCGGAGTAGCTTCGAGGCAAGAGTTGCACGTTCCGAGGTTGAAAGTCCAAGAGCTAATTCTTCAACTGTCGATATGTTTGCCATGAGGTCGATTATATAACAGGTTGATTCCTGTTATTCAAAAAAACTAATCTCTTTTGGAATCTTGAAAAAAGAGCAATTCAACTAGGCTGCTGCTGTGACAAACAATGCAGCGTTCCCAGACCCCAAACGAGATCGACCGCGTGGATGCCGATCACCTTTCGTTTGGGGAAAAGCTCGGCTAGTTTGTTTAGGGCGATGCGGTCGTTTGGGTCGTTGAAAGTTGGGACAAGGACCGATGAGTTTGTGATCAGAAAGTTTGCGTAGCTTGCGGGCAGGCGTTGGCCGCGATAGTGGAGCGGTTCGGGCATCGGGAGGAATTCGATGTTGATCTTTGAACGGTTTTGGAGGCGAAAGCCTTCGAGGCGTTCGCGGTTTTCTTCCAGCAGAACGTAGTTCGCATCTTTTGGATCCAACTCGCGGCAGAGAACGACAGTTTTGGCATCGACGAAGCGGCACAGGTCGTCGATGTGGCCGTGAGTGTCGTCGCCGACAATGCCTTTGTTAAGCCACAAAACGTTTGTGGCACCGAGACTCGCCGCCAGAACGGCCTCGGTTTCGATCTTTGACAATCCGTGATTACGGACCTGAGTGGTCTGATCCAGTAAACACTCTTCGGTCGTGAGCAGGTCGCCTTTGCCGTTGACGTCGATGGCTCCGCCTTCGAGAACGAACGGTTTGCCGTTGTATTTGATCGGGAAATACTGCTTTTTGAGTTTCTTCGCGAGCTTCTTTGCTATCTGCGAATCTAGCTCGTGATCGTCGTATTTCGCCCAGGCGTTGAATTTGAATCCGGCGATCGCCGTTTCGGTCTCGTTCTTTACAAAGATCGGCCCGAAATCGCGCGTCCAGCCGCGGTTCGACGGGACCTGAAAAAACTCAATCACCTCCGGAGATACGCCGAGCTTGTTCAAAATGCCGCGAGCCTTCGCCTCGTGAGTAGCGTCATTCACAATGATCCGCACCGTCTCACTCTCAGCGATCCGCCGCACGATCTCGCCGTATACAAAATGGATCGCCGCGATCTTACCCGGCCAATCCGAAGCGTTATGCGGCCACCCGAGCCAAACGGCCTCGTGCGGTTCCCACTCGGCAGGCATACGAAACCCGAGCGAGGCGGGCGTTTCTGTTGTTTCGTTGTTCGACATGTGCTAATCGATAAAGCGTTTTGTTATTTCGCCATACTCATCGATTCGCCGATCACGCAAAAACGGCCAGTGGCGGCGGATTTCCTGAATGCGGGACGGGTCGACCTCGCCGTAGACGATCTGTTCGGACTCGTCGGTGGCTTCGGCGACGATGACGCCGAATGGGTCGCTAAGGAAGGTGCGGCCCCAGAATTCGATGCCGGGTGTGCCGAGGGTCTGTATCTCGTGGCCGACGCGATTAACGCCGGCAACGTAGACTCCGTTGGCTATCGAGTGTGAACGTTGGATCGTACGCCACGCGTCCTGTTGTTGATGGCCGAATTCCGCTTTTTCCTCAGGATGCCAGCCGATGGCAGTTGGATAGAACAGTATCTCGGCACCCCGAAGCGCGGTCAGCCTCGCGCCTTCCGGATACCACTGGTCCCAGCAGATCAGTGTGCCGATACGGCCAAAATCGGTGTCAAACGCCTTAAAACCAATGTCGCCCGGCGTGAAGTAGAATTTCTCGTAATACGCCGGGTCGTCCGGGATGTGCATCTTGCGATAGACTCCGGCGACCTCCTCGCGGGGTTTAATGATGACAAGGCTATTGTGATAGAGGCCGAGTGCTCGTTCTTCAAATATCGGAGCGATGACCGTCACGCCAAATTCGTCGGCGACCTTTGCGAGTGTATTTGTCGACGGCCCCGGGATCGATTCCGCGAGGTCAAACTGGCTGTGGTCCTCCGACTGGCAAAAATACATCGACCGGAACATCTCGGGCAGACAGATGATCTTTGCACCGTTCGCGGCGGCCTCGCGGACAAACTCTACCGCTTTTTTCAGGTTGGCATCGACGTCAGTGCCCATCGACATCTGAACGAGCCCGACTTTGTATTTCTCTCGCTTTTGCATAGTGACTAGCATACATCGGCAAGCAGAAAATGAGGAAGCCCACAGGTACTACATGGTTGCGTTAAAAAACGTTGGGCTCATCAAACGACAAATGACATGTTTTCTTACGGCAAAACATTTCGTGCTAAGATGCGTAAGGAGAGATAAGGCCTATTTCCACTCCCCAATCACGAGTAGATTATGAAACATTGTCCCGTCTGCAGCGAGCGATACGACGAAGAGATCATTAGATTTTGCACGAAAGACGGCACTCCGCTAGTCGACGAGGAGCAGCCGAAATTTACTGCGATACCGAGCGAAATAGTCGAAGATGACGATGATTTTGGGCAGGAAACGATCATTCGCCGCAAGCCTCTGGTGCCGGACGAGCCGCCGATCCAGTATGACTCACGAGGACAATCAGAGCGTATAGTAGTACCTACTACGGAATCTAACAGTACGCAGGTTAGACCGCGAACGGCTCAGGGTTTTGTTGTTCCGCCGCCGCCGCCAAACACGGCCCGGACAGTTTTGCTCACGATAATCGGAACGCTTTTCGTTCTTGGCCTAGGAGTTGGGATCTTTTGGCTGCTGAAAAAAGATACGCCAGCAAATACGAACGTAAATATCAATGCAAATCAGAACACGAATCTGAATACTAATCTAAGTTTTGATTCAAACTTCAACTTTAACGCAAATTCGAATAGCAATCTGAACACCAACTTTAATCTGAATGCGAATTTCAGCGTAAATACGAATGCAAATACCAACGCAAACATGCGGCCCTCACCGACGCCTTCACCGAGGCTGAGTCCGACGCCTACACCTGCTCAGTCGCCGTCACCGACCCCTGCGACTACCGAAACGCCGCGTCCGGCTAACACGCGCCCGCCGGTGAATACGCAACCGACGCCGCTTGGTACACCGAGAACCGGACCGCGTCCGCCACCACTCGCGAACCGGCCGCCAGCGAATACCGATAATTGATGAGATTGGCTACCCGATATTCTACGGTTACTTCAGTGAAAGAGCCGCTTCTACTGCACGGCGAGGATCGATCACGCCCCAACCCTGGCGATCAACCTCGTATTGAGGCAGGCGTTCGGAGGTCGAGATCAGTATCTTTTTGATCTGTGATGGTGAGAGATTTGGATTTGCTTCAAGCATCTGAGCCGCAAGCGAGGAAACGATCGGAGCCGAAAATGATGTGCCATCGACATACTTGTAATGTTTGGTTATCACGTTTTCACGCCGGATCTTAAGCAGTATTATCTGACGAATGCTGTGCACCGGACGATCGAGAGCCGCGTCCAGTTCCGGGTCCGTGCCGTGATTTGCACGGATGATATCGTGAAGCTTGTCGTCGGAGGCTTTGTCGAGATCCTCAAGCAGAGCCGCTTGTTGGGCGGTCGGCGTGTTAGGTAATATCGGAGCGGGAACCCATATCGACGAAGCTATCACCTCGGGCTTCTGCAAGCCGTCGATCGTCGGGCCGTATGATGATCGGTACATGCCGCGTTTTGCACGATTGATCGAGTTATTATCATCAAGTCCACCGACTGCAATTGCAGACGGAGCACTCGCCGGCGGTACAACTGGATGATTCGGCTGATGCCCGGCGTTACCGACTGCGCAAACGACCGTAATTCCAGCCGCCGAACAAGCCTCGACAGCCTTCGATAGCGGATCGTGAAGATAGCTCAATTCCTCGTCGCCACCGGCTGAAATGTTGACGACCCGGATGTTGTATTTCTCACGGTTTTCGAGAATCCACTCGAGGCCGTCCTGGATATTCTGATCCGTAATGCGGCCCGTTCGCGCTAGTTTTATAAGAACCACATCGGCGTCAGGAGCCATTCCTCGATAGAAACCGTTAGAGAGCGACCCGTTTCCTGCTGCCACGACTGACGTCATCATACCGTGCCAGCTCGCGACATCAGGCTGGAAAAGTGACGAAAGATCGCCATCCTGATCAATCAGGCTGCGGTAGGCGAGAATTCGATTACGTGGCGTTGTCAGATCGACGTGGGGATAAAAGCCGGAATCAAGAAACGCTATCGTTACGCCCTTTCCGGTAAAGCGTTCATCGGCGTCCAGCCGCAGCGGAGTCGAGAGCACGTGCGAGCCGTCCTTTTGCATTGCAGCATCGGCAACGATATGATCCTTGGCACGCTCAAAAAGTCGCACACACCTAGCACAAACCGCCTGAAACTCAGCCGTGTCTGGAGCATTCGCATGTATTAGCTTCGCGAGATCTTCAGGCAGCGAAACGAGCGGAACATATTCGTCCCGCGTATCACGCGAACAAACCGGACACGCCTGCTCTCCCGCCGCGATGTCGGCAATCGTGCTCTGACGTGGAAATGGGGTAGATTCGTGCAAGGTCATTTAGGGAATTTAGTTTTTCATAACGAGAAGTTAAAATCAATTTGCTCCGTCGTTACAGGAGTATGGCATTTATGGCTAAAAAGATCGGCCTCGCACTTTCCGGTGGCGGAGCACGCGGGTTTGCTCACCTCGGCGTGATGAAGGTGTTGGTTGAGAATAATATTCCGATCGACATGATCGCGGGGACGTCGGCTGGGTCGATCATGGGCGGGGCATATGCTTCCGGGATGTCGATCGATGAGATAATCGCGATGTCGGCAAAAGCTGGTTGGACGAACCTGACCCGGCCCTCAATGTCGCCTATCGCGATGCTGTCGAATGCCCCTATGGGCAGGTTTCTGGCGAGTCATTTTCCGGTTACGCGATTTGAGGATATGAAGATCCCATACGCTGCGGTCGCATGTGATCTCGCACGCGGTGAGGAAGTCGTGCTGAAGGACAAAGGTGACGTTATTTTTGCCATTCAGGCAAGCTGTGCGGTTCCGGGTGTCTTTGCTCCAATGACGGATGAAAACAGCCGGATGCTGGTTGACGGTGGCGTTACAACTATCACACCGACTGAGGCTGTAAGACAATTAGGAGCTGATGTCGTGATCGCTGTTGACTTGCTTGCGTGCGGCTCGAACTTTCGCGGAAAACCACGTACGGCGCTAGGTATGATCTTGCAGTCCGCAATGGTCTTTCTCAGTGCTGCATCGAAAAATAAGAGTTATTCTGCGGATGTCGTTATCGAGCCGCAGATAGCTCATCTGCGGGCTGACGAGATAGGAAAACGGCTAGAGTTTATAGCCCTAGGCGAAGCGATCGCTCGCGAAAGGCTTGATGATATTATTGTAGCTATTCGAGGATCGAACGCGTTAGCATAGAGTAATATAGGCGTATGGACGATCTACAGCAAGTAGAAAATGGTCACGGTTCCTTGATATTGCTACGCTTTGCGGTGTTCTCAGTTCCATTGGTCTTAATGGTTGCCGTATCGATCCTGTCCGCTCTCAATGTGGTCAAGATCACTAGTTTCCCTAAGAGTATTGGGATCATTGCAGACGTCACCGTCTCTTCGACCACGGGAAAGATGCCGAGCACATTCTATGATTATGCGGCTTCTTTTGAGACGAAGGAGAAGCAAAAGATCTATACCAATGTCGGGAAGACAATATTTTATCAGGCATATGTGAAGGGAGATGCCGTAACGGTGTATCACGACCCGGGCAATCCCTTTGTCGCATTTGTAAATCATGCGGCCACAATTTGGTTTTTCCCCATACTACTTACCGCGGTTGGATTCGCTTGGCTGATACTTGGTGCTTTCTTAATTCGAACGGGTCGGGCAAAAAGCTGATGCATCCGAGGATATTGTGAATCGACTGATGACGTTTGCATCTTTCGCTCTTTATTAATTAATATTTTGTAAGTAGTCCTGCTCTCGCGTATCAACGAAGATGCGCCCCCGATAACACTCAGGTTTTGTCCGATGCGTTAGAGAAGTCAAGAGGGTTGGTTGTTTTTGAGGTTTTGAAGTAGCTCTCTTGAGACACTCGAAGGTCCGGAATATTTAGAAGCAAGCCGTTTCTTATAAGTATCCATCCGTCTTTCGATACTTCTTTAGAATTCCCGCAAGTTCAAGGGGAAAGGGTAAATATTTTTATGTCAATGAAACTGTATGTAGGTAATCTCTCGTTCCAGACGTCGAGCCAGGATCTGGAAGAATTGTTCGCAGGAATCGGGGCGGTCGATTCGGCAAGTGTTGTCGAAGATCGCGAAACGGGTCGCTCACGCGGATTTGGATTTGTCGAAATGGCAAATCAGGCTGATGGCGAAAAAGCTATTTCGGAACTAGACGGTCAGGAATTTGCTGGACGTCAGCTCAAGGTTAACGAGGCAAAGCCCCGTGAAGACCGTGGCAGTGGCGGCGGTTACGGCGGCGGCGGTAATCGCAATCGCGGTGGCGGTGGCGGTGGCGGATATGGCGGTGGGGGCTACGGCGGTGGCGGCGGCTACGGCGGTGGTGGCGGTCGTGAAAGCCGCTGGTAATCGCTGAGATCGTAAGAAAATAATGCCCGCTGGCTTAGTTGCTCAGCGGGCATTTTATTTAGGGTTTCGGTCTCTTCGTCGGTTTTGTTTTTGGCGGAGCAGGAGGCTGTAGATATTTGGCAGCGGACGTAACGCCGTTGATCGCTCCCAATCCCTTGATCTCAAACTCGACATTTCTTGCCATCTTGCCGTCGATGAAGAGATCAACCCGATATTTTCCAGGTGTCCATTTACCATCCGGCCTTCCCGTAAAGTTGACACGGTTTTGGCCCGGATTTGTGGTGTAAGATGCGGTCACGACCTTGGTCTCAGGTTTTACGCCCGAGACAGAGACGGCGACAAAATTCATCTTAACTACTGCTCTAGCGTTTGAATCCAATAGGATCACACAGTAAATAGGAACGTCCGTTGTGCTAAATTCGCTCACCTGTTCGCCTGCCTTACCCTCGCCGTTGTCTCTTGCGAGATAGACCTCTTCAATGCTTGGGGGAACAGGTGGATCAGTCTGGGCAGACGCCCCTAAGGTTGCAAACAAACAAACAAGGAACGTGTATAAAGCTTTCACGGGTTCTTTCCTCATAACATCCTATTTGAACCCGCAATCATTCAAATAGTTGCATTGAGACCAACAAATAAAATTGCAGGAATCGTAGTGATATAATCTCAGGCAAACCATGCGATTTGTTTTCTCACGCGGATTTTATGTACTGTTTGCGATGGCGATCATTCCTCTGTCGCTTTCGTGGGGTATGCCGATACTGCAATATAGCGTGCTGGCGTTCGATATACTGTTGATCGCAGTCGCGATCGCTGATTATTTCATAAGCCGAAATCTACCCGAAGGGTTCGGCATTTCGCGAATCCTCGAAAAAAGATTTGCAATTGGAGAAGAGGCAAAGGTCAGCATTTTCGTTGATAATGCTACCGACTTGAGAATGCATCTAAGGCTAAAGGACGAGTACCCGGCGGAGATGACGCTGAAAGATTCGCGAGAGGTGGAGTTTGCAGTCGAATCTCATGGAACAGCTGAGTTCTTCTACCATCTTAAACCAACAAAACGAGGAAGATATGAGTTCGGCACGACATCCGTTCGCTTCTTATCAAGACTTGGTCTGGTTTGGTGTCAGGTTTCTCTAGGCGAGGAACAAACGGTCAAGGTTTATCCAAACATGCGACGAGCTCGTGAGATGGAGTTGAAGGCTCTCGGGGCCCGCTCATTTCTTGCGATCCAACGCCGGGCCGTTCGCCGCGGCGAAGGCCGAGAGTTCGAATCGATGCGCGATTACGTTCGTGGCGACGAACTGCGGCATATCTCCTGGACGGCGACGGCGAGGCGTTCGAAATTGACCACACGTCAGTATCAGATCGAGCGTGACCAAACAGTAATTATCGCCCTAGATGCCGGACGCCTGATGACCGGGCGGATCGGCGACGAAACCAAATTTGACACCGCATTACACGCGAGTCTCGCTCTTATGTCTGCTTCGGCACGAGCCGGGGACAATTGTGGACTTGTCGTTTTCGGACGCCGAGTGCACAAATACCTTCCGCCGAAACGCGGCCTCGAACACATCGACGCCGTGCTCGAGGCTCTCCACGACCTCGAACCTGAACTAACCGAGCCGTCTTATGCAAGGGCCTTTCAATTCATCGCGTCAAATTCCAAAAAGCGCTCGTTTGTCGTAATTCTTACCGATCTAGTGGATAAGGACAGTTCAAAAGAGCTGATAAATTCGCTCCGTTTGCTTCGTCCCAGGCATTTGCCGCTCGTAGCAACGATCGGCGACCGAGATCTAAACGCCGCCGTCAACCAATCGCCCACTGACATTAAGGACGTTTTCACCCAGTCAGCCGCCGAAGAAATAATCCATCAGCGCGAATCCGCCCTACGATTGGTCGAATCTCTTGGCGGAATGGCTCTCGATGTAACCACACAAACTCTCGCACCGAAACTGCTCGAGGCATACCTTAAGGTAAAAGAGAGAGGGATGCTCTGATAATACGGCTGTCGCCTTGTATGATGCGATTTTTCCTGCCGTATTCTTTCATACACATCGTCTAGCCCGAGCTATGGCAACATTAATGTCTTAGTTAAAGAGCCCATATGATGCCAAAAATTCCAGAGCGAAGTGCGTTTAACTATTTTCCGGTGGAGGATGATTACGATTCGCTTAAAAATGCGGCCGAGACCTGTCGAGGGTGTGATCTGTATCTGAATGCGACGCAGACGGTGTTTGGCGAGGGTGATTTGAAACCCACAGTCGTTTTTGTTGGCGAACAGCCTGGTGACGAAGAGGATATCAAGGGTCATCCATTTGTAGGCCCGGCGGGGAGACTCTTTGACCAAGCACTCCAGCAGGCCGGGATCGATCGATCTCAAACCTACATTACAAATACGGTCAAGCATTTCAAGTGGAAACCAATGGGCAAACGACGGCTTCATGAAAAGCCGAAGGCGAGCGAGATCAACGCTTGTCTCCCTTGGCTCTGGGCCGAGATCGAGATGCTTGCTCCGCCGATTCTTGTTTGCCTCGGAGCAACAGCCGCCCAGGCTCTACTCGGCCCGGAATTTCGTGTAACCCAGATGCGAGGTCAGTGGCTGCGGACCGAGTTTTCGGAAAATGTCCTCGCGACGGTTCACCCTTCCTCAATACTGCGTTCGTCGGACAGGGACGAGCAATTCCAGCTGTTCGTAGCAGACCTTGAACTCGTTGCCAGACGGCTTGCCGCACTACAAGTTTCGGCCACTTAAAAAGGGTCGAACATCTTCGCGCATTTGGTTGCTCACCGAGGCAGGAAATCTTAATATTGGAAAGACCAAAAGCGAGATATTCTCAGGACAACTGAATGCAGCAACCATCGAAACCTGGACAACGGGTCATTCTAATAATCTATACCACCAAATATCGCCTGGGCGGCCATCAGTTTCCGGTGGTGGCAGAGACTCTGGCGGCTGAGCGGCTTGAGGCGGGGTTTGCGGGCAATATCATTACAAGAGCGGTTGAGAGTAAACGTGATGTTTTGGAAGCGCTCGGTGAGGTTAGAGAGGCTGGAAAGCAGATCGGCGAGTTTCATTTTGTCGGGCATTCGGGGATGTACGGGCCGATGTACGGCACCGTCGCGTTTCCCGAGCAGTTTTCGCCCTACGAATGGGAGCAGATGGAGATCCCATTTGCCCTGGACGCTACCGCAGCGTTTCATTGCTGCCGGTCAGCTCGGTGGTTCGCTCCGTTTTTTGCCCGGACTTTTAATGTACCGACCTACGGATTTTTTTGGTATACGACCTTTTCGAGAAGCAAGGAAAAATTCGTTGCGGCAGCCGATAGCACAGACGGCAAGCTATACACGATCGGCTGTAAAGGCCGTAAATCACATGGCTTTCTGGCTTCAGCGCAAAAGCGACTAGGTTTTATGCCCGCTGAGGAGATGAAGCGTTTCGAGCCGCGTCCGCCAGATGGAGACACTTCGTACGATCACGTAGCCGAGCTTTATGACGCTGCATTTCAGGATATTCGGGTTCGAAAGGACGAATGGAATTGGCTCAACGAACACCTTCCGCCTGGCAAGATCGACCTGCTCGACATCGGATGTGGAAACGGGGCATTGCTTTGTGCATTGCGAGACAGAATCGGTAGTGGCAAAGGCGTTGACGAATCCGGCGGTATCATCGAGCGGGCAAAGATCAAGAATGCAGAGAATAATCACATCTCCTTCGCCAAGATCAACGGCCCCGTTCTGCCTTTTCCAGACGCTTCGTTTGACGCGGTGACGTCGCTGATGTCTTTCCGCTATCTCGATTGGGATCCGCTGTTGGCTGAGATCAAACGCGTGATGAGGCCGGGTGGGAAGTTTCTAATTATAGATATGGTCACGGTTCCGGTCGGAGTAAGCGAATTTCCGCGGCTGCTGAAAGATAAACTGAGAACAAAGGCCGATCAAAAGAAAAATACTGCCTTCGACGCCGCTCTGCAAAAACTCGTCTCGCATCCCGACTGGAAAAAGATGCTTGAGTACAATCCGATACGCTCGGAACACGAGATGAAATGGTATCTCGAAAGCCGTTTCCAGGGGCAGAAAATGGAAACGCTGAATATGGCATGGAATTCGCGGATCGTCGCCTTCGACAGCGGCCCGATCGAGCGCGGCGTTGAAGTTAAGCTGTCATATCCGTGATGAAAAAGTTAGCGATCATCGATTGGGGAATCGGCGGAATCAGCGTTTACAAGCTGGTGAAAGAAGAGATTGGGTTACCCGTTGTTTATTTTTCCGATACCGGAGCAACTCCTTACGGGAAGATGACGCGGCCGGAGCTTGTCGCCCGACTGAACGACGTGATAGCGTTCCTGAAAGATCGTCGAATCACCCACCTTGTCATAGGCTGTAATGCGGCAAGTACGGCCATTCCGCTGCTAACAGATCAAGACCTGAGGATAGAAGGAATGATCGACAATGCCGTTGCCGCGTCAATGAACTACAAGCCAAATCGGCTGGCGGTCATTGGCGGGCGGCGAACGGTGCTTTCCGGTGTTTATCGCAGAGGATTTGCGGCGCACGGTTTGAAGATAGAGCAGCGGATCGCCCAGCCGCTTTCCGCTCTGATCGAGAGTGGTGATATCTCATCGGATACGCTGCGAGGAGTTGCGAAAAAGATCCTCGACCCCATTAAAAATTGTTCACACATTCTTTTGGCCTGCACGCATTATCCGGCGATCACTCCGTTGCTACGGGAGCTTGTCTCACCAAATACCGAATTTATCGACCCCGCCGGTTCGCTGATCAACAAGATCTCCAAATGGAAGATCGATAAGGACGGCACGGACGAATTCCTTACCTCAGGCGGCCCCAAAGCAATGAAACGCTCCGCAAAGCTGGCATTTGGCGTGGAGATCGGCACCGTTAAAACAACCACTTTTTAGAACCTGCGCAAGTTCCTTTTGCTGACTCGTTCTTAAGTTATGGAACGGGCAATCACTCGCGCCTCCAATATTAATCTCGAAGAAATCATTATGTTAAAGCGACGAACATTTTTATTATTCACGGCATTTTTACTCGCATTTACCGCGATCTCGGCATCCGCAACTGATCTGCCGCAGGGGGAATGGAAGCTGAGTTCTTACAATTTTAGGCAGAAGATCGCATTCCCTATCGACAAAATGAACATAACGCTAAATATCAATGAGGACAGCCTCGGCGGCAGATCGGGCTGCAACATTTACAGCGGAAGCTACTCGTTTGACGAGGGAAAGCTCAAAGTCGGCGACCTTATATCGACCATGATGGCTTGTGAAGAACCAGCGATGCAGTTCGAGCGGATCTTTACGAGTACAATGCAAAGTGCGTCGGAATTCTCGGTCGTCAATGGTCAGCTAAAGATTACGGATCCCAAAACTGCCAATTTCCTGCTATTCGAGCGGGTCAATCAAGTGTTCAAATGCGGGACGGAAGTTCCGCGTCAGTAAGGTTGGACAACGGGCGGGGCGTCTTCACGGTGTCCCGCCAACGTTAGATAGGCGTACATTGCGATGCCGGTTCCGATGCCGGTTCCGATCTTGGCGAATGCGGGGAGATCGGACGGCGAGAGAAATCCCTCGATAATTCCGGCCACCACCAGAAAGCAAGCACAACCTATAACGATCCGAGCCGCCTCTATTCCTTTCTTTTTTAGAGCTTGACCGCGAGTGAGATCGCCGGGATTTATCATCGCGTACCCGATCATCATACCGGCTCCTCCACAGAAAAAGATGGTGGACAGTTCGACCACTCCATGTCCAACCACGAAAGTCGCCAGCTCATTTCCGAACGGTGGATTTAGCTTGTAACAAGCGGCAAACACGCTCCCTAATCGGGCACCCTCAAACGCTAGATCATAAAACGCTCCGATTCCGAAGAAAGCTCCCATCGCAAACACCCGAAAAGTGACCAAAATGTTATTAGATAGAATATGCGTGGCGCCGATCTGATTTGCGTCGTTCAGGCTTTTCCACCATTGATTTCCTGATGTTATCTCAGACGTTATACCTGAAAGCATAACAAAATGGGTGAAATCGGTGTCGAACCACGTAGCTATAAAGCCGAAAAGGGCAAAGCCTGCAAATACTCCAAACGCGATCGCCATATATCGCCAGTTCCGGCGGAAGGTTTGTGGAAAATCTTCCGTAAAAAATTTCCACACCAGGCCAACGCCCTCGCTTTCGGCACGGTAAATTTTCCCATGAGCACGGATCACAAGGCTGTTGAGGTAAATGATCAGCTTCGGATCACGCGTTTCGGCGCGAGCGATAGCGAGATCCGCAGCCGCTCGTCTATAAAGTTCACCGAATTCGCGCACCTCCATTCTCGACAGTCCACGCAGGCCAGTCCCGATGGGCATTGCAAGCAGGTCCTCCAGCCGCTGCCAGTTCCCTTTATGTTCATCAAGAAATCGATTCATCTGGAAGGAAATTCACCCGTTTTTGCAGGATCGCGGTCCACGCTTAACAAATTTGTCGTTCGTTCTGTCACAGAACCGACGAGATTTGGATCACGCGAATTGACCGGGAATTGAAGCAGTGGAGTCGGTTCCGACATGACCTCTTCAAGCGGTTTCTGTCGTCTTAGCGACCGATTGACCCTATTCCAGCCAAAGCCTATGAAAATCAGGTTTAGGAGAATTAGCAAAAGACCGATCACTACAAGTGTTCCGATTCCTTTCGCAAACGTGCCAGCTAGCACCATCCATAGCAAGGCTCCGCCCGTAACACAAAATGCAGTAAGCGATGTAAAAAAAGTAGCGACGACTGACGTGTGGCCTGCCCGGATCTCCGCGGACATTTTAAGCACTTCGAGTTCGCTCGACTCAATGGACATTTTGGTTCCGCATCTTCGGCAAAACTTCGAGTCATCAGTTGACTCTGTTCCACAGGCTGAGCAAATTTTATCAACCGAACGAACAGTCGCCAGCGCCGAGATCGCTTCCGCCTCGCGCGTTAGTATCTCTTTCTCTCCTTTTGAGAGCGATGGGTGTTTTACAACATAGTCAAAAGTGGCTCGTGTGGCGTGTTCGCCCTGCGGCTTTAGCTTGACCATCAGTGTCATTGGGTAGTCCAGAACGTCAGCCGATGAATATGATGATCCCCAGCCCCGGGCTTCCCGGCGGCCTCGAACGACGCCATCCTCGTCGTCCAAAATATTGTAGCCAAGCATCTCCATTGCGGCGACAAGCCGATTCCTGACGCTGTCACGACTTCCGACTAGAACGCGCCGGAGATAGTGTTCCGTCATGTGGTATGGATTTATACTCGTCTCGATTGGAATAATGAAATCCGACATAAAATCCCTCTCTATTTGCCAATTACATATTGCATATATTCCATACGTTATCGCAAATGCTGAAGTTGCTGGCAGATACTAAAATTAACATACTCGTAACATTGTAATTATCGCTTGTTCATCGCAAATCTGTATCGAGCGTTTTGGTTCGGGCGGCCCGGTCACTAAAATCAATAAGAGTAATGTCCGACGAAGTCCGAAAATATCACGAAGAAGACGCCATCGGCAAAACGTACGACTTTAGGGTTGCCCGACGCTTACTGGGTTACCTAAAACCGTATTGGCGACTCGCTGCGGTAGCCATTGGTCTGACACTCATTACAAATATTCTCATCGCAACACAGCCATATTTTACCAAAATGGCTGTCGATGATTTCATCACGCCCAAACGGGTTGATGGTATCTGGTTATTTGCCTTGGCTTTTTTTGGCGTCTTCCTTTTTCGGTTCATCTTTTCGTACCTACAGGAAGTTCTGCTAAACCATGTCGGGCAAAGGGTCATGTTTGATCTGCGAACCGAACTTTATACGAAGCTGCAGAATCAGGAAGTGGCCTATTACGATCAATATCCCGTCGGGCGGACGATGACTCGCCTCACTGGTGACGTTGACGCTCTGAACGAGCTTTTCACCTCGGGTGTCATCGACGTTTTAGGTGATCTGGTCATCATTTTTGCGATCGTCGGCATCATGTTCTGGCTTGACTGGAAGCTCGCGTTGATCTCGCTGGTTACGGTTCCTCTGCTCTTTACCGCAACGAACTGGTTCAGAAAACACGCCCGAAATGGATTTGACCGTGTAAGAACCCGGAATGCAAAGCTCAACGCGTTTTTACAAGAGTACATTTCCGGAGCCCAAACCGTACAGCTTTTTAATGCCGAATCCAAGGCGAAACGTCGATTCAACGCTATCAATGACGACTACCGGAACGCGAATATAGAAACGATCTACTACTACGCGATCTTTTATCCATTAGTTGATTTTATAGGCTCGGTCGGGATCGCAGTTGTCATCGTTGCTTTTGGCTACATGGCACTCGGTGGATTCTCGGCGGTTACGGCTGGGCTGACGGTTGGCGTTCTGGCGTCCTTTATTCAATATTCTCTCCAGTTGTTTCAACCGATCCGCGACCTTTCAGACAAGTTTAATGTTTTGCAGGCAGCGATCGTCGCCTCGCACCGTATTTTTATACTGCTTGATCGTGATATTGAAATAACAACGCCTTTAACCCCTGCAAAGACTGGAAAGGCCGATGGAAGGATCGAATTTAGAAATGTTTGGTTCGCCTACAAGGGAGAAGACTGGATACTCAAGGATGTTTCGTTTACCGTCGGGCTTGGCGAAAGCATTGCTCTGGTTGGCCATACAGGTTCCGGCAAAACGACCATCACGAATCTATTAATGCGGTTCTATGACGTACAGAAGGGCGAGATACTTCTGGATGGTGTTGATCTGCGTGAATGGAACCTCAAGGATCTTCGTTCAAATTTCGCGGTTGTTCTTCAGGATGTGTTTCTTTTCAGTGGGACGATCGAGAACAATATCAGGTTAGGAAATAAAGATATCGAGCGCGACAGGATCGAATGGGCGGCAGAAGAGGTGCACGCTGACGAGTTCATACAGAAAATTGGCGGTAATTATTTGGCCGAAGTAAGAGAAAGGGGAGCTGGTCTTTCGGTCGGTCAGAAGCAATTGATATCGTTTGCGAGAGCTTTGGCCTTTGATCCCAAAATACTGATCCTGGACGAGGCGACCAGTTCCATCGATACCGAGACCGAGCAACTGATCCAGCAGGCTGTAGAACGCGTAATGAACGGTCGAACATCGATGGTCGTCGCTCATCGGCTCTCAACCATCCAGAAATGTCATCGGATCATAGTACTTCATCACGGCGAGTTGCGAGAAATGGGTACCCACAACGAATTGCTTGCCGAACGAGGACTGTACTGGAGGCTCTATCAGTTGCAATACTCGGACGAAAAACTCCACTTAACAGGTGATCCCGGTCAGTCTGTGCATCGCAGCGAGCCCGGCTTTGCTGTATAGTCTCACTCCACTTTGCATCACATATCTTTTTGCATTAGCACAATCCAAAAAGAAGGTACGTACGAATATAGTTTTACAATTTCAATGAAATTGGGAGTATAATTCTGTTCATAGGAGACAAGATGCTAGACAATTCGAACTTCGCGGAAAGCTCAGGTGACTGTCCGTGGAAGGCTCACACCATCACTGTCGAACGAGTTGCCTCGGCAAAGTTACCAACGCAGGTCGGTGATTTTAGGATCGCTGGTTATCGCTCGATGACAAGCAATGAAGAGTTTGTCGTGCTGTATAAGGGCGAGATGAACGGGGAAACGCCCACGCTTGTTAGGATACATTCTCAGTGTTTGACTGGCGATGTTTTTGGCTCGGTCAAGTGCGATTGCGGCCCCCAGCTTCGACGGGCAATGGAGATGATCGAGGCAGACGGACGAGGGGCAATCGTCTATCAACAGCAGGAAGGCCGCGGCATCGGTATCATAAATAAGATCCGAGCATACGCTCTGCAGGACGAAGGTGCGGATACAGTTGAGGCCAACGAGGAACTCGGCTTTGCGATCGATGCCAGAGACTATCAACAATGTGCCGAGATCTTATTTGACCTTGGTCTTTGTAAAGTCCGGGTTATCTCAAACAATCCTGACAAGCTGGCAGCATTGGAACGAGCGGGCCTTCAGATAGTAGAACGCATACCCATAGAAGTCGCTTCAGAGGAAGAAGCCGAGCTTTATATGCGGACAAAAAAAGAAAAGATGGGGCATCTTTTGGAATAGATATCCCCGAACTTGGTGAAACTTTAGAGGCCGTCGAATATCGACGGTCTTTTTTATTGCTTGAATGAAAAAAGGGCTGTCCGATGGACAGCCCTAAAATTGTCTTACGACTAACTAAGTTCCTTAGAACTGAAGTTTGAAACCAAAGCGAACATTACGTGGTCCCTGGAATCCATTGTCCAATCCGAACGTTGGGCTTCTTAGGTTGTTAGCCGTGATGTAAGCATTTGCTGCGCCTGCGAAAGCCTGACGCTGGTAAAGTGCTTCCTGCTGAAGCGACGTAAGACCTGCTGGCATACCGAGGTTTGCAGCTGTCAGACCGGTTCCCGAGATAACCTCGTTAACCCTGATGACGTTCTCTTCGTCGAACAAGTTCAGGATGTCGACCATGGTCGTCAATGTGAAACGCTTGTCAGCACCAAAACGGTATTTGTGTCGAACACCGAAATCGGTCTGCGTAAACATTTCTGTACGTCCCAGATCACCGCGTCCGTTAAGGATCTGACCTCCAACACCGAAGACGGTGTAACGTGTCGTCAGCGGAGTTCCGCTCTGTGCGGTCGTGAAGCCCGAAAGCTCAACCGAGTTGGTTGATGAGAACGGGATCTCGTAAGCACCGAACAGCTTGAAGACGTGTGGGCGGTCGGTTGGAAGTACGCCGTTGTCTGGCTGACCCTGGCCGCTGAAACCGATGAACGGAAGATCGAAGTTTCGATTTACGTTCGGCGATGTACGTCCAGCTTCGTCCGAGCTAGCGAGACCGGCATAGTTACCTTCAAGACGGCTCCACGTGTAGCTCGTGCTGAAGTAGTAACGATTCGAGAACCGTTTGTCGAGACCGACCTGAACTGCATCATAGTCACGAACTGCTTCCAATGAAATGAAGCCAGCTGCGTCGCCGATCTGTTTTGCCAAGCCGCGGCCTGGGTTACCGATAACGTATGCTTCACCACCAGCGACTGGAATACCGATATCTTCGACAGCGACGTCAACCGTCTTACGAGTGTAACGTGCGTTCAAGAGATAGTCGTTTCCGATTGCACGCTCAAAACCGAACGTGTATTCGCTCTGACGGAAAGCTTCGATGTCAGGATCGACTTCACCAAACTCCGGCTGGCCTGGAAGGTTTGACGGAATACGGAAGTCGAGCTGGCAACGGGTCAAAATACCTGCTGCCGGAGCAATAGGACATTGACCGCCGATCGGGTCTGGACGGTTACCAATGATGGTTGTTCGTGTGAACAAGGTCTGTGCCGTCTGTCCTGGGAAGATCTCGAAGTAATCGTTACGGAAGAAGTTACCACCGAACGAACCGCGAGGAAGTTCATATTTGAAACGATCGAAGAATCGTCCAAAGCTACCGAAGATCTTTGTTTTGCCGTCGCCGAAAACGTCGAAAGCGAAACCAAGACGCGGAGCAAGCTTGTCCATGAAGTCGAAAGTGATACCGTCGCCCTGGTCGTTAAAGCTAGGTGACTGTTCTCTTTCGGTTCTTAGACCAAGATTGAGGGTCAAGCGGCTGAATGGCTGCCACGAATCCTGGAGATAAAATGCCAGGTTGTCGCTACCGGCTGAGCCGAATTGACCAAAACGCTGGATGTTACCGGCCCCAATAATACCTGCGCTCGTTGGAACATCACTACGTCCGGTCAAAGCTCCGATGTTGAAGCTTGGTCCGAAACGGAAAACAACAACGTCTTCACGTGTGCTGTTGATCGAGTTGCTGATACCGTTGAACTGCATACCACCTTTGAACTGGTGACGTCCACCGAAGTTGCTTACGAGGTATGAAGCATCAGCATCAAACGTACGACGACGTGAAACGTCGAAAAGTGTCTGGGTGATACCACCAAAGTTCTGCGATCCGCAAGCCTGGAAGCCTGCTGGAGCGGTAACGCCGACATCGCAAGCATTGGTCAGGTAACGCGTAATCGAGCCGCCCGCAATATTAGGAATACCGTAGTTGCCAAGCTTTTCGTTAAGGAAGCTGTATCCTGCACGAGCTGTGACGACAAAGTTATTGGTTGGCGTCCAAGCGATCGAACCGGTTGTGTTGTTCGCCGTCTGACGTCCACCCTGGAAGTTCTGAAGGTCTGGGCCTGTAACAGTACCACGGCCTGGCCAGATCAATGAAGGGATCGCACCAAATGGGCTGACTCCTGGAGGGTTACCAAGGACCGAGATAGGATTCCAGAGGTAGGTTCCGGTAAAGCGGAACGACTGCCATGGCTGGAAGTCAACACGGCCGAAAGCATATTCATTCTTCTGGCTCTGTGTGTAAGGCGTCGAGCTCACGAACTGGCGGGTTGCCGGGTTACGTGAAACTGCGGTAGTGCCGTACAGATTAACGGTGCGGTCAAGATTGAGGAACTGTGGAGCATAGCTCGCATAGAACCAAAGTTTGTCTTTGACGACTGGACCACCGATGCTCAAGTAAGGGAAGAAGTTTGTTCCACCGTCTTTGTCAACTGGAATGTATTCCGGAAGAACAACGTTGGCCGAACCTGCGACACCCGTGTTGTAGGTGGTCAGGTTAAGAAACGGACGTGGGTTACCCTGGAACTTAGCGATACGGAAATCCATACCGGCTTCACCGCGGATCTCGTTACCGCCACCGCGGGTCACAACGTTGATAACACCACCGGTCGCACCGCCGTATTCAGCTTCAAATCCTGACGATTTGACCTGAACTTCGGAAACGAACTGGAAAGGAATGTTGTTGTTGGTGTTCAGCGTACCTGTACGGAAATTGCTGACTTCCTGGCCATCGATAACAAATGTGTTTTCCGAACCCGACGCACCGTCGATCTGGAAACCACCGCTCAAAGGTTCTGCACGAACCGCTGGCGAAATGTTAAGAAGGCTGGTGAAGTTGGTGCCCTTAGGCAGCAATTCAGCTGTACGCTGCGAGATGCTCGTCTGGATCTTGTTTCCCGTAGGATCGATCGCGAGCGAATCTGCACTTACGTCGACTTCGATCGTCTGTCCGCCTGCGGTCAACTTAACGCTAACAGGCGTCGTTTTACCAAGGCTGACCTGGACGCTGGTGGTCGAGGCTCCAAATCCCGAAGCAGCAGCCGTCGCAACCGTGTAGGTTCCCGGCGGGATCTGCTGAATACGGAAGAATCCATTGCTGTCGCTGGTGGCAGTTCTTTTGAACCCAACACCAGATTGGCTGGAAACGGTCACTTCAACGCCCGGAACGATTGCTCCGTTAGGGTCGGTGAGGGTTCCCTCGATCGAACCCGTCGTTTCCTGAGCGATAGCTGCGAAGCTAAAGCAGAGGACGAGGGCCGATAGTGTGAATAATGTCTTAAGTATATTTTTCATACTAATCAAACTAACTCCTGTAATTAATTCCCTAAACCTGATTTCAATTCCTGATAACAGATGGAATTTTTTGCTTGTTCTTCAGGAGATTTCAGAATACGTCCGAATCTCTCCAAATAAATCAATCGCTTAAAACAAGGCAATTATCGAACCATTCGCTTAATAGGCACGGGTATATGCATTAAACCTAGTGTTTACAATTGTTTTGCAGAAAATTGGCAGGGCTAAACCCGGCTGAAATATCCAATGGTTTCAGCCGTTCAGACGAAATTTCATATAAAATACGAGGCTTCGTACTTTACAGATCAAAATGAGAATTGTTTTAAGAAATGCGCCTTTTCAAGCGATCCTAAGTTTTATTAAATCACTAACTGCAGATGGTTTCCAGCTAAGTTTTCTTTCTAAGTGAACTAACTATTTCTTTGATCTCGCTCACGTTATGAGCGTCGGGCTTGTATTTGAGAAACAGCTCGAGCTCGTCCGCTGCTTTTGGAAAATTCTTTTGATCTTTATACACTCGTGCCAGCTGCCAGTGAACCTCCGCAGAAGTGCCCTCAGAGAGCTCGTTAGCCTTAATCAGCGATTTTAGAGCGTCATTAAAATTCGCCTTTGCATGAAGAGCGATCCCTAGCCAAAGATGACCGTTCGGCGACGTTTTGTTCAGCTCAAGTGAATTGCGGAAGCTCACGATCGCAAGGTCGGTGTGCCCGAGACGGAATTCAGCCAACCCCTTGCCGAAAGAGCTGTTAAAGCTTTTAGGATTTATCTGCAGCGCTTTTGATAGCAGAACATGGGCCGCTTCGTATTGACCGGCCATGACATATTCGGTTCCGAGACGTTCAAGTGCCAGAAAGTAATCCGGAAATGCCTCGATCGACTGCTTTATCTTCTCAAGCCCAATCGCATTGTTCTTGTCCTCCAGAGCCTGAACACCCGATTCATAAAGTGACTTAGCCGCCGGAGGGATTTCCTGGGCAAAGATCACAGATGGCGGGGCTGTGGCCGCGGACGCCGCGTTCTTTCGTTTTTTGAGGTAAAAATCAACCTGCTCGAAGGCCGCACCGCTTTCCCTTCCATTGGGATCGCGGCCAGCCGAGATCGGAATCAGTGATACGCTCTTGGTTTGCTCTTCATAATCGGTTCCGCTGCTAAGTACTCGAATGTAATAGTTGCCGTTCGGCAATCCTCGGAACGAAAACATTCCAGAGCTTTCGATCCGGGCCCGCGAGAAAGTAACATTAAGATCATTTAACAACTCAACATACAACTGCTGCGGGATCGGCCGTCTAGATTCGTCAAAGACGAAACCGGTCACACTATTCCGATTTTGGGCAAAGGCGAGTGAGCTGGATAAGACCAAGGTCAGAAAGAGAAGCAAAATGGTTTTCCTCATAAGAACCTCCTGAAGAAAATTCGACCAAATGAAGTTAGGTGGTAAGCAATCATCCTAATTATACTCGTATTTGTCCACTGCGCCCATAGAATTTTTGCCCAAGTGGGTGCAGAAACGTTATTCACGAAGTTAGCGGAGGCACCTTGGCGGAACGCATCTACCGGGATTCGGTACACAATATAATTAGGGTAAACACTGATTCAGCGGAAGGTCGTTTGACCGTGGCACTTATAGACACGCCTGAATTCCAGCGTTTGCGTCGCATTCGGCAGCTAGGACTCGCCTATTTTACTTATCAATCGGCTGAGCATTCTCGATTTGCCCACTCGCTTGGGGCTTTCCATCTTGCAACCCGAATGATAGCGAAGCTTCGACTAGGCTATTCGATCCCGGAAGCCGCACAAACTGCTATACGCATAGCAGCTTTACTTCATGATATCGGCCACGGTCCATTTTCACATGTGATCGAAAATATTCTGGGGTTTCATCATGAAGAATTCACGATCGAGGCTGTTCTCAGTCAAGAAACTGAGATCGGCAGGCTATTGGACGAGTATTCCCCAGAGATCGCTGGTGACATCGCTTCTATTATCCGGGGTGACTTTAAGCATCGTGCTCTCTCACAACTCGTTTCTTCACAGCTCGACGTTGATCGAATGGACTACCTGTTGCGGGACAGCCTGATGACCGGAGCAAAATACGGGATCTTTGACCTCGAATGGATCATAAAGTCGATCGAAATAAACGAAAAAGACGATCACTTGTATGTCTCTGCCCCAGGCATCTATGCCGTCGAGGATTATCTGCAGGCGAGATATTACATGTATCGCCAGGTGTACTTCCATCGAACCCTACGTTCGGCCGAGGCGATCCTGCGCGTTCTTATAAATCGGGCAATGTACCTTGTTAGGAACGGGAACCCAGTTTGGCAGGCGGGTGAAACTCCCATGGACAGGGCTCTTGCTGGTGACCGATTATCCCTCGCGGACCATCTCGAGATGGATGATACTGATGTGATGTTCAGCATAAAACGCTGGCAGCATTCGAGCGATTCGATACTTTCAGATCTTTCAAAAAGATTTCTCAACCGCAGGCTTTTTAAGGCATTTGACCTAGACATGCCCGAGCAAGACCGAGACGCATTTGTTTCGCGTTCCCGTGAGATAGTTGCTAACGCCGGTTTTGATCCGGACTACTATTTTGTTGAAGACAAGGCAGGCAATGCCTCCTACTCTTTTTACGCGAAAGGGTCGGAGGAGATGAAGAACCTGATATTTGTACAGGATGGGTTTTCGCGGCCTCAGATCAGGGAGATATCGGTAGTGAGTGCCGCTGTGAGAGGGCTGCAAGAAGGCTATCGCATTCACCGCATCTGCTTTCCCGCCGAACTGAAGGAAAAGATCGGCGAACTATATCACGCATAGATGTTGCCACGTGTAAAAAACATCCGTTTCTCCGCTCGTTGGCCCGCAACCGGACTGTTAGTCTTGCTGATCTTTTTTTCGGCAATTTCGGCTGCATCTCAATCGGTCGCCTTGTTAGCCCCTGACGATAAGGCCGAGAGCCGTGAGTTCGCGGGCCAAATTGCAGAAACTCTAGAGAAAAGATTTATGATCCTGGACAGTGATCTGGCTAGATCCGCCTACCTTTCTGTCTCGCCGGCGACCCCATTCAATCTCACCACCGCCGAATCAAGACTGATCGGAGAAACGATAGGCTGCAATTTTTTTTTGATCGTCAGGGCAGAAACACAGCGTCGCAGCGCATTTCAGCGGGCCGAGTATTATGAATCGCATTTAGCGGTCTGGGTGGTGAGTTCCCGAACGGGGCGCCTTGTATCTTGGAAAATGCAAAATGCTGAGGCTCAGAAAAGAGACATTGCGACCACGAAATTGAGATCCGAGGTTCCGGCGATCGGGATTGAGATCGCTGACATTATTAAAGGTGCTCTTAAAGCCGAAATGGATTCGTCCAACCCACCTTTGATGGAGGAGCAGCCTGACGAAAAAAATAGCGATAATAAAAACTTTAGGGCGGCGATACCATTTCGTCGGATCAAGCCTGAGTATACGGTCCAGGCGTCTCTTTTCAACATACAGGCTACGGTCGATATCCTGGTTTACTTAAACGAAAAAGGTGTTATCGAACGGACCGACATCGAGCGATGGGCCGGATATGGTCTTGACGAGTCAGTGGAGAAAAACGTGCGCGGCATGAATTGGCGACCAGCCGAAAGAGCTGGAAAGCCTGTCGCGATGAAATTTCTAGTACGTTATAATTTCAAGAAGCTCGAAAACAAAAAATAGCCTCGCGACGATTAACGAACTATATTCCTAAGGTCGATGAGAACAATTAAAGCCGCATTTAGACTTCTACTTTTCACCATTTCGACTATCGGATTACATTCGCTCTGGTTTGTAACACACTTCTTCGTTCCAAATAAGGTGTATTGGCGGCAAGTCATATTCGAAGCATGGACGAAAAGCTTTGTCTGGATCTCAAATATGCGGATTCAGGTTGTCGGGACTCCGCCAAAACCACCGTTTTTTTTGGTGGCCAATCATCTCAGCTACGCTGATATAGCGGCGATCCGTGCCGTTGCAAAGGGTGTATTTGTAGCAAAAAGCGATATCGAGGGCTGGCCTGTGGCGGGACGGATATGTCGCGACATGGGCACCATTTTTATTGATCGAGCAAATAGACGAGATATACCGAGAGCGGGCAAGCTGATCATTGAGCGGCTTGATGCGGGGGAAGGCGTGGTTGTTTTTCCTGAGGGGATGAGTACAAGGGGCGATAAAGTTTACCCTTTCAACTCGTCGTTTCTGGAATTTGCCGCGCGAGCCGAGATACCAGTCTCATATGCCTCGATAAGCTATTCGACCCCTGATGGCGAATTACCCGCCAGCGTAGCAGCCTGCTGGTGGGAAGATATCAGCTTTTTCGCTCACCTATGGCGTTTGTTCAAGGTCCGTGAGTATTCGGCAGTGCTGAGTTTCGGAGTTGAGCCCATCATCGCAAATGACCGCAAGGCTTTAGCTTCACAACTCCGGGAGAGTGTCGCAGAAAAATTTATACCTGTTGTTTAGAGCTATTATTAGTTTCCGTATGACTGTGAGGTTGGGTAGCTGATCTTTGATCGAGCCAGCCTTGTTTCTAGAGAAACCGCATCGTAGGCCATAGGCATAGCTCCGCCAAACTGTCCCTGAACCAATGAAACGAAGCCATTCTGAAAACTTCGAAAGCGAGGAACACTTCCTTTTTGGTTGAAGATCACAAAGAGGAGGCGACCGTTACGCGTATTTACTTCGCCAGCAAGAGCACTCACACCGCCGTCAGTATTGCCAAGTGTTCCGGTTTTACCAACGACGCTACCACGAGCAAAATCAACATCGAAGCGCCCCTCAAGTGTGCCTTTGTCGATGCCTGCGACCGGCATTATATCGGCAAATGTCATCTTGTAGCGAGCAAGGTCGTTTCGCAGCGCACGAAGCAATCGCATCATGGCGTTGGGGGTCACACGGTTGTAGCCAAGGCCGCTCGACGTTGCAAGTGAGAATTCCTGCGGAGGGATCCCGGCATTCTGCTGAACCAAACGAGCAACGGCGTAGGGACCGCCAACTAGGTCGCCGAGTCGCTCGGAAAGAAAATTGTTTGAGTAGCAGAGAGTAGCTTTTAGAATTTCCCGGATCTGAGTCGATTCGTGCGTGAAGAGAAGATTAAGACTACTCGGTATCGGCTGTACGTATGCGGAACCCGAAAATGAAACGCCGGGAACGCCCATCGATTGATTAAACCGTCCGGAATAAGAAAGGTAATTGAGCCAAACCTTAGTCGCAGCCGCGTTTCGGCGGGACGAGTCCATGGTCAACGACAATGTCTTGGCCGAGACGGCAGGAGATCCCGAGTAATTCATGACAAAATTGTCAGTTACGATCAGATCGCCATTTACGCTCCTAATGCCCAAACGGTTTAACTCATGGGCCAGGGCAACGCCATGCTGATACCCAAACATGGGATCTTTTCCAGAAACATAGAGGTTGCCATTCAAGGTTCCTGAAGTACGATCGATCGCTCCATCCGTGTAAACGTTCGTCATAAAACGAAACTCGGGCCCAAAGGTTTTAATAACGGCAAAGGCAGTGGCTACCTTTACATTTGAGGCCGGGTTGAACGTGTAGTTCGAATTGCTTTCAACGACGACGTTGCCATCGAGCGATTCTACGAGAATGCCAGAATACCCAGGGATCTGTACCTCTGCCAATGCGGGAAACAGAGTTCTTATGCCATTGGCGTTAGCTGGCACGGAACTACCTGTCCGGGCTACTAGTGGCGTTGACGTCGGTATCGCGGAGTACGTTTCGCTCTTAACCTTAATATCCTGCAAAAGAGGAGCTTTCGGAGCCTGTCCCAATGTCGCAATAGCTAGTAGGAAAGGCAGAGCCGTGGCAACTAAAACTCTAATTTTTTTTATGAATGGCATTGTCATGAGCGGCATCGTAGGCGTATTCGGCGGGAAGGAAGGCTGCCTAGTCGGCAACAATCCAATATTATCACAAAGTACCTACCATTTCCAAATTTTTGGATTTCCCGCATTGCGAGGTATCCAGTTTCACAGCCATTGGATGTAGAAATTCTAAGCCCAGATGCATTAATTCAGCAACGCTTATACCTAACATCGCATTCGTTTATACCTGAATTTGGGAAGAAAGGAAAGATATTTTTTTGCGTTTCGGCAAAAGAACTAGGCGGCGTCAGCGGTGACTGCTCGATGAAGGTACTTTACCATCGTGATCCGTGTTCCATCGTCTGTCTTGTCGATGCTAACTTCGTCCATCAGTCCACGCATCAGCTTCAGTCCCCATCCACGACGGTCCTCGTCTGCTCCATTTGCTCCCGGTTGCTTATCGATAAGACGTACTCCACGGTTTGTTACCGTTATCGTTATTTTGTCAGCCTCTACCACGAACTTCTGGTGGATTCGTCGATCCGGGCTTAATGAGTGCTCAGATGCATTGATACAGGCTTCGACGAGAGCGGTCTTGATCTGATTGATCGCTTTCGTGGGGAAATCGTGGCGTTTAGCTATCTCTTCTACCGTATGAGCGGCTATCATTTCGGTATCGCCGCCCATAGGAACGACGATCTCATATTCCTCAGCAGTACTGCCGATCTCGACCTCAAGATCAGCGTCGAGTACCTTTGCCAAGAGGTCTATCTGCTTTCGACTTGAACCAAAGGCCTCGCGTTCACGCAGAACTAACATCGCATCATGGTCAAAGCCTTCCGGCGAGATCAGCCACAGCTTATGATCGGCAAAACCAGAATTAACAGCAGCCATCTCCAAACGATCGCACCAGAATTCAGCAAGTTCTCGCTTCACTTCTAGCTTCGAATCGATCTGAACCGCGATCCAGACCGTCTCTTCTTTATCTGCTTTGTCTTTGAATCCGAGGCCGACCGCTGATCGCTCGGGTTCACACAGCTCATTTAGTTTTGGGTAAAACGCGGATGTATTTGCGGTATAGACTATCTGCGGAAGACTAACAGTATCCGGATCCGACTGAAATGACAGTAGGATTTCCGCGTCATCTCCGCCCTTTAGTTTTTCTTTGAACTTTGAATAATCGAGGAGTCCGGAAGAGACTTCTCGCCCCGCAAATGCAGTCAATAGGCCCCTCAAACCGATCGCGGACGTGCGTCGATAAAATGTTGCCATTAGCTGAGGAGCACGCCTCACATTCTCTGCCAACGCGTCGCCAACCGCCAGAGCACGCGATTCGTCATCGATCTCGAGCCTTTTCCTGGCTAAGAGATAGTCGCACAGAGCGAAATTTCCTTTATCGATCTCGACGGAACCCGATGCCAGGCTAATGATCTCCCTATGATGTAGGGCCTCCAGCAACCGTTCGAGTTCAATGTTTGATAATCCAGAATGTCGATTCCAGTATGTTGTTGGAATTCGGCTATCTCGGGCCTCAAGGTTCTCTGTCAGCAACCACAAAGCTTTTGCTTGTAAGCCAGCGTCGGGAACTAGGTCGTCGAAGATCTTATCAAAATAGCGTCCGATCCGTCCGCCAAAGATCTCATTCGTGTAAACCTGCTGGACCTCTTCGAAAGTGCTGAGTGCGGCTCCTTTCGTAGACGCTGCGGCGAAGAGAAGAGCCATATGACCAGCATTGCCACCAAGTTGGACGGCGATCAGATCGCGCGTTTGATCCGTCGTTTCTATCTTATTTGATCTCGAAAGGTGCTCTATAAATGCCCCGCTTTCGTCAAACGAAAATACGTCGAGAGCTCTCGTTTCAAAGGGGGTTTGTGCAAATATCGAACGTCGCGAACCACTAAGCACGAAGGGAATCGATGAGCGTTCAAAGATACTCACCAGATCATCAAAAAACGCGTCTCCGCCTTCAAGGTCGTAAACTATGTGGAGGTCATCAATTAGAACAAATGAATGAGCACCATTCGAAGCGGCTCGCAGCGGGGAACTAAGGCAATTGCGTATAAAGCTTCGATCATCCGAAACCTTGTTATCTGATGTGTATGTATCTACTAGACGGTCGATCCAATGCCCGTCCTCTGGAACCGCGAGGTTTGCTATCTCTGCTATTTCCGGAGATGCATCGATGATACGTGTATCCCGTCGTCTGAAAGCAACGGTCTGTAAGAGGAATTCGCAGAGAAAGCGAAGGGCTGCATTCTGAGCAGTTCTGTCACTTCGCCTAACTTCAAAATAAAACGGAATGACCTCTTCTTGCTCGAAAAACAGGCGGTCGTAAACGTGTCGTAAGAGTTCGGAGCTGCCCGCAGACGGCGACGCAAGGAGAACCAAACCACCACTTCCGCTTCGGGCAAGTTCAGTCAGTTCCGCGACAAGCGAAGTCCTTCCAATAAAGTCGTCCGTATTGGTCCTAGCAAAGATCTTCTTTACCGTCGGTTTTCTCATCTACCCAATAAGTGTGCCGTTTAACTAGCTAACTTTTCAAACGTAAGAACACGGTTGCGTCCGCCGTTTTTTGCTTCATACAGCGCTTTGTCAGCCGCCGAGACTAGATCTACCGCCGAACATAACTCCGCCGAGCAACTCGCGATGCCTATACTCGCGGTGACCTGACGATGCGGGAAAGGCGACTCAGCAATATTTGAGCGAATACGTTCGCCGATCATCGCCGCTTCTTCACTGGTGGTTTGAGGCAAAAGGATGGAAAATTCTTCCCCGCCAAATCGTGCCGCAACGTCCGCTCCGCGGAGCGTTTCTCTAATTACCTGGCCAACCATCTTGAGAGCTACATCACCTGCCGGATGGCCAAACTGATCATTGTAGGATTTGAAATGATCGACGTCGATCATCATAAAGCTCATCGGAAAGCCATGACGATTAGAGCGTTTAACTTCTTCCATCAAACGAGCTTCGATATAGCGTCGATTTAGGAGGCCGGTCAATGCGTCAGTTACCGATAGCTGCTCGAATTCACCCGCCTTCTCTTTAAGTGACGCTCTATCAATAGCTACCGCTATCTGAGGAGCGATGGCCTGGAGCAAATTCAAGGAACTTCTGTCGAACGGCCGCCCCGATGCCTTGTCAGCAAAACTCATAACTCCGATCGTCCTGCCGCTTATCGAAAGCGGGCAGCTCAGGAACGATGCCGTCTTATACTGCCGGCTCGCAGCCGCTGGCGGCAGTCCCGTTTTCGTGACGTCGGGTACGATAATAGGCTTATTTTTATCGAAAACGAGTCGTGCTACACGTTCGCCAACGATCTCATCTTTCCCTGGTCGGCCAAGACCTCCTATCAATGCCTTGATCTCAAGTGTATTTGTTCTTTCATCAAATACCATCAGAGACGCTCGCTCGGCTTTAAGCATTTCTGCGGCGTTTTGAGTGAGTTTTATCCAAAGGTCGTCCGCGTCGATGTTTCTGAGGCTTTCGCTAAATCGCCGGACCGCGGTCGAAAGCGATTCACCTCGAGCGACCTGGCTTCTTAGCTTCAGGATCTCTAACTGTGGTGCGAGCGACTGACAGACCCGTGCTATCTGTCGTTTCACTTTGTCATCAGAGATGTTTTCAAGTACCGCAATGCCCGCTGAGATCTCCCCGCTGACGCCGATGGGAAACAGATACATTGTTCGAGGTGCGGTAGACGAATCCTGTCTTGGCCGTTCGTTGATCTCGAGAGGCATCTCATCGTGGGCAGCCTGAATCAAGCGGACGTCATCCGCGGCAATGCCAAGACGCACCTTGCGATTTTTCATTGCCCCGTACGCGGCGGTGTTCTCCAGCCGCTTCTCGTTCTTTTCGAGCCAAACCATAGCCGAAAGTCCGTATTGCAGGGCAACGAACTCCAAGATCGCCTCTTTAGCCTTGCCATAGTCAGTTTTCAGCAAAGAACCAAAAAATGAACGCCACGCTTTGGCCTCGGCTGCACGTTTCTCTCTGGAACGATGTAGATCAGCATCAACATTAGCGGATGTTAGATCTACGGTTTCTTCCGGCTTTCTCTCTACTGCAACGGGCTGGAACGGCAATATCGGAGATTCAGTGACAATATCTGATTCAGTGCGAATCGAAGGCTGTGGATCGTGTTTCGGCGTTTCAGGAACGAGCCCGAGTTCACGATTGAACTTTGCAACAATATTTGAAATGACAGGGACCAGTCTTTTCTCCGAATGTTCCTCTACCTTCTGCTCAACGATCAATTCATCGTCCGGCTCGCGGCGTTCTCCCTGAAACTCAGTCTCTCTGATAACCCTTGTTTCTGAAATCTCCGAGGATGCAGGACTAGTTTCCTTCACTACTCGTTCGGGGAACAATGACTTGATCTCTTCTGTTGCCCGGTCGAGTGTTGAAACGGATCCTGTGAGCAAGATATTCTCGAAAAATTCTGATGGCGAATGATCTTTCCAGTCACCTGAGATAGCTCGAGTCGTAGCCCGCCGGTAGTTCTCAGCCGTCAGGAATGTTCGACCGAGTATCGCGACCAGCGGGTGTCCCTCATCAACGACAGGCACAACACGGCATTCGAGCCCTGCATGACACGTATATGAAACCGGGGATCCAAACTCTGTCGCTTCTTCGAAAGCAGTTCCACAAAATGCTTTGCAGTGCGTCGTGAATTTGCCCTGAGGATTGAGGGTTCTACAGATGGAGTTGTTATTTGTAACAAATACTTCATTAGAACCAGCATCAACCAGAGCGACCGCGATGCCGCTCTCTTCAGCTATTTGTTCCAAGGCCGATGTGTCCGATATTTGCTGCTGCACTTTTCGTTTTGTTGCAAAAATAATGGTTCCCGCCTCCCTATGATTTTCGCTGGCGTTACTAGAGACAATTTAATGTGTACCAGCAAAAACGGTTAATAGGCGTTCAGTTTCAAGAAAAAAATTTTGTCGGGATCTGTCCTTCCTCAGAATTTGATCTTTCAATGTTCGGTATCGTACTTTCAAATGTCTCGTTAAGCAATACTCTGAATATGTACGATGATCCAGAGAGGATATCGATAACTCGGAAAATAATTTTATTGCAATGTTTACGGAGGTAAATCATATGATCAACGATAACGAAGGTACTTTGTCGAACAACACGCAGACAAACGAAGACACGATCTCGACGCTAAATGGACTGATCCAGACGTGCAAGGACGGACAAGATGGATTTAAGGTCGCAGCTGAGGGTATCGAAAGGTCGGATCTGAAGACAGTCTTTTACGAGTTCTCACAGCAGCGAGCGGAATTCGTCGGAGTTCTACAGGAACTGGTGAGATCGATCGGTGGTGATCCGGAAAAAGGCGGCAGCCTGTCGGCAGCAGTTCATCGCGGATGGATGGATATCAAATCACTTGTCACCGGCAAGGATGAGGAAGCGATCCTCAACGAGTGTGAGCGAGGTGAAGACTACGCAAAAGAAGCCTACGCTGAGGCACTCAAGACCAACCTGCCTGCAAACGTTCGCGAGGTAGTAAACCAGCAAGCTCAAACCGTTTTGGCCGCACACAATCGGGTCAAAGCATTGAGGAATGCCGAGAGTCATAAAGCGGCGACACCGGGAGGCTGAGGATAGCAGCAAAGCAAAATCAGCAACATAGAAGAGGCCCCGTACGCGGGGCTTTTTCGGTTTATTCGGAAATTCTGCCTCGGTTCCCGGTGGCATTTTCTTCGATATTGGGAAATTCGCTATTTATCCGAATACAGGCAGCAAAATGCCGTGGTCTGATCTCTACGAGTTTGGGTGTTACGACCGAGCAGTCAGCTATCTCATACTGACAACGAGTACGAAAATGGCAACCCGATGGCGGATCGATCGGTGACGGAACATCTCCTTTTAATATGATTCGCTCACGCTGAGCTTCGATCTGCGGGTCTGGTACCGGTACCGCCGAGATCAACGCCTTTGTATAGGGCATAAGCGGTGAACTGTAGATGTCCTTGGCGTCAGATAGTTCGACGATGCGGCCAAGATACATTACGGCTACGCGGTCGGAGAGGTGACGTATTGCACGCAGGTCATGCGAGATGAACAGATATGTGAGATCTTTTTCTGCTTGCAGCCTCTGCATCAGATTCATTATCTGGGCCTGGATCGAAACGTCCAGGGCTGAGATAGGCTCGTCGGCGACGATGAATTCCGGATCAACGGCCAAAGCTCTGGCGATCCCGATGCGCTGCCGTTGCCCGCCCGAAAACTCATGCGGATAACGCTTGATAAAGCGCCGGTTGAGACCCACAGTTTCCATCAGATCTTTGACGAGGTCGTCGGCTGACTTGCCGTTTGCAAGCCCAAATGTACGGATCGGTTCGCCAATTATGGCCCCGATCGTCATTCGGGGGTTCAAGCTTGCGTACGGATCCTGAAATATCATCTGCAAGTGCTTTCGCTGATCACGCATCGCGGAGCCCGACAGCTTCGCAAGGTCACTGCCGTTATAGAACACCTCACCGCCAGTCGGCTCCGTCAACCTCAATATTGCTTTCCCTAATGTCGATTTCCCGCAACCTGACTCACCAACCAATCCCAGCGTCTCACCTTTTCTGATGTCCAACGTGACACCATCGACCGCCTTGACCGATCTGGAAGCGCTGAATAACCCTCCGCCGGAGCGGTAGTGGACCTTTAGATCGCGGATAGATATAAGGTTGTCAGTTTCCGTAGCCATTTTTCCTGTCTAAACTATTTACACCCCCGAGCCTGCCGCTTCTTTTGCCTCTTGATAAACTTCCTTGGCAAAATGACATAGCGAATAATGGCCCTCATCAACCTGTACAAAAGGTGGAAATTCCTGCTTACAAATGTCTGCGGCCCGATCGCAGCGTTCCGCAAACGGACACCCTGCCGGTAGGTTGGCGACGTCGGGCGGCAAACCCGGAATTTGATACAGCGGCGAGCCGTGTTCATGATTCGGATCGGGAACCGAGCGGAGCAAGCCCCTTGTGTAAGGGTTCGCAGGCGATGCGAAAAGCTCGCGAGTCGGTGCCTGCTCAAACACCTTTCCGGCATACATGACGATTATCTTGTCGGTCATTCCCGCTACGACCCCCAGATCGTGCGTGATAAGGATGACGCTGGTGCCCATTCGGTTCTTCAGATCCTTGATCAACTCGAGGATCTGAGCCTGAATGGTGACATCGAGCGCGGTCGTTGGTTCATCGGCTATGAGCAACTCAGGGTCACAACTTAGCGCCATTGCGATCATTACACGCTGCCGCATGCCGCCGGAAAATTCGTGTGGATAGCTGTCGATCCGCGATTCGGCATCTGAGATACCGACCGTTTTGAGCATTTTAATGGCGTGTTCGCGTGCCTGTTGTTTACTATGACCTAGATGAAGCTCCGTCACCTCGGTCAACTGTCGCGAGATCTTCATGAACGGATTGAGCGAGGTCATGGGATCCTGAAGGATCATCGCTATCCGCTTGCCGCGCAGCTTTCTGACTTCGTCCATAGGAAGCGTCAGAATGTCCACGCCATCGAACACTACTTTTCCAGCAGCGATCTTACCCGGCGGTTCCTGTATAAGCCTCATTACAGAAAGATTTGTGACAGACTTTCCGCTGCCTGACTCGCCAACGATGCCAAGTGTCTCCCCTTTCTTTAATTCGAACGAAATGCCGTCAACCGCCTTTACAACGCCATCCTCGGTCGAGAAATGCGTTTTTAGTCCGTCAACGGCCAGGATGTTTTCGCTCGTTTTCGTCATTTCTTAGTGTCGCACTGTCGCAGGCCCGAATTCTCGATGATATCGATCTCTGTGATCAGATTTCGCTGTCCGTATCGGTTGTAGTAAAAATGTATCCCTTTATACTGAAAGCCCTCAATAGGCTTGCCATACAATTTTTCAGTTTCCTCTTTTGTCGATCTGCCGAGGGTGATTCCACGGCTGGTTTTGCCCTTAAAGGGCGACTTTATCTCGATCAGGAATATCTGCTCTTTTTTATCGCTCTGGCAAAAATAAAAAGAAAGTCCGGTTCCCGGGTAGGTCATCTGGTACGAGTATTTTTTGTTGACCTCCCAGCGATAGGCTTTTCCATACTTTTTAATAACGTCGTTCGATGTCGACTGACCAACCTTGATGCCATCGACCCCGACACCTTCTTTAATGACTTTCAACGACTTGTCAGCTTTTACCGCCTTACTTTTCGCCGATTGACTTGGTTTAGCAGATCTAGACTGCCCGTGAATTGATGCAGCGGCAAATAGCATTGCCGTGCCGATAAGTAATAGTCTTCTCACTAACTAAAAAACATCTCCTAAAATTTCCGCGTCTGTGGATCAAGGGCGTCACGTATGCCGTCGCCCAAAAAGTTCAATGAAAATAGAGTTAAGGCCATCGTTACACCGGGAAAAACAAGCTGCCAGGGAAATATCGCTAGATTCTTGATCCCGATATCCGCCAGGCTTCCCCACGAAGCGTATGGCGCCTGAACGCCTAAGCCTAAGAAGGAAAGAAACGCTTCGGTAAGCATTACACTTGGTACCGTGAGCGTAGCGTAAACGATCACCGGGCCGAGAGCGTTTGGTATCAAATGGCGGAAAATGATCCCAAATGTGCCTACACCGGTTGCTCTTGCGGCCATGACAAATTCCTGGTTTTTCAGACTAAGTATCTGTCCTCTCACTACGCGGGCCATCGTCAGCCACGACACGAGCCCCAGGGCGAAAAAGAGGAGGAACAACTGGCTAAGTCCCTGGTTGCCCGCCCCGCCAATGGTTGTGGAAAGCCATTTTATCCAAGCCGGTGTGCTGGGTCCGCCAAACACCGATAGCAGCACGATAACGATCAGGATGTAAGGTATTGCGTAAATAACATCGACGATGCGCATCATCACATTGTCGATCCTTCCGCCAAAATATCCGGCGATCGCTCCATAAGAAACGCCGACAATAAGTGAGACAATGGTCGAGATCACGCCAACCATCAGCGATATTCGGCCACCTTGCAGAACTCTTGCAAGCATGTCTCGCCCTTGATCATCAGTGCCCATCAGATGGAGCAAAGACGGAGGCATCGATCGAACCAGCTCGCGATCTGCCGGCGTGTAGTCGTATGTAAAACCTGTTGCCCAATACAGTATCGACGGACCAATGAGAACGGCCACTATCATGATGGCCAAAAAGCAAAGACTCACAACCGCGAGATTGTTTCGCCGCAGTCTCTTCCATGCATCTCGCCAGGGCGAGCCACTAGAAATTGTCTCTAAACTTTCAGTCATAGGGGCGGAGAATTATTCGTACCTTATTCGAGGGTCGAGATAACCATAACTTATATCGACGATGAGGTTAAAAACCATGACCAATATGGACAAAAACGCAACGATTCCCAGGATCAGAGGCTCATCTCGGTTTAGTACGGCTTTGATAAAAATATCGCCAAGACCGGGAAGGGCATATACCTTTTCAACGACAACTGTGCCGGCGAGTAACGCGGCCAATGCCGGACCGGTAAAAGAGATCACCGGCAATATACCGCCTCGAAACGCATGTCGGAATAGTATGGTTCTATCGCTCAGCCCCTTAGCCCGTGCCGTTCTGATGTAATCGGAACGCAGCACCTCCAACATGCCAGCCCGTGTAAGCCGTGCAATATAGGCTGCATAGATCGCAGCAAGCGTAACAACTGGCAGTATGAGGCTCAATGGGCCGCCCCATCGAGCCGGAGGTAACAAATAAACTGTAAAAGCGAAAAAGATAACGAGCACCGGAGCAAGAACAAAATTCGGCACTGACAGGCCGAGCATCGCGAATGACATCGGGCCGAAATCCAAAACTGTATTCTGCTTCATAGCCGCATACGTTCCAGCTAGAAGCCCTATGCCAAGGGCTAGTAAATAGGCGAGTATTCCGATCGTCGCCGAATAGGGCAGATGCCGCCAGATGATCTCGTTCACGGTTTGGCCCTGATACTTAAGAGAATCCCCAAAATCACCGCGAACTACATTCGACATCATCATCCCGTACTGTTTGTACCACGGTTCATCGAGGCCGTATTTCTTCCGTATCGTGGATTCGACTGCCGGAGGTAATTTCTTTTCGCCCGTATAGAAATTTCCCGGAGCAAGCCGGATCAGCCCCCACGTCAAAGTAACTACGACGAGGGCCATCGGGATAATTATAAGCAATCTGCGAAGGATGAAACTGAGCATCTTTGATCGATCCTATTTTACGGGCGCATTCTGCGTACTCTTTAAGTCCTCTAGCTGCTTTTCAAATTTCGGATCTCGCGTGGCAAAAATGTTCGACACATCGGTATCCCACTTTGCTGGATCGCGTTCAAAATAGACAAATTTCCACGGTAATAGTGTCCCGGGATTTGGATACATTCCCTTCACGTAAGGCTTTTTGATCCAGTTCGTTGCATTTACTGTCAGCGGAACGACAGGTGCCTGTTCCATTAGATAAAATTCGGCCCGGGCTAGCAGTTCATTGCGTTTTTGCGGGTCAAGTTCCGAGTTAGCATCATCGAGCATCTTATCGAATTTCTGGTCATAAAAGCCCGAACCACCCTCATTCGCTTTTCCGTACTCAAGACTCAGAAAAGAAAATGGATCGACGTAATCGCCAGACCACAGCAACTGGGCAAATCCATCATACTCAAGATTCTTAAAATACGGCAGGAACGTCTTGAATTCCATCGTCTTAAGAGGAACCGTGATGCCCAAATGCTGTTTCCATTGCGACTGGACAAATTCGGCGATAGAGCGATTACTCTCATTCGTGTTGTAGGTTATCGCGACCTTGTCTGTAGGAAAAGACGGACAAGCGTAATTATCGCCGTTTTTCTGTACCGGAAAGCCCGCTTCCGTCAACAGCCGACGAGCTTGTTCCGGATCGAATTTGCCGTATTTTGCCCACTCTTCCGGCGATATCCCTTTCTCTATGCGCTTCTCCTCACTAACTTTAGCCAGAGCCTGATCGAATTCACGAAAAGCTCCTGTTGGCGACATGAAATACAAAGGTTGAGTAACCTTTCGAAAACTAGACAAAGCTTCCCGATCCAGACCGAGCGTAAATGCCCGTCGTATCTTTATATCGTCGAACGGCGGCTTGGTCATATTCATCGCGTAGTACGCGACCGCCATCTCGGGAAAATTTAGATATTCTTCTTTATAATTGCGAATCTCTCCTATCCAAGACGACGGAATGGCATGATTCTGCATTGCGTCGATCGAACCAGCCTTGTAGAGATTCATAATCGTTGATTGTTCTTCAATCGGGAAGAATTCGATCCCGTCGAGATGCACGTTAGCGGCATCCCAGTAATTGGGATCCTTTTCAAGTGTGAGCACATCGTAAGGGCGGTATTCCTTTACGCGAAACGGGCCGTTAGTCACGATATTCTGGGGCCGCGTCCAGTTCTTACCATGCTTTTCAACCGACTGTTCAGGCACAAGCCTGAAAAACTGGTGAGCGAAAAGACCTAGAAAAAAAGGAGCACTCTGTCGCAGTGTTATACGTAAAGTATAGTCGTCGATCGCTTCGACCCCGATATCTTCGGGAGCAACCGGGACAAGCTCCGCACCTTGAACAGCTTCAGCAAGCTTTGGATCCTTTGCTAATTGCTGAGCCCGCTTTTTTTCGTCGCCATTTAATACAAGCCGGGCAGGTGAATGAAGAAACTTGCTGAATTCGGTTTCCGGTCCTATCCTCGCGGTTTCCTTGTCCGGAGCGCCAAAATCTTTTGCGAGCAGAAACTCGCCATTCTTTTTTACAAAAAGGTTTCGGCTTTTTAGATCTTCGGAGTGCTTAATGAAAAATCCCAGCTGGGCCGTTCGCGAGATGACATCAGGATGAAACCCTCGCCGGAGGCTGTAAACGAAATCGCGAGCCGTGATAGCTTTTCCATCACTCCACTTTGCATTGTCACGTAGATGGAATAGAAACTCGTCAAGCGTAGGATTGCTCTCCCAACTCTTGGCGATGGCCGGGATCGGCTGCTGATCTTTGGGATCATATTCAACGAGGCCCTCGTACATCGCCATAAAAATACGGGCCTCGGGTTGTCCGTCAGGTATTTGAGGATCCAGCGTTTCGGGTTCAGCTCCGGTTATGTAGCGAAGAACATTGTCCTTCGGCGGTTCGGTCTTGCCGAAATATCTGCCTCCGGATGGTGGCGAGCAGCCAAATACAAAGGCTGTCAAAACGAGGGCAGCGATGCCTTTGAACACTCTGCTATATCCTTGTCGTGCCATGTTGAACGATCGAGAACCCGAACAGAAAATTTAATGTATTGCTTGATGAACCTGATCAGCGAACTTTCGTCCGCCAGTTGTTGTCTATACTAACCTCTTTTAGGGAATGCGCGTCAAGGGCGTTCATCTCAAAACCGAGAACGTAAGGCTTGATCAGTGCATAAGATTTGGGGAAATACAGAGGTATGATCTTTAGCTCGTACATAACGTCGGCTTCGGTAAGAACGCCGGACGACTCTTTACGCTGTTCAACAGCCGGATCATCTTTGATCGATTCCTGCGGTTCGACATTTAACAAAGCTTGATCGTCCGTTTCATTTACACGCTCGTTTTCACCTGTCGTTTCGGGGCTAACGGCAACTGTTGTCTTCTCGGCAGAACCGAGAACGGATTCAATATTTACAAGTTCATCATTTGCCGGCAGGACAACACCGCTGCGAATGAGGTCGTAATCACCGGTTTTTCGTATCTCTTCGATCTCGCCCGCTTCTTTTATCTCGATAAGCGTATCGATGTTCAGATTTTGCTTCCACATGCGAGCCACTGATTTCGCTACTCGCTGCTGAATATCATTCCGATTGATAACTAGACGAACTGCCGGGAAACCTTCGCCATCTGGAAAGCCCGCCTTTTCCAACAACTGCTTCGCCTTAACGGTGTCTAGCGTAAGCGTTTCCTTTCGGGCCTCACCGAGAGGAAAGAATGAGAATGCAGGTTGATTCATGCCTTCCAGGTCACCTTCGGTCAATTTCGCACGGTCGATCGCGATCGCCATAGCTTCGCGGACGCGCCGATCGTTAAAGGGTGCTTTTGTTTCGTTAAACGCGTAAAAGTTCAGAGCGCTATGGGTCGTACGGCGAAAATCCTCGTACGGCGTGAGAATTTTTAGGGCAAGGGGTTCGAAGGATGCGTTGGTTATGACATCGATGTCACCCTTTTTGTATGAATCAAGCGCGATTTCGGCTGACTTGGCAGCCACAAAGCGCAGGCGTTCAAGGGCAACCGCCTTAGCGTTCCAATAATTATCAGACCGCTCAAGAGAGACACCTTCATCACCAACCTTGGTCACCTTAAACGCTCCGTTCGTAACCGTCGCCGAATCGATACCAATCGGCTCGAGGCCGGTGCCGGCTTTGTAAACAGGGCGAAATATCGGGTTTGATACGAGTTTGGGAAAGTCCTTATCCGGCAGGATCAGATTTACTACCAGCGTGTGGTCATCTATTGCTTCGACCCCAAACTTCGGCGCGTTCGTACTTGCCTGCGGCTTATTCTCAGATTGGATCGGTTGTTGTTTGGCCGGATCCAGAGGCAACGAAATCTGCGATTTTGGCAATAGTTCGATCTCGCTCAGGTTCTTGCCGCTTACGGTATTTTCGGGTGGTGTATGTTGAAGAAAATCGATCGGGAGCTCTGTTTCGTCGTCTGCGGCTTTTGATCTCATTCCGACGATGTTTTGAAAGAGATGTTTGTTTGCGGCTTTCTCACGCAGGGCGAGAAGTCGTTTCCAGGACGCGACAAAATCACTCGCTTTCAGGCTTTCGCCGTTCGACCATTGAGCATCTTTCCTGATAAAAAATTTCCAGGTCTTAAGATCCGGGCTCGATTCCCAACGTTCTGCCACGCCCGGGGTTTCACGTAGACTCTTGTTGTCTAGTTCTGTGAGCCCCTCATATGCGGCTCGGATGATATCAGTCTCAGGAGCAGCCGCGGCAAATGCGGGATCAAGCGAACTAGGCGTTTTGCCATTACTCCAGCGAAGTTCCTGTTTGGGCGGCGGCACGGTCTCCGCGTAGAACGGTTCGACCTTTGGTTGTTGAAGTTCCGTGCAGCCGCTGAGAATGACCGCAAAGAGCGCGACGATGCCTGCGTGCCAAAATGCACAACGGCGTAACCGATCAAACGTCTGTGGTCTCTTGCGTTTCAACATCAGCGATCGAGACAGATCTCAATTCTTGGAAAACATCGACCGTCGTTCTGCGTGTATCTTCAAATCCGCCGGAGGTGTCGATAAGGTAGTCTGCGAAGCTCTTCTTTTCTTCCTGCGGCATCTGGGCGGCGATGCGTTTCCGGGCGTCCGTTTCGCTAAAATTATCGCGTAACATCAGCCGTTTCAATTGTATCGCGCTTTCGCACCATACGACAATCAATTTATCGAACCGCTTGTAGCCACCAGATTCGATCGTCAGGGCGGCATCGATGATGGCGATACCGTGAGGGTCGACATCTGCAATACCTTTTATCCACTCGTTTTGAGCGTCGAAGACGAGCGGGTGAATTATCGAATTGAGCAACAGCCGCTTTTCTTCGTCAGAAAAAACGATCGCTGCCATCTTTTTTCGGTCGAGCGATCCGTCACGCTGCACGATATCGTCACCAAAGTGACGGATTATCTCATCGAGCCCGCGTGTTCCGATGGCAACCACATCCCTCGCCGTTTGGTCGGCATCCAGAATGTGGCAGCCGAGATCACGGAAAACACTGCAAACAAAGGATTTTCCGACAGCTATTGAACCTGTTAGCCCGACTGTTAGCATCCGATCTTGATCAAACTACCTTCCGTGGCGCTTCGCAAGCTTTAAAACGTTATACTCAGCGATCTCCGCGAGTGTTAACCCCAGTTCGTCGGCACACGCCGAAATATACCAGAGAACGTCACCGAGCTCATCTTTAAGCTTGAGACGGGTTTCGTCATTAATGACGCCGCCGTGATCTCGCTGGATCTTTTTTACAATATTCGCAACCTCTCCTGCTTCGCCGGCGAGGCCGAGCGTAGGATACTCGAGGTTTTCCATTCGTCGAGGGTAGAGTGCTGTTTGGCTGGCTTCCGCCTGATAATCTTCAAAATTCATAATTTCTGCCCCAATCGCCGGTTTCGAGCGGCTTCGACCGTATTCTTCATCAACATCGCTACAGTCAGCAATCCCACACCACCGGGGACCGGCGTAAAATATGCCGCATGCTCCTTTGCGTCCTTTGGATTTACATCACCGACCAACGTGAAACCGCGATTTTCAATGGTCGCGAGACGCTTTTCCAATTCGTCGGGCCCGAACATTTCGGCGGCTAGACCGACATCCGAGAAGTTATTGATGCCAACATCTATCACTGTTGATCCTTCGCCGATATGCTCAGCGGTAATGAACCCGGTTCTGCCGATCGCCGCAACCAAAATATCGGCTTGCCGCGTGATCTCAGCAAGGTTTTTGGTGCGTGAATGACAAATGGTTACGGTCGCATTCTCCTGCAGCAGAAGCATCGCCATCGGCTTTCCGACGATGTTACTGCGTCCGACAACGACCGCGTTCTTTCCCGCGATATCTATTCCAGAGCGCTTGAGGATCTCGATCACGCCAGCGGGCGTACATGGAGCGAGGCCGGGATATCCCTGTGCGAGACGGCCCGCATTGACGGGGTGAAAGCCATCGACGTCTTTGTCCGGATCGATGGTTTCCAGTATCTCTCGTTCGTCGATGTGCTTTGGCAAAGGAAGCTGAACTAAAATCCCGTCAACATCATTTCTCGCGTTCAGTTCCCTGATCACTTCAATGATCTTTTCTTGTGAAACCGTTTCGGGGAAGTGAAGGTGCTCGGAAACGATCCCGAGTTCTTGAGCAGTTTTGACTTTGCTTCCGACATACACCGATGACGCCTGATCTTCGCCGACCCGTACGACCGTCAGGCTCGGGGCAAATCCATGAACCTCGCTAAGATCCGCGACAGCCAGAGCGACCTCGGCTTTGATCTCGTCAGAAATAACCTTTCCACTAAGTAATTTTGCAGCCATATTGGTGAAACCTGATTCTAACGTAAAGATCGAAACTTTGCTAAAATCTGCTTTATGCTGCGCTTTTTTGGAATAGTACTGCTTGCCGTATCTGCCCTGAGCAATTCCACTCCCCAGCCCGCTTCGGAGCTCAAAAAAGAGATCGATCAAAAAGTAGTGGAAGGCGAGCTTGAGCAGAGTATCGCTGCGATAGAGAAGCTAAGACTGGCGGATCCGCAATTGTTTGTCAGCTCCGAATACGACTATCTGCTTGCCAGGCTGCACGAAAAAGGCGGCAATCTTGCGGCTGCTGTTGTGAACTACGAGGCTGTTGCTAGCCGGGATTCTCCGCTCCGCCCTTACTCGCTCAAACGCCTATCTCAAATATCACGTTCGACCGGCAACCTGATGCTTGAGCGCTTGTATTTGGGCAGGCTGCGAATCCGGGATTCAAAAAACCCGATTGCCAAAGCCGCTTGGGTCAGGCTCGCTGTTCTTAATTATGAGCAGGCTAATTACGGTGAAACTCTCGGCTTGCTGACGATGGACTCCGTTTATGCTACAGACCCTGGTGCGAAGCCAAGCTCCATGATCGCCAGAGAACTTCGAGCATTGATCGGCGAGGCACATTTGCACGCCGGGGATGTGGAGAAAGCGAGAGCCATATTTGTCGAACTCATCGATTCGATCCCAAATGCGAGCCAACCGGATGACATCGCCGTCACCTCGGCTAAACACCTTGACGTACTCGACGGCGGACAAAGCGGGAAAAAGGTGCCGACGATCGATCCTGCGGACCATTCAAAGCGGGCGAGCATCTTTCAATTTAACCGTGAATTTATAGATGCAAAGCTGCACTACGAGGCGATCATCGCAAATGATCCAAGCGGTGCTCTTTCTCCGGAATCTGCTTTTCAGATCGGTCGAGGCCTGGCACAGCAGGCAAATTATCTCGATGCGTTGAAGTGGTTTGAAAGAGTTCTCGAACAATACCCGCAAAGTTCCTTTGCGAAAGAAGCGCTTCTCCAGGCCGCATCCGCCTATGGCAGAGTCGGCAGACCGAAGGAAGCTACTACTCGTTACCAGCTGTTCATTGACCGATATCCGACCGACGAAAAGCTGGACCGGGCTTATTTAAATATCGTCGATATCATGCGAGACCAGGGCGAGGATACGGATGCTCTCAGAGCCTGCGAGAAGGTAAGAGAGATATTTAAGGGAAAGCTGCCCGAGGCCATTGCAGCTTTTACCGAGGCTAGAATTTATTTTGCGCGTGAGGATTGGGGCAATGCGCTCGAACGGCTCGAGCGTATGGCTTCATTTTCCGAGCTTGGCGGAACGGCCGTTCCCGGCGGCACGAGTCGGGCCGAGACCTCATTTCTCAAAGCATTTGCCTTACAGAAACTAAAAAGATTTCCTCAGGCGGCCGAAGCGTATATTTCTGTCGCGGACGGCAGGGCCGAATACTACGGATCGCGTGCGACTGAAAAACTCAGGGAAATGGGGCGCGCGGAAGAATCGAGATCGTTTATCGATCAGCTGATCGGACAAAATTCGGCAGCTCTGAGTTCCGGGGATCTCGAAACCCGGTCACACGCAGCAAAGGTAATATTACGGTTATCTGACAATAAAGATCTTCGTGACCGGGCGATCAGTGTTCTTCACGCTAATACGCATCATACTCAGCCAGGTTCATACAAAGCTGTACCTAGTGTGGCGGGCGTACGTGAAATGAAGATACCTCCGGCATCTGAAAAGCTCACGAGTCTTTCATTATTTGACGAAGCCGCGATCGAAATAGAGTTTGCATATCCTGATCTCTCAAAAGCGGGCTCCGAGAAAGAGATTCTCGATATATACAAAAAAGGCGATCGGGCTGATCTGCTGATCGCTTTTAGCGAGCCCGGCCTGCGCCAGATACCTGCTGATAAACCGATCGAGAGTATGTCGCGAGATGAGCTTGAGATGCTTTATCCGGCTCCGTTTGCCAGTGATCTGCTAAATGCGGTGAAAGGTAGAGATGTTGACCCCAGGCTGATCCTCGCGATCATGCGTCAGGAGTCTCGTTTTCAGCCCAACGCTAAATCTAACGCTGCGGCTCGAGGGTTGATGCAGTTTATATCCACAACCTCGAACAAGGTGGCATCTGATCTCGACCGACAGGGCTTCCGGCAGGACGATTTGTACGAACCGCCGACCGCGATCTTGTTTGGTGCGGAATACCTGTCAACATTATTCAAGGCCTTTCCGAATCAGCCGGAAGCTGTCGTTGCCTCGTATAACGGCGGCGATGACAACATGAAAAGATGGCTTAATCGATCCCGATCCAACGACCCGGATCGCTACGTGACCGAGATCGTCTATGCACAATCAAAAGACTATGTTCAAAAGGTCATGTCGGCCTATCGCGTTTATAAATATCTTTATGATGAACAGCTGCGAGCATCCTTGCCATAGCTGCGACCTTGCAATCGCTATGATCGGTCAGCCAAAATAAGGGTAATGAGATCAGCTATACTCGCCGCCGCAGTTTTCGTATCCTCCATTCTCTCCGGTTGTGGTTCAGACGCTTCCGATCAAGCATCACCAAACGCAAAACGATATCCGTTGAAAGGAAAAGTCATCTCGGTCGATAAAGCAGCAAAACGGGCAAAGATCGATCACGAGAGAGTAGAAGGCTATATGGAGCCGATGACTATGGATTTTCCGATCAAGGCCGATTGGGTTTGGACTGAATTGGCCGAAGGTGCCGAGATCAAGGCCGATCTGGTCGTTGATAGCGTGGCGAAAGATCCTTATTGGCTGGAGAACATAGGCATCGTTGCCTCTGCAAAGCCCGGTCAGGCGATCCCGCCGGTCAACGAGGATTTTGCTCAGATCGGCAACCAGATTCCTGATTTCACCCTCACAAACCAGGACGGAAAGAAGATCTCACTAAAGGATTATCGCGGCAAGGCGCTCGCAATAACGTTCATCTACGCCCGATGTCCGCTGCCCGACTACTGCATTAAAATGTCGACCGCATTCAGCGATCTGGCGATCAAATTAACGGCCGACCCGATACTCAAAGAAAAGATCAGGCTGCTGAGTATTTCTTTTGACCCGGCCAACGACACACCGGAAAAACTCAAGATATACGGAACTGGCTATCTAGGGAAAGATGCCAAACCGGACTTCAGTGTTTGGCAGCTGGGCGTTACCGAAGATGCAGAGGTTAGAAAGATCGCTGATTTCTTTGGCCTGCGTTACGAGGTCGATCCAAATGACAAAACGCAGATCAACCACAGTCTGCGCACTGCCGTGATATCACCTGAGGGAAAGGTAACGAAGATCTTTCCAGGCAGCGAATGGACAACAACCCAGCTACTGGACGAGCTTCAGGCCTCGCTACCTAAAGCTAACTAGGCTATCATTTGACGTTCAGAAAATATTCTTTATTTCAATTAAGTCGGAATCCCGTACACCATTCCATCAGGCCCTAGTGCCTGCCATGGCGGGTTATTTCTAGGAGCGTTATGCGAAAAATACTGGTTCGTCTGTCGGTTTGTTTGTTGCTCTTAAGCGTTGCGGCTTCTGCACAGAAGCGAAATATTACCGAGAAAGATCTATTTGATTTCACCTGGATCGGTGATTCCCAGATCTCACCTGATGGTTCGAGAGTCGCTTTTGTGAAGGTGACGGTCAACGCTGCCAAAACCAATTACGATACGTCGATCTGGAGTGTCGGGACTTCAGGGACCGACGAACCACGTCGACTTACGAGTGGAACCCGCGACACTTCGCCGCGCTGGTCACCCGACGGTAAGTTTCTGACGTTCGTTCGCGGAGCTGAAACGGGTGGTTCACCTCAATTGTTCATGCTATCGATGGAGGGCGGCGATTCGTGGAGCTATACATCCATGGTTCGTGGTGCAGGCGGCCCGATGTGGTCGCCTGACGGAAAATGGATCGCATTTGGGAACAATGCAAATGCAAATGATCTCGCAAAAGCAGGTAAGCCTACTGCCGCCACACCAGAACGTGAAAGTGATGTCCGCGTGATCACCCGAGCCGTGTATCGCGCTGATGGCGGTGGATATACGGATCCGACGCGGCCCAATCATCTATGGGTGATCGCTGCCCCGCGAAACTCCGGAGAAAAGCCGGCGCCAAAACAACTAACGAGCGGACCCTACAGCGAAGGAGGTTTCGTCTGGGCGAAGGACAGCTCGTCGATCTATTTCACGACAAATCGCACGGCTGAAGCTTATTACGAGGATCCAAGTACGCAGATCTACTCTGTCGCCGTAACCGGCGGTGAGCCAACGCGATTAACAAAACTCAACATGGGCGTTGGCGGCCTAAGCCTTAGCCCGGACGGAAAGAGATTTGCTTTCACCGCCTCTGCACCGTCAAAACCGGTTAAGTCTTACACACAACCCGATCTATGGGTCATGGACATTGCTCCGGGTGCACAGCCAAGAAATCTGACGACCGGGTTTGATTACGACGTCGCGGGCGGAGTCGGCGGCGATCAGGCACCGCCTCGGGGCGGTGGAGGCGGCGGTCTTATCTGGTCTCCGGATGGTCGTTCGATAATAAGCACTTATGGAAAAGAAGGCAGTGCAAATGTCGGACGTTTTGACGCAGCGGACGGAAAGCTGACCGATATTACAACGGGAGATCAATCAGTTTCTGGCGTTCGTACAACAGCGGATGGAACGAAAATGATCTTTTCCATCTCGACGCCAACCAAAGTCGGCGATCTTTATCTTTCTGAGAAAGGCGGTCAGCCAAAACAATTGACTCGGATCAATGAAAAACTGTTCTCAAAACTGAATCTCACCGAGCCACAGTCGATCTGGTACACGAGCTTTGACGGCAAAAGGGTCCAGACATGGGTGCAGCTGCCGCCAGATTTCGATCCGAACAAGAAATATCCCCTGATCCTAAACATCCACGGCGGCCCTCATGCTGCTTATGGATATATTTTCGATCACGAATTTCAGTGGATGGCCGCGAAGGGATATGTCGTGGTTTATCCAAACCCCCGCGGGTCAACGACTTATGGACAGGAGTTCGGTAATATTATCCAACATAACTATCCCGGTGATGACCATCTCGACCTGATGGCGGCCGTTGACGAGGTCATCAAACGGGGCTACATCGATGAGAAAAAACTAGGCATTACCGGCGGCAGCGGTGGTGGTGTACTAACAAATTGGGCGGTTACAAAGACAGATCGCTTTGCCGCAGCCGTCTCACAGAGGGATATTTCGGACTGGGCAAACTGGTGGTACACCGCTGATTTTGCTCAGTTTCAGCCAAGCTGGTTTAAGGGTGCTCCTTTTGAGGATGTCGAAGGTTTTCGTCAGCGGTCAGCGATAACTCATGTCGCGAAGATCCAGACGCCGATGATGTTCATTCTCGGTGAAGCTGACTATCGAACTCCCGCGACAGCCGGAGGCGAAGAGCTGTTCCGGGCATTGAAGTATCGTAAGATACCGACCGTAATGGTTCGTTTTCCCAATGCCAGTCACGACCTTTCACGTTCAGGAAATCCCTGGCACCGCATCGAGCGATTACAGCATATAGTCGGATGGTTTGATAAATGGATGCTGGGTGCCGCCAAGCCAGAATATGAAGTGCAGAAATAGCTCTGGAAGCTGGATCAGAAGATCCGTTTTCCAGCGACGATAGTTTGCACGACATCACGTCCACTTGCTGCAAAGATCAAGGCGGCATATATATCTCCCACAGGCTGAACGGCGGGATGGTCGAGCGAGATGACAGCAATGTCAGCTTGCTTTCCGGGCTCGAGAGTGCCGACAATATCCTGTAACCCTAGAGCTTTTGCCCCGCCGAGTGTCGCAGTTTCAAGGGCTTCTTTCGCTGAGATAAAGCGGGAAGAGCCACTTCGATTGCGAGCTGATAGGACGGCGAAGCGGGATTCTTCGAGCAGGTCGCAGACGTTATTGCTGGCTACTGAATCACTTCCAAACCCAACGTCGATCCCCGCGTCCAAAAACGCTTCGAAAGGAGCGTAACCGTGGCCGAATTTTGCATTCGATTTTGGGCAGTGGGCTATCTTTGCTCCGTTTGAGCCGATCCGTCGAATATCGCTGTCTGAAACTCGAACGCAGTGAGCCAGCAATGGCTGCGTCGATAGAACGCCCAGGCGTTCGAGATACTCGATCGGAGTGCAGTGCGGACTCTCCCACTCGAGTTCAAACCGGTCATAAAATCCTCTGAACAATCCGGTTCCATGAGCCAAAAGCTCAGTCTCATCAGACGATTCTGCCGCGTGGATCGAGAGCGGAACACGGTTCAGGATCGAGTATTGAGCTATCAGTTCGAATAGACGCGACCCGACCGTATAGGGCGAATGCGGTGAAAGGCCGACGCTTACCAGATCAGTAGCTTCTTCCGTTAACTTTTCGTATTTTGTAGCGAGTTTTAGAAAGTCTTCGTCCGCGGTGCGGTTGTCGGGTGAGAATTCCGTTTCTTGAAAAACGATCCCGCGAAGTCCTACTTGCTTCAAGGCCGCAACACCCGCGTGGCCCATTCGGCCGATGTCGCCAAAACACGTGACGCCAGCCTGGGCTCCTTCGATTGCTCCAGCGACTGCGGCGGCACAGATGTCTTCATCCGAGAGTTCGGATCGCAGAGCGGTTAATTTGAGCAGCCACGATCTAAAGTCATGTTCGACGTCATCGAGATGCCCTCGCATCGAGGTGATCTCAAGATGAGAGTGGCAATTTACAAAACCCGGAAGTATCGCAGCTTTTCCAAGATCCTCGGTTTCAGCATCCGGAAATGAGGCTGATATATCGGTGAAACTGCCGACTCGAACGATCGAGCTTCCCTCGATAGCGACCGCTCCGTTCAGAATTGGCTCGGATGAAATAGGCAAAACGTGTTCTGCTGTGAGGATCTTCATTAGCTAGCGCACTTGCTCCGAGCGGTATCGCGACAATATTGAGACTACATAGTTCTTGGTCGATGCGATGCCTATTCGTTCAACAAACTCGGCTTCGGTGAGCTGTGAGGTGTCTGTTTCTTTGGTCCACTCTTCCACTCTGCTGGGGCCGGCGTTGTAGGCGGCAAGGGTCATTGAGGTTTCGGCGGGGCGGCCGCGGTAGCGTTCGCGCAATTTTTCGAGATACCAGCAACCGACCTGGATGTTTCGTTCGGGGTCTGCGAGGAATTCGTTGACGTTCTCACTAGCTTGTTTTTCAAATTCCTTAAAGCCGGTTTCTTTTGCCCATTCGCGAGCCACGAGCGGCGTTACCTGCATTAGGCCGACCTCGGCGTCGGCGCCGATCATCCAGGAACGAAACCACGTCTCTTCATATATCAGGCTTGAGACCAGCTTTTCGTCGAGCCGGTAAACACGGGCTTGTCGCGATATCAGTTCGTCATAGCGGTGTTCCCAATACGTAGGGAAAAAGAAGATCGACGTCGCGACTAGCGAGACGACGATGATCATGCATGACAAAAGATACCGGAACATTTGATGATTCTGGCTAGGCCCCGCGAGAATGCTGAAGTTCGGCCGCCTCGCTCGACGGCAAGGTCGGATCGTCAGGGGAATCGCTCGACGCGCCACTCGACCTCTTTCCTGTCCGAGCCATCTCGGCGAAAAGATCTACGTCGTAATCGGCTTCTAGGGCCATATCCCGACGGATCTCGAGTAAAACTTCTAAAAACTTGGGGCGTCGATACATACTAGTGATTAATTGTTCACCGTTGCGCGGGATTCGTCAACATTGATGCCCGCGGCGGTTGGCCAATAGATCACTGAATAAGAGAAATTGTCGAAATATCTTCGAACGTCGTCTGTGGAGTCTCTGCGATGTTTTCCTTGGTCAGAAAGGCTCTTAGATCGTCAAAACCCATCGGCCGGGCAAAATAGAATCCTTGTCCGCCCTCGCATTGCAAATTGGTTAAAAGATCTTTTTGAGCCTGAGTTTCCACGCCCTCGGCGACCACTTTTAGGCCGAGTGTTCTGGCAAGATTGATGATCGCTCTGACGATCTCATCGTTGTTGCCTTCTTCGTCGATCATCGAAACAAAGGAACGGTCGATCTTCAGGGCTGAAACAGGCAATCTTTTGAGATATCCGAGGTTTGAATAGCCAGTGCCAAAATCGTCAATGTCGATCTCAATGCCGTCAGCGCGAAGCTGGTTGAGCATTGCGATCGCCCTATCCTGGTGTTCGAAGAATACTGATTCAGTTATCTCCAATTTCAGATCGGTCGGTGAAAACCCGGTCTCTCTTAGTATGTTTTCGATACTTTGTACCAGGCCCGGCTGGCTGAATTGTCTACATGAGAGATTGATGCTGACGGAATATCGTTTTATGTCTGTGCTCCGGTTCTGAAGCGAGCCGATCTCGCGGCACGCGCGGCGCATGACCTGCTCACACAGACGGTCAATCAGGCCGATCTCTTCGGCTAGTGGGATAAATTTGCTTGGTGACACTTTGCCGAGTTCCGGATGTTCCCAGCGGGCTAGTGATTCAAAACACTCGATCTCACCCGAATCCAGCGAATAGATCGGCTGGTAATAGATCTGTATCTCATCGCGTTCGACAGCCCGGCGAAGATCTGTCTCCAGTTTCAGGATCTCTTTGGCCGCACTGTGCATCTTCTCGTCAAAGACCTCGTGCCGTGCTTTTCCTGCTCGCTTCGCCTGATACATAGCTGTATCTGCATCACGCATGACATCTTCCGATGTTGAGTGTTTTTCGGTTGCGTGCAATATCCCGATACTTGCCGAGCTGTAAACCTCGTGACCGCGTAGATCGAACGGAATACCAAATTTCTGCTGAATGCGGTCAGCAATGCGTGTAACCTCAGATGTCTCGTAGGTTCCCTCGACCAGGATCGTGAATTCATCACCGCCGAGCCTTGCGACCATATCAGACGGACGCAGACAGTCGCGCATGCGGCTCGCGATCTCTTTTAGGAGCTCATCGCCGATCAGATGGCCGAGACTGTCATTGACATATTTGAACCGATCCAGATCGATGAAAAGAACGCTGACCTTGTAGTCGACTACCAGGCGACGTCTTTCCAGAGCACGATCCAGGTTGCTCATGAACATCAGCCGGTTTGGCAAGCCGGTCAGTCCGTCATGCGTTGCATCGTGCTGCAGCTTCTCTTCGGCGCTCTTTTTATCCGTAATATCCTGGATCTGGAAGATCAGATTGGGCTGAGCAGCCTTAGTGTCGTTGGCTGCCGAAACGCTCCATGACGTCCAGACCGTCCTGCCGGTTTTGTGAATGTAACGCTGTTCCATCTGGCAACTGGCGATCTTGCCGGCGAGCAGCTCGTGAACCTTGACCAGGGTAAGGCCGAGATCCTCGGGCAGCGTGATGGATTGAAAGTCCGTTGCTAGAAAATCTTCTTCCGTGTAGCCGAGGATCTCGGTCAACGCATGATTCGCCTTTAGCCACGAGCCGGTCGGTGAGACGAGGCCGATACCGATCGGGGCGTAGTCGAACGCGCTTCTAAATCGCTCTTCAGATTCGCGCAGGGCGTCAGACTGCGACTCCATGATCTTTGCGTACTGGCCTGCTTGCTCCGCCTGTTGTATCGAGATCTCAACGTTTTTGAGATACATACGATAGGACAAAAAGACGAAGAAGATCACCGGAAATGTTGCAAGCAATATCCCGAGGCCCAGAACGTCGGATATCTGAACGAGCAAACCGGCGCTTGCGGCACCGATGAAGTACGAAAAAAATGTCCAGATATACTTGGTCTTCCACGTATCCCAAAGCGGGATATTATCCTTGATCGCTCCATGGAATGATGCCAACGATGTGTTGACCAGAAACTGTGTCAACGCGATCAACGACAGTGCGATGACAAAATTTTTAATGTGCAAGCCTTGGCCATGGAATGTTTCGGCCGAATATAGGCCGGAGACTTTCAAAACGAAGACGACGAGGCTCGTCGATATAGCCATCGTCGCGGAGTTGAAAAGGACTGTGAGCTTTCGGTTACAAAACCTCCAGGCCGAGGCAAATGCCTCGATCGCTGCCAGAATGACGGCAAACTCGCCACCATAAAGTAAAAGTGCAAGAAATATGAAAATATCCGATACCGATATGTGCGATTTGAATCGCGGTATCTGTATCGTGATCCTCGAACCGACGCCGACCGTGAAGACAAAAAGCAGCAAAAGATACACATCGACCATCTCGACCCGGACGTTTGCGAGCGCTAAAAGCACACACACCAGTCCGGCGACGATGACGGTCACCATGTATCTATCTGAGGCCTTTGTACGATCCATTATGATCAAGTCAGCAATGTGAAACGCTCACTGGGACACGTTTCGAGCTCAAAGTGGGGATTTGAACGGGACGGTAGAATGGAGGCTATTTTACTTAAACTAAGTAAAGAAAAGGGAAGGCGGTACTACAGCCTTCCCTATTATGAGCTAAGTCAACAGTGTTTGTCTATCTTTATTTTCGTTAAACAAATAACGTTGTGCATTCGTCAGAGCTGCGAAATCCAGCTTTTTCAAAGCTGCGATGAGCAGATGCGAAGTCAACATTGCTTAACAGACAAACGTGAGCTACGCGGGAGAGCAACTCGACCGTCATCGCGGAGAGGCACTTAGGACCGATACCTTTTCCACGATACTCCTCGCCGACGTAGACGCCTTCGAGATAAGCAACTTCGCTGGTCTCAGCGATGATGTCGGCCTTGAAGACCAGCTTGTCACCATCGAATACAACAAAGATGCGTTTCTGTTCAATGCGTCGGGCCACTCTCTTGAGGAAACCTTCGCGATCCTTGAGCATTGGATCGACTCCGGATTCCAGGAATGCAACCTCAGCCTGAGCTTCAGCGATAGGAAGTAACTCGCTGGCGTTGGCCAATCTCAGTCCGGTGTCTGAACCTTGGACCATGAATGGAAACGCGGCTTCGAACAATCGTTCGACACAGGTCAAGCGAGGCTGACGAAGGCCATCGCTGAGGTAGTTCCAGAATGACTGGGCGTCATCACCACTCGACATGATCAAGTGGATCGGTGTTTCAGCAGTCTTTGCGACAAATGCTAGTGCTCTGAGAGCAGCCTCCGAATGGGCTTCGACGAGGGTCGAGTGGCCGATCAGTGCAGCGCCTTCGAGTTTGCCTTCGGCGTTGCGGTAGCCGTAGAATTTGCCGCGGTTGAGTTCGCTGACGATACCGTTGTCAGTGATGAAGCTTGTCATCACTACGGTGTGAACCGGTCGGATCGTCAGAAATGCCAGAACCTCTGCTGTGTTGTTTTCTTCTAGTTCCCGTACCTTGCTCAGATCGGGAATGATCGGTGCGAAGGGTGTAGCGAATTTTTGGCGCACCCCTGGCGTATTGGCATTATATGTATGCAGCATGATTTTCTCCTTTTTACAATTCTTATGTGGTTAATGGTTGTAAATAGAACGTTACTGCATTGAAGCCGTATCGTCGCCGAGAAGAACACTGTCACCGATCAAAACACCGTCGCCGACAAGAACTCCATCCCCTACAAGTACACCGTCGCCGACAAGCACGCCGTCACCGACCAGTACACCGTCACCGACGAGCACGCCGTCGCCAACTAGTACACCGTCGCCAACCAGCACGCCGTCACCGACCAGTACACCGTCACCGACGAGCACGCCGTCACCGACGAGCACGCCGTATGATAGCCACGTCGTGCCGCTGCCGTTCGCACCGCCATCGCTTGTGACCACGTTACGGTTGACGCTTAGGCCAGTCGTAAAGTAGGTCGAGTTCAGGTTAAAGTTGCCGGATGCGAATCCGACACCAGCACCGAACGTGTTCGAGCGTGTGTAGATGGTCTGGAACTGTGACACGAGATTCTGCCCCGTCATGAAGGTGTGATCGCCCGTGATGAGCTGTGCCCACTGGAACGAACCGCCGCCAACATTCGAGGTGGTCGAAGGCATTGCCCAACCTGCAGGAACGGTCGCCGTTCCCTTGGCAAGGTTTTCGAACTCAACGTCCGTTCTGAGCGAACGAGCGAGGCGAACAGCACCGTCAAGGTTGAGCTGGCCGGCACCCTGTTCAAAGGTATTTGCACCTGCGACAGGCATAGCCGTGTACTGCAGGATCATCTTGACCATACCAGGTGTCAGTTTAGGGTTGATCTGCATGAGCAGTGCCGCTGCACCAGCGACAACTGGAGCCGACATCGATGTGCCGCTCATGTACATCATCGCATCGTCATTTGTTTCGCCAAGAAGCGGCAGAACTGAGAGCGAAGGATTGAGGATCGACATCGTGTTGCCGACCGCTCTGTACGACACGAGGCGGTTGCCCGGAGCGACGATGTCAGGTTTGATGAGGTTGTCGTAAACGCGCATGCCGCTAGCAGTCGTAAAGAAGCTCCGTGTCGGGCCGCGTGAGCTGAACGAAGCGACCGTGTCATCCGTAGGCGAATCCGAACCATAGCTGTTCGTTGCGCCGACCGTGATCGCGTAAGGGCTGTTGCCCGGCGAGTGAATGCGGCCGTAAGTCTTGCTTCCGCTCGAATCTTTGCCGAGGTTACCTGCCGCAGCGACCACGACGATACCGGCTTCGACCATATCACGCACCTTGAGGCAGATAGGGTCATTGACATAGCTGTCAACGGCGGTCGTTCCGAGGCTGAGGTTAACAACTTTGATGTTGTACTGTGCTTGGTTCTGAATGATCCAGTCAAGGCCGTTCAGAAGTGAAGAAGTATCACCTTCGCCATTGGTTCCGAGAACCTTGACACTGATGATGTTTGCGTTAGGAGCTACGCCTTTGTAAGCGTTGCTGCGATTTGTCGCGTTTCCGACAGCGAGACCGGCAACGTGTGTACCGTGGCCGTAGTTATCGGTTGTAGCATTCATCTGCGACGTCGTGAAATTTACATTTGCAACGATACGTCCAGAGTTTGAATTGTTCTTGAAACCTTTGTGATTCGACTGAATTCCTGAGTCGACAACCGCAACGCCGACACCCGAACCGTCAAGCGTGTAAGCCGAACGGCCGTTCATCGCCGGCTGCGAACGCATTGCTGCGGCTCCGGTCGTATCTTCGATGTGGCCTGTGACTCTAAGCTGGCGGTTTGGCGAAACATAATTGATCAGGCCGCTCGTTGAGAGAGTATTGAGGGCTGAAAGTGGGAGATTGACCAATAGTGTTTCGCTCGAGCCGATGCGGTCAGCAACGCGTGCCTGGCCGGTAGCCATAAGTGCGCGAAGTGCTGCGTTATCAGCATCTTTTGCCTGCAGTATGACATCGACGCGCTTTTTGCCGCTCGGGTCCTGCTTCATCATTTCGCGAAGGTCTGGCGAGACATTGTCGCCCTGGTAGCCTTCGCCATTCTTCATTCCGGCATTTCTGTCGAACGAAGCGGTCGTGTTTTCACGATCATGTACGAGAATACCTTCGAAAAGGCCTGCAACTTCAGCATCCGAGCTGATGCGATCTTCGTACGCTGCTGCCGAGCTACCGCCGATCATGACGAGCTTTCCTTCAGCGATCGCTCCGAACAAGTTCGACTTTACTGCCAAAGAACCAACCAGATTGGTCAATTCGTCAACGAACAGAATGGTCTGTCCTTTAGAAGCGATGACGTTAGCAACGATCGCATCGATCGCCTTGGCGGCATCTGCATTTGTACGTTCATTTGAAAACAAAACTTCAGTTTCCAATTTGAGAATGGTTTTATTTGCCAGGCGGGCCGGTACGGAACCTTTCGCGATCCGCAATGCTGCCTGCTCTACAATAGCAGTCTGAACTGCCTTGTCCTGATCAACGATCACCGGCTGACGAACACCACCCTCTGCTAACACTTTGACGAGACGAAGCGTCTCTGCTTCAAAGCTTAGTACTGCACGCAATCTGCCTTCACGGCCCAGCTGCGTCAGATCGGTAGTGTATTTTGTCATAGCCGATGAATTCGACTTAACGTTTATGTTCTCGCTGCGAAGTGCCTCAACGGCAAACGCGTTAGAGAATACGAACGACGCGAGGATCGCAATTGATGCGAATCGTCTGGTCGTTCTAAATCCGAAAACTGAAATCTTCATAACGATCAAAGCTCCTAATGGGGCGAAATTTACAGGCACTGTTGCCCACGCCTCCTTATACAAAGCGCGTGCCATTGTGTTAAACCGTGTTAATACAGCTATTTAGCCGTTTTCAACGCGTTAAACTTTGTTTAGAGTTCGGTCAAGATGAATGAAAATGACCGGTCAGATTGAATGAAAGACAGTCAAAGCGAACGAGGCATCTGAGCAGGGAAAACACAGAGTGGGGCAAAATTCCCCGTCTCACTCAGCTTTGATCATTAACTAAGTGAGACGATATTTAGACGTAAGCGGTAATTATGACAACAGTTAAACCGTCTCACTTTGTCCTCGTAAGTGAGACGATTTTTCGAAAGAAATGGAAAAGGAGCTATTTGCGCTGGTATTCCACCACAAAACGATCAGGCTCACCTTCTTCGCCCGGCATCTGGTGAAAAGCAGTCTGCGTCAGGGCGTTGTGATCAAAGCGAGATAGATCGCGACGAGACATAGGCCAGGGAAGTTCGTCGGGCTCATCGTCATCCTCGCGGCCTCGTGTAACGACGACGAGTGTCCCGTTATCAGCAACGAAAGATGCGACCGCGTCAACAACGTCAGGCCGCATCTCGATCGGGAGCGGCTGAATGGTGTAGATCTCAAGCACAAAGTCGAAGGCCGCCCGCCACGTCGCCGGCGGTTCAAATAGATCTGCTGTGTGAAACTCGATATCAGTATCCGCGTGCAGGCGTTTTGCCCAGTCAATGGCCGTCGGAGATATATCAAAAGCAGTTACCTCGAACCCAAGGTCAAGCAAGTATTTAGCATCATCGCCGAGGCCGCAGCCGACGACCAACGCGGTCCGCCCTTCGCCTTTGAGACCGGTCGACTCTGCAAAAGCGCGGAAATAACGGTTGGGTTCAAGGTCCGCCCAGGGAATTATCTCGTTATCGCCGTCAGCCTCTTGATAAAGAGCATCGAACCAGCCCAAAACATCGCCCCGTTTATAGTGCTCCGAAGCGATCTCACGAACCCGGGCACGCAGAGTCTCAATATCTTTTTTCTCGTTTGTCATTATCTAAACCTCTTATTCGACAGGTGCACCGGATTCCTCCCACGCATGCCAGCCGCCAGCCATTGACCAGACGTTGGTGTATCCCATTTTTTGCAGGTTGTCCGTTGCGAGAGCTGACCGGTAACCACCGCCGCAGTAGAGGATGATCTCAGCGTCTTTGTCAGGGATCGTCTGAACAATGTCGCGTTCGATGACGCCGCGACCCATGTGTTTTGCACCAGCAGCGTGGGCGGATTCGAATTCGTTGTCCTCGCGAACGTCGATCAACGTCGCCCCGCCTTCCAAACGCTGACGTGCCTCATCCACCGACACTTCGCGAACATGCGGCATCACTTCTGTTACAAGTTTTAAGAATTCATTTGAGTGTTCCATATTTTCACCTTAAGAATATCGCAATTTTTAAATCGACTCCGCGTTCAACCAACATAGTTTCGATACGGAGCTAATTTTAATAACTGGAGAAGACTAAATGAAAAGGATCACACTATTTTTTGTAGTACTGTTTTGCCTGGGCCTGACCAGCTGCAGCAAGGATGCGGAGATCAACGCGTTCATCACCGAATTTGACGCAGCGACCAAAGAGATCGTCGCAAAGATAGAAGCAAACCCGACTTCCGCCGGGATCGACGATGCACAAAAGGCATTTGACGGAAAAAAGGCGGGCCTCAAGGCAAAGTTTGATGGCCTGAAAGGAGCAAGAGCATTTCAAGTGAGTGCCGATACGAAAAAGAAACTTGAGGAAAGCATAACGAATAATGGCAAGGCTCTCTTGGAAGTTTCCATGAAAAATGCCATGAAACTTGCTATGGACAAGGACGCATCAACAAAATTCAAAAACCTGCTAACTGATTTTCAGTCAACCTTTGACGCAAAATAGTAATTTTTGGACCAGATAAATACGTGGCGGGATATCGAATCTCGCCGCGTTTTTGTTTGTATGCGGTTAACTCGCTATAATTTGATGTTGGCTATTGATCTAAACTTTTATCAGAGGACACTACATTGGCAGAACAATTTGACGTAACAATCATCGGATCAGGACCAGGCGGATATGTCGCTGCTGTCCGCGCGGGGCAGCTTGGGCTAAAAGTCGCAATTATTGAAAAGGAAAAAGATGCTCGTCTAGGCGGCACGTGCGGCCTACGCGGCTGTATCCCGACCAAAGCTTTGCTCAACGCGGCCCATTTGTATGAAAAAGCCGGGCATTTTGAGAACTTCGGCTTAAAGGTCACCGGACTGAGCTACGATTGGGCTGGCGTTCAGAAATATAAATCTGACGTCGTAGCCAAAAACTCCGCTGGCGTGACCTATCTGATGAAAAAGAACAAAGCCACGATCTTCAACGGCTTTGGAAAGATCGTCGGAAAAGGCAAGGTCGAAGTTGCCCTTGCCGATGGCAAGAAAGAGACGATCGAGACCAAGAACATCATCATCGCCACCGGCTCGGTCGTTCGTCCTATCCCGGGATTTGAGACCGATG